>CAVRBK010000023.1:0-3679 GCA_963719025.1 uncultured Gammaproteobacteria bacterium | reverse complement strand
CACGAATTGCTAGATTGACACAGATCTCGCGGGTCACCGCGGCGGCCTGCCGGGCATCCATGCCCCGGGTGTTGCTCAGTACGAAAAACAGGGGTGCATCGTCGGCCAGCCCCTGCCGCAGGGTATCGCTATCCCACCGCGTCAGCAGCAGGCAACTGTGTACCGTCTGAGACCCGGTTGGATCGTCGTCGATCACGATGATCTTGGTGATTTTCTGCATATTCATCTCCAGGGACTCAGGCCACGGCTTCCGCGATACGCGGGCCGGCAAGTTCTTCGGCCCGTCGGGTCAGGTGCTCTGCAGTGATGCCATTGAATGCCATGATCTCGGCCGGGCTGGCCGTCGTTTCGCCGCGCTGCCAGCCAAAAAGATCACGGGCAATGGTCGTGCTGCGCAACATGACACTCTCCAGCGCAATCGTTCCCCCGCCACTCACGCCGATCAGAACGTCACCGGCAAACAACGCATCAAACGCGGCATCCGAGATGAAACGGTCGTCGGCCTGTGATGCATGCTGCCAGGCCACATCGCCGGGCCGATACAGACGGCGCGGATTCGCGACACACACGATGCGCACCCGGTAGCCATCCTGCTCAAGCGCATCGCGGGCACCAAACACCGGCAGGTTGATCATATCGCCGGTCACGGCAAAAACGATTGTCCCCTTGTCGCCTTTCGCAGATTCATACAGCGTGATCGCGCCCTGCTCGATCGCCTGTTCAGCCTGCGCCTTCGTGGTATAGACCGGCAGCGGCGACTTCGATGCAATGATACTGATGCATTTGTTGAACTGACCGGTAGACCAGCCGTAAGCCGCCTGCATCATGTTGGCGTCTGCCGGGTACAACAGGTAGACGTTGCCATTGCGCATCTGGCCACCGATGTAGTTCTCGATCTCGGGGCGCTGGTGGGTCCAGCCATTACGCCCCTGTTCCAGTGCACCGGCAGTAAACATCGACACCACCGCCGGTGTCTTGCGACGCAACTCGGCCATCGCCTGTCCGACCGTCTGTATGATCGGCCAACCATTGATGGCAAAGCTCTCGTAAGACAACCAGAGCGAACGACCACCAAACAGTGCCAGACCGGCGGCGAAACCGGCGCAGGCATCTTCATTCAGTGGTTCATACACCTGGCCGTTCGGCGCCTGGTTGTACAGGGTGTCTTCGGTCGGATGACGGATCTGCAGCGCCTCGTTGATCGGCTTCATGTTCGACGCCTCGTTGCCGTCCGCATTGGTGACAACGAAGCAGGGATCACGCCGACCCAGTTCGACGACCATGTGGGCCATGGCCGTGGCCGGTACCGCCTTGTCGCCGACCGCGAATTCCTGCGTCGGCAGCTCACCGATATCGCTCAGCTCACGTTCGAACTCGGTCACTACGGTACGACCCGCCGGGCCGCCACCTGCGCGCTGCATGTTCGTGCGCACCAGCGCCCAGCCCCCGGCCGTCAGCGCACGGCGCTGCAGCGCAGCCGCGATGCTGTCCTTCTGAGGATTGTCTCCCGGATAGAGGTTATGCGACTTTGCCCCGTGCGCATGCACGCCCGCACCCTTGAGCTGCTTAATGATCATTACACTCAGCGTGCCCGACATTGCCGCATCAGCGGCTGCTCTGGCGCCCTCGAGCACGGCACGGGTAAACGCCATCCGCGCTTCATCGCCGAATAGGGTGCTATCAACATAGGCGCCCTCCTGCCCCACGTCGTCGAATTCCTTGGCGTCGATCAGCACGATGTTGTCGAAGTCGTGGGCACGCCAGTAGTCGCTCATCTGCTGATTGCTCATCAGCGATACCATCGAGTGGTGCTCCTGGCTGTAGCCGTTCCAAACCAGCACCGGCAGGAAGTTGGTGACCTCCGGGTAACCGGTATGGAAATGCTTCATGGCCGACATGATGTAGGGCTCGCCGAGTCCGCCATCACCAATCGTGCAGGGAAACAGCTTGTCCCGATTCAGATAGGCACCCGCCATGGCGAAGTGCTGGCCCTGGCCCAGCGGCCCGGCCGGTGACAACAGGCCCGGGATGGCCCCCGACAGGTGTCCAAGCAGGCCATCGCGCTCGCGAAAACGCGCCTGCAGATCGGTCATCGTGTGAATGCCCATGTCCGCCAGAGACCCATCGAGGAACATGGCGCTGTAAAAGCCGGGGGCATGATGTCCGACCTCGGTCACGATGTTGGTGTGCCCGAGCAGGGTCAGAGCGGCGTAGGCATCGGCGCTGCTGGCAAAGCCGCCGGGGTGGCCCGACTCTTTGGATGCACAGAGTTGCAGCGTGGTGTAACGCAGGGCATCAGCGGTCAGCATGGTCTGGAAGACCGCGGCGGCGTCTGTCGCACCGATCGAGCCGGTTGATTCAGCAACGACCGGCGTCGATCCAAAACGGCTCATGGCATCCGAGGCATCGGCAATATGCAACATGCCGTCGCAAAAATCCGGCGTCGACGGGAACATTTCCTGGGCATTGGTATTCATGGTGTCTGGCTCCGTTTGATCCTGGTCGGTGCGATCGGCGACCGCATTGCAGGAGAAACTAGAGCGAGAAACGACTTACCACAATGAGCAATGAATTGCGTATGGTGAAATTTTGTTTAGGTGTCGTTGCCCTTATGTCCTAAGTTATTGAAATCCTGCGAATACTTCACAAAACGATAGGGGCAGATTGCGTTTCCACATTGTGCAAACTTTGATATTTTTTGTGCGCATTACGCAAAATTAAGCACTATTGCTCCCCTTTTCGCTTGAATTCCCACATTGTGGTATTTTCTTTCGCCATGAAGGAAATTGTTCGAAACAAGCGTATTCAGGTCATTGACCGGGCCGCCTCGCTGCTCGAGGCCATCGCCCGCTATCCAGAGCCCGTCAGCCTCAAGGTGCTGAGTGCTGAAACAGGCCTGCACGTTTCCACAACCCACCGCATCCTCGCCTCGCTCATCGACAATCGCTTCGTCGAACGCGATCCAGCCGGACGTTACCGCCTGGGGTTACGCCTGCTTCAACTCGGTGTGCGGCTGCATCGTGACATCGACCTGCGGTCGATCGCCCTGCCCGTCATGGAATCCCTGCGCGACCGGCTCGGTGAATCGGTCAATCTGACGATCCGTGAGGGCGACGTCGTCGTGTACATCGAGAAAGCCACACCCAATCGCATGATGCATGTCCAGCAGGTGGTCGGCAGCCGCGCACCACTGCATGTCACCGCCGTGGGCAAGCTGATGCTGGGGGCAGCGGGTGACGCGGAGATCAGCGGCTATGCACAGCGCACCAATCTGCCGTCGTACACGCGTAATACGATCTCCACGCTGCCGCGCCTCATCAGCGAGTGCAACGAGGCAATCGGGAAAGGTTACGCACTCGACAATGAAGAGGCCGAGATCGACGTCGGCTGCATTGGCGTCCTGCTATACGACAGCACCGGAAACGCCGTCGCCGGCCTTTCGGTATCGGCACCCATCGAGCGACGCCGCACGGAATGGATCGATGACATGATTGCAGCGGGCAAGGCGGTTTCGGCGCAGATGGGCTATCACGGCTGAGCGTTACAGAACTTTCCACTTGGCCCACTAGGTGAACTCAATGTCATCACTGCGCATCGTGGCCTCGAACATCATCAGCGACCACAGAACAGTGCTGTGATCCCGTTGGCCCGATTGGTGCTGACTGAGCAGCTGTTCAAG
>CAVRBK010000022.1:0-8607 GCA_963719025.1 uncultured Gammaproteobacteria bacterium | reverse complement strand
CGCAGCAGGGCAAAATCGCCGCGTCGCCCCTGGCCGAAACGGAAATCGTCGCCGACATACAGATGGCGTATCGCCAGATGGTCGACCAGGGTCTGCTGGACGAAATCCTCCGCGCCGATGGCGGCAAAACGTTGATCGAACTTGATCAGCAGCACCCGGTCGATACCGCATGCGGCAATCGCCTCGACCTTCTCACGCAGACGGGTCAGGCGCGCCGGCGCCTGCTCGGGACGGAAAAACTCCATCGGCTGCGGCTCGAAGGTAATGACCAGCGACGGCAAGCCGGCCGCGCGGGCGCGCGCCGTCAATGCCGAAAACACCGCCTGATGGCCCAGGTGCACACCATCGAAATTGCCGATGGTGGCGACGCAGCCACGGTGTATCGAACGCAGGTTGTGCAGTCCCCGGATCAGTAACACGGATTTTTGCCGGCCCAGCTGAATGTAAACAAGCGAGTATATCGTGCCCGATCGGTCGCGACACGAATGACGCGAGAGGGCTGGCAATGGCGCAGAGAAAGGAATGCCCGGCAACAGTCCCTGTTGCCGGGCATTACCACCAAGGCTTGGTGTCGATCCTCCATGAATCCCGCGACATCCCTGTCGACCGGTACGTCCTGTACTTCACTTCGTCCCTGAAGGTGGTGTGACGATTATCGGCCAGGCCGCGGTGCAGCACAGCAGCCGATTGCCCGCAGTGATGTAGGAAAAATCTCAGGAATTGGATTCTCCTTGACGATTGCCGGCGAACAGGCCATCGAGCAGCAGCAGCACCACGCCCAGGGTGATCGCACTGTCGGCCAGGTTGAACGACGGCCAATACCAGTCCTGCCAGTGCCACTGGAGAAAATCCACCACCTTGCCCAACCAGATCCGGTCGATCAGGTTGCCGATCGCGCCGCCGACCACCATGGCCAAGCCGAGGCCCAGCATGCGCTCACTGCTGCGTAGCCGACTCATCCAGATCACCATGAAGGTACAGACCAGCACCCCGACGCCGACGAAGAACCAGCGCTGCCAGCCCCCGGCATCACTGAGAAAACTGAACGCCGCACCGGTGTTGTAGACCAGGGTCAGGTTGAAAACCGGCCACACCGTCGAGCACCTCGTACTCCTCGAAGCGGGCCACAATCCAGAACTTGCTGGCCTGATCCAGCACCACCACGAGCAGGCTCAGCCACAGCAAACGCAACATCACTCCACCTCTCCCGAAACCTTGGTATGCAGATCGCGCGGGCGCACCCCGGTCGCCAGTAACACCCCCAGATAGACCGCAGCGCCAGCCGCGATGGCGCCGACCAGCCAGACGATCCGTTCACCACGCGCCGGCGGCAATCCAACTCTCGAGCCCGGGTACGGCGAACAGCAACAGCAGCGCCATGGCCAGCGCGCCAGCGCCAACCTGCAGGCCCAGCCGCCCCCAGCCGTCCGCCGGGACAAAGGCCCCGCTGCGCCGCAGGGCACGAAACAGCAGATAGGCGTTCAGATAGGACGACAGGCTGGTCGCCAGCGCCAGACCGGCATGCGCCAGGGGAAAGATCAACGCCAGATTGAGGAGCATGTTGACCGCCATGGCGATCATCCCGATGCGCACCGGCGTGCGTGTATCCTGGCGCGCGTAGAAACCGGGCGCCAGCACCTTGATCAGGATGAACGCCAGCAGTCCCAGCGAATAAGCCATCAGGCTGCGCTGCGCCATCGCCACGTCATGCGCGGTCGAACACCTCGGACTGAAACAGCGTGGAGATCATCGGACCGGCCAGCAGGATCAGGCCGACCGCGGCCGGCACGCCGAAAATCACGGTCATGCGCAGACCCCAGTCGAGGGTACGGCTGAACGCCTCAGGAGCCGCCTCGGCCTGGCGCCGCGACAGTCGCGGCAGGATCACGGTCGCCAGCGCCACGCCCAGAATGCCCAGCGGGAACTCCATCAGGCGGTCGGAATAGTACAGCCAGGAGATGCTGCCGGTCTCGAGGAACGAAGCCAGCACGGTATCGAGCAGCAGATTGATCTGGGTGACCGATACCGCGAACAGTGCCGGCACCATCAGCCTGCAGCACCCGCCGCACCCCGGCATCGCGAAAATTCGGCCGCGGCCGCGGGACAAGCTTGAGCCGCGCCAGGAAGGGCAGCTGGAAGGTGAACTGGATGACACCGGCGAGCAGCACCCCCCAGGCCAGCGCGACAATGCCCTGGTCCATCAGCGGCGCCAGCCACAGCGCCGCGCCGATCAGCACAGGTTGAGCAGCACCGGGGTGAAGGCGGGCACGGCGAAACGGTCGTGCGCGTTGAGGATGCCGCCGGCAAACGCGGTCAGCGAGATGAAGAACAGGTAGGGAAAGGTCAGACGCAGCATCTCGGCCGCCAGCGCCAGCTTGGCGGTTTCTCCATCCAGCACCCAGCCAAACGCAAACAGCGACACCAGCAGCGGCGCCGCAGCCACGCCGATCAGCGAAACCACCAGCAGCACCAGCCCCAGGGTACCGGCGATGTGGTCGACAAAATCCTTCAGCTCGCGAAAATCCCGCTGCGTTCGGTACTCGGTCAGCACCGGCACGAAGGCCGTTGCGAAGGCCCCTTCGGCAAACAGCCGGCGCAGGAAGTTCGGGATCTTGAACGCGACGAAGAACGCATCGGTAAAGGCATTCGCACCAAAAATCTGGGCGTAGACCAGGTCGCGGACGAAACCGAGAATGCGCGAAAGCAGCGTGAAGCCACCAACGGTGGACAGGGACTTGAGCAGAGACAGGATCGATTCCTCCGGAAAGCCGCGATTATAGGGGCAAGCCGGGCAAGCCGCTCAGTGGAGGGCGAAAAGCCATCCGATGGGCCGCGCAGCGTCATCCAGAGTCAGGCACCAGGCACCAAAAGGCGCGCTCTAACTTCTCCGTATCCAACACCCCGTCGAGATTTCGCCATCATTGGGCTTGACAGCGTGTGTGCAAATCAACATAATTTCGCGTCTTTCGTTACCGCCGATGCATCAGGAGATCTGAATTGGCCAACTCAGCACAAGCCCGTAAGCGTGCCCGCCAAGCCGAATCGGCCCGCCAGCGTAATGCTGGTCGCCGCAGCGAGATGCGCACCGGAATCAAGAAAATCGTCAGTGCCATTGAGGCCGGCGACAAGAGCGCTGCAGAAAGCGCGTACAAGGAAGCCCTGCCGCTGCTGGACAGCCTCGCCGGCAAGGGTCTGATTCACAAAAACAAGGCCGCTCGTCACAAGAGCCGCCTGAATGCGAAGATCCGCGCGCTCTGAGCAGCGTCGCAACGCGATTCTCGCAAAAAGCCGGCCGACCGCCGGCTTTTTTGTGTCCGCTGGATCGGCAGTGGCAAAGATCCTTGTAGGAAAATTCCTACAAGGATCAACGATTCAGGTCATCGTCAGCTGACCATCATCCATGGCAGAGTAAAGGCGTCGTCGAAAGGACTCGAAAGGATTGCCAATGGCGCACTGACGCGCAGCAGGGACCACAGAGTTTGCCAACCAAGCCAGACGACAGTAAACCCCGGGCGCACGGAATCGCCCGGGGTTTTTTATTGCCCGTCGCGTGACAGGCAGGCGTGAAAACCAGCCAACGATCGAACCGCGCGGCCCGGCCGAGCCAGACGCGCTCAGTTCAGACCAGCACCAGGTTGTCGCGATGGATCAGCTCGTGCTCGTCGACGTATCCGAGAATCCCCTCGATCTCGCCCGATGGCCGGCCCTGGATGCGACGGGCCTCGTCGGCGCTGTAATTGACCAGGCCGCGCGCGACCTCCCGCCCCTGCTCATCGACGCAGACCACCATCTCGCCGCGGCGGAAACCGCCCCGCACGTCCTTGACCCCGACCGCGAGCAGGCTGCGCCCGGAATCGCGCAGCACCCGCACAGCGCCGGCATCCAGTACCAGTCGACCCTTGACCTGTAGCTGGCCGGCCAGCCAGCGTTTGCGCGCGGCATCCGGCTGTTGCGACGGGGTGAGCAGGGTACCCACCGATTCACCGGCGAGCAGACGCTGCAGCACCCGCTCGGTCCGGCCATAGGCGATCACGGTGGCCGCCCCGGAACGCGCAGCAAGTCGCGCCGCACGCACCTTGGTCTGCATGCCGCCCTGACCCAGCAGACCACCGCCGCCGGCCATCGCGTCCAGGCTTGGATCACCGGCCTGGGCGTGGGTGACCAGTGCCGCATCCGGATCGGTGCGCGGGTCGGCCTCGAACAGGCCCTGCTGATCGGTCAGCAGCACCAGCAGGTCGGCCTCGATCAGGTTGGCGACCAATGCCGCCAGCGTATCGTTGTCACCGAGACGCAGCTCCTCGTTGGCCACCGCGTCGTTCTCATTGACCACCGGCACGACCCCGAATCCGACCAGCGCGCGCAGGGTGCTGCGCGCATTCAGGTAGCGCTTGCGATCCGACAGGTCATCGTGGGTCAGCAACACCTGGGCGGTATGCAGACCACGGCGCTGGAAGCAGCTCTCCCAGGCCTGGACCAGGCCCATCTGTCCGATCGCTGCGGCCGCCTGCAACTCGTGCAGACTGCTCGGGCGCTGGCGCCAGGCCATGCGTTTCATACCCTCGGCAACCGCACCGGACGAGACGATAACGACCTCGTTGCCGGCCTCTATCAGGTCGGCGACCTGGTCGACCCATTGTCGCAGGCTGTCGCGGTCGAGCCCCTTGCCGTCGCCGGTGACCAGCGCACTGCCGATCTTGACCACCCAGCGGCGCGCCGTTTCGTTTCTGTTCGGCAACATCATGATTTCAGCGGATCGTACGGCTCGTCGTCAGGCGCTGCCTGCACCGGTGACGCCTCCTCGCGCAGCTCGTCGAGTCGCGCTGCCAGCGCCTGAACGAGCTCATCGAGGCCACGCCGCGCAACCGACGAGATGGAAAACACCCGGCCCGACCAGTCCAGCCGATCGATCAGCGCCGCGCGCCGTGTGGCGAACTCCGCATCATCGAGCAGATCGCACTTGGTCAGCACCAGCCAGCGTTCGCGCCCGGCCAGCTCGCGCCCGAATTTCTCCACCTCGGCCTCGATACTGCGCACCGCCTCGACCGGCGACGACTCGTCCAGCGGCGCCATATCGACCAGGTGCAGCAACAGGCGGGTGCGCGACAGGTGCTTGAGAAACTGGATCCCCAGCCCGGCGCCCTCGGCCGCGCCCTCGATCACACCGGGGATGTCGGCGATCACGAAACTGCGCTCATCACCGGCGCGGACCACGCCCAGATTCGGATACAGGGTGGTGAAGGGATAGTCCGCGACCTTGGGACGCGCGCTGGACACCGCCGAGATCAGGCTCGACTTGCCGGCATTGGGCAGGCCCAGCAGACCGACGTCGGCCAGCAGGACCAGTTCGAGCTGCAGCGTCCGCCGCTCACCCGGCGTACCGTGGGTCGCCTGTCGCGGCGCACGATTGGTGCTGCTCTTGAAATGGATATTGCCCAGGCCATGCACCCCGCCACGCGCGACCAGCAGTTCCTCGCCGTGCGCCAGCACCTCGCCGATGAACTCCTCGGTGTCGGCATCATGCACCCGGGTCCCGACCGGCACCCGGACATGAATACTGCCGCCCTTGTGGCCGGTCATCTGCCGGCCCATGCCGTTCTGGCCGCGCTCGGCCTTGTGATGCCGCTGGTGACGAAAATCGACCAGGGTGTTCAGGCCACTGTCGGCGACCAGGTACACATGCCCGCCGTCGCCGCCGTCGCCGCCGTCGGGACCGCCCTTGGGGATGTACTTCTCACGCCGAAAGCTGACGCAGCCGTTGCCACCATCACCGGCCTCGACCTTGATAATTGCCTCGTCGACAAATTTCATCGCCTGTCACCCCAACCCGAAAATCCGGCAGACACCCGTCCTTTAACGAAAAAAGCCCCGTCGAGCGACGAGGCCTTTTCAGCGGGATCTGAATTGATCAGCAGATCAGGCCGGATCGACGCTCACGAACTTGCGGTTTTTCCGGCCTTTGACCTCGAAACGAACCACGCCATCCGCCACCGCGAACAGGGTGTGATCCTTACCGCAACCCACATTCACGCCGGCGTGCACACGGGTGCCGCGCTGACGAATGATGATGCCGCCCGCGTTGATCGACTGACCACCGTAGACCTTCACGCCGAGGCGTTTTGATTCTGAATCGCGGCCGTTCTTGGAGCTACCGCCTGCTTTCTTATGTGCCATGCTGAACTCTCCCTCAACCGGCGCTGATACCGGTAACTTCAATCTCGGTGAAGGCCTGGCGATGTCCCTGGCGCTTCATGTGATGCTTGCGACGACGGAACTTGACGATCATGACTTTCTTGCCACGGCCGTGCGACTTGACCGTCGCGGTCACCTTGCCGCCATCGAGGTACGGGGCCCCGACCTTGACGTCGTCACCATTCGCGACCATCAGGACCTTGTCCAGCTCGACACTGGCACCTTCGTCGGCGTCGATCTTCTCAACTTTGAGGGTCGAACCCTCGGCAACCCGGTATTGTTTGCCACCGGTCTGGATAACGGCGTACATGACCGTACAATCTCCTGATTCTGAAGGATGACCGCCGCCATAGGGCGTCGGCAGAAAGACGCGGAATTATAGGGAAGCCGGCCAGCCCCGTCAACCGCACTACCAGCACTGCCACGCGCGTCGCGAATATCGCCCGGCTTGACAGAGGGAAAGCCGCTTCCCTACGATGCGCGGCAGTTTTTTGCCCGGAAATCCGCAGTTTATGGAATTTTCCCGTATCCGCGAGCTGATCGACGAAAGATCTCATGGCCACCGATGCCCTGATTCTCGACCGCCTGCAGCTCCGACGTCGTACTGATCAACCAGGTCGGCCACTACATCGTCAACAGCGGCGGCAAGCGCCTGCGCCCGATGATCGTGCTGCTGGCAGCGCGCGCGCTTGGCTACCAGGGCAGCGCGCATATCGACCTGGCCGCGATCGTCGAGTTCATCCACACCGCCACGCTGCTGCACGACGACGTGGTCGACGAATCGGACCAGCGGCGCAGCCGCGATACCGCCAACGCCGTGTGGGGCAACGCCGCCAGCGTGCTGGTCGGCGATTTTCTGTACTCGCGCTCCTTCGAAATGATGGTCGGCCGTCGGCAGTCGATGCGCGTCATGGACGTCCTGTCGCATGCCACCAACCGCATCGCCGAGGGCGAGGTCCTGCAGCTGCTGAACTGCAACGACCCGGACACCAACGAACAACGCTACCGCGAGGTCATCCTGCGCAAGACCGCCACCCTGTTCGAGGCCGGCGCACGCCTGCGGGGCGATCATCAGCCAGGCCGACCAGGCGACGGAAGCAGGCCCTGGCGGACTACGGCCTGCACCTGGGCATGGCCTTCCAGATGATCGACGACGCGCTGGACTACGGCTCGTCCGGTCAGGACATCGGCAAGAACATCGGCGACGACCTGGCCGAGGGCAAGCCGACCCTGCCGCTGATCCGCGCCATCGCAGCAGAGCGACGAGACCACGCGGACATGCTGCGCGAGGTGATCGAAAAGGGCGGCACCGAGCAGCATCGACGAGGTGCTCGCAGCGATTGAATCGACCGATGCGATCGCTTACACTGCGCGGCTCGCGACAGGACGAGGCCAACCGCGGCCAAGCAGGCCCTCGAGGCACTTCCCGCCTCGGCATTCCGCAGCGCCCTGGCCGCACTGGCGGACTTCTCGGTCGACCGCGATCGTTCTAACGCGTAAACTACTTCGGAGTGTAGCTCAGCTTGGTAGAGCACCGCCTTCGGGAGGCGGGGGTCGGAGGTTCGAATCCTCTCACTCCGACCAATTCAGAAAAGCAGCCCTGGCGGCTGCTTTTTCGTTTTCTGCGGCGCAAAAAAGGGGCGGCCGAGCCGCCCGCCCCCTTCCTTCGCCCAACGCTCAGCGGGATCAGAGATTGTCGTACCCACGCTCCTCGTGCTGCGTGATGTCCAGACCCTGGGTTTCGTCCTCTTCCGAAACCCGCAGGCCAACCAGGCACCGACCAGTTTCAGAATGACGTAGGTCACGACCGCGGTAAACACAACGGTCGCCGCGACACCGACGAATTGCACGTACAACTGCTCACCCATGGTCTCGTTGCCATCGGCGAAACCGTAGCCACTGAACACGCCCAGGCTGGTCGGAGACAGGATACCGGCCATCAGGGTACCCAGCATGCCGCCGACACCGTGCACCGGGAAGACGTCGAGCGAATCGTCGATCTTCAGCACGCGCTTGATGAACATCGTGGCATTGAAGCAGACGAAGCCGGCCAGCAGTCCGATCAGCAAGGCGCCCGCCGGGCCCGACGAAACCAGATGCCGGCGTGATCGTGCCCAGACCGGCGACCATCCCGGTTACCGCACCCAGGGCGCTGGGCTTGCCGAACCTGATCCATTCCATGCCCATCCATACCATGGCACCTACCGCCGCGGAGATATGCGTAACCAGCATCGCCATCGCCGCGTCGCCATTGGCCGCCAAGCGCACTACCGCCATTGAAGCCGAACCAGCCGACCCACAGCATACCGGCACCCATGACCGTCATCGTCATGTTATGCGGCGGCATCGCAACGCTGGGAAAACCACGCCGCGGGCCGATCACAATGGCAGCAACCAGGGCCGCAACACCCGCCGTGA
>CAVRBK010000021.1:0-8483 GCA_963719025.1 uncultured Gammaproteobacteria bacterium | reverse complement strand
CGCAATGAATTGCTTAAGGGAGGCGGGATTGCCGATCAGGTTCTGATCCAGGTCGGTGAAGATCGCCCGGTCGCGGTAGCGGATGGCTTTTGGAATCGGCTTTTCTTCCGCTGGGGAAATGTACTTGCCCTTGAGTGCGCCGACCTTTCCGAGGTAGTCGGTGGCGTGTGCCGGCCACGAATAGTGTTTGCGTACGCCCTGGATGCCGTTGCTGGATGCGCGTGCCCAGGCGTCTGGATCTCGCAGAAGTTTCAGTAGTGCCTGGGCGATGTCGTTTCGATCAAGCGGGTCGATGAGTTCTCCGCACGCACAGTTGGCAATAATATCCACCGGGCCGCCATTTTCGGTGGCGACAATCGGTAACCCGCTTGCCGCCGCCTCAAGCAGTGTCAATCCGAAGGGTTCGGTTATGGCGGGATTGACAAATACCCCTTTGCTTAAGGCTGCAAGGCGATAGATATCCGGTACTTCGTGAGCCCGGTGCGACTTGGGGATTGCCACCCGCCCATACAGGTCGTAGCTGTCGATCAGCAACAGGATGTTTTCGAATACGGTTCGCGCACCTTTTTCGAGGTCGCTAATGTCGTCCCGCGTTCCGGCAACAATCACAAGGTTGGCCAACTCCTGCAACTCTGCAGACTCGCCATAGGCCTCGATCAGGGCAAGGATATTTTTCCGTTCATCGGGTCGTGACAAAGCCAGGATCATGGGCTTTTCAGGCGCCTTCAGAAACCGATTGATTTGCTGCTCGAAAGCGATGCTGTCGTTGCCGTCAGGCGGGTGGAACTGATCAAGGTTGGTGCCGGGCGGGATCACCGTCATGCGTTTAGGATCGTAGTAGTTGTACAGGCCGTACTGCGATTCGATTTCGTTGTGTGTGCTGGTAATCACCAGGTCGGCGTTGGCGAGAATCTCTTCCTCGGCATCGATGCGCCGGGCAATATTGTAGGTCTGCTCGATATCGTCGCTTGATAAGCCGCGGGCCAGCAGGCGCTTGCGTTTGTCCCTGCCCAGGGAATGGCCGGTATGCACCAGCGGAACCCCCAGCAGGTTGGATAGCCTGACCCCGACGTAACCGGCGTCGGCATAATGACTGTGCACCAGGTTGGGCATTCGAGACTGTCGGTTGAGCCAGTTGATCAGGTTGTCCATGAAGCTGTCGAGATGGTCCCAGAGCTGTTCCTTGGGTATGTACCCGTCCGGCCCGGCATCAATGCGAACGATCCGGGCCTTGTCCGAGATCTGTTCGATGGCCTGGGCGTATTCATCACTCACCGCGCTGTCGACAATGCGACGGGTTACCAGGTCAACCTGACTCACCTCGTCGCTTTCGCAAAGGCTGTGCGCGAGGTCCAGGACATACTTGGTCTGCCCGCCTGTATCTGCATCGCGTCCCAATTCAAGGTCATGGCTGCGTATCAGTCCATGCACACTGATCAGTAACAGGTAGCGTTTTTCGGTGATGCTTTCCATCGGTCACGTATCCTTGAAGTCGTCTTCGAACGCGCTTTTCCCCAGCGTCAGTCAATCCCTGCGTGTCGTTCAATAGCCATATGCGTCGGTGTTTCTCCGCTTTCGGCGGGTGCCACCTGGCAGTTGGATATCCGCTATGCCGTTAAATCGTACGCGCTCCAGGCGGCATTGCCGAGGCCGGGTTTGCCGCCCGCCGGCAAACGCGCCGGCCGTCGGCCCTGGGTTGTACGCGGCGGCGGGGTGGCGAGCGGCTACCGCCGCTTTCCCCCGGTTTACTTGATCTTCATCCCCGGCTGCGCGCCGTCGTCGGGATTGAGCACGAACAGGTCTTTGCCGCCCGGACCGGCGGCCAGCACCATGCCCTCGGACACGCCGAACTTCATCTTGCGCGGCGCCAGGTTGGCGACCATCACGGTCAGCTTGCCTTCCAGGTCCTCGGGCCGGTAGGCCGACTTGATGCCGGCGAACACGTTGCGCGTCTCGCCGCCGAGGTCGAGGGTCAGGCGCAGCAGCTTGTCGGCACCCTCGACGTGCTCGGCCCTGGCGATGCGCACCACGCGCAGGTCGACCTTGGCGAAGTCGCCGAACTCGATGGTTTCGGCGATCGGGTCTTTGCTCAGCGGCGAATCGGCCGCCGCTTTCGGTGCCGTCGCCTTGGCCTCGGCCTCGAGGTCCTCTTTCGAGTCCTCGATCATGGCCGCGACCCTGTCCTTGTCGACGCGGGTCATCAGCGGCTTGAACTTGTTGATCGGCGTGGTCGAGCAGCGGCTCGGCCTGCGAGCCCCAGGTCATCGGCTTCGATGTTCAGGAAGGCCTCGGCCTGCGCGGCCATGACCGGCAGCACCGGCTTCAGGTAGCCCATCAGTACGCGGAACAGGTTGATGCCCATGCGTGCAGACGGCGTGCAGCTGTGCGTCCTGGCCTTCCTGCTTGGCCAGCACCCAGGGTGCCTTGTCGTCGATGTACTGGTTGGCCCGGTCGGCCAGCGCCATGATCTCGCGCATCGCGCGGCCGAACTCGCGCTTCTCGTACAGGCTCGGCGATCTCGTCGCCGGCCTTGATGAAGGTGTCGAACAGTTCCGGCTGGTCGAGGCTGTCGGCACTGAGCCTGCCGTCGAAGCGTTTCTTGATGAAGCCGGCGCAGCGGCTGGCGATATTGACGACCTTGCCGACCAGGTCCGAATTCACCCGTGCGGCGAAGTCCTCGAGGTTGAGGTCGATGTCGTCGACCGTCGAGCTGAGCTTGGCGGCGAAGTAGTAGCGCAGGTACTCCGGGTTCAGGTGCTTGAGATAGGTGCGCGGCCTTGATGAAGGTGCCGCGCGACTTCGACATCTTGGCGCCGTCGACGGTCAGGAAGCCGTGCGCGTAGACGCCGGTCGGCTTGCGGAAGCCGGCGCCGTGCAGCATCGCCGGCCAGAACAGGGCGTGGAAGTAGATGATGTCCTTGCCGATGAAGTGGTACAGCTCGGTCGTCGAGTCCGCGTTCCAGAAGGCGTCGAAGTCGATGCCCGGTCCGGTCGCAGAAGTTGCGGAAGCTGGCCATGTAGCCGATCGGCGCATCCAGCCAGACGTAGAAGTACTTGCCCGCGGCATCCGGGATCTCGAAGCCGAAGTAGGGTGCGTCGCGCGAGATGTCCCAGTCGTTGCAGCCCGGCCTCGAACCACTCGTTCAGCTTGTTGGCGACCTCGGCCTGGACGTGCCCGGCCTTGTGCCAGTCCTTCAGCATCTTCTCGAAGTCGCCGAGCTTGAAGAACAGGTGCTCGGAGTCCTTTTCGATCGGCGTCGCGCCGGAGACCGCCGAGACGGGGTTCTTCAGGTCGGTCGGGGCGTAGGTCGACGCCGCAGACCTCGCAGTTGTCGCCGTACTGGTCCTCGGCGCCGCACTTCGGGCAGGTGCCCTTGATGAAGCGATCCGGCAGGAACATCTTTGCCTCGGGGTCGTAGGCCTGCGAGATGGTGCGACGGGCGATGTGGCCGGCGTCGCGGTTGCGCTCGTAGATGGTCGTGGCGCAGACCCGGTTTTCGTCCGAGTGGGTCGAGTGGTAGTTGTCGAAGCCGATCCGCGAAGCCGGCGAAGTCCTCGGTGTGTTCCTGCCACACGCGCGCGATCAGCTCCTCGGGCGTGATGCCCTCGGCGCGGGCGCGCAGCATGATCGGCGTGCCGTGGGCGTCGTCGGCGCAGACGTAGTGGCACTCGTGGCCGCGCAGTCTTCTGGAAGCGGCTCCAGATGTCGGTCTGGATGTACTCGACCAGGTGGCCGAGGTGGATCGAGCCGTTGGCGTAGGGCAGGGCGCTGGTGACCAGGATCTTGCGCGGTTCGGTGCTCATCGGAATCGTCGGCAGCTGAGAAGGGGAACAGCGCGGGATTATCCCACAACTGGCCGGGCTGCTGCGTAACGGTGGCGGGTTCCCCCAGACACTCCCGGTTTATCGCCGGCTTGAATCGATGCACGGTAGAGCCCATATATCGTTCGGCGCCAGGAAACGGGTCCGGACAAACCCGACTAATTTGGTTGGGATTTCCACGGGCGGTCGTGTAGAATCCCGCCGCTGTTCGTTTTACATCTAAGGTTACCGCGCCCGGCAAAATCACCGGCCCGGGCCGTCAGGAGTTTGAAGAAATGGCTGAAGTCACCCGCGAAACCGTCGAAGAGGCCATCAAAGGCTACATCGAACCCCATCTCGAACCGACCTGGTCACGCGCCAAGTCGATCAAGGACGTCGAGATCGACGGCGGCAAGGTCAAGGTCGACGTGCAGCTTGGGTTTCCCGGCGAAGGGCGTGTCACGATGACATCGCTGCCGCGGTCAAGGCCGCTGTCGAGGCGGTCGATGGCGTCAGTGCCTGCGAGGTGAACGTCTCGAGCCAAGATCGTGGCGCACTCGGTGCAGAAATCGCTGAAGCCGATCGACAACGTCAAGAACATCATCGCCGTTGCCTCGGGCAAGGGCGGCGTCGGCAAATCGACCACCGCGGTCAACCTGGCCCTGGCGCTGTCGGCCGAGGGCGCGCGCGTCGGTATCCTCGATGCGGATATCTACGGTCCGTCGCAGCCGCGCATGCTCGGCATCTCGGGCAAGCCGGAGTCGAAAGACGGCAAGACCCTCGAGCCGATGATGAGCTATCACCTGCAGGCCATGTCGATCGGTTTCCTGATCGACGAAGAGACGCCGATGATCTGGCGCGGCCCGATGGTCACCCAGGCGCTGGAGCAGCTGCTCAACGACACCAACTGGGACGAACTGGACTACCTGGTCATCGACCTGCCGCCGGGTACCGGCGACACCCAGCTGACCCTGGCGCAGAAGGTGCCGGTATCCGGCGCGATCATCGTCACCACGCCGCAGGACATCGCCCTGCTGGACGCGCGCAAGGGCTTCAAGATGTTCGAGAAGGTCGAGGTGCCGATCCTCGGCATCGTCGAGAACATGTCGATCCACATCTGCTCGAAGTGCGGCCACGAAGAACACATCTTCGGCGACGGCGGCGGCAAGCGCATGGCCGAGCAGTACGGTGTGAACTTCCTCGGCGCGCTGCCGCTGGAGATCCGCATCCGCGAAGAGACCGACTCCGGCAAGCCGACCGTGGTCGCCGAGCCGGAGTCGCGTCCGTCGATGATCTACCGCGAGATCGCGCGCAAGGCCGCGGCCAAGCTGTCGCGCCAGGCCAAGAGCTACGCGGCGAAGTTCCCGAACATCGTGATCCAGAACAACTGATCGCGAAGCGCCGGAAACCGCTTGACCGACCCCCGCCACGTGCGGGGGTTTTTCGTCTCGGGCCAATTGCCGTCGCGTACCTGATAAAGCCTTTCGCATGACCCTGGTATGACAGGGGACGCCCGGTGGCGGCCCAGCGGCCGCTGGCTGAACAAGCCTTACAGGTTCGAGCGCGCTATCAGGACGCGCTGTCCCGAGGTCGATATCGAGGTCGATTCTGCTTCCTTGTTGCGTCAGGCACCTTCTCTTATGCTCGGTCGATGGCCGTCCATCGACAAACAGAAAAGCCAGCTTTTTGTGTCAAAAAGCCCGGGGTGTCAGTCGAACGGCCCGTGTCCTGGGGTGTTCCGTGTTTGTCCCGGGATATCTGATCGATGGGCCGGATACTCCTGACCTGGGAAATGGGGGGTGGCACGGGGCATCTGCATAAGCTTGCCGCTGTGCTGCCGGCGCTTGAGCGGCTTGGTCATAAGGTCGTCGTTGCATCACGGGATGTGACCAAAGTCAGGTCCGTGTTCGGGTTTCCCGACCTCGAGGTCTTGCCGGCGCCGTATTGGATTGGGATTGGCGGTTCCAAACAGCCGGCTGCCAGTTATCCCGAGTTATTGTTCCGCGTCGGTTATCTCCGGGTCGAGGATCTGCGCGGTCTGGTCGAGGCCTGGCGAGGCCTGATCCGGATCGCCCGTATCGATCTGCTGATAACGGAGCATTCGCCCACAGCGATCCTGGCGGCACGGACGCTGGGGATTCCCTATCTCGTGCTTGGTTCAGGATTCTTTATCCCCCCCGAGGGGTCTCCGCCATCGTCTCTACAGCCGTGGAACCCCCCGGACAGGCACAGACTGCTCGAGGCTGAGCAGCTTGCCGTCGGCAATATCAACGAGCTACTCAGCAGTCATAACGCAGAACCTGTGCGCGCGGTCGCGGATCTGTTTCACCAGCAGGAACCCATGCTGATGACGTTACCCGAGCTCGATCACTACGGTGTGCGCGAGGGTGTTCGATACTGGGGGAGCTTTCGCAGTGGGGAGGCCTCGCTTGCCTCTGCCGAATGGCCGGGTAGGCGCGGGGAAAAGGTCTTCGTTTACCTGCATCCGGGGTATCGTCAGTTCCCTCGCCTGGTGGAGCAGCTTGGTCAGCTCGCCTACCGTTCCCTGGTGGTCGCGCCGGGGATCAGTGAGCCTGCCGCGAAGAAGCTGTCTACGCCGCATATGCGGGTGATCAGTCGACCGGTGGATCTCGCGGGAGTGGCCAGGGCGTGTCGTGTCATCATCAACCATGCGGCGCATGGCACGATGGCGCAGGTGCTGCTGCTGGGCAGACCTGTCCTGATGTTGCCCAACTACGTTGAGCAGACCATGTTGGCGTGGCGAGTTGCCCAACAGTCGCTCGGCATAATGGCCAGTCCCGACCCGGCTACCCATGACCATCGTGGAATGATTGAGCGCATGCTGGACAGCTCGGAGTTGCATGACAAGGCGGCTGCGTTCGCGACACGCTACCGTGAACGACCGTTGCGCCAGGAGGATTTTGTTGACCACATTGCTGCGTTGCTGGAGGCCCAGCTGCCGACGCGGGTAGGTAAACGCTGATGCCGATACCGGGGTTGGAATACTAGTGGGCCGGATTACCCTCGCTTGGGAACTTGGCGGCGGCGAGGGGCATCTTGCGATGCTGACGCCGCTGATCCCGAAATTGCAGGCTATGCACCATGAGGTCGTGTTTGTGGCCCGGGATGTGGCGCGTGCCGCGCGGGCCGTTCAGGGCATGGGAGTCACGCTGCTGGCCTGCCCCGTGTGGAGCGGCCAGGTTAGTGGCATGCGGCCTGCGAGCAACCTTCCCGAGGTCCTGTTTCGGGTCGGTTACCATGATCCGGAACAACTCGGTTCACTGGTCGATAGCTGGACCACTTTGTTGCGGATGGCGGGAACCGAGTTGTTGATTGTCGAGCATTCCCCGGCCGCCCTGATTGCAGCGCGTATCCTCGACCTGCCATGCATTGTGCTCGGCACGGGATTCTCGCTGCCGCCGGACGTCACGCCGTCGCCTTCGCTGAGTCCGTGGGCTCCGGCAAATGGCCGATATCTGCAGCAGGCCGAGCAGCGGCTGCTGTCGTCGATCAACCCGGTGCTCGAGGATGCTGGGGCGGTTCCGATCGAGTCGCTGGCGGAGTTGTACCATCGGCATCCCTCGATGCTGCTGACTTATCCTGAACTCGATCACTTCGGTGAACGCCCCGGTGCGACCTACTGGGGGGTGCCGTTTCAAACGACTATGCGACGGCCCCGGCCCGAGTGGTCGGGCGGAAAGGGTGAGAAGGTCTTCGTCTACCTGCATCCCCACTACCGTTCGTTCAAAGGCCTGGTCCAGCAACTGCAGGATGCCGGTGATCTGCGCAGTCTGGTGGTTGCGCCGGGCCTGCCGGGCGTGGTGGCCAGAGAGATGAGCCGTGGCGGTCTGCGGGTAACCGGGCAGCCGGTCGATCTGGAGGTGGTGGCGCGCGAATGCAGGGTGATCATCAATCATGCTGCCCATGGCACGCTGGCGCGGGTGCTCGGCCTTGGGCGGCCCTTGTTGATGCTGCCCAACTATGTCGAACAGTCCGTGCTCGCCTGGCGTGCGGCTGAACAGTTTTTGGGGGTGATGGCATCGCCGGATGCCAAGACTCATAATTACCGGGCGTTGATCCAACGCCTGCTCGACAGCGGCGAATGCTTCACTGCGGCCGAAGCTTTCGCTGCGCAGGCGCAACGGAAAACCCCTGCTGCCGAGGCGCTGTCAGGGCATCTGGAAGCCGAAATAAAGGCGATCCTGTGAACCTGCTGTGTTTTGCCCATCGATTGTTGTCAACCGCCCGGCGAGGACGACGACTTGCGGTGCCCATGTTGAGCGGCTGTTTCTCTGTCTTTGTTTCGGCAGCCGAAGGTGATGGACTGTCAGGGCTTCGTGCAGGAACGGCAGCTTGGGTCACCGAAGTTCGGTGCTGCCCGCGGCTGGATGCAGGGCTATCCTGACGTCGTCCAACCAGCACCATCAGCCAAGAACGATGCCTCGAAGTTCCCGAATATCGTGATCCCAAACAACTGATCGCGAAGCGCCGGAAACCGCTTGACCGACCCCCGCCATGTGCGGGGGTTTTTGTTTCTGCCAGGCGGCAGCGCAGCACGGCGCAGACCCCAAGCGACCGTATATGGACCGTATATGGGCCGATGACTGCCACGCGGCTGACCCAGGTCAACACGGGTGAGGGCGTTGGCTCGAAGGGGAATTTGTTTCGTCAAGATTTGTGGC
>CAVRBK010000020.1:0-42510 GCA_963719025.1 uncultured Gammaproteobacteria bacterium | reverse complement strand
CGAGGCGGTGCTTCGCCTGCATGTCGACCGCCAGCCACAGGATGCGCTCGGCGAACTCGCGCGTGCGGTGGAACAGGTGGTTGCCGATGTCACGCTGACCACGGCCGACTGGCTGAAGATGAAACGCCTGGCACAGGATATCGAGGTGACACTGGCGAGTCCCCAGGCCGACAGTGGTCTGTCCGAACGTGACGAGGCGCGACATTTCCTCAGCTGGATGATCAATGATCACTTCCTGTTCATAGCCGCTTGCCGGTTCAGCCTGACGAATGGTTCGGAGCAACCCGGCCTGGAGTTCGACGGGGAATCCGGTTTGGGCATGCTGCGCGGTGATGGTGATGCAAGCCGGCGTGCGGGGGCCTGGATATCCGGTCTGGAGAATGGCCTGTTTTGCAATGCCTCCGACCTCATGGTGACCAAGGCCAACGCGCGATCAAGCGTGCATCGGTCGGCCTACATGGATTGCGTCGCAATCAAACAGCGTAACGAACGCGGCGACGTGACCGGCTTGTGGTGCCTGTTGGGCCTGTTTTCGTCCGCGGCCTACAATGCGCCTCCGCGGCAGATTCCGCTGTTGCGCAAGAAGGTCGATGCTGTATTTGAAGGGGCGCAGATCGCCCCCGACAGTCATTCCGGTCGCGTGATCGCAAATATCCTTGACACCTTTCCGCGCGACTCCCTGTTTCAGATCACCACATCAGAGTTGCTCGATACGACGCTCGGGGTTCTGGCGTTGCAGGAACGCCAGCGGACGCGCCTGTTTATCATGCGGGATCCGTTCCACCGTTTCTGTACCTGCCTCGTTTACCTGCCGCGCGACCACTACTCGCGCGAGGTCCGACTGGCGATCCAGAAGGCGTTGAGCGACGTGATGGATGCGACAGACGTCGTCTCCGACACGCTTTTCTCCGAATCCATCCTGGCGCGCATCCATTTCGTACTCTGGTTGCGCCCCGGCAGCGAACCCGAGTTTGATCTCGCGGCACTTGAAACCCGGGTCGTGGAAATCGCAACAACCTGGATCGACGGCCTGCGCAGCGCGCTATACAGCCAGGTCGATGAGTCTCAGGCGGCCGCGTACCTGACGGCCTATCGCAATGCGTTCCCCGGTGGTTACCGGGAGGAGTGTCACCCGCGTATTGCGGTCAATGATATCCAGCGGATGGAGCAGGCCCGGGTACAGCAAGGGGTCGTACTGCACCTGTATCACCCGATCAGCGAGGGTGTCGAGCAGGTGCATGTGCGTTTGTATTCACCGGGCAAACCGCTACCGCTGTCGCAGGTGATTCCGATCCTCGAGCATATGGGCCTCGGTGTATTCGGCGAGCGACCCTATCGGATTCGGCATGCCGAGGGCGATGTCTGGATTCACGATTTCTCGACCCGTCGACCGGAGAGTGAACAGCCGATCTCGTCGGCCGTACGGGATCGTTTTGTCGATACCTTTCTCATGGCCTGGGATGGGCTGGTCGACAGTGACGCTTTCAACAGCCTGGTCTTGCTCGCCGGATTCAATTGGCGCGAGGCGTTGCTGTTCCGTGCCTACTCGGCCTACCTGCACCAGATCAAGGTGCCCTATACACAGGCCTATATCGTCGCGGTGCTGAGTCGTCATTCGGCCGTAGTCCGCGCATTGCTGAGCTTGTTCGAGACACGTTTCGATCCGGATGTGGGCGATCGTGAAGCAAAACAGCAGGTCTTGCTGAATGACTTCGAGCGGATGCTTGAGGTCGTGTCGAGCCTTGACGAAGACCGGATCCTGCGCAGTTTCGTCAATCTGATCAAATCGACCCTGCGGACCAACTTCTATCAGTCCGATGCAGAGGGCCGGGCGAAGCATTACCTGTCGTTCAAGATCGAACCGGCGCTGGTTGACAAGATGCCGTCACCGCGACCCAAGTACGAGATTTTCGTCTACTCGGCGCGCATGGAGGGGGTCCATTTGCGCGGTGGCATGGTGGCACGTGGTGGCCTGCGCTGGTCGGACAGGATGGAGGATTACCGTACCGAGGTGCTGGGCCTGATGAAGGCGCAGATGGTCAAGAACACGGTTATCGTGCCGGTCGGTTCGAAGGGTGGTTTCGTGGTGCGCGACCTCGCTGCCGAGGATAACGCCGAGGTGCGCTCAAGGAAGGTCGTGGATGCCTACCGCGTGTTGCTCAGGGGTATGCTGGATATTACCGACAACCGGGTTGACGACGGGGTGGTTACCCCCGACCGCGTGGTACGCCATGATGGCGACGACCCCTACCTGGTGATTGCAGCGGACAAGGGAACCGCGACCTTCTCGGATACCGCCAACGACCTGGCCCTGCAGTATGGCTTCTGGCTCGGTGACGCCTTTGCCTCGGGTGGTTCGGTGGGCTACGACCACAAGGCGATGGGGATTACGGCGCGCGGCGCCTGGGAGTCGGTCAAGCGCAACTTTCGCGAACTCGGGGTGGATACGCAGAGCAGCGATTTCACCGTCGTGGGTATCGGCGATATGTCGGGCGATGTCTTTGGCAACGGCATGTTGCTGTCACGCCATATCCGCTTGCTCGCTGCGTTCAATCATCGGCACATCTTCCTCGATCCGGCCGCCGATGCCGCGGCGTCCTACGAAGAGCGTGCGCGTTTGTTCCGCCTGCCACGTTCGACCTGGTCGGATTACGACCACAGCCTGATCTCAACCGGTGGCGGGGTTTACTCGCGTGATGCCAAGTCGATTCCGGTGTCACCCGAGGTGCAACAGGCGCTGGGTATAAAACAGGATAGGTTGGCGCCCAATGATCTGATTCGGGCGCTGCTGCAGGCACCCGTGGATCTGCTGTGGAACGGCGGCATCGGCACCTATGTGAAGGCCTCGCAGGAGAGTGATGCCCAGGCCAGCGACAAATCCAATGATGCGGTGCGGGTCGATGCCAATATGCTGCGCTGCCGCGTGGTGGGCGAAGGCGGAAATCTCGGCTTCACCCAGCTGGCGCGGGTTGAGTTTTCGTTGCATGGCGGTCGTATCTATACCGATGCTATCGACAACTCCGCGGGTGTGGCCTGCTCGGATCGTGAGGTCAATATCAAGGTGCTGCTGGATCGTGTGGTCGCCAATGGCGATATGACCACCAAGCAGCGCAACCGCTTATTGGTCGAGATGACCGATGATGTCGCGCAACTGGTGTTGGCCAGCAATTATGCGCAGACCGAGGCGATCAGCGTCGTTGTGGCAGGCGGCGCGCAGCGTCTTTACGAGCACGCGCGCTTCATGGATCTGCTCGAACTCAAAGGGGGGTTCGACCGGCGGACCGAAGGTCTGCCATTGGGCCAGGCGCTCACCGAGCGTTTTGCGGCCGGCCTGGGCCTGAGTAAACCCGAGGTCGCCATGTTGCTCGCCTACAGTAAGATGAATTACTACCAGTCGATCGTGGATTCCGATGTGCCGGATGATCCCTTCGTCCAGGACCGGTTGCTGGCATACTTTCCTGAGCAGTTGCACAAGCGGTTTGCCACGCAGATCGCCGACCACCCGTTGGGCCGGGAGATCATCGCGACCGAGGTGGCTGGCACGATCGCCGACCATGTTGGGCCGGGCATCGGGTTTCGCATTCGCGAGGAGGTCGGTTCCGACCTGGCGGCCGTCACTCGAGCTTACCTGGTAGCCAGTTCCATCTTCGAGACCGATGCCCTGTGGCATGAGATCGAGCAACTCGACAATCTCGTGCCGGCCGCGGTGCAGACCGACATGCAGTCGAAGGTTGCAGAGTTTCTCGAGCTGGTGTTGACGAGCGTGCTGCGCAACTACCGCGACTGCCTGGATATGAGCGCGCTGACCAGCCGTTTTCACGATGGCGCGCATGAGCTCTGGGCGGCGTACCCGAAGGCGCTGGCGGCCCAGGATCGGGCCGAGTTTTCCCGTCGCCAGCGGCGCCTGAACGGGCTTGGGGTGCCCAAGCCGTTGGCCCAGCGGGTCGCCGGTCTCGCGCCAATGGCCGCTGCACTCGATATCGTCGATGTTGCCGCCGCTACGCAGACGCCGATCGAAAATACCGCGTGGGTATACTCAGCGTTGAACCACACGCTGGAAATCGAGTGGATGCAGCGACAGATTATGGAACTGCCCGTGCAGACGCACTGGCATCTCCTGGCACGTACCAAGTTGCAGGCGACCCTGAATGGACACCGGCGGGCGATCACCGCACAGATCCTCAAGACCCGTCTCCGCGAGACGAGCGCGCGCGGTATCCTCGAACGCTGGGTGCGGCAGAATCGCGAAATGCTGGAACGCTATACGGTGAATATCGCCGAATTCAAGGCGGGCAGCGTGTTTGATTTTGCGATCTTGTCGCTGGTCGTGGCGCGTGTCGGTGAGTTGGTGCCAGGCAGCCTGTCGCTCGGATCGGACTGAACCCTGGGCATGCCGGGATTGGCGATGCCGGTCCTGGATTTCCGCCTGCGCGGAAATGACGACTTCACCACGTATTGCGATCAGTTGCCGGCACGGGGCGGCGGGTGTCGCGTCCCGATCAGGGACGGATGATCAACACTGAACAAGGTGCCCGTTCAACCACATGGGTAGAACTCGACCCGAGAAACACCTTGCTGATGTCCTTGGCCCGCGCCGGCAAAACGATCAGGTCGGTCCCTTTATCCTGGGCGTATCGGACGATCAGCTTGTGTGGGCTGCCCTGAAGGACCTGGGATTGCACATTGGCAGGATCACGAAAGCGCTTTTTGACAAAACGCTGTAGCTCGTTGCAGACCTCGTCATGGGCCTTCTGCATGGCGTCTTCGGGGAAGAAATTGGCAACCAGCGGCATGCCGAAGTCCGGGATGACGGTGAGAACGGTGATCATTGCGCTGTAGTGTTCGGCAATGTCCTGAGCGACCTCCACAGCCCGCTCGGTCAAGGCGGTTTCCTGCAGGTCCACCGGTACCAGAATATTCATGTACATAGCGTTCTCCTGTTACGCGGCGGGCTGCAATGGCTGCCTGGCCGGTCGCCTGCGCCGTTGTGACCAGGCAATCAGTGCAAGCAGCAGGATCGCCGGAATGAACATCAGTTGCTTCGGCGGCCGCTCGGCTTCAAGCTGGAGATTGACGATCTCCCAATCGAAATCGAACCCGACGTTCTGCGCTGCACTGCCGAAAGCAACATTGTCGGCAAAAACCTTTTGCCCTTCGATGCGAACCTCCAGACCGGCATCGGCCAGGCGCTGGCTCCCATCGTCACCTTTGCCGAGTGGCAGCAGGACGGTGCGTGAAATGAACTTGCCATCCAGATTCTCGCCCTGGACCAGCATCTTCAGGTTGCCTTCAGGTGAGACGGCCGCTGCCTGTTCGATAATCTGGGACGGCGGCAAGATGTCATTCGGCGCGTAGACCTTGTCCCACCAATATCCCGGTCGAAACAAGGTGAATGCAACCAGTAGCAGCCCCAGGGTTTCCCACAGCCGGCTGCGCACCAGCCAGTAGCCCTGGGTTGCGGCGGCAAACAGGAGCATGGCGATGGTCGCTGAGACGATTACGATGATCAGCTCGAACCAGTTACCGATGCCGATCAACAGCAGTTGGGTGTTGAATATGAACAGGAACGGAAGAATCGCCGTCCGGATGTCATACATGAAGCCCTGGATGCCGGTCTTGATCGGGTCGCTTTTCGCAATGGCGGCCGCGGCGAAAGCGGCCAACCCAACGGGTGGGGTATCGTCGGCGAGGATGCCGAAGTAGAACACGAACATGTGCACCGCAATCAGCGGGACGATCAGCCCATTGCTCGATGCAAGTGCGACCACGACCGGCGCCATCAGACTTGATACTACGATGTAGTTGGCGGTGGTCGGCAGCCCCATCCCGAGAATGATGCAGATCATTGCAGTGAAAATCAGTGCCGCCATCAGGTTGCCGCCCGAGATGAACTCGACAAACTCGATCATCACCTGGCCGATGCCGGTCAGCGTGATGGTGCCGACAATGATGCCCGCTGCTGCAGTGGCAACCCCGATGCCAATCATGTTGCGTGCACCGTGAGCGAGCCCGTTCACGCACTGATCGATGCCGCGTCTGATCTCGCCGCCGATGCTATTGCCACGAAAATAAGCCAATAGCGGGCGCTGCGTCAGTACGATGAAGATCATCAGAACCGTAGCCCAGAAGGCGGACAGCCCGGGCGAGAATCGTTCGACGATCAGGCACCACATCAGTACAACGATCGGCAACAGGAAATACAACCCTGCCTTGACTGTCGGGCCGGTCTCCGGAAGCTCGAGCACCGGGTTGTCTGGATCGTCCATCTCGAGCTCGGGATAGTGGGTGGCGAACTTCAGCAGGGCGATGTAGGCGATCCCTGTCAGGATGGCTACGATATAGATGGCGCTGTCGCCAGCGACGTCTTTGATCCAGCCGATGCCGTAGTACACCGCGAAGCCAATCAGGCAGGCGCCGGAGACAATGGCAGCAAAGGTCATAAGACGTTGAGCAATGGTCGGATGGGTGCGCTTCGGCAGCCCTTTCATGTCCGCCTTGAGGGCTTCAAGGTGCACGATGTAAAACAGTGCAATGTAGGAAATGACCGCTGGCAGTATCGCGTGCTGGATGACCTCAAGGTAAGAGATGCCGACGTACTCGATCATCAGAAACGCTGCCGCTCCCATGACCGGTGGTGTCAGCTGGCCATTGGTCGATGCGGCCACTTCGACGGCGCCGGCCTTGGTGCCGGGAAAGCCGACACGCTTCATCAAGGGAATCGTAAAGGTACCGGTGGTTGCCACGTTGGCGATTGACGAGCCCGAGATCAGGCCGGTGGTGGCCGAGGCTACCACGGCGGCTTTCGCCGGGCCGCCCTTGAGGTGGCCGAGCAGGGCAAACGCCACCTTTATGAAATAGTTGCCGGCACCGGCCTGTTCGAGCATGGCGCCGAACAGGACGAACAGAAACACGAAGCTTGTCGACACGCCCAGTGCGATGCCGAATACGCCCTCGGTTGTCAGCCATTGATGCGACATGACCTTGTGCAGGCTCTGGCCCTTGTGCGCAATCACGTCCGGCATGTATTGACCGCCGAAGGTGTAAATCAGGAACACGATGGCGACGATCATCAGCGGCGGACCCAGGGCGCGGCGGGTCGCCTCGAGCAGCATCAGCATGCCGATAACCGCGATCACAAGATCGGGTGTCGTCGGTGCACCCGAGCGACTGGAAAGGTCGGTGTAGAAGATAAAGATGTAGGACGCACTGAAGGCGCCCAGTGCGGCAAAAATCCAGTCCTGGACAGGAATCCGCGAACGTGGCGAAGAGCGCAGGGCCGGGTAGGCGGTAAAGGCGAGAAAAATCGCGAAGGCCAGGTGAATAGCTCGCGCTTCGGTATCGTTGAAAACGCCGATGCCGAAGATGAAGGGCAGTGGCGAGGCATACCAGAGCTGGAATAATGACCAGGTAAGAGGAACGCCAAACAGCATCTTGCCGGGTATGCCGACTGGGTGACGGGCGCCGGTATCGACCTCGGCGACCAGATCGTTGACATCGTTGCCTTCAGCTTCTTTCGTTTCGTCGACAGCCACGATTATCTCCCAAGGTCCTCTGGTGAAGATCCGCAGAACGGTAGCGACAGCCTGCTGACTGTGAAATCAAGCCTGGAGCAGCCGATTGCCGCTTAGGGTGCTGCGGCGCAGGCGTGTGCAAACCTCTTGGTGGAGCGGGGGCGACAGGGTCGCCCCCGGCGACTGGCCTACATCAGGCCTGCTTCCATGTAGTACCTTTTGGCACCGTCATGCAGCGGCGCGGACAATCCGTCCTTGATCATCTCCTCCTTTTTCAGGTTGCCGAATGCCGGGTGTAGCTTGCGGAAGCTGTCGAAGTTCTCGAACACGGCCTTGACCACCTCGTAAACCGTATCGGAGGGGGAATTGGTCGACGAGACAAAGGTCGCACCCACACCGAAGGTCTTCGTGTCGGCATCGTTGCCGCGGTACATGCCACCCGGGATGATGGCCGTCCGGTAGTAGTCGTTGTCGGCTACCAGCTTGTCGACAGCTGGACCGGAGACGTCCACCAGAACAGTGTCGCACGTGGTGGTGGCTTCCTTGATCGAGCCTGACGGGTGGCCAACAGTGAACACCATGGCATCGATCTTGTTGTCACACAGTGCCTTCGACTGCTCGGCAGATTTCAGCTCGGAGGCGAGCGCGAAATCGTCCTTGGTCCAGCCCTTGGCGGCCATCAGGACCTCCATCGTGCCGCGTTGACCCGAACCGGGGTTGCCAATATTGACCCGCTTGCCCTTGAGGTCATCGAAGGTCTTGATGCCGGCATCTTGGCGTGCGACGACCGTGAACGGCTCCGGATGGACCGAAAACACCGCGCGCAGGTCTTTGTTAGGGCCCTGGTCGGCGAATTTGCTGGTGCCGTGATAGGCGTGATACTGCCAGTCTGACTGGGCGACGCCCATGTCGAGTTCGCCGGCACGGATGGTGTTGAGGTTGTAAATCGACCCCCCGGTTGATTCGACCGAACAGCGAATACCGTGTGTCTTGCGCCCTTTGTTGACCAGGCGGCAGATCGCGCCACCTGTCGGGTAGTAGACACCGGTTACGCCACCGGTCCCGATGGTGATGAAAGACTCGGCACTTGCCGTACCTGCCGCGGTGAGGCCGGCGACCAGTGCTGAACTGAGTAAAAGGTTCTTCAATAGCATTCTTGATTCCTCCAGGGTTACTTCATATCGCTTCGGATTCCATTGCTCTCAGTTTTCCGAATACAAACGCGTGATCGCCATTCTCGAAAATTTAATGGCGACGGATGCACTGCCTGACGCACCGTGCAAATTTCATTGGTTCAAAATACGAGGCTAGTGGGCCATGTGGTTAATTCTGTAACTTATTGACGATCAATCATTGCGATCACGCCGGAATATACGCTCGGTTTGAGTTGCGCCAGCACCGATTCATTACATTACTTTCCACTTGGCCCACTAGGTCATCGGGTTACAAATATCGCACGTGTTGATGAATATTTCACCGTCAGCATGTCTGCATTGGCGTCAAACATTGACCAAAGTGGGTGCCAGGGGCAGGGTTCCACTGTCCGGTACCCGGCCATTTTCAGGCGCGACCTCTCACCAGCCCTGCTCACCGCAACTGCTCGACGGTGAAGTTGAGCGTATTTTTGTCGTCGGAAAACCAGATTTCTTCTTCCTGGATCGTACATTGCAGTGTCATGTTGCGCCCTATCAGACCGGTCAGCTTTTCACCGACCCCGTCGGGCAGGCTGAAAACCGCGACATTCGCGAATCTCTCGAGCTTTGCCTGGATCTGCTGCCACCACACCGTCATGGCCCGCCGCTGATGGCCGTAGATGATGACCTGGCGCGAGCGGCCACTGGCCTTGCGGATACGTTTTTCGTCGGGCTGGCCGATCTCGATCCAGCGCAGGATCTCGCCATTCAGGTCGCGTTGCCAGAGGTCCGGTTCGTCGTCCTGGCTCAGGCCGCGGGTGAATGCCAGGTCATCGGCGGCATTCAGCGCGAACGCCAGGATCCGCACCATCATGCGTTCGGAGGTTTCCGATGGGTGGCGTGCCACTGTAAGTGCGTGGGTGTTGAAGTAGTTGCGCTCGAGGTCGCTGACCTGAAGATCGCAGCGGTGAATGGTCGCACTGAGTGCCATGTTGTGACGTCCAATTCCCGATTGCTGCGGACAGGGCCACGCCGCCCTCTGCCGCGGTGAAAACCGATAGAATCGATGACGCGGTGTTAGTACGGGTTGTTTGCCACGTAGCGGCGTTCGGCCACCGATTCGAGATAACGAGCCTAGACTGAGCGGTGATGCAATTCAAACGGCTAGATCAAATGAAAGGGCGCTGGACCGAGCGTATGGACGAGACGCGTATCCGCCTCGCCCGACCCGATGCGCTGTTGCCACTCGCCTTGCTCGGACTGCTTACCGGTGTGCTCGCCGGTGGGGTGATCGTCGTTTTTCGCCTGTTCGTCGAGGGTGTGCAGGACGGTCTGCTGCCCGGTGCGGGTCCGGAAAACTACGAGGCCTTGCCGTTGTGGGGACGTGTCCTGCTGCCGGTGGCGGCGGCAGTGCTGCTGGCCCTGATGTTCCATCGTTTCGCCAGGGGACTGCACGTGCTGGGCGTTGCACGCGTGATGGAGCGCATGGCGTATCACCAGGGGAACTGCACCTTGCGCGGTTTTCTGTTGCAGTTTTTTGGCTCGGCGATTGCCATTATCGGCGGCCATTCGGTGGGCCGCGAAGGCCCGCACATCTTTCTGGGCGCCGCGTCGGGCAGTTTCATCGGCCAGCAGATGTCGCTGCCGCACAACGTGATTCGGGCGCTGATGGGGTGTGGCACGGCGGCGGGCATTGCCGCCTCGTTCAATACGCCGCTGGCCGGCGTGGTGTTCGCGCTCGAGGTGGTGATGATGGAGTACTCGGTGGCGAGCTTTATCCCGGTGATCATGGCCGCGGTCAGTGCAACTACGCTGTCGAACCTGGTGTTTGGCGATCAGCCCGCGTTCGCCGTGCCGGCATTGCAGATGGCGTCCCTGCACGAACTCTGGCTGGTGCTGATATTGGGCGTGGCGGGTGGCGGGGTGTCGGCCCTGTTCATCCAGACGGTACAGACCACGGCGCGCCATTTTCGCGAGGTGGCGATCTGGTGGCGCATGTTGCTTGCCGGGCTGCTGGTCGGCGGCTTCGGCCTGATGCTGCCGCAGGTGATGGGCATCGGTTACGACTCGGTGGAACTGGCATTGAAGGGCGAGTTCGTTGTCGGCCTGTTGGCCCTGCTGTTGCTGGGCAAGCTGTTGGCGACCGGTTTCTGTATCGGCCTGGGGGTGCCCGGCGGGATGATCGGGCCGGCCCTGTTTATCGGGGCGATGCTCGGCGCACTGCTGGCAGAACTCTCGCAATTGCTGCCATTCGGGGTGGAGAGTCACGTCGGTTTCTTTGCCCTGCTGGGCATGGGGGCGATGATGTCCGGCAGTCTCCAGGCACCCCTGGCCGCACTCACCGCGATGCTTGAACTCACCGATAACCCGGACATTATCCTGCCGGGCATGTTGGCCGTGGTGGTGGCCGGGGTGACCGCGAGCGAGGTGTTCGGCAAGGACTCGCTGTTCCTCACCATGCTGCGGGCCGGGGGGCTCGATTATGAGGCCAATCCCGTGTCCCAGCACTTGCGTCGTATCGGTGTGGGCAGCGTGATGGAGCGAAACGTCGCACGTGTCGGTTGTTCGATCGAGTACGAAGCGGCGCGCAAGGTTCTGGCCGCCAACCCCACCTACCTGCTGCTCGATCTCGAGGGCGAGGCAGGACAGTTGGCGATGCCGGCGGTCGCCCTGGCCAAGTATCTTGATTCGCTGGGCGAGGCTGCAACGATAGATGGCTCCATCGATCTGATGTCAATACCGGGTGAGCGGCTGCAGACCACAAGGATCAACCTGCAGGCGAATCTGCAGGAGGCCTGGGCGCTGTTTGAGCAGGCAACGGTCGAGGCACTGGTGGTGGAGCGGGTGACCGCCCCGGGGATTGCGCGGATCTACGGTGTACTGACGCGCGACACGGTCGAGCGTTCCTACCGCTATTGAATCGACAGGCCGCGATCAGGTTTCCAGCAGACGCGGGATCAGTTCGACCAGGTTGCAGGGGCGCGTGCGATAGTCCAGCTGGTGCGATATCAGCTTCTTCCAGCCGTCCTTGCACGCGCCGGATGATCCGGGCAGGCAGAACACGAACGTGCCGTTGGCAACGCCGGCGAGGGTTCTCGACTGCATGGTCGACGTACCGATCAGTTCGTACGACAAAACGCGGAACATTTCGCCAAATCCGTCGATCACCTTGTCCAGCAGTGGGGCGACCGCTTCCGGTGTGCCGTCGCGACCGGTCAGCCCGGTGCCGCCGGTGGTAATCACCACATGCACCTCTGCTGTTGCGATCCAGCGCGAGACCGCGGCGCGAATCTGGTATTTGTCGTCCGGCACGATCAGCTGTTCGGCAATGTTGTGACCGTCATCGCCAACCATCTTGCGCAGTGCTGCACCGGATTTGTCGTCAACCTCGGTGCGGGTGTCCGAGATCGTCATCAATGCCAGGTTCAGGGGTATGAATTGACGTTCGTTGCTCATGTTCTTTGGCTTGGTCTCGGTTAATGGTTCAGGCGGCATATTCGACGCCACTGGAGAGCCAGATGCGGCAGGCTCCCTCGTCGGACACCATGCAGGGCCCGATCGGCGTACGCGGTGTGCAGGCAGTGCCGTAGAGTTTGCACTGGTTGGGATATTTCTTGCCAAGGACGACGCTGGCGCAGTCACACCCTGGGGGCATCTGCCCGGCACGCCGTCGTTGCTCGGCGCTGTAGTCGTCGAAGCGTCGGCGCGCATCGTGGGCGGCATAGCCGGGATGCACGAAGAAGCCCGAATCGGGGATCTCGCCGATCCCGCGCCAGTTCGCGGGTGCGACCGTGGTGGCGCGGTCGAGCTGGGCCTTCGCATCCGGGTTGCCGCCACTGCGCACGACGGCCGGGTAGCAGTTGTCGAGAAAGGGTCTTTGCTCGAGCTTCTGGCGCAGCACGGAATAGGTCGCCGCCAGCAGACTGGTGGTATCGAAGCCGGCAATGGCGGCAGGGATGGCGTGGCGATCGACCACAAACTGCCATTCCTCCGGGCCCATCACGGTGGCGACATGCCCCGGTGCAATCAGGCAGTCGAACCCGGCCTCCTGTGATTCGAGCAACATCGCAACGGCCGGCCAGGTGAGGCGTCCGGAGAGCAGTACTGAAAGGTTGTCCGGCACGCCCTCGACCAGCATGGCCGCAACCGGTGCGGTGGTCGTTTCGAAACCGGCGGCAAAGAACACCACCTGTTGCTGCGGATTCTGCTCGGCGATCATCCGAGCCTCGGTCGGTGAGGCGATCGGGCGCACATCGGCACCGGCGGCACGTGCCTCGGCGAGCGAGCGTACCTGGTCCTTTGCGACGTTGACCGGTACCCGGAGCATGTCGCCGAACGCGACCAGGATGACCTCGTCGTTGAGGGCGAGCTGGATCGCCTGGTAGATATCTTCCTCGGGACAGACGCAGACCGGGCAGCCGGGGCCGGGGATGATCTCGATCTGCTCGGGCAGGGCGGTACGCATGCCCGACAGGGTTACCGAGCGTTCATGGCCGCCACAGACGTTCATGATCCGCACCTTGTGGTCCAGCGGCAGCGCCCGGATGCGCTCCAGCCAGAGCTTGGCGTCAGTCATGCGAGTGACCGCGATGATGCCCGCCATGATGGTGTTCGTGCATCAGCTGGCCGTCCGGCTGGATGGCCGGCCGCACCGTCTCGCCATGCGCCGCGCGCTCGCGGCATGCCGCATACTCACTGCGCAACCAGTCGAGCCATGCCGGCATGCCGTCGCCGCTGCGCGCCGAAAGGGTATGTACCGGTGCGACGCTGGCGAGCTCGCGAAGATGCCGCTCGGCTTTCTCAGGGGCGAAATCATCAAGGACCTCGAGCAGGTCTGACTTGCTGATCAGCATCAGGTCGGCGGCGCGAAACATGACCGGGTACTTGGCTGGCTTGTCATCACCCTCGGTGACCGATAACAGGGTCACGTTGCGGTGCTGTCCAAGGTCGAAACTGGCCGGGCAGACCAGGTTGCCGACGTTCTCGATAAACAGGATATCGATCTCGTGCAGATCGAGTTCATGCAGCGCCTGGTGCACCATGTGGGCATCCAGATGGCAGGCGGTACCGGTTGTGATCTGCACCGCTGCAACGCCCTTGTCGCGGATCCGCTGTGCATCGTTCTCGGTTTCGAGGTCGCCCTCGATCACGGCAATGCGCAGCCCGTCGCCCAGCGCGCCGATCGTTTCCTCCAGCAGGCGGGTTTTTCCCGAGCCAGGTGACGACATCAGGTTGAGCGCCAGTACGCCGTGGCTGTCGAAGTGTTCGCGGTTGTGCGCGGCCAGTCGGTCGTTTTCGCTCAGTAGCCCCTGCAGGACGGAGATGGCCTCGCGTCCGGATTCTGTCTGTGCCAGCCTGCCGTCACCTTCCAGCAGGTGGCGGTTGCCCTCGGTCACGTTACAGCCGCAGGTATCACACATCCGGTACTCCTCAGGCGTTCTGTCGCCTTTCCAACTCGACACTGGTCAGCAGCAGCTCGTCGCCGCTGAGCAACTGGGTTCGATAATCGCCACAGGCCCCGCAGAGCAGCCTGTTGGCACTGGCGTCAGTCTCTGCGCCGCAACTCAGGCACCTGACGCGGATGTCCTGGTTCTCGATGACGAGTTCGGCGTCGGCCGCCACGCTGCCGGCCGCGGCGATCGGGAACGCATCGCTCAGCAATTGCGGTTCGACGCCGGAGAGTGGGCCGATTCGCAGGCGGATCAGCATCACGCGTTCCGCGTTTTCGCGCGCCGCGATCTGCTCGACCTGGTCCATCAGGCCCTGGCAGACGGCCAGTTCATGCACGCTCTGCGGCCTCTGCAGCCAGCATTTCATCGTAGACCTGCCACGCGGATGCCGCCTCTTCGGCGGACACTTTCTGAATGGCGTAGCCGACATGGACGACAACGAAATCGCCCTGTTCCAGTGGTTCATGCTGCAGCATGAACAGGCTCACGTCGCGTTCCACGCCTTTCGCCTCGCAGCGTGCGTTGAACCCGTCGATCTGTTTGATTTGCATCGGAATGCCAAGACACATGATCTGATACCTTGCCTCTACCCGTTTTGACGCCCACAAGGGGAACCTGAATTCATGCGTACCACCCTGATCCTCGGGATCGGCAACAATCTGCTTACCGATGAGGGCATCGGGATACACGTTGTACGCCATCTCGATTCTGCATCACGCCGATTTCCCCGCCGTGACCTACCTCGACGGCGGCACGCTGAGCTTTACGCTCGCCGGGCCCATTGCCGAACACGACAATCTCATTGTCGTGGATGCGGCCCGTTTTGGCGAGCCGGCCGGTACTGTGCGCTGCCTCGAGGGTGACGATATGGATCGCTACCTCACCGGCAACCGGGCCAGTGTGCACGAGGTCGGTTTGATGGATCTGTTCGACATCTCCCGGCTTTCGGGCACGTTTCCGCAGCATCGTGCGCTGATCGGAATAGAGCCAGACTCAATCGACTGGGGCGAGTTTCCTACTCCGGAGATCGCGTCGACCATCCCGGCGGTAGCCGAGACGGCACTCGAACTGGCGACACGCTGGCGCCAATAATTGTCGCCCATTATGGCGTTGGGCCGGTTGACCTGGGTCATGCGGTAACGCAAGAGACGGGCATGCCTTCAGGCGGGGTCAGGCAGGGTGGCCTGAATCATGCCCGCGCCGACGTGGCCTCGGCGTTCTTTCATGACCGAGGCAAGAAACGACAAATGCTGACCTTTGGTACGCCCCGTTTTGGTACAAATAAAACTCCCGTTCAATAAAATAAGTGATTGATAATATTAGGAATAAGCGGCCATCTGTTGGTCGCTAAATGCCGTCTATTGTCCTCAGATCAAATAAACCTGGATCAATATCCCCTGATGCGTCAGAGGCTTCGTTGGGTGCTGCTACCTTGTCTAGTGAGAAAAAGAATAACTATGTGAACACTTGAAACCAGGAGACTGACGATGAGGACGGAAGAGGTAAAAATCTCGGGGACAATCGATCCGGCGCATGAAAATGCCGTTTTAGAGGTCGAGGGCCGTTATATCGAGATCGACAGGGATGGTTTCCTTCTAAACCATGCTGATTGGAGCAAGGCTGTAACCGAACACATGGCCGAACTTGATGGCTTGGAACTGGCGGATGATCACTGGTTGTTGATCGATTTTCTCAATCGTTTCTACAACGAGTACGAGGTCGCGCCGGAGCTGCCGGTGCTTGCCCGCAACCTGTGCAAGGATCAGCACGATTGCCGCTGGACGAGGCGCTATATCAAGCAGTTGTTCCCGAACGGTGCGAAGACGGCATGTCGCTATGCCGGATTGCCCTTTCCGGTGGGAAGAAGCTGCGGTTGATATCCTGTGTCGGCGATCTGCAACGGGTTTTCTGCAGATCGCCTGAGCAGATCCGTGTGGCACTCCTGTTAATGGTGGACCTGCAGACGCCATCTGCCGCCTGAGATCCGGCAAAGCGACGAATTCGTCACGGCGCAATGATTATTGCGCCGATTATTCCAACACTATTGAATATGCTGATATAGGTCAGAAAGTGCATTGAGTTGCGACGCTATTATGGCGTTGTAGTTCAATGTCTCTGTTCAGACCCATCGGAGCAATCACGTGTCTGGGTTGGATGCGATAAGCGTCAGAGTCGAGGGAACGGCTCAAACCGCCAAAATGGCGATGAATGCGGTTCCCGTTCTGCACGAGATCCGCCACGCCCTCGACAAGCTCGCGCAATCCGGCGAGACCACGACGATTGATCTGTCGTCGATCCCCTTCGCTGCCGGCGACAAACAACAACTTCTTGATGCCCTGGGGCGCGGTGAGGTTTCCGCCACGGTCGATGCCATGGGGCCCACCCGTATCCAGGAGACCGCCTATCCGGGGGTCTGGCTGGTGCACTATTTTTCTGCTTCCGACGAAGAACTGGCGACTCACATCGAGGTAACCCGCTGCCCTTCGCTATTGCTGACCCCGGAGCAGGACGTGGCGGATGCCGCAAAGGCACTCGAAGCCAGACTCGTCGAATGAGATGGCCGCTTTTCATCCCAACAGTCACCAACTCGCCCAGACTCAGGAGTATCAACGGTGAATGACCTAACACTCGGTGAACGCTTGCGACAGCGTGGCGTGTCGCGTCGCGGATTTATGAAGTTCTGTGCCGCAACGGCATCGATGATGGCCCTGCCGCCGATGATGATTCCGCGGGTTGCGGCTGCCCTCGAGCAGGCGCGTCGCCCCTCGGTGATCTGGCTGTCTTTCCAGGAGTGCACCGGCTGTACCGAATCACTGACACGCAGCCACGCCCCGACGATCGAAGGCCTGATCTTCGACCACATCTCACTCGATTATCACCATACCCTGCAGGCAGCGGCCGGCGACGGCGCCGAGCATGCGCGTGAAGAGGCGATGAAAGAGAACTGGGGCAAGTACCTGCTGGTTGTCGACGGCTCGATTCCGTTGGGGGCCAATGGCAATTACTCGGCGATTGCCGGCATCAGCAACCTCGACATGCTCAAAGAGGTGGCCGAGGGGGCGGCGGCGATTATCGCTGTCGGAACCTGTGCCGCCTTTGGTGGTCTGCCCATGGCCAATCCGAATCCCACCGGGGCGGCGTCGGTCGAAGAGATCATCACCGACAAGCCGATCGTGAACGTATCCGGTTGCCCGCCAATCCCAACCGTTATCACCGGCGTGCTGGCGCACTTCCTCACCTTTGGGCGACTGCCCGAACTGGACCACCTCAAGCGCCCCAAGGTGTTTTTCGGCCAGAATATTCACGATCGCTGCTATCGCCGTCCGTTCTACGAGCGCGGCCAGTTTGCCGAGACTTTCGACGACGAGGGGGCGCGCAAGGGCTGGTGCCTGTTCAAGCTGGGATGCAAGGGGCCGACCACGTACAACGCCTGTGCCACGGCGAAGTGGAACGAGGGCACGAGTTTCCCGATCGAGGCAGGGCACGGCTGCATCGGCTGCTCGGAACCCAGGTTCTGGGATGCCGGTGGGTTCTACCAGGCGCTGTCCGTGCCGTTGCATGACGTGGGCAACACGATCCTGACCGCCGGCGCCGCCGGTCTGGCTGTTGGTGCGGCGGCTGCCGTGCTGAACAAGGCCAGGAAATCCGGTGCGCAGAGCCGGCGCGAAACCATCACCGTTAAAGACCTGACGAAGGAGTCCTGAGATGGATGCCAATGAGCTACTCGCTTTGGCTCGGGGGCTGGGGTTCGACATTGCCATAACCGTGTTCGTGGTTGGTATGTTGCTCCGGTTGCTGGAAACACTGAGTCTTGGCCAAAAGCCGGATCTGTCGGCGCCGCGCGGGAGCGGCCCGGAGGGCGCACTTCGCACCATCGTCAGTCGTACGCTGCCGCGCAAGTCCGTGTTCGACAAAGAGCCATTGCGCATCATCAACGGCTACATACTGCACATCGGCTTCTTCATCGTGCTGTTCCTGTACGAGCCGCACATCGAACTATTTGAAACGGCATTGGGCATCAGCTGGCCGGGCCTGCCGTCCGGCGTGATCGATGCGGTTGGGGCGATCACGCTGATCTCGTTGATCGCCGCGCTGGTGATCCGGCTCAACAACAAGGTGATGCGGTTCCTCAGCACGCCGGGTGACTACCTGGCCTGGCTGGTGACGCTGTTGCCGGTTCTGACCGGGTATCTGGCCTACAACCACCTGTTGCTGCCTTACACATTGATGCTGGCACTGCATCTGCTCAGTGTCGAACTGCTGTTGGTGGTCGCACCATTCAGCAAGCTGACTCACATGTTCAGTTTCGCCATGGCCCGTTGGTACCAGGGTTACCAGGCCGGGCGTAGAGGAGTGGAATCATGAGTGCGCCGTCGGTCGAAAAAGGGATCGATTACATCCGCGGAGAGATCGATTCATCGGTGGCCAGTTTCTTCAGCGCCTGTGTGCACTGCGGGATGTGTGCCGATGCCTGCCTGTTTTATACCGAGACAGGTGATCCAAAGTACACGCCGATCCACAAGGTCGAGCCGATGCGGCGAATCTGGGAACGTGACTTCACGCTGATGGGAAAACTCAAGGCGATGCTCGGCCTGAGCAAGCCGGTCGATGCCGACACCTTTGCCGAGTGGGAGACCCTGGTCTACGACGGTTGTTCCCTGTGCGGCCGGTGTTCACTGGTCTGCCCGGTCGGCAACGATATTTCGGGGATGATTCGCAAGCAGCGCGAGGGATTCGGTGCCGCCGGTTACGCCCCCGAGGGCTTGATCGGTGCCAGCACACGGGCGGTGGAGATCGGTAGTCCGATGGGCGTGAAACTGCCTGCGGTGAAGGCCCAGATCAAGCATCTGCAGGCCAATACAGGGCTGGATGCACCGCTCGACGTGAAGGGTGCCGAGTACCTGGTGCTGCTGTCATCGATGGAGATCATGAACTTCCCCGAGTACCTGGAGGCGATTGCCCGCATCATGAAACAGGCTGGCAAGACCTGGACGATTGCGTCCAAGGCCTTCGAGGCGACCAACAGCGGTATCCAGATCGGGGTGTCGGATATTGCCCGCGAACTGGTCAGTCGTGTGGTCGATGCGGCCGAAGAGCTCGAGGTGAAGACGGTCATCAGTCCGGAATGCGGGCACGCTTTCACCGCGATCCGCTGGGACGGCGCCAACCTGATCGGGCGGCCGTACAAGTTCGAGGTCAAGCATATTCTCGAGGTGCTCGACGATCTGGTCGGCCAGGGGCTGATCAAGACCGAGGGTATGGAAGAGGCCAGGCTTACCTACCATGATCCCTGCCAGATCGCGCGCAAGGGTGGTGTCGTCAAGCAGCCGCGCAACCTGCTCAAGGGTATGGCCAGCAATTTCGTCGAGATGGAAGATGCCGGCGAGATGAACTGGTGCTGTGGCGGTGGCGGTGGCGTGAGTGCCAACGAGCGCGCCGACGAGCTGAAACTCAAGGCCTTCAATCGCAAGAAGTCGCAGTTGCAGGCATTGGGCGTCGAAACCCTGGTGACCGCGTGCGCGAACTGTCGTCTGACCCTGGAAGAGGGCCTGGAAGAGAACGAGATGGAGATCCCGGTCGTCGGTCTTACCGAAATGCTGGCCGAGCATCTGGTGGAAGACAAGCAGGAGCAAGCCTGATGAGCAGTATCAGCAATGACAAGGCGTTTCGTGCGGCGCTCGACGCGCTGAGCCTCGACCAGCAGCGAGCGGTTGGTGCACTGTTTGTCGAGAACGTCGTGGCCTTGAACAATGACGATCGGGTGGCGCGAGCGCTGGCCGCCGCGCGTGATGCCGCGATCAGCGATGAGGCGATGAACATGATCCGTCGCGGCATTAAGGCGGCAAGCCTTGAGGCCCATACCCGGTGCGGAGCCGACGGCGAGTGGAACGACCAGGCGGGATACTTTGTCGCACGGGCCGCGGAGGCCTGCGTTGAGCCCCAGGTTCGCTCGCAGGCCAAGGGGCCGGCGTGGAAGGCGGCGATGAGCGCGCGCATGGCGCGCACCTGTCTGGCCGCCGACAGTGATGAAGACTCGCACGACAGTGAGAGTCAGGCCCAGTACAAAATCTTGTCCAGCTACCTGGACGCATGAGGATAGAGCCATGAGTGAACGCGTCGTCGTCGATCCGATTACCCGCATCGAGGGTCATCTGCGCATCGAGGCACAGATGAACGGAAAGCAGATCGAGTCTGCCTATTCGTCGGGCACCATGGTGCGCGGTCTCGAACTGATCATGCGTGGCCGTGATCCGCGTGATGCCTGGGCCTTCGCTCAGCGTATCTGCGGTGTGTGCACCCTGGTGCATGGCATCGCCTCGGTGCGCTGCGGTGGAAGATGCGCTGGACTACGAGATCCCGCCTAATGCCCAGTTGATCCGCAATCTGATGATCGCCGCACAGTATGTGCACGATCATGTGATGCATTTCTATCACCTGCATGCGCTCGACTGGGTCGATGTGGTTTCGGCGCTCGGTGCCGATCCGAAAGCCACGTCCGAGCTGGCGCAGAGCCTGTCGGGTTGGCCGAAGTCATCGCCCGGCTATTTCGCCGATATGCAGAAACGCCTCAAGGTGTTCGTCGAGGCGGGTCAGCTGGGTATCTTCGCCAAGGCCTATTGGGGCCATCCGGCCTACAAGCTGCCGCCAGAGGCCAACCTGATGGCGGTTGCGCATTACCTCGAGGCACTCGAATGGCAACGCGATGTGGTCAAGCTGCATGCCATTTTTGGTGGCAAGAACCCGCATCCGATGTTCCTGGTCGGTGGTACCCCGAACCCGATCGATCTCGAGTCCGATTCTGCGATCAACTCCAAGCGCCTGTCACAGGTGCAGCAGATCATCGACAAGATGCGTGTGTTTGTCGACCAGGTGTATGTACCCGATACCCTGGCGGTCGCCAGTTTCTACAAGGACTGGTTCGGTCGTGGCGAGGGCCTGGGCAACTTCCTGGTGTTCGGCGACTTTCCGTCGGCCGAGGAGGGTAGCAACCTGCGCGATCCGATGAGTTGGTGGATCCCGCCTGGCGCGATCCTGGGGCGCAACCTCGACGAGATCCACGAGGTGGATCTGCGTGCCGAGGGTGAGGTGCAGGAATTCGTTGCCCACAGCTGGTACGACTACGAGGGCGGAAAAGAGCATGGGGCTGCATCCCTGGGATGGTGAAACGGCCCTGGACTACGAAGGACGTGGTGGCCCGCAGACGCCGTACAAGCAGCTCAATGTCGATGACGGTTACTCCTGGCTGAAGTCACCACGCTGGAAAGGTCATGCGATGGAGGTCGGTCCGCTGGCCCGCGTCCTGCTGCTGTATGCCAAGGGCGATGATGCAACCCGTGAGCTGGTCGATTCGACACTGACCACGCTGGGTGCCGACAAGCGGGCGCTGTTCTCCACGCTTGGACGGACCGCGGCGCGGACGCTCGAGACCAAGTTGATCGCAGACAAGATGCAGGACTGGATGGACGCGCTGATGGCGAACATCAAGGCCGGTAATACGCGCACCTTCAACGAGAAGCAGTGGGAACCGTCGAGCTGGCCGAAAGAGGCCAGGGGCGTCGGCTTCATGGAGGCCCCACGCGGCGGCCTCGCGCACTACATCGTGATCAAGGACCAGAAGATCGACAACTACCAGGCGGTGGTGCCGTCGACCTGGAATGCCGGTCCGCGCGACCCGCAGAACCAGGCGGGGGCCTACGAGGCCGCCTTGCAGGACAATCACGAACTGCATGATCCGAAACAGCCGGTCGAGATCCTGCGCACCATCCACAGCTTCGACCCCTGCATCGCCTGCGCGGTCCACCTGACCGATGAGGATGGTGAAGAGATGTTGCAGGTAAAAATCAAGTAAGGTTGAGGTGTTGAAACGGCCGCCGTCATGCCTTGTCGCGTGGCGGCGGTTTTCTTTTTCCAGGGCGTTGCTGTCGTTTGCCGGCAGGGAGTAACACGCGCTGCGATTCGGGAGAGCGACGTGCAGGATAGTCACATCAGTCTGGCCCACGGTAATGGTGGTCGCCTGATGCGTGAGTTGATCGAGGAGATCTTTGCCAAAAATCTGGGTGGTGAAGCGCTCGATACACACGCCGATGCAGCCACCATCACGTTGCCGCCCGGTCGGCAGTTGATGACAACCGATGGATTTACCGTGCAGCCGCTCGAGTTCCCCGGCGGCGATATCGGCACACTGGCGATTCACGGTACCTGCAACGATCTTGCTGTCTCCGGAGCGACTCCCGCCTACCTGACCCTGAATGCCTTCATCGAGGAGGGTCTGGAGATCGCCCAGTTGGATCGCCTGGTCGCCTCGATTGCGCGTGCCGCCCGGGAGTCCGGGGTAGCCGTGGTCGCCGGCGACACCAAGGTGTTGCGACGTGGCGAGGGTGGCGGGCTTTACCTGGCGACTACCGGTGTCGGTGTGGCGCCGCCGGATATCAACCTGTCGATCAGGAATATCCAGCCGGGTGACCATATCCTGGTAAGCGGACCGGTGGGTGATCACGGTATCGCGGTGATGTTGGCCCGCGAGGAATTCGGTATGCGCGGCGACCTGGCGTCGGATGCCGCCAGTGTGCTGCCGCTGACCCTGGCGGTGCGTGATTCGGCCGGGGTGCGTTTCATGCGTGATCCCACGCGAGGCGGACTGGCGACGGTGATGCATGAGCTGATGCATGTCACTGGCCTGCAGATGCGCCTGCAACAGACCCGGGTACCGGTACGCGATCCGGTCAACGCGGTCTGTGAGATGCTGGGCTACGATCCGTTGTACCTGGCCTGCGAGGGGCGGGTCGTCGCGATCGTGTCACCCGACCAATCTGCTGCCGTGCTCGATGCCTGGCGGGCCCTGCCCGAGGGACAGGGGGCAGCGCTTATCGGTGAGGTGGTGCAGGGTCGCAAGCGGGTTGTGCTGGTCACCGAGCTGGGTGGCGAGCGTATCCTCGAGGAACTCGAGGATGACCCGTTGCCGCGGATCTGTTGATTCCATTTCGGATTTTTCCGGGTCATCAGCGGCAGAAAGCGGCGCGCATCGTAACGCGCCTTATCGGGGCCCTTTGCTGCACGTCCTGATGGTGATGCCGCAGGCTGAAGCGGTCAGCGGCACTGCTTCGACAGATTCTTGAATGGCGACTAAAGCACCCGTGTGCGCGACCAAGCTGCGCCCACGAAAAAGGGCCCCGTAGGGCCCTTAAGGGTTCGATCAGGAAGATCGGACTGGAGATCAGCCCCAGCTGTCCTTCTTGATGTTTTCGAACCAGCTTTCTGCGTATTGAACGCCACGAGCACGCATTTCGGGGCTGCTGTCCATCGGGGTCAGGCCACCGGAACCTGAGACCTTGTCCAGCTTGCCTTCCTTCATGTCGTAGACCATGGCTACCGAAATGGCATCTTCCGGTCCTACGATTGAATAGCAGGTGTTGACCAGCGACGGATCGCCCGGCTCTTCACCCTTCAGCATGGCAACGACGGCTGCCGCACAGACCTTGGCTTCGGAGTTTGCCGCATAGCCGGACTTCGGCAGTGGTGAGGCAACCGAGGCATCGCCGATGACGTGAACACCCTTGTGCATCGTCGACTCGAAGCTCCGACCGTCGATCGGGCACCAGCCCGAGTCGTTGGTCAGACCGGCTTTTTGCGCGATCTTGCCAGCAACCTGTGCCGGGATCACGTTGGCCACGGCCACCTTGTGCGCGGTATCACCCGCGTAAATGGTGTTGGTCGCCGCATCGACGCGGGTAATCGCGCCACCCTTCTCGCTGCTAACCCACTCAACGTAACCTTTGTGGTGACGCTCAAATGCCTGGGTGAACAGTCCCTGCTTGGAGAACTTGGGCTTGGCGTCGAAGATCATTACCTTCGACTTCGGCTTGTGAGCTCGCAGGTACATCGCGATCTGGCAGGCACGCTCGTACGGCCCGGGCGGGCAGCGGAACGGATTCGGCGGCGCAGCGATGGCGACGACGCCACCGTCAGGCATGGCCTCAAGTTGCTTGCGCAGGATCACGGTCTGCTCGCCAGCCTTCCAGGCGTGCGGCATCGCCAGCATTGCCGCATCGTCGTAGCCTTCGATGTTGCTGCTGAAAGAAATGCCCGGTGCAACGATGCAGCGGTCATAAGCCAGTGTCTTGCCACCAGCGGTCATGACTTTTTTGCCTGCGGCATCGATGTCGGTAACCGTGTCGTGGATTACGTTCACGCCGTGGCCGCGCAGGCCGTCGTAGCCGACTTTGATCGAGTCCAGCTTGCGATGACCGGAGATGACTTCGTTGCTGAAGAAGCAGGTGTAGTAGTCCTTGTTAGGCTCGACCAGCGTCACATCGACCGACGAGTCGGCCATGCGGATGTACTTGGCCGCGGTTGCGCCGCCGACGCCGCCGCCGACAATCACAACCTTCTTGCTGGCTGCACCGACAATTGCGGGGAAGCCGAGGGTGCTGACCGCCGCTACCGCGCCGCCAGATGCCTGGAGAAATTTTCTACGAGTGAAATTAGCCATTGTTGATATCCCCCTGATTACTTCTGGCTGGCGAAGTAGTGCAGCACGGCCTCGAGTTCAGCATCGCTGAGCTTATCGACCTGCTTTTTCATCTTCTTCGGCATTTCGCGATGGCCGGACTTGAAATCTGCCATTGAGAACTGCAACCACGGTAGCCACTGGCCGGCAAGGATGCCTGCGTCGTCATCCGGCAGGGCACCGCCCTCGTCGTGACACTTGGCACAGCCACTGTCGTAGATTTCGGCACCCATCTTGGCCTTGGTTACGTCGTGCGGAACGTTGGCCTTGTAGACGGGCATTGCAGCAAAGTACTCGCCCATGGCCTCGATCTGCTCGTCCGAATAACCCTTGGCGATCCGGTTCATGATCGTTGCCGGACGGGCATCTTCGGCGTGGGTGGCGCCTTTGGGCAGGGCTTTGTAGCCCAGCATTACTTCCGTGAAGTAACCGGAAGATATGCCTGCCAGGTTTGGTATTGCGGGACCTGTGCTTTGGCCGTTGGTACCGTGACAACCTGCGCAGGTGTTGGCCATCATGCTGGCGCTAGGTGCAGCAAGCACCTGGCTGGCGCCGGCGATAAAAACAGAGCCGATTAGCGCGACAAGCGCTTTTTTATTGCAGCCCATAATTCCTCCTGATTTCTCTTTCAATGGAAGGGTTCTTGGTTTTCGTCCGGCGATTGCCGGGCCATGCTTTTTTTGCATTGGATATTGCTATTGCGCCAAACGGCTCAGGGCATGCAACAGGTTGTTGCCCCCTGGCACCTTCGACAGTCTAGCGTAGTAAACAGCGAGCTCATTGATTTCGTCGCGCGTCAGCGATTTGGCAATGATGCGCATACGACTATAGATGTCGTTTGTGCGCTCTTCTTTCGCGTAGTCCTTCATGGTCTCCGTGAAGTATTTCACATTCTGCCCGGCAATTGCGGGAACATCAATGATCGCCCCTTCGCCGCGGGTGCCGTGGCAGGAGGCGCAGGGTTGAATCAAGCGCTTCTTGTCGCCGAAAAAGACCAGCTTCAGGGTCTCTTCGCTGACCTGCTCGTCTTCATCGACCTCGACGTGGGGCAGGGGCTGCTCGGCATACCAGGCGGCCAGCGCGGCAAGCTGCTCATCCGTCAGGCGCTCCACTGCTTCCTGCATCCGGCGGTTTTTGCGGGTGCCGTCCTTGTAGTCCCGCAGTTGCTTGTAGGTATAGGCGGCAACCTGGCCTGCCAGCGTCGGATGCTTGTCGCGGTCGGGTTCGGCCCCGCGCTTGCCGTGACAGTCGGTGCAGGCGTTCACATCTTCCGTTTCGACCACCTCGATCTCGGCCCCGATATTGGGGTCGCCGTTGCGCACCAGGCTGTGGGTCTCAACGGTCCACGCCACGTTCGACGAGGGCTCGGCCTGGGCGAAACCAAAGGGCAGAAGGGCGGTAACGACTAAAAGGTAATTGCGCTTTTTCATAGCTATCAGTATCCCCACGGCAACGAACCAGGTGCATCGAGAATGAGTAACTGTACGATCGGAATGCCATAGGCGACGACCATCCAGACCGCCACGATACCGTTCCACAGTGCAAAGCCATTCATCGACTTGGGCACGGACATCGGCGGGTACACCGCGACTGCCCATTCGTTGTCATTGATGTTGTCCTGCTTACGTTGTTACGTGCGACATCAACAGGTTGAGCACGAACAGCAACGCGGAGAACAGCAGGATTGCGCCGCCAACGATCATTGCGAGTTCATGCGGGTCCCATTGTTCGACCAGCGGTGAGTCGTAGGGCGTGGAGGAAATGCGGCGCGGCTGGCCGAGCAGTCCGAGAACGTGCCACGGCATGGTCAGTACCAGCATACCGATGGTCCACAACCACAACTGCACTACCGCCATGCCGCGTGACGCCAGGCGTCGGCCGGTGAGCTTGGGCCAGAGGTGGTAGGCAACGGCCAGGTACATGATGACGGTTGTGCCGGCAAAGATGAGATGGAAGTGGCCGGTTACCCACTGGGTGTTATGGACCAGCGAGTTCATCTGGTAACTGGCATTGATCATGCCGCCCCAGCCACCGGCGATCAGCATGAACAGCGCGAGCATGCCTGCGACCACCATGGGTTCTTTCCAATTCGATGCGCCGATCCAGCCGAACAATCCCTTGCCCCCGCGCAGACGACCCGCCCCTTCGAGCGATGCCAGTACCGTGAAGCCGGTCAGCAGGGTCGGGATCGCGACACCAAAGGTACCCAGCATGTGCAGGAACTTGAAGCCGGCAGACTGTTGCGGATCCATGTAGAGGTGGTGGAAACCGATCGGTACGCTGATAACCAGCAGCATGATGAAGGCAATGCGGGCCATCTCGTCACTGAACAGGCGACCGCCCGCGAGTTTGGGCAGGATGGTGTACATCGCGATGTACGCCGGGAACAGCCAGAAATACACGATGGCGTGCAGCGTCCATGAGAACAGCGTGCGCGACAGGCCGGGATCGATGGTATCCATCAGGCCGAGCGACCAGGGGATCAGCTGGAACAACATCTCGATGGCGACGCCGGCGCTGGTCCACAGCCACATGATGGCGTTCGCGGTTGTGCCATACATGGCCAGCGGTACGATCTGGCCGGGGTTGTCGCGCTTCCACGTGATCACCCCCATGATCATTTCCAGACACCAGACCCACGAGCCAACCACCAGCAGGGTTGCGCCGATGTAGAACATCGGGTCGGCCTTGAGCGGCGGGTAGAAGGTGTAGAGCACCGAGGCATTGCCCATCAGCAGCGGGATCGCCGCCAGCACGGTGCCGCCCAACGTTACGAAGAAGGCAACCCAGGCCAGGCTCGTGCTCCAAAGCGGGCGCTTGAGCGTGCTGGCTGCGGTGTAATAGCCGAAACCCATGATGAAGAAGGTCGTCAGGACAAAGCCCATCAGAACGCCGTGGGTCGAGACAGAGGCGAAGTAGAGTTCGTGCGACTCGTACTCCGGGAACAGGCCGCTTCGATTCACAACCTGGTACAGGCCGAGAATGATTGCGACGAAGAATGCAGCAAACGCCACCCAGAAGTTGGCTAGTGCTACAGATTTGGCTTTTTCGTGCATTTTTTGATTCCCAAAATCCGTGGATCGGTCGTAGTCAGCCTTTCGGTACGACGTTCAGTTTGGACCACATGTAGTCGTGCCCCAGCCCGCAATACTCATTGCACAGGAACTGTGACTCGCCCTCGCGCGAGAAGCGCGTGGTGACTTCCGAGACATAGCCGGGAATCACCATGGTGCTCATATTGGTAAACGGAACGTGCACGCCGTGCACGATATCCGGGCTGGTCATGCGGAAGGTGACATCCGTATCCGCGGGTACCTCGATCATCTGCGGGTAGAACGAGTACCTGGCAGCAATCATGCGTACGGTGATCGAGCCGTCCGGATTTGTCGTTGCCCCAAGATTGTCCTCGGCGAATTCACCGGACAGGTGGAGGGTCTTCGGATCGATGGTTTCGACGTTGCTCGGTGGGTGCATATTCAACTGCACGGCCGCGTAGGTCATTGAAGCGATCATGACGACGGTCATGACGCCGACCACGTACATCCATTTTTTCTCGAGTGGATCAATATGCATCAGATTTCTCCGTGATCAGGCCACGGGCCCGTGTGACATGAAAAGGCCAAAGAAGAAATACAGCCAGCCCGCGAGCATGGCGATTCCGATTGCCAGGATCAGTGCCCAGGTGCCACGTGGCGGGGCCTCCAGAATCCGTCGCTGTTCCTCTTCCGACAGTTCAGTCATTGCAAATACTCCGAATAATCAATTTGTTAAACACTCTTTATTATACTGTTTCGAACTTCATCCATTCGCTCAGCGGTCGATCGGGCTTACCGATTGAACCGAAATCCAGGGGGGTGGCGCGATCGTTCGCCCGCCGCAAAATTGACGGCGGAATATGTCGTCCCTGACTGAATAGCGGGCAAAAGATATACCGACGGGCGGAGTTTTTAAAGGGTCAATTCTTGGTCAGACTGTGTATAAGTGATTGGTTATACACCAAAATTAACGTGGATCAGGTCTGCGGGCAGGGGAGGCCCGGCGGGTGGGAGCGATGGCATGCCCGGCAGATGACTGCCGGGCATGCGAGGGATTCAGGCGTTGCAATCGGCAACGATCTTCCAGCGGCGGGCCTTGGTGTTCAGCTGGTCGAGCTTGTTGCGGATCCAATTTCTGGCGGTCTCGAGGCTTTCGAAGCCAACATAGTCGCCGGATTGTGGATCACTGACGAAAGCCCAGCCCAGCCAGCCGCGTTTCTCAACGCGAAACGAGCCTGTCTGCTCGTTGTGCACAATGCGGTACATGGTTTCTTCTCCACAAAATAAGTAATCGCTAATATAAAGAGAGTTTTGGCAATGTCAAGAAAAAGTGTTGACTCGTTGGGCTGTCGCTGATAGGCGCTCTATGGTTCCTGCCGTGTCGCTGTTGTCCAAAAGCGGTCTGCGGCCTTCAGTCTTTCTTCAGGCGCAGGGCGTTCAGCACAACCATCAGTGAGCTCAGTGACATGCCGATGGCGGCGCCCCAGGGCGCGATGTAGCCGAGCGCGGCGAACGGAACGGCAAGGAAATTGTAAGCGGCCGCCCAGGCAAGGTTCTGCCGAATGATCCGGCGGATGCGATCCGCCAGTCGACGCATCTGCGCAATGGCGCCGATATCCGTGCCCAGCAGCAGCAGGCCGCTGTTCACCTGTGCCAGTTCGGTTGCGTGAGCAAATGACAGCGAGACATCGGCGGCCGCCAGCGTTGGGGCGTCATTGATCCCATCGCCGATCATCGCGACCCGTTCGCCTGCCGACTGGCGCTGACGGATCCAGGCCAGTTTGTCGGCCGGCTTCAGGTCGCCAATGGCCTCGTCGAAGCCGAGTTGGTCGATGAATCGGTCCACGCTGCCCTGGTTGTCGCCACTCAGCAGGGCAATGTGTCTTACCCCGAGGCTGCGCAACTCGCTCAGCAGTTCGGCGACGCCGGGCCGGATACGGTCGCTCAAGGCAAAGATCGCCATGTCGCCGCTATCTCCGGCCAGGGCGATGACGACCCGTCTCTGCTGCCGCAGTGCAGTCGAGACGGGGCGCATGCGCGTTGCAGATCGTCGCCCGACAAGGTGAATTCGGGTTTGCCGATGCGCCATTCGATACCGTCGATACGCCCCGTGACGCCCTCTCCGACGCGATTTTGCCGCTCGCTGACCAGCGGCAGATCGCCAAGGTTCTCGCGCGCGAAGGCCTTGCCAATCGGGTGTTCGGAGTGTTGCTCGAGTGCCGCGGCAATGCGGTGGGACTGTGCTGCATCGAGGTTGCCAAACACTCTCGGTCTGTTCGATGCGCAGTTCGCCGGTGGTCAGCGTCCCGGTCTTGTCAAAGGCGAAGGTCTCGCTTTGCGCGAGGATTTCGATCGCATCGCTGCGCACCGTGAGCAGGCCACTGTCGGCGAAGCGGCCAACGCCGATGGCCGCGGCCACCGGTGTGGCGAGGGCCAGGGCGCAGGGGCAGGTGACGATCAGCACGGCAACGGTGTTGGGCAGGGCAGCCGACGGGTCCAGCCAGAGCCAGGTGGAGGCGGTGACAAACGCGATCAGCAGAACCACGCCAACGAACCAGCCCGCCGCCTGCTGTGCCAGCACGGCATAGCGCGGTGCATCGCGCATGCCGCGCGCCAGCAGACGATGGATCTCCGCTACCGCGGAATCGCTGCTGTTGCGTTCGACCTGGATGACAACCGCCTGGTCGACATTGCAGGTGCCGCCGATAACCGTTTCGCCGCACCCGCGCTCCACCGGGAGCGGTTCGCCGGTCAGCAGTGATTCGTCGAAGCTGCTGCTGCCCGTCGACCAGGATTCCGTCGGTCGGCACGATCTCGCCGGGGCGGACGCGCACCGTGGTCGCCGGGCTGCAGGTCGGTGATCAGCACCTCCTGCTCGGTGTCGTCCTGCAGCGCGGTTGGCCACCCGCGGCAGGATCCTGCCGACCCGGTCCAGCGCATCGGCGGCGCGTATGCGGCCGCGCAGTTCGATCCGGCGGGCGAGCAGGACCAGGAAGATGAACATCGCGATCGAGTCGTAGTACACCTCGCCGGACTGGGTCCAGGTGGTGTGCACGCTGCCGAGATAGGCGACGCCGAGTCCGAGCACGATCGGGACGTCCATGCCCAGGCGCCGATTGCGCAGATCGCGCCAGGCGCTGGTGAAGAATTCCTGGCCCGGGTAGGCGAGCAGCACGGTGGTCGCGAACAGGCTGGTCCAGCGACCGATGATCACCCACAGGCCCAGTTCGCCGGTCTCGTCGCCGAGGCCCATGACGTAGCCGGCGATGGCGAAATTCATCACCATCATGCCGATCACGCCGGCAAATATCAGGCGTTCGGTACTGCGTTTGCGCTGCAGCGCGTTGAGTTCCTCGCGCTTGCTGGCGTCGTAGGGATGGGCGACGTAGCCGATGTTGAGGATGCTCTCGAGGATTTCGCTGAGCTTGATGCGCTCCGGGTCCCAGCGCACGCGGGCATGGTGGCTGGCGTAGTCCAGGTCGACATCGAGTACGCCGTCGAGGCCACGCAGCACGCGCTCGTTCAGCCACAGGCAGGCGGCGCAGCGGATATTCTCCAGCAGCAGCGAGGCCTCGCGGGCATTCTTCTGCTCGCGGACAAACGATTTCTGCACGTCGGGATGATCGTAGAAACCGAGGCGGCGCACGATCTCCGGCACCACGTCCGCGGTGATCGCCTTTTCGCGCCGGTGTTCGTAGTACTCCTGCAGTCCGGCATCGACGATGCTCTTGCGCCACCGCGAGGCAGCCGTGACAACAGAATTTGCGCTCGCGATCCAGTATCTCGGTCGTCTCGACGAAGCCTGGATCGAGCGGCAGGCCGCAGTGGTAGCAGCCACCGATGCCCGTTTCGGCGGGGTCGACGGTGGTGGGTTCAACGGGTTCGGGTGAAGGCTGGGGCGACAATTTTTCTGTCAGGCTTGCTGTGGTTGGCATATGGGTTGGGGGTGGCCATCTTAGCGCCTTCGTCGCGTGGCGTCGGCAACTCGCAGCCCAGTCGGCGCGGTCTGGCGGTGGGCGGAGGCGACGAGGGACGGCGCATTCCTGCTCGTATGCCCGGTCGCAGGCCATGATGCGAAACATGGTTCTCGGCGACAAAAACTGAAAGAATGCAACTTTTCCACTGCGGCGGATGCCTGACTGGCAAGGATGGCCGATTGGGTCGCGCCTGATTGTGGTGCACGACCGATGCGCCGAAGTGTCTGTATTGATAATGCGATAACCCGAGGGGTCTTATGAATAAGAGAGAGAGTGGTGTGTTGACCGGTTTGGTTCTGGGTTTGTCCCTGGTGTTCGCGGCTCCGGTCCTGTCCGATGGGCATCAGGCGGCGCCGGGCGCACCAAGCATGTTGATCGAGCGCCAGAGCCCGCTGCCCTTCGAGGAGACGCTGGTCCGTCTGGAGGCCAATGCGAAGGCTGCGGGGTGGAAAGTGCCGTCGAAATGGAAGGTGAATTTTCAGCGCAATCTGAAAAAGGTCACGGGCAAGGACATCGGTCCAAACCAGGTGCTCAAGATGTGTGAGCCGGAGGCCGCGGTTAACCTGCTGTTGAAGGACGAGTACAAGCAGTTGACCGCCATGATGCCCTGTACGATCGCGGTGTATGAGAAATCCGACGGAAAGACCTACATCTCGATGATGAATCTCGCAGCGATGGGCAAGATGTATGGCGGCGATGTGCTTACGATGACCGAGCAACTCGCGCCGCAGATGGAAAAAATGCTGACTTTCGAATGAGGAGCCGCAGATGACCCCGTTGCCGGGGTCATCTGACGGATGGTTTGCGATGGCAGATCTGAGTGGACTGAATCTTTTGCGCAACGACCCCGATGTGGCCGCCAGGCTGATTGCGGAGGCCGAGCGCGGCGATATGGATGCGCAATACGCCGCCGGTCTCATCTATGCCGAGGGCCGTGGTGTCGAGATGGACCTGGTTCAGGCCTATTTCTGGCTGACCCGCGCGATCGACCAGGGTGATGTCGACGCGGAGAAATTGCGTCGTTTTGTCGCCCGGGACATGAGCGACCAGGCCTTCTCCGAGGCGCGCCGCCTGGTGCGCCTGAGCGCCCAGAGTCGCGCCCTGCCGAGCGGGGCGGAAGGCACGATCCGACGGCACTGATGGCGCCCCGCGGGAACTGTCTTGATGGTTGCGAGGATTGACCATCCCCCACAGTCTGTTAGAATTCGGGCGCTGTCTTGAAGGCAATGCCTTTAAGACGCGTGCGGTCTGTGTAGGGACTGCATCCTGGAGGGTCCTGGATAAGGGGGCCTCAATATCGGAAAGCGTCCGGCGGTAAGCGACCGGCGCGCATGATTCAGGAATGGGCCAATGGCCCATTTTTTGTTTTTGGGCCATTTTGATCTGGTATGCACAAGGCACCACCCCATTTGACAGAGTTGGTCCGCGGCGCGGTAGACGCGCTGGGATATGAACTCGTGGGCGTGGAATACCTTGCGCGACCGAAGGCGGGACACCTGTTGCGTATCTACATAGATACCGAGCAGGGCGTCGGGCTGAAGGACTGCGAAAAAGTGAGCCACCAGGTGAGTGGCGCGCTGGAAGTGGAAGACCCGATCAAATCGGACTACGCGCTGGAAGTGTCGTCGCCGGGTTTCGATCGGCCGTTGTTCGAGTTGGCGCATTTTGAGCGCTATGTGGGTCGTCAGGCCCGAGTGAAATTGAATGCCGCGTTGAATGGCAGAAGCAACTACAGAGGTCTGATCCTCGAAGTCGGAGAGGATGACGTTGTGTTGCAGGTTGAAGGGGAGGCGGTGCATTTGCCGTTTGCCCAGATGGCTTCAGCGCGGTTGGTTCCAGAGTTTTAGGCGGAAGGTGGAGCGATGAACAAAGAAATCTTGCTCGTTGTTGATGCGGTATCCAATGAGAAGGGCGTAGACAAGGACATCATCTTCGAGGCAATCGAGGCTGCCCTGGCATCGGCGACACGTAAAAAGAATGGTGGAGAGATCGAGGTGCGGGTAGCGATCGATCGTGAAACCGGCGATTACGACACCTACCGGCGTTGGCTCGTGGTTGACGATGCCGAGACCCAGATTCTTGAGAATCCGATCGCCGAGATCACGCTATCTGCTGCACAGGCTGAAGAACCTGAGCTGCAGCCCGGTGATTACGTCGAGGACCAGATCGATTCCATCGAATTTGGCCGAATCGCGGCACAGACGGCGAAGCAGGTGATCGTGCAGAAAGTGCGCGAGGCCGAGCGCGCCAAGGTCGTCGAGGCGTTCCAGGATCGGATCGGAGAGTTGATCACCGGTATCGTAAAGCGTGCCGATCGAGGCACCATCGTGCTCGATCTGGGCAATAACGCCGAGGCGCTGATTCCGAAAGGCGACGTGATTCCGAAAGAGGCTGCACGCGCCGGTGACCGTCTGCGTGGCTACCTGTACGACGTGCGTTCGGAGCAGCGCGGTCCGCAGCTGTTCGTTTCGCGCACGGCCCCGGAACTGCTGATTGAGCTGTTCAAGCTGGAAGTGCCCGAGGTTGGCGAGGGGCTGATCGAGATCGTAGGCGCCGCACGTGACTCCGGTCTGCGCGCCAAGATTGCGGTACGCGCGCACGATCCCCGCATCGACCCGGTTGGTGCCTGTGTCGGTATGCGTGGATCGCGTGTCCAGGCCGTGTCGAACGAGTTGAGCGGTGAGCGTGTCGACATCATCCTGTGGGATGACAACCCGGCGCAGTTTGTGATCAACGCCATGTCGCCGGCCGACGTCGTGTCGATTGTCGTCGACGAAGACGCGCACAGCATGGACATCGCCGTGAAAGACGAGAACTTGTCTCAGGCGATCGGCCGCGGTGGCCAGAACGTGCGCCTGGCCAGCCAGCTTACCGGCTGGGAGCTCAATGTGATGAGCGAGGACCAGGCGGCAGAAAAGAGTGAGGCAGAGGCACAGGGCTATATCCAGCACTTCATGGAGCAACTGGACGTCGATGAAGAGGTGGCTGCCATCCTGGTGCAGGAAGGTTTCACCAACATCGAAGAGATCGCCTATGTCGACGCGACCGAGATGGGCTCGATCGAAGAGTTCGACGAGGAAATGGTCGAGGAATTGCGCAATCGTGCCAACGACGCACTGTTGACGCGCGCCATCGCCAAGGAAGAGGTGCTGGGCGATGCCGAGCCGGCCGAAGATCTGCTGAACATGGAGGGCATGGCGCGTGATCTGGCCTTCCAGCTGGCTTCACGTGGTGTCGTCACCATGGAGGATCTGGCGGAGCAGTCGATCGACGAGATGCTGGAAATTGATGGAATGGATGAGGAACGGGCGGGTCAGCTGATCATGACTGCGCGTGCACCTTGGTTCGAAGAGAGCGCCGAGTAAGGGGATCGAATATGAGTGAAGTCACGGTCAGCCAACTCGCCTCCGATGTTGGTACATCGGTCGATCGACTGCTGAAGCAGTTGAGCGATGCCGGTATCGCCAAACAGAGTGCGGAAGATGTCATTACCGAGCAGGAGAAGATGGACCTGCTAAACCACCTGCGTCGCAGCCACGGCAAGAAAGAGGCGGCGGGGTCCACCAGCACCCGAAAGGTTGCGCTCAAGCGCAAGACCACGACGGAGCTGCGTCAGCCGTCGACCGGCCGGGTGACAGCCCGTAGCCCGGCCTCCCGCGGGGCAAGCAAGACGGTTGCCGTAGAGGTGCGTCGCAAACGCACGGTGGTCAAGCCGACTGAGACCAGCGCGAGCACCAAGGAAGAGCTGCTCAAGCAGGCCGAAGAAGCCAAGCGCGCGCTGGCCGATCAGGCTGAGCAACGCCGGCAGGTCGAGGAAGAGGCCGAAGCGCGGCATCGTGCCGAAGAGGCGCGCCGTCAGGCCGAAGAGGACGAGAAGCGCAGCGCCGAAGAAACCCGGCTCGCGGCTGAAGATGAGGTGCGTCGCCAGGCCGAGGAAGAGGCGAGGGTCGAGGCTGAAAAGCTGGCTGTTGCAACACAGGCGGCCGAGCCCGCGCCCGTCACGGTCCCTCCGATAGTGGCCGACAAGCCGGCCAAGAAGGTCAAGCGTGCCCATGAAGGCGGTGGCGACAAGGCCGACAAAGGTCGACGCGGTCGACGCGAATTGCATGTGGCCACGGGTAAACGCGGTCAGCGCAGCGGGAAGGGTGGACGCAAGGGCCGCGGTAGCGCTGCCGCCGCCGATTCACAGCACGGTTTCCAGCGGCCGACAGCGCCGGTCATAAAAGAGGTGCCGATTCCCGACACGATTTCGGTGGGCGAACTGGCGCAGCGGATGTCGATCAAGGCGGGCGAGGTCATCAAGGAACTGATGAAGATGGGCATGATGGTTACCATCAACCAGGACGCTCGACCAGGAAACGGCCATGCTCGTGGTCGAAGAGATGGGCCACAGCGCGGTAGCGCAAAAGCAGGAAGACGTGGTCGAAGAGATTCTGTCCGCGTCGGATGAAGAGCAGGAAGGTGTACTGGAGGCGCGTGCACCGGTGGTAACGATCATGGGTCACGTCGATCATGGCAAGACCTCGCTGCTCGACCACATCCGCGCGACCCGTGTTGCAGCGGTGAGGCTGGAGGCATTACCCAGCACATCGGTGCCTACCACGTCGAAACCGACCACGGCATGATCTCGTTCCTCGACACCCCGGGCCACGCGGCGTTTTCCGCGATGCGGGCACGTGGTGCGCAGGCGACCGATATCGTGATTCTGGTGGTCGCAGCCGACGATGGCGTGATGCCGCAGACCAAGGAGGCCATGCAGCACTCGCGTGCAGCGGGTGTGCCGATCGTGGTCGCCGTGAACAAGATGGATAAGCCCGACGCCAATCCGGACCGCGTCATGCAGGAACTGGTGGCGGAAGAGGTGGTTCCGGAAGAGTGGGGCGGCGATACCCAGTTCATCCAGGTCTCGGCCAAGACCGGACAGGGCATTGACCAGCTTGCTCGAGGCCGTGTTGCTGCAGTCCGAGGTGCTCGAACTGCGTGCGGTCCAGGATGGCCTGGCGCGCGGCATCATCGTTGAATCCAGTCTCGACAAGGGCCGTGGCCCGGTGGCAACCGTGCTGGTTCAGTCCGGTACGCTGCGTCGCGGCGATGCGGTGGTGGCGGGTGCCGAATTCGGTCGGGTGCGTGCGATGTTCGATGAGAATGGTCATTCCGTTAAGGAAGCTGGCCCGTCGATCCCGGTGCAGGTGCTCGGTCTGTCTGCCGCGCCGTCGGCGGGCGATGACCTGGTTGCCCTGGCCGATGAGCGCAAGGCACGGGAAGTCGCAGAGCTGCGCCGCGAGCGTCATCGCGACAGCCGCCTTGCCGAACAGAAGGCAGCGAAGCTCGACCAGATGTTCTCGCGCATGGCCGAAGGTGAGATTTCTTACGTGAACCTCATCGTCAAGGCGGATGTGCAGGGCTCGGTTGAGGCCTTGCGAGAGTCGCTGCTGAAGATCCAGACCGACGAGGCGAAGGTGCGGATCGTTGCCTCGGGTGTCGGTGGCATCACCGAATCGGATGCCAACCTCGCGGCGACATCGAATGCGGCGATTATCGGCTTCAACGTGCGTGCCGATGCTTCAGCACGTCGTGTGGTCGAAGAGCATGGACTCGATCTGCGCTACTACAGCATCATCTACGAGGTGATCGACGACGTCAAAAAGGCCATCTCGGGCCTGCTGTCGCCGGTTATCAAGGAAGAGATCATCGGCCTGGCCGAGGTTCGCGATGTCTTTCGCTCGTCCAAGCTGGGCGCGATTGCCGGTTGCATGGTGGTCGAAGGCTCGGTCAAGCGGGCGAATCCAATCCGGGTTCTGCGCGACAACGTAGTGATCTACGAGGGTGAGCTGGAATCGCTGCGCCGCTTCAAGGACGACGTCGATAACGTCAAGGCTGGTACCGAGTGTGGTATCGGCGTTAAAAACTACAACGACGTCAAGCCGGGTGACCATATCGAGGTGTTCGAGCGCACCGAAGTGGCGCGCGAGCTCTAAGCGGCCGGGAAGACTTCAAGATGCAAGAGTTCGGCCGTGAGGAACGGGTCGGCGCCGAGATTCGGCGCGAATTGGCCCAGCTTTTACGTGATGAGGCGCGTGATCCGCGCCTTGCCAGCGTAACGGTTCAAGAGGTTCGCGTGGTGCGTGACCTGTCGCATGCCAAGGTGTTCTTCACGATGATGGACACTTCGCAGGCGAAGGCCACGGAGAGCGCGTTGAACAAGGCCTCGGCATTTTTTCGTCGTCGACTGGCCGAGTCCATGAACTTACGGGTCGTTCCGCGCCTGGCGTTCACCTACGACAAGTCGATCGAGACCGGCAACCGGCTGTCGTCACTGATCGACCAGGCCGTGGCCAAAGACAGCAAACAGGAAGACTGAGCATGGGACGACGCCGTCGCCAACGGGGGCGCCCGGTCAGTGGCATCCTGCTGTTGGACAAACCGCTCGGGCAAAGCTCCAATCATGCCCTGCAGCGGGTCAAGCGGCTGTACGATGCGCGCAAGGCCGGCCATACCGGCAGTCTCGATCCGCTTGCCGATGGCATGTTGCCGATCTGTTTCGGTGACGCGACCAAGCTGTCTGCCTTTCTGCTCGATGCCGACAAATTTTACTGGTTCAGGGTGAAGCTCGGCGAGACGACGGCCACCGGTGATACCGAGGGCGATGTGCTGGAGACCCGGCCGGTCGATGGTATCGATCAGGCGAAAATCGAGCAGGTCCTGTCGCAATTCATCGGCGAGATCTCGCAGTTGCCGCCGATGTACTCGGCACTGAAACACAAGGGCAAACGACTTTACGAACTGGCGCGCGAGGGCGTGGAGGTCGAGCGCGAGCCGCGCCAGGTGATGATTCACGATCTGCAGCTTGGTGACCTAAACCTGCCGGAATTTGAGTTGCGGGTGCATTGCTCGAAAGGCACCTATGTGCGCACTTTGGCCGAGGATATCGGTGCCGCACTCGGTTGTGGCGCGCATGTGACCGGCTTGCGGCGCACCGGTGTCGGTCCCTACACCGAATTCCCGATGTTCAGCATGGACGAGCTGGAGGCGAAGGCCGAAGAGGGGCTTGACGCCCTGGATCAGCTGCTCTTGCCGATCGACACGGCCCTGTCGGACTGGCCCGAGGTTAGGGTCGGCGCGGATACCGCGTTCTACCTGAAACAGGGACAGGCGGTGCTGGTTCCGAAGGCGCCAACCGACGGCTGGGTGCGCATTTACCACGGCGATGACTTCCTCGCAGTCGGCCAGGTTCAGGATGACGGAAAAATCGCTCCCAAGCGTTTGATGACCGAAGGCTGACAGCCGGGCGGTTTTAAGAGAGAATACGCGACCTTAATTAAATGGCAGGGCCACATCGGCCCTGTTTTTTCAACGCCAGAGCCGCCTGAACTCATTGTTGGGGGCTCCTCGAAGGCAAAATGACAGGAGAAATGTCATGACAATGAGTGCAGAACAGAAACAGGCCATCGTCGATGAGTACGGTAAAGATTCGAAAGATACCGGTTCCACCCAGGTGCAGGTCGCATTGCTGACCGCCCGCATCGCCGATCTGACGCCGCATTTCCAAACGAATAAAAAAGATCATCACTCACGCCAGGGTCTGGTCCGCCTGGTCAATCAGCGTCGCAAGCTTCTCGACTATCTCAAGTCGAAGAATGTGGAAAGCTATCGTGATCTGATCGCTCGTCTCGGACTGCGTCGCTAAACGACCACCCACCAAAGGTTTGAGGATTTCCAAGTGAACCCAATCAAAAAGACTTTCCAGTACGGCGATCACGCTGTCACGCTCGAAACCGGCGAGATCGCACGCCAGGCCGACGGCGCCGTGATCGTGAACATGGCGGATACCGTGGTCATGGTCACCGTGGTCTACGACAAGAATCCCGACAGTGGTCGTGACTTCTTCCCGTTGACCGTCGATTACCAGGAAAAGACCTATGCCGCAGGCAAGATCCCGGGTGGTTTCTTCCGTCGCGAAGGTCGTCCCGCGGAGAAGGAAATCCTCACCTGCCGCCTGATCGATCGTCCGATCCGTCCGCTGTTCCCGAAGGCGTTTCGCGCGGAAACACAGATCATCTGTACCGTGATGTCGCTGAACCCGGCGGTCGATCCAGAGATCCCGGCACTGATCGGAACCTCGGCGGCGCTGGCCATCTCCGGCGCGCCCTTCCAGGGGCCTATCGGCGCGGCACGTGTCGGCTACAAAGACGGTGCCTACATCCTGAACGGGGCAGCCGGCCTGGCAGACAGCGATCTCGACCTGGTCGTTGCCGGTACCGAAAAGGCCGTTCTGATGGTCGAATCAGAGGCCAACCAGCTCTCCGAAGAGATCATGCTGGGCGCCGTCCTGTTCGGTCACGAGCAGATGCAGACGGTCATCGGCGCGATCAAGGAACTCGCCGCCGAGGTCAACAAGCCAATCATGGAAATGGCTGAAGTGCCGGTCAACGAAGCGCTCAAGGCGGCCGTCGAGTCTGCCGGTGGTGACGGCCTGCGCAATGCCTACACCATCGCCGACAAGATGGATCGCTATGCCGCTGTCGACGCCGTCGTGGCTGCTGTGAAAGAGCAGCTGTGCAGCGGTGACGAGCCGGCCTTCGAGGAAGGCGAAGTGCTGGGTGCAGTCGAGAAGCTGAAGAAGACCACGGTTCGCGGTCGCATCATCAATGGTGAGCCGCGCATCGACGGGCGTGACACCAAGACCGTTCGTCCGATCACGATTCGCACCGGCGTGCTGCCGCGTACCCATGGTTCGGCGCTGTTCACCCGCGGCGAGACCCAGGCGCTGGTGGTCACCACGCTGGGTACCGAGCGCGACGCGCAGATCATCGATGCGCTGGAAGGCTCGTACAAGGAGCCGTTCATGCTGCACTACAACTTCCCGCCGTTCTGCGTCGGTGAGACGGGTCGCGTGGGCAGCCCGAAGCGTCGTGAGATCGGTCATGGCCGTCTGGCCAAGCGCGGTGTGCTGGCCTGTATGCCGAACCTGACCGACTTCCCCTACTCGATTCGCGTCGTGTCGGAGATCACCGAATCCAACGGTTCCTCGTCGATGGCCTCGGTGTGTGGTACCAGCCTGTCGCTGATGGACGCCGGCGTGCCGATCAAGTCGCCGGTGGCCGGTGTCGCCATGGGTCTGATCAAGGAAGGCGACGACTTTGCGGTGCTGACCGACATCCTCGGTGACGAGGATCACCTCGGCGACATGGACTTCAAGGTGGCCGGTACCGTCGACGGTATCACCGCGCTGCAGATGGACATCAAGATCGACGGCATCACCCGCGAGATCATGGAGACCGCGCTGGACCAGGCGAAAGACGGCCGTCTGCACATCCTCGAGGAGATGAACAAGGCGATCAATGCGCCGCGTGAGCACATGTCCGAGCACGCGCCGCGTATCGTGTCGTTCAAGATCAACCCGGACAAGATCCGCGACGTGATCGGCAAGGGTGGCGCGACCATCCGTTCGATCACCGAAGAGACCGGTGCAACCGTCGATATCAGCGACGACGGCACGGTCAAGATCTTCTCGGTCGACAAGAGCGCCGGCGATGACGCCCGCAAGCGCGTCGAGCTGATCACCGCCGATGTCGAGGTCGGCATGATCTACGAGGGCAAGGTCGCCCGCCTGATGGACTTCGGTGCCTTTGTCACCATCCTGCCCGGCAAGGACGGCCTGGTGCACATCTGCCAGATCTCCGAAGAGCGGGTCGAAAAGGTCAGCGACAAGCTGTCCGAGGGTGACATCGATCAAGGTCAAGGTCCTCGAGGTCGACAAGCAGGGTCGCATCCGTCTGAGCATGAAGGCGGTCGCAGAGGAGGCCGAAGCCTGATCGCAAGATCGGTGTATCGCATAAAAAAGGGACCCTCGCGGTCCCTTTTTTTGTGTCTGCGCGTTTTGCGGACCACGGATTAAATTGGTCTGGCCGAGCGTGCGGCGCATGGGCTGTCCGCGAGATTGCCAGCTTGCGCCACCGCCTGTGGCCGGCGGTGACGGGCGGCAGCCGGGTCAGCCGATATTTTGCGTATTCAGCGGGTAACCATGCTCGCGGTAGAAGCGGAAGCGGCTGCGGCTTGCCGTCTTGACCGTTTCGTCATGATCGACACATTCGATAAGGCGCTCGAAGCGGCTGAAAAAAGTCGGCACTTCGGTTGCCAGGTTGACGATCACATCGTGTTCCTCGGTATCCTGGCTGCCGTCACCGATCATGATCGGGTTGAGCGCCCGATCGTCGCGGCCGATCACCCCATGCGGCACAAAGCTCTGTTCCCAGAGCGTCCATAACAGCCGATCGAGGTGTGCCGATTCCCCCGGCAACGGCGCATGGATCAGCACGCGGTGCCCTGCCTGTCGTGCCTTCTCGGCAATACGACAGGCGAGTTGGTAGCGATCGCCGCCGGCGCCCGGTTCCAGTACGTAGAAGTCGATCCTGGTCATTGCCGCGTTGCTGCTGCAATCCCCTACAGCGTTACCTTGGCGCGACGCAGCAGAAACTCGGTCAGCAGCGGAACGGGTTTTCCGGTAGCCCCCTTGTTGGGTCCGCTGACTAACAGCATGTAGGCAAACCGGAGCGCCTGAGCCGATGGAAAGAAGTCGTCGCCAGGATCGGTACGGAACAAATGCCGTAGAATCACTATAAAATCAACCAACGATCGGCATACGTTGTCACATGGAAACGAATAATAAATGACACTATACAAACAGATATCAGCAAGCATTGTCATCCTGTTTGTAATCTGCTTCACCGGTACCGTGTACATAAGCACCGGCAACCTGAAGCAGTTCCTCTCCTCCCAGCTGGGCGCGCATGCCCAGAGGACACTGCAACCTCGCTGGGTTTGTCAATATCACCCCATATGCAGACTAATGACCTTTCAGTCATCAAAACCATGATCGATGCAATTTTCGACCGCG
>CAVRBK010000019.1:0-44860 GCA_963719025.1 uncultured Gammaproteobacteria bacterium | reverse complement strand
CCGAGCCGACCTTGCCAGACCGCCCCGACACACTGGGGCGCAACCTGGCCCTGCTCGGCGCGGCCGCCGCCTCTCTCTTTTCATTTTTTGGTCTGTTCCTCCTATGGATACGCAAACCGTTCTTCCAGAAAGTCCTGAAGAACGGATAGTCTGGCACGCGATTCGTGCGACCTATCCGTTCTACATCGTCGGCGCACTGTATGTCGTCGCGCCGCTGATCGCCTGGGGTCTGCTGCTGGTTCTGCTGCGCCACGCCTGGCGGAACGGGACACCCAACCCCGCCCTGCCGGGCGGCCGCCTGCCCACCGCCATCTGGTTGTGGATCGGCGGGATGCTGCTGATGCTGCTGGCGCTGTTGGTCGGCCACCTCGACTTCGCACTCGGTCTCGGCAAGACCATCAAGTCGTCGATCGGCTGGGCCAAGGGCTGGGCACTGCTGGCCATCTTCCCCCTGCTCGGTTGTCTTAACATCCGTGCCCAGGTCATCTATCGCGCCAGCATGCATGTCTGCGCGCACACCCTGCTGCTGTTGCCCGTGTTCATTGGCGCCTGGCTCGCCGGCCTGCCCGAAACACCCTACATATCGCCACTGCAGATTATCGGCGGGCCCGGGCCGGAGTTTTTCGCCCTGAATCTGTACGAAATCGACCCTGGATCCGGCCGTCCACGCTGGCGCCTGTTTACACCCTGGGCACCCGCACTCGGCTTCGTTGCCAACATCTTTTTTGTCTTTGCACTGCAGGAAAAAGATCTGCGCTGGCGTGCAACAGGCATCCTCGGGAGTATCGCGATGATTCTGATGTCAGGGTCACGACTCGCGCTGGTCGCACTGCTGATCGTATGGCTGGCCAGTTGGCTGTTGAGCCACCTGCGCAGCACCCTGGCACCGTTCTACGCCGCGCTGCTCGCCCTGTTGTCCGGGTTTTTCGCCCTGCCTGTTGCGCAAACCCTGGAGCGGATATGGCAGGCATTCCGGGCCGCGCGCGCCGACTCGACACGTGTGCGCGAGGCATTGGGCCGCATCGCCCTGGATCGCTGGTCGAACGAGGCACCTGTCTGGGGACATGGCATCGTTGAGCGCGGCCCACACCTGGTCGAATTCATGCCGATCGGCTCGCATCACAGCTGGTATGGGCTGTTGTTCGTCAAGGGAATCGTCGGCGCGATGGCGCTGGCGATACCGCTGTTCTACAGCCTCGCCCAATTGACAGCGTGGAGCGGCCGCCTGCCGGCGGCGCGCGTCGGTCTCGCCATGGCGTTGTTGCTGCTGCTCTACACCTTCGGCGAAAACCTGGAAATCCTCGCCTACCTGATCTGGCCCGCACTGATGGTGATCGGTACGGCGCATCGCGACATCCACATCAACAGTGCCAACAGGCACCCAATCATTCATACAGACTCTGGAGAACCCAACTGTGCCTAAAATTACCGTCATCATGCCTGTCTATGGCGTTGAGCGCTTCGTCGCCGATGCCGTCGAATCCGTCCTCGCGCAAAGCTTTACCGACTTTGAATTGCTGATCATCGACGACATGTCACCGGATAACAGCATCGCAATCTGCGAGAATTTCGATGACCCGCGGATCCGTATCATCCGCCATCGTGAGAACCGTGGGCTGGCTGGCGCTCGCAATACAGGAATCCGTCATTCACACGGTGAATTGCTTGCATTTATCGACTCGGACGACTGCTGGCATCCGGAGAAACTGGCGCAACACGTTGAGCACCTTGCCCTGCGCCCGCTGGTAGGCGTCTCGTTCAGCCGTTCCGCATTCATCGACGAAAACAACATACCGAACCAGTGTTATCAGATGCCCCGACTGACCGGGGTCGAGCCCGGTTACATCCTGTGCCGCAACCCGATCGGCAACGGTTCGGCGCCGGTGATACGCCGTGCCGTGTTCGATGCCATCCGCTACGAAGACGACTACCACGGCAGCGCGGAGGACTGGTACTTCGACGAACGTCTGCGCCGATCCGAAGACATCGAATGCTGGATCCGCATCGCGCTGACCACCGATTGGCAGATCGAAGGAATACCCGAGGCGCTGACGCTGTATCGCCTGAATACCGGCGGCCTGTCGGCCAACCTGCTGCAGCAGTTCGAGTCCTGGCAACTGGTGATCGAAAAGACGCGTCGCTATGCACCCGACTTCATCGCGCAATGGGAACGCAACGGCACGTGCCTTCCAGTTGCGCTATCTCGCGCGCCAGGCGATTCGGCTGTACGACGGACGAATGGCGATGCAGCTCGCCAACCGCGCACTCCGCACCGATCCGCGGATCCTGCTGCGAGAACCGGGGCGCACGCTGACCACCTGGTGTGCTGCAGCGCTGCTGCGGATATCGCCACAGCACCTGTATCCCGAGCTCGAGCGACTGGCGCAACGCATCATCGGCGGCATCCAGGCACGCCGCATCGGTCGCGATCTGCAATCGCGCGGCGCCTGATTCTGCAACGCCGTTGCAGATTGCGAAACAGTCTGCAACTGACGTCGCCCAAACACCAGAAGGCGGCGAGCGAAAAGCCCATTTTTTCAAGCCTTATCAGCTACTTGATAACTTATGGCCAAGTTGGCACGAAGCTCGCTATCAGTTCTGCAAGCCTTGTCACAAACCCTGCAGGAGTCGTCGGACATGCCCAGGAGACACATGTGAACGAGCCACCGGCATTTACCGCCAGTGGTCCAAGCAGAACCGACCGGCACCCCGGATCCAGGCAGTGATCGCGACCTCGCACTTGTTCGGCCTCGAACTCGCGAACACGACCATGCCTCGATGCAGTGGACTGGATGATAGGACGGGCCAGAGAGCGGCAACAGACGATGCTCAACTTTGTCAACGCCCACTGTATCAATATCGCCCTCCGGAACAACGACTACCGACAGGTCCTGAAACAGTCCGACCGGCTGTTTCCCGATGGCAGTGGCGTAAAGCTCGCGCTGCAGTGGCAGCGCAAGGCGCTGAAAGCGAACCTGAACGGCACCGACCTGTTTCCCCACCTGTGCGAGGCGGCGGCGCGAAACAGGCTGTCCCTGTACCTGCTTGGTGGGGCACCCGGGGTAGCAGAACAGGTCGCCGCGAACATGCAACGGCGCTATCCGCAGCTACGCATTGCCGGCACACGCGATGGCTACTTCAGCGCGGATCACACGGACGCCGTCATCGACGACATCAACGCCAGCGGCGCCGACATGCTGCTGGTGGCCATGGGTGTACCGCGCCAGGAACTCTGGCTGGCGCAGCATCGCGACCGTCTGCAGACTTCGGTCAACATGGGTGTTGGCGGCCTGTTCGATTTCTATGCCGAGCGCATCCGCCGCGCACCCGCCTGGCTGCGGCGCATCGGCATGGAATGGAGCTGGCGGCTGCTGCAGGAGCCCGCTCGGATGTGGCGCCGCTATATCCTCGGCAATCCGGCCTTCATGTACCGTGCATGGCGCGCTGCCGTGCAGGCTCGCAAGGCCCGGCGCGGCAACCACATCTTGCGTCAAGGCAATCTGAAGGCCTTGCTGGATCGACTGCACTGGTCGCTGTCAACGCGAGCGACGCCACTGGGCAAACGCCTGCTCGACATCGTCGGTGCGGGCAGCGGGCTGATCCTCGCCGCCCCGTTGATGGCGCTGATCGCCCTGGCCATTCGTATCGAGTCGCCCGGCCCTGTGTTCTTCTGCCAGCAACGGGTGGGACTGCGCGGCACACCATTCCGTCTCTGGAAGTTCCGTTCCATGTTCAGCGATGCCGAGGCGCGCAAGCACGAGCTGGCCGGCAGTAACGAGATGAATGGCGGCGTACTTTTCAAAATACGCCACGACCCCCGCATCACCCGCGTCGGACGTATCATCCGCCGCCTGTCGATCGATGAACTGCCGCAACTATGGAACGTGCTGCGTGGCGACATGGCCCTGGTCGGTCCGCGCCCGGCATTGCCCGGCGAGGTCGCCCAGTACTCGCTCGAGGCGCGTCGACGGCTGGCGACCCGACCGGGCATCACCTGCATCTGGCAGGTGTCCGGACGCTCCAACATCCCGTTCGAAGGCCAGGTGACGATGGATCTTGAATACATCCAGACGGCAACCCTGACCACCGACATTCGCCTGCTGCTGAAAACCGTCCCCGCGGTCATCGGCGGTTCCGGCGCCTACTGACCTGTTCCGAGGAAAACCCATGCAAGCCGTTGTCTTTGCCGACCGTCATGGTGCCGAGCTGGCCCCGCTGTGCGAAACCCACTGCCCCGCACTGCTCAGCGTGGCCAACCGCCCGCTGCTGCAGTACACGCTCGATGATCTGGCTGCCGCCGGGGTCGACGAAATCCTGCTGGTGGTATCCGATAATGCCGCACAGATCGAGGCCTCGATTGGTGACGGTGCCATGTGGGGCCTCGACATACGCTACCTGCTGTCGCGCGGCGAGGAGCCACCGCAACGCCTGCTGACACGCTTCGCTGCCTTGTTGAAACCGACGTTCCTCGCAGCGAGGGGCGACGTGCTGCGTATCGGGGCCTGCGAAGAGCTGATGGGCACCGCCGGTTCGCTCATGGCCCCAGTGCTGGATGCGCGTATCGATGGCAAGCCGGCCGGACTGTGCCTGGTACGCCAGTGGCCCGTCCCGTTGCCACAACTTGCCTGGCCACTCGCGCACAGGGACATCGAACAGCACTATTCGGTGCCGCTTGAACATGCCCTGTTCGCACCGCTCGACAGCCCGCGGGACTTTCACCACACCGCGCTGCAGCTGGCAGGACCACACAAGGACACGCACTTGCCGACGGCGTCATTATCGGGCCGGGCCTGCGGTCGGGCGGCTGAGCCAGATCGACCGGCAAAGCCACATCGGGGCCAGGTCGCCGTCGGCGCACAAACCTGGGTGCATAAGACCGCACGCATTTCAGGCCCGTGCATCATCGGCGATGACTGTTACATCGGCCATGGTGTACAGATGCGTAACAGCGTGGTCATGCCCGGCAGCTACATCGGCGATAACCTACAGGTGGATAACGCCATCGTCATGGACAACCACCTGATCCGGGTCGACCTCGACACGACGATCAGCATTGATGAGCCCAAACTGCTTGCCGGCCAATGCCAACCCCGTCGAGGCGCTCGTTCGGCAATGGCCGGACCGCATGACTCGGCGCGATCCTGTTGACAGGCTCACTGCCACTGTGGCCGCTGGCGCTGATGGTGGCCATCCTTGCCAATCCGCACGCCCCGCTCAACCGTATCGCGATCCGGGGCAACCGTTGCCGGCCAACGACAGAGCGGAAGACAAACCCGGCGCAATCCATGCGTGGCAATTCGCGACCAGGATTCCGCTGCTGCGTCACCTGCCCATGCTATCGCTGGTCGCGCGTGGCGACCTGCGTCTGTTTGGTGCCAGGCCGTCGACCCGCCAACGCACCGTCGCCCGGTGCCACAGGACAATCCGCGCAGTCGGTGCACTGCGCGGGCTGCAGGCCTGCTTGGACCCGCGACGCTGTATCTGTCACCCAATGCGCCCGAAGAAGAGATCCACCTGTGCGAGCTCGAGTTCGCTGCGAGAACGGGCTTTTCCACCCTGCTGACCCGACTCGCCAGAGCCGCTGCGCCTGCTCTTCAGCCCCGTGCCTGGCGGCCTGCACAGACGCTCCCTGGGTGGTGCCTGAGATGTCGTCTTCCTCCGTCCTGGCCATCGCGGGAACGGAACCCAGCGGCGAGGCTGCTGTCGGTCCGCAGCCTATCCACGACCGCGATCCATGCCATGCTGGTGCGCATCCTCGGGCCGGCCAGTTCCTTCGTGCTGGCGATGCTGCTGGCGCGCCGCTTGGGCGCCGCCGGCAGCGGCGTACTTTTCGTCGCGCTGACGCTGGTCACCGCGCTATCCGATCGTCGCCAAGTTCGGTCTCGAAACCGGCCTGCAGCGCTTCGTCGGTGCCGAGCAGGGGCGCAACAGCCTGTCGGCCATCCATCGGCCTGTATACCGGCAGTCGCTCAGAATCAGCCTCGCTGCTGGCGGTATTGATCAGCGGCCTGTGCATCGCGTTCGCGACACCATCGCCCGCGGTGTGCTGGACGACCCGGCACAGGCCGATGTCATGCGGCTGCTGGCTATGTTGATCGTCCCCTACACCCTGCTGGGCATCAATGCAGCCATGCTGAAGGCACTCGGCAGTCCTGCCTGGGGTGGCTTCTTCGAGGCGGCCGCCTGGCCGCTGGTCACCCTCGGCCTGGCCGGCCTGAGCATCATCGAAGGGCTCGCCATCGATCGAGGCCATTGCGACTCGCCTATCTGCTGGCCGCCGTGCTCGCCGCCGCAGCCGCGCACGCTGTCGTGCGCAGCCGGCTGCCGCGCGACGCCAAGCGCCACTGGCGATGCCGTCGCGCACGCTGTACACGAGCTGCCTGTCGCTGACCGGCATCGAACTTATCAACTACGCCTTGCTGTGGACCCCGTTCATGCTGCTACCGGCACTGGCCGACGCAACCGAAGCAGGCCTGTACAACATCAGTCATCGTCTCGCCGCACAACTCGGCCTGCTGATGCTGGTCGTCGCTTCGATCACCTCTGCCCGCTTCGCGGCGCATTACGAACAGCAGCACTTTGCGGATCTGAACAGGCTGGCCGGACGTGCGACGCGGACCCTGATCCTGCTCGGGCTGCCACCAGGAATCGTGCTGTTGGTATGGAGTGAACAGCATCCTGGCCGTGTTCGGTGCAGAATTCGGCGCCGCCGCCACGGCCTTGCGCATTCTGCTTGATCGGGCAACTTGATCAATCTCGCCACCGGCCCGGTCGGCTACCTGCTGGCGATGACCGGTCACGAGCGCCGCTGCGCAACATCCTGCTGGCCACCATGGCGTTGATGCTGACGCTGGCCCTCGTACTGATCCCGACATCTCGGCGCCGCTGGCGCGGCCACCGCGGCAGCCGTTGCGATGGTGTTCCATAACCTCCTTTGCAGTCACCAGGTCTTTCGCCGCCTCGGCCTGCCATTTCTACTGGCATTTGCCCGCTAACTCTCAAGGAAAGCCCGTCATGAATTACCGCCCGATCTTTATCGCCGGCTGCGACCGCAGCGGCACCACGCTGCTCGGCGACCTGCTCGGCAACAGTCGCTGGTCGATCACCACGCCGGAGTCGCAGTTCATCCATGACCTGCTGATCCAGATCAGGCCTGGGCAGCTTCCGCAGCCCCGAGGCCGCGGCGGCCTGGCTGCTCGAGCATTTTCGCTACGTCTCCTGGGACATGCCTCTGACCCTGCGCGAGCTGGCAGACCTGATCGACCTGGAAAGGCCACGCGCGACCATTGAGAACCTGATCGCCAGTTATGCGCGGCTCACTCATCCTGACAAGCCCGGTGCCGATGTCTGGATCGACCATACGCCGGACAATTTCAAGTACCAGGCGATGCTCAAGCGCCTGTTTCCCGAGGCCCGGTTCATTCATATCGTGCGCGACGGCCGCGCGGTGTGCGCCTCGATAAAGCCGCTGGACTGGGGACCCAACAACGCCTACATGGCATCGCGCCACTGGTCGACACGGCTTACGGGAGGCGATGGCGGTCGAGGTCGCCGAGGGCGACAACTGCCTGCGGGTGCGCTTCGAGGATCTGTTGAGCCACCCGGAAGAGGTGATCCGCCGCATCTGCGGCTTCATTGACCTCCCGTTCGACGTCATCGCTACTCGGACGGCGGCGGCCTGGCTGTCCCGGCATTCAGCCGCGACCAGCACCGCCTGGTCGGCAAACCAATCGACGCGTCGCGCGCCGACGACTGGCGGCGCAAGCTCAGCGCAGCGGAGATTCGCGACTTCGAGAGCCACCCGACTGGCGCACACGCTGCTCCGCTCGCATGGGTTACCAAACCGCGTCCGACGCCCCGCCGTGCCTTTCGTCGATCCGCATCCTGGGTCGCTACTGCCACGAGTTCGTGCATTACCTGCTGCACCGCAGGCGTCATCGGACGATGGAGGAGCGCGCGATCTCGGCGCATCAGCAAGATGCTCAACCGATCTCCCCGCCAGCCATCGGCTATGCCGGCGCTTGCGGTTGGCGCAGCCGAACAGGCCTCGATTCGACAACTGACCCAGGAAGGACTATCCAACATGCAAACCATTCTCGTCGTCGGCGGTGCCGGCTATATCGGCTCCCACATGGTCAGGACGCTGGCGCAGGCCGGCTATCTGCCGCTGACCCTAGACAACCTGTCCACCGGATTCGCCGATGCGGTTTCGCGCGGTGAACTGGTCATCGGCTCGATGGCCGACCGGGAACTGCTCGATTTCCTTTTCCGCCGCGACAAGATAACAGCCGTCATGCATTTCGCCGCCTACAGCCAGGTCGGCGAGTCCATGCGCGAGCCGGGCAAGTACTACCGTAACAATGTCGCGGCCACCCAGGTACTGCTCGATGCCATGGTCCACCACGATGTCAAATACCTGGTCTTTTCATCCACCGCGGAGGTATACGGCAACCCGTTGTACACGCCGATCGACGAAAACCATCCGAAGGCGCCGATCAATCCCTATGGCAGGAGCAAGTGGATGGTCGAACAGATGCTCGGCGACTATGATGCCGCGCACGAATTACGCTCGATCGCGCTGCGCTATTTCAATGCCGCCGGTGCCGAACCCGACGGAATGCTCGGCGAGAGACACGCCCCGGAGACCCACCTGATACCGCTGGTCTCGCAGGCTGGCCTGGGCAAACGGGACGCCATGTCCGTGTTTCGGCAGCGACCACGATACGCCGGACGGGACCTGTATCCGCGACTACATCCACATCGAGGATCTCTGCGACGCCCATCTGCTCGCGCTGCAGGCACTGACCGGGGGCGCTGCGAGCAATGCCTACAACCTAGGCGATGGCGTAGGCTACTCGGTAAATGACGTCATTCAGGCCGCACAACGGGTGTTGCAGCGACGCGTTCCCATACGCCCGGACAAGCGGCGCATCAGCGATCCCGCGATGCTGGTCGCCAATGCGCAACGCGCCCACGACGAACTCGGCTGGACCCCCCGCCATACCGGTCTCGAGCAGGTCATAAGGCTTGCTGTGGCATGGGAACGGGCCCGCGATGGCCTGTCGACCGGCAAGCAGGACGCCCCTCACGGCAGATCATCGAATCCGAATCATGCGTAGTCCAGGCTCCGAACCGGCTACCGGCCAGTCGCCGGTCACGCCCGGTGAAACCATTCTGCTGGTCGACAATGATCCCGCGGTCAGCGACATGCTGAGAACGCTTGTCGCTGCCGACCACCAACTGATCGTCACGGCGGACGCTATGCAGGTCATGACACTGTTGCATACGCATCCGGTCGGTGTGCTGCTGTGCAGCGAACACCTCGGGGGGCAAGAGACCGGCCTGTATCTCTTGTCGCGGGTGCGTGAGCGGTTCCCCATGATCCAACTCGTGCTGATCAGCGAGGGGATTGATGAATCACTGCTGGCGTTGGCAATCAACGAGGTCGGAGTGTTGAAATACCTGAAGAAGCCACTTGCCCCTGAACCGGTTGAATGGGCCGTGGATGATGCAATTCGACATTACCGGCAGGCCATCGAGATCGACCAGTTGCGAAACCGCTATCAACAGATGGCGAGGGAAATGCGTGGACTACCGTACCGCATGAGACAGTTTCGCCGTATTGCCAGGCTGATCATGTTGAACGGACGCGATGTCGTGCTGGCCTCCGCCACCACCCTGGTGGCACTGCAAATGGTGTTTCTCGGCATCGGAATGATTGTCCTCGCGGCGCTCTACGCTGTAAAAAGCGCGCTGGGCATCGACATCCTGACAAACCAGCATGTCGAGGATCTGCTGTTGAGATAAGCAGGCGACGTGGCCGGCTGAAGACCGTTGCCGTGGTTGAAGATCCGGTATCCCGGGCCCAGGTCGGTTACGGTATCGAACATGTGACAGGTGAATCCATAACCTGCGGGTTCGTGACAGGCCCGTTCGTTCCTTGATCAGGGTGCACCAAATGGCCGGGGCCGCCAGCCCTTGCCCGTGTGGTTTTTGGGGCCTGTTAACACTAATCTGATGCGCCCTGTTGGGCCGGGGCTCTGTTTCCGCTCAGCGGCGGTGAATATTTCCGAGCCACGGCATGCCCCTGTCGTCAGAGCATGAGGGAATAAGCCAGGCCGATGATCGCGCTGGCTGCGAGCACCTTCATGATGTCCTGTTTGTATTTCCACAAGGCAACAAAGGCGGCTATCGACATCGCCGCGTAGAACCATTCAAAGCCGCCCGAGAATGGTGCGACCTCGGTCGCATTGGGCCAGATCACATGCCAGCCGAAGAACAGAGCGAGATTGAGCACGACACCGACCACGGCGGCGGTAATGCCGGTAAGCGGTGCAGTGAACTTCAGATCACCATGGGTTGCCTCGACCAGGGGCGCACCGGCCAGGATGAACAGGAAGGACGGCAGGAAGGTGAAGAACGTCGCAATACTGGCACCCACGAAGCCGGCCAGCAGCAGCGTGTCCGGCCCAAAAATCTCCTTGGTCCAGGCACCGACAAAACCGACGAAGGCCACCACCATGATGAGCGGGCCCGGCGTGGTCTCACCGAGTGCCAATCCGTCGATCATCTGGGCACCCGTCAGCCACTGGTATTGCTCAACACCGCCTTGATAGACATACGGCAGCACAGCGTAGGCACCACCGAAGGTCACCAGTGCAGCCTTGGTGAAGAACTCGGCGATATCCTTCAGTACCGGGTCGCCGATCATCAGCATGGCCGCGCCCCAGAGGGTCAGGGTGACAACAAGCAGTATCACCAGACGCATTGGGCTGAACTTGGTGTGCTCGGCAGCCGGGCTGTCGTCATCGATCAACGCTGGCCCATAAGTCTTGTTGCTGGCGCCGTGACCACCGCCGACGGTAAATTTCTCCGGCACGACCTTACCGCCGATGAAACCCAAGACGCCAGCGCCCAGAACGATGTATGGGAAAGGCACGTTCAGAAAGAAGATCGCCACGAACGATGCGGCAGCCATCGCCCAGAGCAGATTGTTTTTCAGCGCACGTGATCCGATCCGCCAAGCCGCGAAGACCACGATGGCGACCACCGCCGGCTTTATGCCATTGAACACACCCTTCACGAAGGTGACATCGCCAAACGCGAGATAGATATAGGTCAGCGCCGACAGAATGAACAACGACGGCAGCACAAACAGCGTGCCGGCGACAATACCGCCCTTGGTTCGGTGCAGCAGCCAGCCGATATAAATCGCCAACTGCTGGGCCTCCGGGCCGGGCAACAGCATGCAGTAATTCAGTGCGTGCAGAAAACGACGTTCACCGATCCAGCGGCGCTTTTCCACCAGTTCCTGATGCATGATGGCGATCTGCCCGGCAGGTCCGCCGAAACTGATGAAACCGAGGCGCAACCAATACACGAAGGCCTCGCGGAAAGACGGGGGCTGCGGGCGCTCTTGCGGTGGAGGGCTTGTCATGGTGATGCCTTGTATCCCTGGTGAATCGTTGGAAGGGCGGGAGAACCATCCTACCTGGATTCGATCATCGCGACGTCGATCGCACCCGCCGCCCGCGCGACGCATCAGGGATTGATTCGTCGCTTTGCGCCTCAGCATCGAGGGTTCAAATCCCGGCCTGTGCCACAAACGAAAAAAGGCCCCCGCTTGGGGACCTTTTTGCGTTTGGCGGAGAGAGAGGGATTACTCGGGCTGCGCCCTCGCCCTTCGGGTCGCCGCCACTGCGTGGCGACGTTCTCCGCTGCCTCCGGCAGCTCCGTCGAACCATCATTTTGATATCGAGGGTTCGAATCCCGGCCTTTGCCACAAACGAAAAAAGGCCCCCGCTTGGGGACCTTTTTGCGTTTGGCGGAGAGAGAGGGATTCGAACCCTCGATACGTTGCCGTATACACACTTTCCAGGCGTGCTCCTTCAGCCACTCGGACACCTCTCCGGATTCGCCCATGCGCACTGTACAGCCCACGGGCCGTCGAGCGCACGAAAACGAAGCGCGAGAGAGTAAACCAGTCGGGCCGCCGACGCAATAAGCACGAAAGCCACAGTCGGGTAATCCCCCGGTCAGAGATGGTGGCTCACATGCACCCGTGGCACATGTTCCATCAGGCCGCGAAAGTCTTCGCCCAGCATGTGGATCAGATGTTCATGATCGCCCGATTCGAAATACACATCGGACTGGTGAATCAGCGCAGGGTCTACGACTACGTCGATCCCATAGGGTTCACCCACCGCCGGTATCGCGCCCCGCTCGCAATCAACGAACGTCGCCTCGACCTCGTCTTCCGGCAGGATTTCGAGGCTGCGCGCCATCACCTGGTTGAGACGATCCAGTTCCAGCCGGTGACTTGCCGGGATGACGGCCAGCAGATAGCTGTGCTCATCGCCCAACAGCACGGGCTTGGCCACCTGATCACCTGGCAGGTGCGCTGCCTTTGCCGCACGCACGGCTGAGTCGGTATGTGCATGCTCGACAACATCGTAAGCAATGCCACGGCTCTCCAGAAAGTCTTGGAGTGTCGTTGCAACACCCATTGTCAATCCCTCCAAACGCTATTCTTCACCCGGACTGGTGTCCCCGCCCAACCACGCAAGCCGGCCTTAAGGGAAAGCTTGACCTGCCGCTTAGCTGCTCAATCCGCGGGACTTTGCTATCTGAAGTATAGTCACGCTTTTCATCAGCACCGGTACGGGGATATCGTGAAAAAGAGCGTCAAGCGTCGAAAAAGAACCAGCACCCAGGCAGCTACTGCCGATCGTCACCATCTCTACGAGCTCTCGGTGCAGTGTGCCGAGGCCGAGATTGATTTCGTCGATGCCACCTTCAAGAAATTGCGCAAACACAAGGCCAAGACCCTGCGGGAGGACTTCTGCGGGACTGCCAATGTGTGTTGCGAATGGGTGAAACGTGGCCACCATCGACAGGCCATCGGTATCGATCTCGATCCGCAGGTGCTCGACTGGGGCAAAAAGAACAATCTCCCACGCCTGAGTCGCAAACAGCGCGAGCGCATCACGCTGCTGCAGGAAAACGTGCTCAGCGTAAAAACTGAAAAACCCGACATCATCTCGGCGATGAACTTCAGCTATTGGCTGATTCAGGACCGCGCCGATCTGAAGCAATACTTCAAATCCGTGCGGTCGGCACTGAAGCACGACGGGGTCTTTTTCCTCGATGCCTACGGCGGTTATGACAGCCACAAGGAGATTCTCGAAGAGCGGGAGATCGACGACGGCGGCGACGGCTTCACCTACATCTGGGAGCAGGCTTCATTCGATCCCATCACCCACCGGATGGTCTGCCATATTCATTTCGCATTTCCCGATGGTTCGGAGATGCGCAACGCCTTCAATTACGAATGGCGCCTGTGGACCCTACCCGAGGTTCGCGATCTGCTGCTGGAATGCGGATTCAGGCGAGTAACCGTTCACTGGCAGGGTTGGGACAAGCATGGCGAGCCAGACGGCGACTTCAAACCCGCGCAAACCGCGGAGGCTGACGCCGGCTGGATCTGTTACCTGACTGCAGAGAAATAAAAAATCGCGGGCATATTGCCCGCGTCCTTTGCCAATCTGGCGGCCCGCTATTTGAACAGGCCTTTGAGTGCGCCATCCGAGCTTGTCCTTGACCTTGTCTTCCACCTTCTTGCGGACTTCCTGCTTTTTCTCTTCGAGCTGGGCCTTGGCCTTGGCGCTCAATGCCGCCTCGAGATCAGGCCGGTAACTCGGATTCGTCAGCGGACCGCTCACCCTCACCGGGATCGGAATGCCGCTCAGATCGCCACGCCCCTTACCTCCCTGGCCCTCGAGAGAACTCACGATTTCGGTCACCACCAGGTAATCGATCGTATCTTTCGGCAGATCGACCTCGCCCTTGCCTTCAATACGCAGCAGCGGCGACTTGGCCTGCAAATCGTCGTTGTTGATGACGCCGTTCTTGATCTTCAGGGAACCGCTCAGCTCTGAGAAGTCGGTCTGCCCGGGCGTACCGGCATCCAGACTCTCACCACCCAGCCCCAGCTTGCCGCTGCCATCGCGGATCACCTGGGCGATATTCACGCCCTTGAGCGCGCCGTTGGTGAACGCAAAACGTGACGAACCATTCAGGCTGCGACGCACCTCTGGCTCGGTCAGTCCTACCGCGCTGATGTCCACATGCAGTTCACCCGTTCCGATGAGGCGATCCTCGCCCACAACATCCTTCAACAGAGGCCCCACCTGGATGCCCGTGAGATGTTTTTCGGCGGCAATGCGCGGGGTCTTGCCGCTGGCATTGAGCAGCATATTGCCCTTGAACTTTCCCTCGTAAAGGTCAGCGGCCATCGGATCGACCTTTAGTATGCCTTTGCTGGAGACGACCTTGGCGGTGACATTGCTCATACGGGCATTGCTGACCTTCAGCTGACCGATAGTGAACTCGCCGACCAGATCGAGCGTGCGCAGTGCGGCGAACGGGTCGTCACCCGCTTTGGCCGTATCCTTGCTCCCCGGTTTGCCCTGTTCAGCTGCCTGCTCCCCTGATGCGGGCGGTGGCAGATAGCGATCAAGATCGATGGCATCGAGCGTCATTTTTGTACGGATCACCGGCGCCGTTGTGTCCAGCACATGCAGATGGCCGCTCAGGTTAGAGTCATCCAGACGCACCTTCATCGGATCCAGCTTCAGGACCCCGTCAGCGTAGCTGAAAGACACATCACCGCTGGCCCGCGTCAGGGCCGCAGGATCAGTCGTCGAGACCGGGCTTGCAAACATCGAGGCCAAGGTCTTCAGGTTGGTTTCGGCAATACTGAGCCGGCCCTTCGCCGCCGGGTTGGTCTGCATTGCAGTGACCGAAACCTCACCACTTGCCGACATGGCAGGGCCACTAATTTCCAGCTTGGAAACGTCGAGCGTGTCGGCCTTGGTATCTGCCACGATATCGCCCTTCAGGGTCAGCTTGGCACCGCCAGCAGGCAGGCCTTCGCCGGCCGCATCCAGGTTCAACACCAGGTCGCCGATACGGAAAACCGTCATATCGCCATCGCTGCCCACCTTGGCATTCAGGTTGGCCTTGAGGGTCATCGCCGGTTTACTGCTACTGAACGTAACGCCGGCCTCAACCGGCACGGTAGCCCCCGGTGCCAGGGAACCGGTGACGAGACGGACACCGTCGAGGACGTACTTTTCACCGGCTTGCCGATCATCCCAGGAGACGCGCGCGTCCTCGATCTGGATCCCCTGCACACTGAGCGAGACGGCCTGACCGCTTTCGCCTTTATCCTGCCCGGCCTGTTTGTCGGCTTCGCCTGGTCCGTCTTCGGCCTGCGCGAGGTCATCCCAGTTGGTCTTACCCTTGGCGTCTTTCTCGAGGTTGAGCTTGAGTCCCTTGAGTATCAGGGTATCCACTTCAACCTTGCGGCTGATCAGGGGCAACAGCTTGACCTTCAGTCCGAGTTGCTCGATCTCGGCAAACGGCTGATCCGAAAAACCCTCGGCATTCCCCACCTTTACACCACCGGTCTCGATCCCCAGCCAGGGAAACACCGACAGGCCGAGATCCTGCTCGATCACCAGTGTCCGGCCCAGTTTCTCCTGGGCGGTTTCGATGATCTGCGGTTTGTAGTCGTTGGGGTCGACCACCATCGGCAACACAATGACTGCTGCGACGAGCAGAAGAATCACGACAAATACCAAGCCAAACAACCACTTCAAGACAGAACCCATGAACTCATCCTCTTTCCGGCCTTCACCGGCTTACTGTTCTTCCCACAAGCATAGTCCTGCCACGCAGACGCGGGACAGCAACGCCATTGGCGTTTATGCGGCCTTGTGCTCATAGAGATGCACGTCACGTTGCGGATAGGGAATCCCGATACCGGCCTCGTCCAGGCGCAACTTGATCGCCTCGATGGCGTCGAAACGAACAGCCCAGTAATCACCGGTTTTCGCCCACATGCGCATGACCAGGTTCACGCTGTTGTCGCCCAGTTCCGATACCGCGATTTTCGGTGGCGGATCCGTGAACACGCGCTCATCTTTGGCCGCGATGTCGTTCAGGATTTCTTTTACCTGCGACAGATCAGCTTCGTACGACACCCCGACCACCAGGTCGACACGGCGCGTCTCCTTGGCCGAGTAGTTGACGATGTTGCCACTGTAGATACTGGAGTTGGGCACGATCACCGTCTTGTTATCCGGGGTGGCCAGCGTGGTGGTGAAGATCTGGATCGATTCGACACTGCCAGACACGCCTCCCGCCTCGATGAAATCGCCCACCTTGAACGGGCGAAACATGATCAGGAGAAAACCCGCGGCAAAATTGGCCAGGGAACCCTGCAGCGCCAGGCCGATGGCAAGGCCGGCGGCACCAAGAATCGCGATAAAGCTGGTGGTTTGGATGCCCAGCTGACCCAATGCCGCCAGAACCACGAAGGCCATCAAACCGATGTAGGCAATACTGCCGACAAAGCCGATCACGATCTTGTCGGTCTTGCCACGCTCCATTACCCGTTCGATCAGGCGCTGCGCCCATCTGGCCGCGATACGGCCAAACACCAGGATGGCGATCGCCGCGACGACCTTGAGCCCATACACCGCCAGCAACTCTTGCAGCTGACTGATGATCTGTTCGGTGTTCTCCATGTTTTTTTCCTTGCTACTGCTCTATCTTGCTACTGCTTGTAAGCGCAGGTTGACTGAAACAACTCGATTTACTTGCTGAACACGGTCTTCAAAAGATCCGTGGTGCGGGCCACCGGGTTCTCCCGAATCTGCTTTTCCTCGGCGGCCAGTTTCAGGAAAAGGCCATCCAGCGATTTGTCGGCGACGTAGCCGTCGAGATCCAGCGACTTGGTGTCGACCAGTCCACCAAGGCTGCCAAACCCGCCCAGCATGCCGTCGGCCCGACCCTTCAATGCCTTGTAGGCGGATGTGGCACCGGCATTGTCGGTGGCCTGCGAGACAATCGGAAGAATCGCCGTGCGCAGCGATCCCCCCGCCCGTTTGCGCAGGAACTGCGTGGCCGCGTCGTCGCCACCGGAAAGTATCCCGCGTACGTCTTCCAGGGACATATCGCGCACCGTCTGTTTGACGATGTCGAGGGTCTCCGGCACCGCCTGCTCGGCCGCGCGGTTCACCGCGGTTTCGAACTCGTCAACATATTGACCCTGACCGGCTGCGCGCAGGCCCTTGGCCGCCGAACCGAGTACGCCGGGAAGCGGAATGCGCACGCTACCGTCATTGAGAAAGCCGCCCTGCTGCCCGAGCACACTCACCGCACGCTCGGCGCCGATACTCAGGGCCTCCTTCAGGCCGGCACCGATCTGCGAGTCGCTCAGGGCAGACCCGCCCGCCATCGAGGACACCGCCGGGGCGTTCTTCAACAGGTCACCGGCAGATTTGAAAAGATCGTCGAATCCCGCGTTTGCGACACCGAATGACAGGGCGACACCGGCGCCCAGCGTAATAGCGGCAAGTTGCGATTTCATGGCGTGAAACCCCACTGAATGAATGAGGCTCATTGGTAACACGATTCCCGCGGGCAGACCAAGTGCCGCAGCAGGTTTGACGACGGAAATTTGATGTAAAACGCGGTTCAGGCAGAATCGCGCTGCCCGTGCAGACGTACAATCAGATCGGCCTCGCTCTCGCTCAGTCCCAATTCATCGACCAGGCGACCGCTTGCCGCCCCCTGCTGCACCAGGCGGATTGCCTGGCTGTAGGGCTGGTCATCGGACTGCTGAATCTCGTAGGTCTCCTGACGCTCGCTCAGGACCTTCTCACGCGTTTCCAGACGCCTCATCCGCCGGTCCATGCCGACCGTTCCGGCAGTCAGGCCACTGATGCTCTGGCGCACCAGCTCGAGCTGGCGCTCCAGCTGCTCCTGCAGTTCAAGGGCCCGTTTCTGCGCTTCGCCAAGGCGTCGGTTCAGACTCGCGGCCCCCGCCCATGCCACCAGGGCGAGCAGGAGGGCAAACCCGGCGGCCCAAAGTGCATAGTCGGCGTCAGGCATATTCATCCACCCGATGTGAAGCATCATCCGCGGGCGGACGCTTGCCTGACTTGTCTTTCACGTCTCCCGACGAGGGGCGAGACCGCTTGCGTTGCGCCGTGTCGCGTGTCGGCTTGGCCGGCAGGACCTGCCCGACATGCTGCGGCTGTTTGATCTCGTCACCCATCGCACTCACATCAGACCCTGGCCACGTCGGACCATTCTTCCTCGGTAAGCAGTTTGTTCAAATCGACCACGATCAGCAGATCGTCGTCCCGGCTGGCCACACCCTGGATATAACGTGAGCTCTCATCGTTACCCACGTTCGGTGCCGATTCGATCTCGGACTGGCGCAGTTCGACCACCTCGGCCACGCTGTCGACCAGGATACCGACCACCTGATCGTCCGACTCGATGATCACAATACGGCTCGAATCGTCCTGGTCACAGGTGGGCAGCCCGAAGCGCGAACGCGTATCGATAACCGTAACCACGTTGCCGCGCAGATTGATGATGCCGAGCACATAGCTCGGCGCCCCGGGGACCGGTGCAATCTCGCTGACGCGCAGCACTTCCTGAACCTGCATCACGTTGATACCGTAGGTCTCGTCTTTCAGGCGAAACGTGACCAATTGGCTCACCGTGTCACCGTCTGCGCTTTCCACTGCCGTATTGCTCATGCTGATGTCTCCCAATCGGTTACCGAAGCGCCGTCAAAACCTCGTCTCCTGGCACCGTCTTTCAGATATATAAGCACTATTCGTGCCCGATTCTCATGCCGGTTGCCGGCGCATCGCCATACCCTGGACCCTTGTCGTCGTATTGCCTGCGCCACCTTTTTCACGGGCAAGCGACCAGACCGTCATTGCAGTTCCGCGGCGGGCCCTTCGGCCCACGGCACCTCCTCGTCGAGCACCGGCTCGGCGTCACGCTGCCCGGTCAGGACAACGACCGTGACGCGACGGTTCGCGGCGCGACCCTCCTCGTCGGCATTTTCCGCAATCGGCCGATGTTCACCCAGGCCGACCGCCGCCATGCGCCAGGGCTCGATGCCCTGGCGCGACAGGAAATGCACCACACTCGCCGCGCGCGCGGCGGAAAGCTCCCAGTTCGAGGGAAAGGCCGAGGTCGAGATCGGCACATCGTCGGTATGGCCCTCGACCTGCAGATGACTGGGGATTCGTTTCAGTGTCTTGGAGATCTCGCGCAAGGCCAACAGGGCCGGCGGCGCCAGGCGTGCGGTAGCCGAGGGAAACAACATTTTGGCCTTCATCTCGATCTCGATCCGATCACCCACCTGGCTGATGTTGACCAGGTCTTTATCGATGTAGTCCTGTAACGAGATCGCGATCTCATCGGCGATCCGCATCGCAGAACCGTCTTTCTTCAGGCCGCCTTCGCCCTCGCCCGCCGACTCACCGCCGCCGGCCGCCTTGTCTCCGATCTGAGCCGACTGCACATCGGCGTCACCCTCGCCACTGGGCTTGAACTGCGCAGGCGCCAGCGGACCATCCGGGCTGGCCAGCACATCGCGTGGCCGCTCACCGATCTGAATTGGGTCATCGGACCGCGGCCGCGTCTCGAAAACCGCGTTTAGCGTCTCCGACAGCACCCGGTACTTACCCTCGTTGACCGACGATATCGCGTACATGACAACGAAAAAGGCGAACAGCAGGGTAATGAAATCTGCATAGGAAACCAGCCAGCGTTCCAGATTCTCGGGTTCCTCATTTTGTTGTCTGCGCCGTCTGGACATGCGCTGACTCAACGCAGAAAACCGAGCAGCCGGGTTTCGATCTGGCGCGGGTTCTCACCCTCCGAAATCGCCACCAGCCCCTCGATGACCAGCTCGCGATAGTGACTTTCCTGTAATACGTAGGCCTTCAGCTTGTTGGCCATCGGCAGAAGAAACAGGTTGGCCAGGCCAACGCCATAGATGGTGGCAACGAACGCCGTGGCGATACCGCTGCCCAGCTTCGATGGATCACCCAGATTCTGCATGACATGGATCAGGCCCATCACGGCACCGATGATGCCGATCGTCGGCGAGTATCCGCCCATCGCCTCGAGCACTTTGCTGGCCTGCAGATCAAACCGCTCACGGCTGTCGAGTTCTACCTCGAGGGTGTGGCGGATCTCGTCGGGCTCGTTGCCGTCGACCAGCAACTGCATACCCTTGCGCACGAAGTTGTCCGGCTCACCCTGTACCGCGACCTCCAGTCCGAGCAGTCCGTCTTTACGTGCAATCTTGCTCCATTCGACCAGCTTTTCGATGGTCGCCTCGAGCGCGCGCTTTGGCGGCACGAACACCATGCCGAGCATCCGCATGGTGCGCAAAAAAAGAATCAGTGGGGTCTGCAGCAACACGGCGCCGATGGTGCCACCCAGCACAATGATCATTGCCGGGCCATTGGCCAGCATGTCCAGGTGGCCGCCCTCGAGCCAGTTGCCGCCGAGGATGGCGGCAAAAGCCACGGCGACGCCGATGAAACTGAGATAGTCCATGTCGCTATGCCAACCCCGACAGGGCCTCCCCGATCTCTTCCAGGGGCAACACCCGGTCGGTCAATCCGGCCTTGGCCACGGCGTGCGGCATCCCGTAAACCACCGAAGACAGCTGGTCCTGGCCCCATACCATCGAGCCGCGGTCTTTCAGCAGGCGCGCGCCGTCGGTCCCATCGGCACCCATGCCGGTAAGCACGACACCAAGGATTCCGCCACCGATCGACCGCGCCGCAGACCCGAAAAGGATATCCACGCTGGGTTTGTAGATCTGGTCGCCCGCATCGCTGATCACCACCCGCATGCGGTTGCCATGGCGCTCAATCATCGCCTGCCGGCCGCCGGGTGCAACCAGCACCTGTCCCGCGACCAGGAGATCACCGTGTTGCGCATGCCTTACGCTGATGCTGCAAACGCTATCCAACCTCTCGGCAAAGGTGGGCGTGAACTCGGCGGGCATATGTACCGCGGCCACCACCGGGTAAGGATAGCTGGCCGGCAAGCGCGCCAGGACGCGCTGAAGCGCGACAGGGCCACCGGTCGAAGCGCCGATCAGGACCAGTTTCGGCTGGGTGCTGAAGCGTCCACTCGCACGTTTGGGCAGGGCCGGTTCAGCCACCGCACGCAGTGGCGAGACTGTCTTCCCGCCAATCTGCCGATTGCGCGTTATGTCGATGACACGGTTACACAGCCCACGGCCAAATTCGGCCTCGCGCTCGCCGTTGATGCCCACCTGCTTGGTCAGGAAATCGACCGCCCCGGCATCCAGCGCGTCCAGCGTCGCGCGTGCGCCCTCGCCAGTGAGTGACGAAAACATAATGATGTTGGTCGGATTATCGCGCATGATTTTCCGCACCGCGGCGATGCCGTCCATCACCGGCATGGCGACATCCATGGTGATCAGGTCCGGCTTCAGCCTTGCCGCCATCTCCACAGCTTCGCGGCCGTTGACGGCCTCGCCGACAATCTCGATCTCCTGCGCAAGCTCCAGCGCGGTACGGATCCGTTTGCGGAAAAAGGTGGAGTCGTCGACGATCAGGACACGGACCTTATCCATGACTCGACGCCCTCGTCCTGCTTCCTCGCCTTGCATGATTAGTATCGGTGCGCATATCTGCGCATCAGGCCTGGCACATCGAGGATCAGCGCGATCTTGCCGTCACCGGTAATGGTCGCACCGGCCATTCCGTCGAGCCCTTGCAGCAGTGCGCCCAGGGGCTTGATTACAACCTCCTCCTGTCCGACCAGAAAATCCACAACCAGCCCGACCTGAACGCCGCCAACATTCACCACGACAACATGCCCATGATGGCCATCATCATCGGAGCCGCCGGCAGGCCCTGATACCAACCAGTTGCGCAGATAGAACAATGGCAGGGCCCGACCGCGCATGCGGATCGTCAATTGGCCATCGACCGTATTGGTTCGCGAGAGATCGAGATTGAAGATCTCGACCACACTGGCCAGCGGCAAGGCAAACGGCTGCTGACCGAGAATCACCATCAAGGTGGGCAGAATAGCCAGCGTCAACGGCAGCTTCACGATGATCTTACTGCCCTTACCCCAACTCGAATCGACCTCAACCGAGCCGTTCATCTGCGCAATGCGGGTCTTCACCACATCCATACCGACACCGCGGCCCGATACATCCGAAATCTCGGTCTTCGTCGAGAACCCGGGATGAAAGATCAGGTTGTAACATTCCTTCTCATCGAGACGTGCCGCCGCATCTTCATCCATCATTCCCTTTTCGACCGCCTTGCGCCGCAGGACGTCCGCATCCATACCTTTTCCATCGTCTTCGATAGACAGCAGAATATGGTCACCCTGCTGGGCCGCCGCCAGAATCACGCTGCCGCGGCGCGGCTTGCCGGCCTGCTCGCGGGCGTCCGGCGACTCGATACCATGATCGACGGCATTGCGCACGAGATGGATCAGCGGATCAGCGAGTGCCTCGACCAGGTTCTTGTCGAGATCGGTGTCCTCGCCCTGCAATACCAGGTCGACCTCTTTTTGCAGATTGCGCGACAGATCGCGCACCACCCGCGGGAAGCGGCTGAACACCTTTTTAACCGGCTGCATCCGCGTTTTCATCACGGACAATTGCAGATCGGCGGTAACCACATCCAGGTTGCCGACGGCGTTCGCGAGTTCTTCGTCGGCCATCGCCGATTTCAAGGTCGCAAGTCGGTTACGCACCAGCACCAGCTCTCCGACCATGTTCATGATGTCGTCGAGGCGCTGGGTATCGACCCGCACCGTTGTTTCCGCCTGCGGCGCCCTGGTTGCCGATCGACCGGTTTGCGTCGCCTCGGCCGGCGTTTTGGGAATGCTTGCCGCAGGCGATTTCGCCGGGACGGGCGCTGCCGCTGCGGCCACGGTTTCTGTGTGCTCCGCGGCCGCGACAGGCGCGGCGGGTATACTGCTGTGCCTGCCCTTGCCGTGCAAGTCGTCGAGCAGGGCTTCAAACTCATCATCGCTGATCTGGTCAGCGCCGGCCTTGTCGGCGGGTGCAGATCCAGCCGCCTGTTGCCCACCTGGCATGCCGCTGTGCCGGCCCTTGCCATGTAAGTCGTCGAGCAGGTTCTCGAACTCGTCGTCGGTCATTTCGTCATTTTGTTGCTGTGGCGGCGTCACCGGCGAACCGGTGATCCGGCCCTTGCCATGCAACTCATCCAGCAGGGATTCGAACTCGGCCTCGGTGATATCGTCCGCGCCGGGCGCCGTGGGCACTTCGCTCGATCCCGGCCGCGGTGTCGCCACCGACCCTGCTGGCGATGTCTCTGCCGGATCCACAGGCGATTGCTGCATGACCGGTTCGGCCGGGGCGTCGATCGCCTCTTCGACAGCACCAACCTCCGGCAGCGCCAGCCGCTCGAGCAGGCTCAGCAGATCGGGATCGACCGGTTCCGGCATCTGGCCGCCACGCACCTGTTCCATATGCTCGTTGACGACATCCAGCGCCTGCAGGATAGCGTCCATGAGATCGGAAGTGACAGCGCGCTGACCCTGGCGCAGCACGTTGAATACGTCTTCGGCACGGTGACAGGTTTCGACCAGTGGCGTGATCGCCAGGAACCCGGCCCCACCCTTGACCGTATGAAAACCGCGAAAGATCGCGTTCAGCAGTTCCGCGTCGTCCGGGCTTTGCTCCAGATCGACCAGTTGCTCGCCCAACAACTCGATAATCTCTGATGCTTCGACCAGAAAGTCCTGGAGGATCTCGTCATCGGCATCCAGACTCATCGCTCAAAACCCCAGACTGGAAAGAAGATCGTCCACGTCATCCTGCCCGGTCACGATGTCGCCCTTGTCGACACCAGGGACCGCAGGCCCATGCAAGGCCGTGTCGCGTTTTGTCTCTCCGGCCTTGCTGTCGCTCACCTTCAATGCGTGGCTACCGGAAAGACGAATCAGTGTGACCAGTTTTTTCTCGACATCGTTGACCAGGTCGATGACCTTGCGAATGATCTGCCCGGTAATATCCTGGTAGCCCTGTGCCAGCAGGACCTCTGACAGCTTCTCGTGCAGGGCCTCTGTATTGGCTTGTGTCACCGAAAGAAACTGCACCAGCTCACTGCTCAGACCACGAAAGTCGTCTACCGACAACTGGCGTGAATTGAATCGTTCCCACTGATGCGCGAGATGGTGTGCATCGCTGCGCAGGGTATCTGTCAGTGGCAGACTGTCCTCGACCGCACTGAGGGTTGTGTTGGCCGCCTGTTCGGTCGTTGCAATGACGTAGCGCAGCCGCTCCGCGGCATCCGGTATATCACGCTCGGCGATATCGATCAGGCGCGCGTCCATGACGAAGCTGTTGATTGAATCATGCAGTTCGCGGGTCAGTCGCCCGATTTCCTGAAACAATATGCTGTCGTTGATTCCGGCCAACTCGGCGACCACCGTCTCGGCACCTGATGGGTTACCGTTCTCAAGGTGGTTGACCAGCGATCGCGCCAGCTCGAGTTGGCGGTTCTCTCGTTCTGCGGTATCAACCATGGCGCAATCCATCCCGGATCAAGCGGCTACGCGCTCGAATATCTTGTTGATTTTTTCTTCCAGCGTACCGGCTGTGAAGGGCTTGACCACATAACCGTTGACCCCGGCCTGTGCGGCCTCGACGATCTGGTCGCGCTTGGATTCCGCTGTCACCATCAGCACCGGAAGGGCTCTGAGTGTTTCGTCGCAGCGGATCGCCTTGAGCAGATCGATGCCCTGCATGCCCGGCATGTTCCAGTCCGTTATGAGGAAATCGAACTTGGCTGCCTGCAACATCGGCAGCGCAGTCAAGCCATCGTCGGCTTCCTCCGTATTGGTAAAACCCAGATCTCTGAGCAGGTTCTTGATGATCCTGCGCATCGTGGAGAAATCATCCACGATGAGGATCTTCATATTCTTGTTCAAAGCAACCTCCGAACTTCAGACAAGGGAGCCCATGAAAGGCCCTGTGCATGCGACTCAATCCGGATATCGGCACTGGGTTGAAAAACCGTAGGGGTTTTTTTCTTTATTTCCGACAGCACTAAAAGTCTTCGTCGACCAACCATTCCGACAAGCGGGAACGCAGGCGTAACGCGGCCTGGCTGTGGATCTGGCAGACCCGTGACTCACTGACACCCAGCACCTGGCCGATCTCGCGCAGGTTGAGTTCTTCGTCGTAATACAGCGCAATCACCAGGCGCTCTCGCTCCGGCAGGCTGGCAATCGCGTCACCCAATGCATCGCGAAAATGACTCTTTTCGAGCCCCCGTGCGGGGCCGTCTTCGAGAATATTGCGCGGACGCGCCATGCTGCCTTCGGTCGGAACAACCTCACCCACCTCGCTGAGCTCTTCGTAGCTGAAGATCCGGGCGCCGGAGGCGTCCTGCAGCACCTGGTGATAGTCCTCGATCGACATGCTCAGTGACTCGGCCACTTCCACGTCGCGCGCATCGCGGCCTTCGGCATGCTCGATCTCGCGCATTGCATCGGCGACCATACGGGCCTTGCGGTGCACCGAGCGCGGTGTCCAGTCCGAACGACGGATTTCATCGAGCATCGAACCACGGATGCGAATACCCGCATAGGTCTCGAAACTGGCGCCCTGACTGGGATCGTAGTTCCGGCTCGCCTCGATCAGACCGATCATGCCGGCCTGGATCAGGTCTTCGGCCTGCACCGATGGCGGTAGCCGATTCATCAAGTGATAAGCGATGCGCTTGACCAGCGGCGCATGTCGCGTCACCAGGTCATCGAAGCTCTGTTCCTTTACTGCACCATACGTTGCAAGATTGCTCACAGCACCATCTCCCCATAGTCACTGGAATACTTGATCAGGCGTTCCACGAAGAACTGCACCTGGCCGTTTGCGCCGTCCGGCTGCGGCCAGGTTTCTATTTTCTTCGCCAGGTTGCGGAAAACCTGTGCCACCCGGCTGCGCGGAAAGGCCTGCACGACAGGGCGTTGCGTCCGCACCGCCTTGCGCAGGTTTTCGTCAAATGGAATGGCCCCCATGAAACCGAGGGTCACATCGAGGTAACGATCGGTGACCCGAACCATCTTGTTGTAGAGTTCACGGCCTTCCTGCGCGCTGCGCACCATGTTGGCCAGCACGCGGAAACGCTGATGACCGTAGTCGCGGTTCAGCAGCTTGATGATCGCGTAGGCATCGGTGATCGAGGCCGGCTCGTCGCACACCACGACCACGATCTCGTGTGCCGCGCGCGAGAAGCTCAGCACGGTGTCGGAGATGCCGGCCGCCGTATCGACAATCAGCAGTTCGGTATCGGCGGCCATTTCGCTGAACGCCCGGATCAGGCCGGTATGTTCGGCAGGGCTCAGTTCGGCCAGCGATTGCACCCCGGACGCGCCGGGAATGATCTTCATGCCAGACGGACCCTTCGACCAGCACCTCGTCCAGCGAGCGTTCACCGCGCATCACGTGCGACAGGTCGTACTTCGGATGCAGGCCCAGCACCACGTCGATATTGGCCAGCCCGAGGTCGGCGTCCAGCAAGCATCACCTTCTGCCCCATCTCTGCAGCTGCCACGCCGAGGTTGACCGACACATTGGTCTTGCCGACGCCGCCCTTGCCGCCGGTAACCGCAATCGCTCTGACCGGTTTCGGGTTGACCATCTGACGCAAGCCGCTGGCCTGATCGATCAGATTGTCAGGCGTTAACATGTGCATTTGCTCCCCCAAAGGCCAGGGCCAGGTAGCCCGGATCGACACTGACGGGATTCTCCGCCAGCAGTTCCGCTGCGCGGCTCACCAGGGGATGTGCGCGGGCAATCTGCAGATCCTCGGGGACCCTTTGCCCATCGGTGACGAACGCGGTGGAGAGACCGGCCTGGATAAGCGCCGACAACAGGCCGCCAAGGCTTGCTGCCTCATCGATCTTGGTCAGCACACAGGCCTCGGGACGGAAGTCGGCGAACAGTTTGAGCGCACGTTGAACCGCCGCCGCCTCGGTGGTGGCCGACAGGGTCAGCAGCGTCGTCAGCGCGCCACCGGCGGCCTCCAGCGTGGCGCGTTGATCGGCGATCCGTTCATGCGCCGCGGCCATGCCGGCGGTATCAACCAGAATCAGGCGGCGATCGGAGAGCAGGTTCAGGGCCTCGTCCATCTCCTCAGGGGTCGTGGCGGTTCGCACCGGCACGTTGAGAATCCGCCCGTAGGTCTGCAGCTGGTCACGTGCGCCGATGCGGAAACTGTCGGTGGTGATCAAGGCGACGCTGCGATGCCCATGGCGCAGAGCGAACCGTGCCGCCATCTTGGCGATCGTGGTGGTCTTGCCCACGCCGGTAGGTCCGACCAGCGCGAGCACCCCGCCCTGGTCAAGCACGTCTGTTTCGAAGATTCGAACCTCGCTGGCCAGCAGGAACAGCGCCTTGCGCCATGCCTGCTCCAGGTCCTCGATGTCGCGCACCCGATCCGACAGGCGGCGCGCGAGGTCCGGGCCGAGCCCAAGGGCCATCAGCTTGCCGAGCAACTCCTGCGAGTGCGGCGCGGTCTGGCCCAGGTCGTACCAGCTCAATCCACTGAGTTCGGCCTGCATCCAGCGACGCAGGTTCTGCATCTCGCGGCGCATGTCTTCAAGTGCACCTGACGACGCCTCGACCGCCGCCGGCCCCGAGCGACTGCCCTGGGTCGCCACCTCATTGTCGGAATGCGTTGGTCGACCGTATCGCCAGACACGCCATCCACCAGGTCGACAGCGGCGGTAATCTCGACGCCGCCGTCGACAGACTTGTTCGACAGGATCACCGCGTCCTCGCCGAGCGTCTCGCGAACCATGCGAAGCGCCTGACGCATGTCCTGTGCCACAAATCGCTTGATCTTCATATCCAGCGGCCCTCGTTTGCTGCCGGGGCCCAGTCATCGACCCTTCGGCATTTGTCTCCCTCGCGGCGGTGGGTGCCTTGCACCTGTTCCGCCGGTGGGCGGATATCGTTGTGTCGGAGGGTTCGGATACTGCCCGTGGTGCCCCTGGGCCTGTAGCGAGGCATCCAATGCCCGGGTCCCGATGTCTTCCCTTCAACGCTTGTACTGTTGTTCTGCAAGAGACGTTCCAATCCTTTGTTTTCTTTTTCTAACTTAAATTTTTTCTTTTTATTCAGTTGCTTACCTGTTTTTCATCGAAACTTTATAAACAAATGAATTACCAAACCCGGTGACAGCATCTTGACTTTCGGCGGAAATCGCCGCCATTCAACCGGCAGCCGTCAGACGCAACCGGCCCGTCCGGCAAAGGCTCGGCAGGCCAGTGCAGCGTTGATTTTGCGACTGGAAAAAGGGACGGGCGCCCCTGAACCGGCGGGGTCGGTAGCGACCACCGCTAACCGCGCATCAGGCGGCCTGGGGATTATTGCCGATGGTGCTGATCACCTTGATCTGGCGATTGTCCGGAATCTCGTTGTACGACAACACCCGCATGCCCGGCACACTGTGGCGAGCAAACTTGGCCATCCAGGGACGGATTGCCGCGGCCACCAGCAAGACACTCTCGTTGCCACTGACCTCCTGTTCACGCGCTGTCTCCTGCATCGCGTTCTGCAGTTGCTCGAGCATACCGGGTTCGACCCCGGCGCCATCCTCCCCGGCGTTGACCAGGGTCTGCTGCAACAGGCGTTCGAGGCCGGGCTCCAGCACGATCACCGGGATCTCGCCGAGGGGACCGACGACCTGCTGCACGATGGTCCGCGCCATCGCGATCCGCACTGACGCCGTCAGGGCACCGGCATCCTGCGTCTTGATCGCCTGCTCGGCGAGGGTCTCGGCGATGGTGCGCAGATCGCGGATCGGCACGCCTTCCATCAAGCAGGTTCTGCAGCACCCGCAACACGACCGACAGCGGCAGCAGCTTGGGCACCAGGTCCTCGATCAGCTTGGGTGCGGTTTCCGCCAGATTGTCGAGCAGCTGCTGTACCTCGTCATGTCCCAGCAATTCGTGCGCGTGGGTCTGTAACAGCTCGCTCAGATGGGTTGCCACCACGGTGCTCGCATCCACCACCGTGTAACCCATGGTCTGCGCCTGGTCACGCTGCGCGGCATCGATCCACACCGCATCCAGGCCGAAGGCGGGATCCTGCGTCGGCGTACCCTTGAGTTCGCCGAAGACCCGGCCGGGGTTGATCGCCAGCTCGCGATCGACGAACACCTCGGACTCACCCAGGGTCACGCCATGCAGCGATATCCGGTAGGCGCTGGGCGGCAGATCGAGATTGTCGCGAATGTGTACCGACTGCACGAGGAAGCCAAGTTCCTGCGACAGCTTCTTGCGCACACCCTTGATCCGGTTCATCAACTGTCCGCCCTGGTCGCGATCGACCAGCGGAATCAGGCGATAGCCGACCTCCAGGCCGATCACATCGACTGGCGGCACATCATGCCAGGTCAGCTCGCGCGACTCGCTGGCCGGATCGGGTGTCGCAACAGGCTCTGCGCTCTCGACCACGGGGGCCGGCTGCCTTTGCCGCTTGGCCACCATGTAGGCCAGACCACCCACACCGCCCCCCAGCAGCAGGAAGACCAGGTTGGGCATACCCGGAATCAAACCGAGCATCAGCAGGATCGCGGCCGTAATCGCCAACGCACGAGGATTGTCCAGCAGCTGGGTTGCGACCTGGCTGCCCAGATCCTCGGCGCTCGACACACGGGTCACGATGATCGCCGCCGAGGTCGACAGGAGCAGCGACGGCAACTGTGCCACCAGGCCGTCACCGATGGTCAACAGGGCATAGAAACGTACCGCGGTGCTCAGATCCAGATCATGCTGCCCCATGCCGATCGCCAGCCCGCCGAGGATGTTGATCACAAGAATCAGGATGCCGGCAACCGCGTCACCACGCACGAACTTCGATGCACCATCCATGGCACCGTAGAAATCCGCCTCCTTGCCGACCTCGTCGCGACGGGTGCGGGCCTCGTCCTGATCGATCAGGCCGGAGTTCAGATCGGCGTCGATTGCCATCTGCTTGCCCGGCATGGCATCGAGGGTGAATCGCGCCGATACCTCGGACACGCGTCCGGCACCCTTGGTGACAACCACGAAATTGATAATGACCAGGATCGCGAACACCACCAGGCCAACCGCATAGTTGCCACCGATAACGAACGCGCCAAAGGCCTCGATCACCTTGCCCGCGGCATCGCCACCGTTGTGGCCCTCGAGCAGGACGATTCGGGTCGAGGCGACATTGAGCGCCAGGCGCAACAGCGTGGCGATCAACAGCATCGAGGGGAACATCGCGAAATCGAGCGGTCGCAGCGCGTACACGGTGACCAGCAGCACCACCAGCGACAACGCGATGTTGAAGGTAAAGAACAGGTCAAGCAGAAACGGCGGCAGCGGCAACACCACCATTGCCAGGAGCATCAGGATGACAATCGGCGCGCCCAGTCCGCGCGCGCCCGCCTGTCGGAATGCGACCAGCACCTGTTCCATCATTCACGCCCTCCAGACAGCGCTGCGGCAATGTCCGATGACACGCCACCTTCCAATTTCACCGATCCGCGGTCAGTCATAGCGATACTCCTCGGGGACCGGATAGTCCTGCGGTGGCTGCGGAATATCGCCCCCGGTCTCGCGATAGGCGCGCAGCTGGAAGACATATGCCAGGAGCTGCGCGACCGCGAGGAACAAGGGCCCCGGAATCGCATCCTGCAACTCCGCATTAAAGAAGATCGCCCTGGCCAACAGCGGGGCCTCCACCAGTGGCACGTCATGCGCCTGGCCGACCTTGCGGATGTTTGCTGCAACCAGTTCCTTGCCCTTGGCGACCACGATCGGCGCCTGCATCCGTTCCGGGTCGTAGCGCAACGCGACGGCATAGTGCGTCGGGTTGGTCACGATCACGTCCGCTTTCGGCACCTCTTCCATCATCCGGCGTTGCGCAATCTCGCGCTGCATCTGGCGGATACGGCCCTTGACCTCCGGCTTGCCCTCGGTCTCCTTGAGTTCGTCGCGGACTTCCTGCTGGGTCATCTTCAGATCACGCTTGTGCTGCCACAGCTGGAAAGGCACATCGATCAGTCGCCAGCACGATCAAGGTTGATGACAGCGTGACCGCGGCCCAGGCAATCATGGTCATGCCCTCCTCGATCGCCCTGTCGACCTCCAGGGTGCTCAGACGCAGCAGATCCTCCGACCAGGCGTTCAACAAGGCAACGGTCGCGCTGCCAACCAGCACGAACTTGCCCAGCGACTTGACCAATTCCATCAGTCCCTTGGCCGAGAAAATGCGTTTGATCCCCTTGATTGGGTCCATCTTGGAAAACTTCGGCTGCATCGCCTCGGCACTGACATTGAACCCACCCAGGGCAACCGATGACAGTATGGCAACGACGATCATCACGCCGAAGAAAGGCAACAGCATAAACAGCGCATCGCCGATTGCGGTCGTCAGATGCGACATCAGCGCGTTCGGATCGAAGATGTCACGACGATCGAGCGAAAACTGTTCGACGAACAGGGTATGCAGGTTGCTGGTCATATGCGGCGCAAAGGAAATCAACGCCGTCAGCCCGAACAGGGTGATCGCCATCGTGTTGAGTTCACGCGAACGCGGGACCTGGCCCTTCTTGCGGGCATCCGCCATCCGTTTGGATGTCGGTTCCTGTGATTTTTCCTGGCCGTCCTGGTTCTCAGCCACGGTGCATCACCGCGCACTCAACACGGAGATCGACCGATCGAAGGTCTCGGTCAGCAGACCACCGAAGTTGGTCATGACCTGGGGCAAGGTTACCCAGATCAGCATGAAACCCATCATCAGGGTGATCGGAAAACCGATGGCGAAGATATTGAGCTGCGGTGCCGCGCGCGACACCACGCCCATCCCGATATTGATCAGCAACAGCGAGATGATCACCGGCAAGGCCATCAGCAGGCCCGCAGCGAACATTCGCGAGGCCCACGACAGCAGTGCCCAGAGGCCTGCCCGCCCGATGCCATCGGTCGCAATCGGCATCACGCTGAAGGTATCGACGATGGCGGTGATCAGCACCAGATGACCGTTCAGCATCAGAAATGCCAGCATGGCCAGAATCAGCCAGAACTGAGCGACCACGGGCACCTGCACGCCGTTGGTCGGATCCATCATGTTGGCGAAACCCAGCCCCATGCTGTAGGCCATCACCTGGCCGCCGAAAATCAGCGCCTGAAAGGTCATCTGCAACAAAAAGCCGAGCGCGATTCCGATCACTATCTGTTGGAAGGCAATCACGATTGCGTCTGCACTGAACACCGGGATCACCGGTGCCGGTGGCAGGACAGGATGCACCAGCAGGGTGATCAGTACCGCCAGCATCAGACGAAACCGGATCGGAACCTGCCGAATATTGAAAATCGGTGCAGCCATCAAGAGCGCGCCGATACGCAGCAATGGCCAGAAAAAATCGGCCAGCCATTGACTCAGTTGCGCCTCGGTGAAGCTCACAGCCGCGGCTACCCGATCAGGTAGGGCACGTTCTCGACGAGCCGCGTGGTGAAACCGGTTATCTGTCGCAGCATCCACGGACCAGCCGTCATCATCACCAGCGCCACGATCATCAGCTTCGGGACAAAGCTGAGGGTCATCTCGTTGATCTGGGTAGCCGCCTGGAACATCGCGATGATCAGGCCGACAGCGAGGGACGACAAGAGGATCGGAGCCGCCAGCAGCATCGTGACCTCCATCGCCTGGCGACCCACAGTCACAACCGTATCGGCATCCATAATGCGCTCCTCAAACGTAGAAGCTGGTCGCCAGCGTGCCCAGAACCAGGGCCCAGCCATCAACCAGGACAAAAAGCATGATTTTGAAAGGCAGCGAGATAATGAGCGGCGAGAGCATCATCATGCCCATCGACATCAACACGCTGGCCACAACCAGGTCGATAACCAGAAACGGGATGAACAGCAGGAACCCAATCTGAAAGGCGGTCTTCAACTCGCTGGTGGCGAATGCCGGCATCAGCAGGGAAAACGGGACGTCTTCTTCGCGCGCGAAGCTCTCCTGCCCCGAGATTCGCGCAAACAGGGCGAGATCATCATCGCGAGTCTGCGCCAGCATGAACTCACGCACCGGGATCTGAGCGATATCGATCGCAGCCTGCGCACTGATCTGATCCGCCAGGTAGGGTTGCAGCGCGGTCTCGTAGACCTCGCTCAACACCGGTCCCATGATAAAAAACGTGAGGAACAGCGCGAGCCCGATCAGGATCTGGTTGGACGGCGTCTGCGCCGTCCCAAGCGCCTGGCGCAGAATGGACAGGACAATCACGATCCGGGTGAACGATGTCATCAGGATCAGCGCCGCCGGCAGCATGCTCAACGCCGTCATCAGCAACAACACCTGGATCGACAGCGTATAGGTCTGCTCGCCGCCCTCGCCCTGGGTTACGGTCAAGGCATCGATACCGGGAGCCGCCAATACCGTTGGTGCCAGCAGCAGTCCCGCGATCAGCAGCAGCAGCTTCACGCCGGATCCCCAGCCGGTGTCTCTTTGGTCACCACGCTGGCGGCTTCCAGCTGTTGGGCGAAGTCGTCCTGCGCGTTGTCTTCGTCACCCAGCACCATCAGGGTACGGACCTGCCCGGGCGCGATACCGACCAACAGGCGCCGCCCCTCGACCGATAGCAAGACGGCCTTTTCGCGCGCACCCAGCGACACACCACCAATGATCTGTACCTTGCCCTTGCCAATACCCGGCACCTGGACATAGCGTTTTACCAGCCAGGCAAGGCCGAGCATGATCGCCAGTACAACAGCCAGGCCAAGGGCGGTGTCGAAGAGGTTGGTCGCGCTCAGCGGCGATTCCACCAGGCGCGTTGCTGCCTCGCCCTGAACTGCCCCGACAACGTCTGCGATCAGGAACAGGGGCGCAACGATCAGCTTCAGTCTGTTCATAATGATTCGGTGAAAACTGTCAGCTGTCGCCCGGTAAAACCGGCAGCGCACGACGTCACCCTCCCAGCTTCTTGATCCGATCCGCCGGACTCACGATATCGGTGAGGCGGATACCGAATTTCTCGTTGACTACGACCACCTCGCCCTGGGCGACCAGGGTGCCGTTGACCAGCACATCCATCGGCTCCCCGGCTAGCCGGTCGAGTTCGACGACCGATCCCTGGTTGAGCTGCAGCAGGTTGCGTATGTTGATCCGCGAACGACCGATTTCCATCGAGATGGTTACCGGCACGTCGAGGATCGCATCGATCTTGACGTCGCCCCCACCGATAGCGCCGCCCTCCGAGCTCAGTTGCTGGAAATGCGCCGCCTCCGCATCGCCAGCCTTTCCGGGCTCCTGATCCTCGAGTGCTGCAGCCCATTCATCGGCCAGGGCCTCATCAGCATTTGTTTGCTCGTCGCTCATCGCCTTTCCCGCCTTATCATGCCTTTTTGCCCGGTACCATTTCGGTACCCTCTTTCTTTGCCTGCTGGCTCATCAAGTCATGTAACTGACCGGCGTTCGAGCGCTCGATCCATTCAGAGATCTTGACGGCATAGCTGTTGTTGTGAACACCAAGGGTGCCACGAAAAATCGGTAGATTCTCGGCGCAGACCTCGACCGTATCGGCGATGTCGAGCGGGATAATGTCACCTGCTTGCAGACTGGCCAGCGTGCGCAGCGGCACGGTCGCCTCGCCCAGAACACTGCTGATCTCGACACTTGCACCCATCACCTCTTCGCGCATCGCCAGTTCCCAGCGCTCGTCGCGCTCGCCACGATCGCTCTGCACACCGGCATCCAGCAGATCGCGAATGGGTTCCAGCATCGAGTACGGCATACAGATATAGAAATCACCGCCACCTGATTCCAGATCGACATTGAAGGTAGTGACAACGACCACCTCCGAGGGCGAAACGATGTTTGCGAACTGCGGATTGACCTCGGAGCTCGATGTACTCGAATTCGATCTCGAGCACCGGCTTCCAGGACATCGCGAGATCCTTGAAGGCGATGTCCAGCAGCATCTGGATCACCCGCACCTCGGTCGGCGTGAAGTCGCGGCCCTCGATCTTGGTGTGGAACCGCCCGGAGCCACCGAAGAAACTGTCCACCACGCTGAACACCAGCTTGGGATCGAGCACGACACAGCGACTTGCCGCGCAGCGGTGACACCCTGGTGATGTTCAGGCTGGTCGGCACGAACAGGCTGTGCACGAACTCGGAGAACTTCAGCATCTGCACGCCGGACACCGAGATATCGGCGCTGCGGCGCAGCATGTTGAACAGGCTGGTACGGAAGTAGCGGGCAAACCGCTCGTTGATCATCTCCAGGGTCGGCAGACGCCCGCGCACGATGCGGTCCTGACTGGCGAAGTCGTAGCTGCGCGCCTCGTCCGGATCGAGCATGTCGTCGGCATTGGTTTCGACATCGCCGCTGTCGACGCCATGCAGCAGCGCATCGATTTCGTCCTGCGAAAGAAGGTCTGTGCCGGACATGATTACTGCATCACGAACTGGGTGAAGAACACGCCCTTGACCTCACCGGGCGACTTCAGCTGCGTGAGCTTTTCGCTCAGCAGGTCGTGAATCGCCGTCTGCAGCGACTCCTTGCCCTGGCGTGTCAGCAGATCCGCGGCCTGCTGCCCTTCAAGCAGATTCAACAGATGATGGCGGATCATCGGGTCGTTGGCCTTCAGGGTCTCGACGACGTCCGGGGTTTGTGTCATCACCTGGATCGCGATCTGCAGCATCTTGGCCGAACCGCCCGGTGGCAGATTGACCACGAAGGTGGGATCCAGCTTGTGGTAGATCGGATCGACGCCATCCATCACGGCCTCTTCCGCCTCTGCTGCCGCTGCTTCATCACCCTCTTCCGCGGAGCCGCCGAGCAAAAAGAAGGCGGCCGCACCGGCTACCAGCAACAGCAGCACCGCCACACCGACGATAATGATCAGCTTCTTCTTGCCGCCACCGCTGGCCTCTTCGCCCGCAATATCTTTTTCATCTGCCATGTCTGAAAGCCCGTCCTGACTGCCTGTCTACCGCTGTCGCGATGTTCTGCAGAACAGAAAGCAATCAATGTGCCAAGCAGTTCGTCGTTTTTAAATACTTACAAAACAATCGCTTAAAAACACCGAGCGGACGATAGTCGGATTCTTGACGATCTGAAAAATGCCGTTCAGGCGAGAATACGGCGGAGTGGCAACGACCGTGCGTGCAACGACAAGGTCGATTTCGCCCTGTAAACGCCCTGGCGACAACGCATTCCCGGCACTGGCCGGAAGCGGGTGAGCGGCAGGGAAAAGAGGCGGCCAGGTTCGTGCGGCAGGCCGTACCCTGCAACAGACCCGGTCGCACCCATGGCGATGCGGTCCCGGCAGATCAGGTAAGCCGGTCAGCGTCGCAGAACCGCCAGCCAGCGCCAGAAACTGAGCAGTCCGGCGAGTGAGGCGGCGACATAGGTCCAGGCCGCGGCACGCAGAATCTTCCGCGCGGCCGGCACCTGTTTCTCGTTGAGAAAACCGGCCTCGAGCAACGGCAGGGCCTTGCGGAAACTGGCATCGAGTTCAACCGGCAGGGTGATCAATTGCACGACCACGCCAAAGCCCATGACCAGAAAACCGCCCAGTACCGAGATCAGCGCCGGTGAGGGTGCGCGTGCCAGCACCGCAAACAAGGGGGCAGCAAAGATCAGCAGGGAGCCGATGCGCGCCGCCCATGCCGCGGACATCGCCAGCCGCGATCGCCACATGAACATCGGTTCACGCCGCGCATGTTGCAGCGCATGCCCACACTCGTGCGCGGCAACGGTGATCGCTGTGAGGGTCCTGCCGTCGTACTTGTCCGCGGTGAGTCTTACGCTGCGCGCGATCGGATCATAGTGGTCACCGATGTCGGTCCGCTCGACAGTGACATTGTCGAGATCGAAACGGCTTAACAGATGACGCGCCAATTCGCCGCCGGTCCCCGGAAAGTTCGCTTCCGGCTTGCGGTGATAACGGGCCAGAACGCGCTGCACCCAGAACTGCGGCAGGAACAACCCCGCCAGCAGCAAAATCAAAACAAGCACATAAACCATTCAGCTACGGACGTGGCCCGCCTCCTGCTCACCCTGCGCGACATCCACCCGGGCAAGCAGCCAGGCACCCGCAACGAAAAGCAACAGCACGCTGAGGATGCCGACGCGCGAATTACCGCTGGCTACGGCCACCCAGCCCACCATGAACGGCCCGACGACGGCGGCAAACTTGCCCATCATGTTATACAGACCGAAAAGGCGTCCCGCATGTTCCGCCGGAATCATGCGCGCATACAGTGCCCGACTCATCGCCTGGATCCCACCCTGAACCAGGCCGATCGATGCCGCGAGGCCATAAAACTCCCAACGGCCTCCATCTGCGCTGCCCAGAAGACGACCAGGACATACACCAGCAAGGCCAGCCAGATTGCGCGCTTCGCCCCGATTCGATCGCCGATCCGGCCGAACAGCAGTGCGGCCGGAAAGCCGACCAGCTGGCTGATCAGCAGCGCCGTCAGCAGGCCATCGGCGGCAAACCCAAGCGACAGGCCATAGTCGACCGCCATGCGCACGATCGTGTCGACACCGTCGATGTAACACCAGTAGGCGAGCAGAAAGACGAAGGCATTCGGCAGGCTGCGCAGTATCTGCCAACTGCGCAACAGCTCCTGCCAGGCATGCGCGAATCCGCGGCCAGGCCGCTGTTCCGCGGGTGCGGACCCAGGCACAAACAGCATCACCGGAATCGTGAACACCGCCCACCACAGCGCCACGCTGAGGAACGCATACCTTACCGCTTCCACCTTTCCCGCCAGGCCGAACCAATCAGGGTGCAGCACCATCAGGACGTTCAGCGCGAACAGCAGCCCGCCGCCCAGGTAACCCGCTGCGAACCCGAAGGCCGAAAGCCGCTCCAGTTCGTCACGACGGGCAACGTCGAGCAACATGGCATCGTAGGCGACATTGCCGCCGGCGAAACCGATTACGCCGAACACGTACAAGGCGGCCGCAATCTGCCAGCGACCCTCGGCGACAAAGAACAGCCCGCTGGTCATCAATACCCCGAGCATTGCCAGTGTCAGCAACAGGGCCTTCTTCTGCCCTGCCCTGTCCGCGACCACGCCCAGCATGGGCGCCAGCAACACCACCAGCAGGGAGGCGATCGCATTGGCACTGCCCAATCGAGCGGTACTCTCTGTCGCAGAGACCCCCACGGCCCAGTACGATTTGAAAAACACCGGGAAGAAACCGGCCATGACAGTTGTGGCAAACGCCGAGTTCGCCCAGTCATACAGGGCCCACGACCATTGGGCGCGACGCCGGCAGGGATCGCCGCGCGCGGCCATCAGCTCTTTATGCCGACGCCACGGGCCAGCAACCACATCGCGAAGGCACCGAGCGCAATGATGAAGCCGCAAATTATCGCAAATGCCTGCCACATCGCTATATCGCTGAACCCGAGCAGGCCATAGCGGAAGGCATTGACCATGTACAGAACCGGATTGATCAGCGAAACCTGCTGCCAGAACTCCGGCAGCATGCTGATCGAGTAAAAGACCCCGCCCAGATAGGTCAGCGGCGTCAGCACAAAGGTCGGGACGATCGAGATATCGTCAAAGCTGTTGGCATACACCGCATTGATAAACCCGGCGGTGGCAAACAGCACCGAGGTCAGGACGAAGACCGCGAGGGTGATGGCATAGCTGTGGATACTCAGATCGGTGAAGAACATCGACACCGCGGTCACCACCACGCCGACGATAACTCCACGCGCGACGCCGCCGGCCACGTAGCCGGCCAGGATGATGAAGTTGGGCAACGGCGCAATCAGCAGTTCTTCGATATTGTGCTGAAACTTGCTGCTATAAAAACTCGACACCACGTTGGCATAGCTGTTCGAGATCACCGACATCAGGATCAGGCCCGGCACGATGAAATCGATGTAGCGAAAACCTTCCATGTCGCCGATCTGCGAACCGATCAGTTTGCCGAAGATGACGAAATACAGCGCCATGGTGATCGCGGGCGGCAGTACCGTCTGCACCCAGATCCGGGCAAACCGCAGGATCTCCTTGGTCACGATGGTCTTGAACGCAACCCAGTAAACCGTCGCCCCGCTCACGACCTGCGCTCCCCGGGTGCGGGGTCGACACGGTTTTTCACCAGGCCGATAAACAACTGCTCCAGGCGATTCTGCTTGTTGCGCAGGCTCAGCACGTCGATACCGCGCTCGCTGAGCGCAATGAAGAGATCGTTCAGCCCGCGGTCGCGCGTCACCGCCACCTCCAGCGTCGTGCTGTTGATCAGCTGCAGCGAGAATCCCGCAATCGGCTCGATAACGTCGAGCTCCTGGCGCACATCCAGGACGAAGGTTTCCGCGTCCAGCCGACGCAACAGCTCGCTGCATGCGCGCCCGTTCTGCGATCCGCCCATGGTTGATGATCGCGATGTGCTCGCACAGGCTCTCGGCCTCTTCCAGGTAGTGCGTGGTGAGGATAATGGTCGTGCCACTGGCGTTGATCTCGCGCAGAAACTCCCACATCGAGCGGCGAATCTCGATATCCACGCCGGCGGTCGGTTCATCGAGGATCAGCAGCCTCGGCCGATGCACCAGCGCCCGGGCGATCATCAGACGGCGCTTCATGCCACCGGACAGATCCCTGGCCTGGGCATCGCGCCTGTCCCACAGGTCGAGCTGGCGCAACGAGGCCTCGGCGCGCTGATAGCGCCTCGCGCCGCGCGATACCGTAGTAGCCCGCCTGGTTGACCACGATCTCAACCACCGGCTCGAACTGGTTGAAGTTGAACTCCTGCGGAACCAGCCCGATGCATGACTTCGACCGCGGCCGGCTCACGGTCGAGATCGTGCCCGAACACCTGCACCGCTGCCATCGCTCTTGTTGACCAGTGAGCTGATAATCCCGATCGCTGTCGACTTGCCTGCACCGTTTGGACCGAGCAGGGCAAAAAAATCACCCTCGTCGACATCCAGATCGATCCCCCGCAGGGCCTCGTGACCATTGCGATAGGTCTTGCGCAGCTGGTTTATCGACAGTGCCTTCATCTCGGATCCGAACGTCAACAGAAAGACTGCATTCTATCGGAAGCCGGGGCGGCAGAAGGATTGAATCGACCGGGGTAAGATCACCGAACCATACGGGGCGGGCTGACAGCCGCCGCCCGTCAGCCCGGCTGAGTGTCTTTTCCCGCGTGCAGGGATTTGCCGCAATGCGGACAGACGCCGGAGCTCGCCCCGGTGCGGCGCTCGCCCTCGATGATATCGGAGACATCGTCGTCGGACAGGTTCAGGGACTCACCGCGCGAGCGCAACTGAGAGCGTTCCTCGGAATCGATCACGCCGTCCATCATCGCCTTGTCGATGTCCCGCCGCAGGCTGTTGCGACGACGGCTCAGCGCCTCGCTGAACCCGGATGCCAGGATACCGGCCGGCAGGGCCACCATGCCGACCCCGACCATGCCGAGGAAAGCCCCCAGCACCTTGCCCAGTGGTGTGATTGGAACGACGTCGCCGTAGCCCACGGTGGTTACGGTGATGATCGCCCACCACATCGCCTGTGGAATGTTTGCGAAATCCTCCGGTTGCGCGACATGTTCGGCAAGATACGTGGCGCTGGCGGTCAGGATCAGCATCAGGAACAGGGTAAACATGGCGGCGCCGATCACCCTGGCCTCGTCGCGCAACACCTCGAACAGGAGATTCATCGCCGCCGAGTAGCGTGTGAGCTTGAGCACCCGCAGCAGACGTGCCACCCGCAGGAAACGCAGGTCCAGTGGCAGAAACATGCTCAGCCAGAACGGTGCGACCGCCACCAGGTCGATAATCGCCATCGGGCTGCGCATGAAACGCAGCCTGCCCCAAACCGGATGACGGTATTCGGTTCGCCACCTGTTGTCGACAATCGACCAGACGCGCACCAGGTACTCGATGGTAAAAACGACCACGGACACATTTTCGATCAAAGCAAATGTGGTGCCGAAGCGTATATTCAGACTGACCACGGACTCCAGGATCACCGCAATCACGTTGACCAGAATCAGCGCAATCAGAAAGCTGTCAAAAACGCGGGAGAACCGGTCGTCCGGATCAGAGACATCAAGAATTGTGGCGGCTCTTCTGCGAACCTCGTACCACATGGTACTTCCCCACTGGCCAAATTGAACCCGACGCCACGAAAGTGACGCACCTGATGGCTGTAGCGGCAGCACGCCACAAGTATTGACACCGCCGCGCCGCCGGCCGGGTTCAGGCAGGGACACGCCGCACCGCCCGGGTTGCGCAAATGTCTGCCGGCGAATCATCGCCTTCGGATAAACTAGGCGTTTTGCAGAACCATCCGTGGAACAACTCGCCACCGAAACCCTGACGCTGTTGATCCTGATCGCCGGCATTGCCGGACTGGTCGATGCGATCGCCGGCGGCGGCGGCCTGATCGCGCTACCAGCCCTGCTTTGGGCCGGACTGCCGCCCATTCAGGCGCTGGCGACCAACAAGCTGCAGGGCACCTTCGGCACCTTCACCGCATCGCTGAATTTCATCCGCCGCGACGAGATCGATCTTGCACGCCTGCGCATACCGATCTTCATGACCTTTATCGGCTCGGTCTCCGGCACGCTCGCCGTACAGCACCTCGGTTCGAGTCGGCTCGAACAGATCGTGCCGCTGCTGCTGATTGCCTTCGCCCTGTACTTTCTGTTCTCGCCACGCATCGGCGACCGGGACGCGCAGCATCGCATTGGGCATGGCCTGTTCGGCCTGCTGGTGGGTTTCAGCGGTGGTTTTTACGACGGCTTTTTCGGACCCGGCACCGGCAGCATCTTCGCCGCGGCGTTCGTTCTGCTGCTCGGCTACAACCTGCGGCGTGCCACCGCAGGTACCAAGATCCTCAACTTCACCAGCAACATTGCGTCGCTGATGTTCTTCGCACTGGCCGGCGAGGTGGTCTGGCAGGTCGGCCTGCCGATGGGGTTGGCGCAGATGGCGGGGGCCTGGCTCGGCTCCCACCTCGTCATTCGCCACGGCACCCGGCTGATCCGCCCTCTGCTGGTTACCGTATCGCTGGCCATCTCGCTGAAACTGCTGCTCGACAACTAGCGTCGGCTCAGCGGTACTGACGCAGGTAATTCCACTCGAACAGCCGCTTGGCCCAGTGGAAGCCGACAAACGACGGCAACACCAGGTTGCGCTTTGCGGTCCGCGCGACAAGCATGCCGCTGGTACGGGTATCGACGATACACACCAGTTCGGCCTTGAAGGTATGGCTGGCCGCCCTGCCCTGAAAATCATCGAGCAGATTTGCCACCGAGGCCTCGGCCTGCAGATCGGCCATGTGTGCCTGCTTGGGCAACCAGTCGGGGCCGGGGAAGCTGCCGGAATCACCGGCCACGTAGACCTTGTCCCAACCCTCCACCTGGCAGAACTGATTGGCCTTGATCATGCCGCCCTCGGAACGCGGCAGCTCTGTATCATCGAACCACTGGTTGCCGGTCATGCCGGGCATGAACAGGATCATGTCGGCCGGGAACTCACCGCCCTCGGTCATGACCTTGTCAGCCGCGAACCCCTTGAGCTTATGCCCGAGGTGGGTCTCGATATCGCGCTTGGCCATCTCGCGCATCAGTCCTTCGACGGCCTTCGGCCCGAGGCGCTGCCCGGGCTTCTCCGCCGGGGTGAAAAACACCAGGCGAAACTTGTCACGCCGCCCCTGCTTGCGCAGCCACGAGTCGATCCCGAACAGGAACTCGAAAACCGGACCGCCCCGCATCGCTGAGGGTTCCTTGGGGTTGCCGGCGAATCCGAACGCCAGGGTGCCGCCCTCAAGCTCAGCCAGGCGATCACGCATGCCGGCAACGACATCGACGCCGCCACAGGGCAGGAAGGAATGCTCGATACCCGGCAACTTGCGAATGAAGCGCCCACCACAGGCGATGATCAGGCCGTCGTTGGCGATCTCGCCCTGGTCGGTGATGACCATCCGGCCACCATCGCGGAGCCCCTGGGCTGCGGCCTGATGAAAGGTCACATCGCATCGTTTGAAGAAATTATCCAGCGGGACCACCAGGTCCTGCGGCTTGCGCAGACCGGTCGGGATCCAGATCGAGCCGGGGTAGTAGACGAACTCCGGCTTTGGTGCCACCAGGTCGATACCGAGACTGGCGTCTGCGGCCCGCAGTTTACGAACGGCGGTAAGCGCGGCGAAACCGGCCCCGATAACGGTTACACGTGACATCCTATTTCCTCTCCTCGTCGGCTGGCCCCTGATTCTAAAGCTCAGCAGGCGAGATGTCAGACACAGTATTCCACGTCGCCGCTTGGGAATTGCGCGGCACGGGGCTATTCTTGAACGAATGTCGATTCAGCAAGGGACTCGCATGACGGACACTGATCCCGCTTTCCTCGGAACACTCACGGATGTATCGGGCTCACGTTTCATCGCGCGCCTGGCCGAAAGCGGCGGCACATTCGAGCCTTATCGCAAGCTGGGCGTCGAGGAGATCAGCATCGGCCAGGTCGGCGCCTATGTGATTGCCCGCGGCCGGCATACCCAGGTGCTCTGCCAGATCGTCAGCTCCTGGGAGGAACACCGCGACGAAGGCACCGAGCGGCTGTTGCGCCTGCTGCCCCTGGGCGAGGTCACCAGTGATGGCCAGTTCTATCGCGGTGTCGGGCGATACCCACCCTTGAGTACGCCGATCTATATGGCCGAAAGCGGTCAGCTCGAGGCCATGTTCGATTCGGTCCGACGCTACGGCCTGCACCTGGGACGCCTGAGCCAACGTGCCGAGTTGCGTGTCTTTGTCGATCCCGGGCTGCTCTTCAACCGGCATCTGGCCATCCTCGGGCAATCCGGTTCGGGCAAGTCATGGGCGGTAAGCAGCCTGCTGCAGCGCACCGTCAAGCTCATGCCCAAGGCGCATATCGTGCTGCTCGACCTGCACGGTGAGTATGGCTGGCGCGATGCGGCCGGTCAGTTTCACAGCGCCTTCCCCGGTGACAAGGTCCGGCATATCGATGCGCGCAGCCTCGAAATACCCTACTGGCTGCTGACCTATGGTGAGCTCGTCGACCTGCTGATCGACCGCACCGATCCCAATGCCTCGGTGCAGATTTCATTCTTGCGTGAGGTGCTGCACGCGTTGCGCAAAAAGGGCAATCAGAATCTCGGCATCGACCGCCTCTCGGTGGATTCGCCGGTGTACTTTTCCCTCAAGGATCTGTACATGCACTTCAAGCAGGCCAACGAACAGCAGTTCGACTTCGGTAAAACCAAAGGCCCCCTGTTTGGCGCATTCGACGAGTTCCTGGTGCGTTTCCAGGCGATGTTCAACGACTCGCGCTATGACTTCCTTTTCCGGCCGAAGCGCCGCACCAAGTCGCTCGACCTCGAGGACCTGCTGCGCGACTTCATCGGTCTGGGTGAACCCAAGCGCCAGATCACGGTCATCGACCTCAGCCCGGTCCCGCACGACGTACGCCCCACCGTGTCCGCGCAGATCGGGCGCCTTGCCTTCGAATTCAACTACTGGAATCCGCAGCGGCGCGAGTTCCCTATCCTGCTGGTCTGCGAAGAGGCCCACCAATACATTCCGCGCGATGCCGACAAGCAGCATGAAGGCAGCCGGCGCGAGATGGAACGTATTGCCAAGGAGGGTCGCAAGTATGGCGTTGGCCTGTGCGTTGTCAGCCAGCGGCCAACTGAACTCTCCGAGACCGTGTTATCGCAATGCAGCAACTTCATCTGTCTGCGCACGACCAATCCGCAAGACCAGGACTACATCCGCAAGCTGATGCCGGAAGGTGAACAGGACCTGGCCGACGTCCTTACCACGCTGCGACGTGGCGAGGCGCTGGCGGTCGGCGAGGCTATCCCGATACCGACCCGCTTTCACCTCTATCCACCCGACCCGGCACCCGCGAGCAGCGATGCCCCGGTTGCCGAGAGCTGGCGCACTGGCCCGGATGACCTCGA
>CAVRBK010000018.1:0-37591 GCA_963719025.1 uncultured Gammaproteobacteria bacterium | reverse complement strand
CAGGGACCAGGTGATGGACGATATCGTTTCCTGGCTCAACACGCAGCTGGGATAAAGCAGACAACACAAAAAAGGAGACGACGATGGCAGGCAGAGTTGAAGGTAAGGTGGCCGTGGTGACCGGCGGTGCGTCGGGCATCGGCCGAGCTTGCGCCCTGCGTCTCGCGGAAGAGGGCGCCATGGTCATGATTACGGACATTCAGGACGGCCCGGGCGAGGCGGTGGTGCAGGAGATTCAGGCCACGGGCGGCAAGGCCGAGTACCTGCATCACGACGTCACGGATGAGCAGGCCTGGGTCGACGTCATGCGCGCGGTGAAGCAGCGTAGCAGTGGGCTCAACGTTCTGGTGAACAACGCCGGTATCGGCATCGCGGGAAGCATCGTTGACATGACACTGGCGGACTGGCAGCGCCAGCAGGCAATCAATCTCGACGGCGTTTTCCTGGGCATCAAGCACAGCATTCCGCTCATGCGGGAATCGGGCTCCGGGTCCATTATCAACCAATCCTCGGTCGCCGGCCTGCAGGGCGCGCCGAGGCTTGCCGCCTACTGCGCCACGAAAGGCGGCGTGCGTCTGCTGACCAAGGGCGTGGCGCTGGAATGTGCCCAGGAGCGCTGGCCGGTACGCGTGAACTCGGTGCATCCCGGGATCATCGAAACGCCGATCTGGAGCAAGGTCGCAGCGGGCGGACTGGAGCCCGGAGCCAACACGGTGGACGTGGATGCCATGGCGGAGCAGGTCGTTCCCACCGGCGTGCTGGGACAGCCGCTTGATATCGCCAACGGCGTGCTCTTTCTTGCCAGCGACGAGTCCTCCTACATTACGGGGACCGAACTGGTCATTGATGCGGGGCTCTCGGCCTAGACATCCGTTGCTGCCCGGCCCGGCAGATGTCGCTGGGCGAGCCGTCGGGTCAACGTAACCCGAAATCGAACCCTTCGCCGTTAGCGTAGCGACGCAGAATGCGCCGACCGGTATTCTGCACGTGCACCTCGTCGGCGCCGTCGTAGATGCGCGCGAAGCGGGCATGGCGATACATGCGTTCCAGCGGCGTGTCCTCGGTGACGCCCAGGGCACCGTGCACCTGGATGGCCCGGTCGATAACGTTGTGCAGCATCTTCGCGCCGAACACTTTGATCAAACCGATCTCCACCCGGGCCTCGTCGCCCTGATCGATCTTCTGCGCCGCGTGCAGGGTCAGCAACCGGCTGGCCTGAATTTCCGTTGCTGAATCGAACACGAACTTCTGGATCTGCTGATGCTCGCCGAGGGTTTTGCCGAAGGCCACCCGACTGTTGGCGCGCTCGCACATGAGATCGAAGGCCCGCTGCGCCTGACCCAGCCAGCGCATGCAGTGAAAGATCCGGCCCGGGCCCAGCCGATCCTGGGCGATCTTGAAACCCTGACCGCGCGGCCCGAGCAGATTGTCCTTGGGCACCCGCACGTTGTCGTACACCACCTCGTAGTGACCGTCCGCCTGCCCCATCACCTTCACGTCGCGGATGATGTTGTAGCCGGGCGTTTCCGTCGGCACCACGATCATTGAAAACGCCGCGTGGGCCGGCGTGTCGTCATCTTCGGTGCGCACCATCGCCGTGGTGTAGGCGGCGTTGCCGGCACCCGAGGTGAACCACTTGCGCCCGTTGATCACCCACTCATCGCCCTCGAGCACCGCTCGGGTCTGCAGCTGGGTCGGATCGGAGCTGGCCACGTCGGGCTCGGTCATGCCGAAGCTGGGGAATACTTCACCGTCCACCAGCGGCCGCAGATACTTTTCGCGCCACTCATCACTGGCATAGCGATGCAGCATGATGGAGTCCTGCAGCGAGTGTGTGCCCAGCGCCACCATCGCAATCTCGGAGCGGCCCACCACCTCGTTGACGAACACGTAGTCCATGAACGGCAGCCCGCCGCCGCCGATTTCTTCCGGATGACCCAGCGCCCACAGACCCTCGGCCTTGGCCTTGTCCATCAGCCCGCGCATCATATCGCCGCGGCGTGAGCCCACCTTGTCCGCCAGCAGTTCTTTCTCTACCGGATAAACTTCCTGTTCGATGAAATGCAGCACCTTGTTGCGCAGCGGCTCGATGTGCTCCGGAATGGACAGATTCAGCATGATCGTTCCTTCATCCAGTTTCTAACAAGCCTTCAGACGGCGTTCAAACCACCGTCTGCGATGAATTCGGAGCCGGTGCTGTAAGAGCTTTCGTCGCTGGCCAGGAACAGCGCCAGCCTGGCGATTTCGTCCGCGGTGGCGCTGCGGCCCAGGGGAATCCCCCGCTGCATCCGTTCCACGCCGCCGGGCAGCTGATCGGCCATGTCCGTGGCAATCAACCCGGGATGGATGGAGTTGACCCGAATGCCCCGGCGGGCCAGTTCCACCGCTGCGGTTTTGGTCATGCCGCGCACGGCCCATTTGGAGGTACCGTAGGCGAAGGCGCCGGCGGCACCCTGCAGGCCGGCGAGGGAAGAGATATTGACGATGCTGCCGGAGCCGGCTTCGCGCATGGGCCCGGCGACCGTGCGCATGCCGAGGAACACGCCCTTGCAGTTGATGTCCATCACCAGGTCGAATTCGTCCAGGGGTGTGTCCAGCAGGCGGTTGCTGCGGAAGATGCCGGCGTTGTTCACCAGCACGTCGATTTGCCCATCGCGATTGAGAATCTCGTCGACCAGCTGCTGCCAGCCGCTTTCGTCGCTCACGTCCAGGTGGCGGTAGGTGCCGCCGACTCTGGATGCGGTGGTTTCTCCTTCGGCGTCGAGCACGTCGGCCAGCCATACTGTGCCGCCCTCAGCCGCGAACAGTTCGGCCTCCGCTGCGCCCTGTCCTCGCGCTGAGCCCGTAATCAGACAGATCTTATCGTCGAGCCTCCCCATGACCGATGCCCTCCCCGCCATCGCTATCCTGTGTCGACCTAAGTTCGCGCCAACGGGCGCTTCGGTCAAGGGTTGGTGCCGTACTTCCTCGGCTCTGTGGGCGCCTGGGCCTTTACTGGCTCCTCGTTCCCGGACCGGTCCGCGCTGTCCGGTTCCGGGACGCGAATATCTTTGCCGCCTTCGGCCTCATGGGCTTCAAGCGTCTTGGTCGCGCCTGCCTCTTCAGCTGCTGTTTCCGCTGTCGGCTCTGCCGGACCCTCATCGCCTCGCGCAAGGGTTTCAGCCGGGGCATCTGCGTCTACCTCAGGGCCTGCCTCAGAGTCTGCTTCAGAGACTGCTTCCGAGTTCTGGGCGGCCTCCTCGCTTTCAGCGGAGGTCTTGGTCGAAGACTCGGCTGAAGTTTCGCCCGAGGCTTCAGCGGTGAGCAGCTTCTCCGCACCCGCGGGCGCTTCCAACAGCGGCCCGGCTGCGTTCCCGCACAGGGCGCTGGCGCTCTCCGCCAGCTGTTGGTGCAGGTCGGTGTAAGCGTCGTTAAGGGATTTGAATTTGCGCGCGGTCTCGCTGAACTGGGTGACCACCTGCTCCCGATACTCCTTCAGCTCAGACTCGGAGCCTTGCAGCTGTTCCTGCAGATCCCGCATCTTGCCCGTTTTGCGGCTGATGAACAGTCCTATACCCAACCCCAGTACTAGCCCCAGCGCGAGCAATCCGCCCGCGATCAGCCATTCGACGTCCGCCATAGTTCGAGCCTCTCGCACAGAGAATTTCGCACAGTGTAACCCGGTGAGCTGTCATTCGCGTGGCGGATCGATGCATCAGTTTGTGCTCAGGGTAAACTGTCGGCTCTCCAGCAGCGGCGCGCAATTGGTTCGGAATCTTGTGTGAATGATCAGGTCTCGGAATCGGAATCGGAATCGGAATCGGAAGTAGAAGCCGCGGACTGGCGTGACAGCTTCTGGTGGCGCTGGCGGTACATTTTTTTCCTGGCGCCTATCGCGCTGGCGTTACTTTTCTACGCGGCGATTCCCACGCTGTTCCGCCATGCCGCATCCGCCATGGGCACCCGGCTCGGGCTGAGTGAGCTTCAGATCGAAACCGGTTATCCCCGTCTTGACGCGCTGAATGTCCATCGACTGGAGCTGATCGGCGATGGCTTTCGCCTGCAGGCCATGGTGGTCGGTTGTCCTACGATCCCGGTGATCTGCTGCGCGGGCGCCTCGAATCCGTGTCTTTCGATTGCGTCGAGTTGACGATTTCCGAAAGTCCAACCTCTGCGGCCTCCGGTGTCGACGCAGGGGTTGGCGCCGATTCCGTGATGCCGGAGCGGTGGTCCACGCTGCTGCCCTTCGCCGTGGCCCGGGTCGAAGATCTGCAGGTTCGGGTCCCGCACATGGATTTTCTCGCCAGCGGCGAGCTTTCATACGGAGAGAATCGGCTTGCCCTGACGCTGCGCGGTCGGCAGCCGGAAGCCGCACGCCGTTTCGATCTGGACGCGGAACTCACCGGTCAGGGACTGGTGACGATTCGCTTCCGCGAGCGGGATAGTGACCGTCCACCCTTCCTGACCGCTGTTTCCAGCCTCGAATCCGAGGCGCTTGTGGTAGATGCGGATGTGCAGCTGTCCGGCTATGCGCTTCAGCTTGCCAGTGAGCTTGCGGGGCTGCCTGCGGGCGAGGGGGTTGTGCAGACGGGGTTGAAGATCCGCACTCCCTGGCCCCTGCCCGATGATCTTCGCTGGCAGGACCTGAACGCCAGCGGGCCTTTCAAAGTGGTCTGGCTGTCGGCGGACGGCAGCATACGGGTCGATGAGCTGGCGGGCACCGTGCGTCTGGCGGACGGCGCGGTCGACGCCACCGCAGGCGGTCGCCTGGGTCTGGAGCAGCAGGATCTGTCGCTGTCTGCCCGGCTGCTCGAAGACTTTGCCCTGCGCTTTGACGGGGAGCGGCTGACGGGCGGTCCGGGGATGGCAGTCAGCCTGCAGAGCCCGGGGGTCAGTGCCGAGGGCAGCGTCAGCTATTTTTCCGTTGACGTGGGTGATGCCGAGCCCCGAGTCGAGGTGACTGCCGAAATTACCGCACGTACCGAAGCGTTCAATCTGGATGGGCAGCTGGAAGCTGCCGTCGGTCCTGCAGCAGCGGATGGTTATACCGGGACGGTAGATTTTTCAGGCGCGGTTGCAGCCGACAACCTGAGGCTGGATGCACAGGTAGAGTCGATGCTGACGCTGGCCGGCGATATTCTCACCGCGGAGGGCCGCGTCGCCGCCGGACCGCTCGGCGAACTGTCTTCGGCGGTCAGATACAACCTGCGCACCGGGGCGGGCAGCGCTGACGTCGTTGGCGCGACCGAAGTGAGCGAGCCCTTCTTGGCAAGTGTCCTGTCGCGCTGGAAGGAGCCTTACGATCTGGTCGCCGGACGTCTCGGCTACGTGCTGGATCTGGACTGGGACGGCACCCGTGCGCCAGGCGGTCGCGTAAACGTGTCACTCGCCGGGGCCGACCTGCGCTATGAGGAATACCGGGTGAAGGGCCTGAGCGGCGAGTTTGACCTGCGGGTAAAGGACGATGCCTGGTTCTTCGGGGAAACCCCGGTCACCGCGGAATCCGTCAATCTCGGGATCGTCGCGAAAAACCTTTCGGCCTTTGTCACCTGGTCAGGCCGTCAGGTGACGGTGCGGGAATTTTCCGCGGCGCTGCTCGGCGGCGGTGTTGTTGCCGAGCCTTTCAGCTACTTTCCTGGCACCGGCTACGGGTCTCTGGAGCTTCGTCTTGTAGAACTCAGCCTTTCGGAAGTTCTCGCCCTGGAGGGCGATGACGTGACGGGCACCGGTCGCCTCAATGGTCTGATTCCCATTGCCATGCTGGACAACGCCGTCAGCGTCAGCAGCGGCAAGGTCAAAGCCGCCCCCCCCGGCGGCACCATCCGGGTGTCCACGGAGCTCAGCGGCCCGACGGGCCAGCCGGGTCTGGACTTCGCTCTGCTGGCCCTGAAGAATTTCGACTACACGCTGCTTGAGGCGGACGTCGACTACTCGGAGAACGGCGATCTTCAGCTGGCGGTGCATCTGCAGGGGCGCAATCCGGAAGTGGAAGCCGGGCGCCCGATCCATTACAACCTGAATATCAACGAGAACATCCCGGTGCTGCTGAAGTCCCTGCGCCTGCAGGATCAGGTGGTCCGGCAGGTGGAACGCCGGGTGAAGAACTGATTGCCGGATACGGCTATGCAGACTATGGTCTCAGATACACATGCTCGGGTGATAGCGGTGATAGCGATAGTGCGAACGGCAATGGTTCTGGCGACCGGTTTCCTGCTCATCGCAGGCTGCACGCCAACGGTGAAGGTGGCTACCGATGAACCCATCACCATCAATCTCAACGTGAACATCAAGCACGAGATCCTGGTCAAGGTCGACCGGGAGCTCGATGATCTGTTCAGTGAAGACAGCGGTCTGTTTTAGTCTCCTTTTTAGCGATGGGCGGAAAACCTATGAAACTCGTAACGAAACTGATTTTCAGCTTTCTGCTGCTGGTGTCATCCGCCGCGTTCGCTGCCGATCTGGAGCAGGCCAAGCGCGATGGACTTATCGGCGAGCGGGCCGACGGCTATCTGGGGCTGGTGGAGACCTCGGCACCTTCAGACCTGCGGGCGCTGGTTGCCGATGTCAACGAGAAGCGCAAGGCCGAGTACCAGCGCATCGCGGCCGGCAATAGCCTGGAAATGGCCCAGGTGGAGGCCCTTGCCGGCAAAAAAGCCATCGAGCGTACCCAGCCCGGTGGCTGGGTTCTGCGCAACGGAGGCTGGCAGCGGAAGTAGCGCGAACGCCGCTGGCGGCCGGCGCCGGCACCCCTGAACCCAGGTAAGGCTTGACGAATTGAACCTTCGCTTCCAGGTATTGGCTCTCTCGTTCCTGGCCGTCCTGCCGATGCTGGCCGTCGGGGCGGAATTCGTCGGCACCGAAGCCTGTATCGGCTGCCACACAGAACAGTTTCAGGCCTGGCAGGGATCTCATCACGACCTCGCCATGCAGCACGCGGATGCCGACAGCGTGCTGGGTGACTTTGCCGACGCGACATTCACCTATGGCAAGGTCACAAGCACGTTCTTTCGCCGCGACGGAGGCTATTTCGTGCGCACCGACGGCGCCGACGGCAAGCTGGCAGAGTTCCAGATTCGCTACACGTTTCGGGGTCAGCCCGCTGCAACAGTATCTGATCGAGTTTTCCGACGGCCGGGTGCAGGCGCTGGGTATTGCCTGGGACACGCGGCCCGCAGCCGATGGAGGTCAGCGCTGGTTCCATCTCTATCCCGATGATCAGATAGATCACGACGACGAACTGCATTGGACAGGTGCGCAGCAGAACTGGAACTATCAGTGTGCAGATTGTCACTCCACAAACCTGCAGAAGAACTACGATTTTCTGACGAATCAATTCGCGACCACCTGGACCGACATCAATGTCGGCTGCGAGGCCTGTCATGGCCCGGGTGGTGATCACCTGACCTGGGCCGCGCAGGATCCGCGGGAACAGTCCGCCGATGTCCGCAAGGGCTGGGCATTCAGTCTGCCTCGGATCGGTAATGCCGCCTGGCCCATTGATCCGGACAGCGGATCTCCGATATCAAAACTGGCCCCTGCCGCCTCAGCTGAAATCGAAATCTGTGCTGATTGTCATGCCCGACGCAGTGCCCTTGCCAGGACCTCCGAAAGTGACCCACAGTTTCTGAATCATTTTATGCCCTCCCTGCTCACCGACGGTCGCTATCACGCCGACGGGCAGATTCAGGACGAAGTTTTCGTCTGGGGTTCGTTTACCCAGAGCCGAATGCACCAGGCCGGTGTCACCTGCAGCAACTGCCATGATCCGCACAGCCAGCGACTCTATGCCCCGGGTGATGCGATCTGTAGTCAATGTCATCTGCCGGCCAAATTTGCCACGGAAGCGCACCATCACCATCCGGCAGACAGCGCGGGCGCCAGCTGCGTCGATTGCCACATGCCTCAAACCACCTACATGGTGGTGGACCCCAGGCGGGATCACAGCATCCGTATTCCCCGGCCTGGTCTGTCGGTCGCTCTGGGTACGCCCAACGCCTGCAACCGCTGTCACCAGGATCGTGACGCCGACTGGGCCGCGGGCCATATGGCCCGCTGGTATCCGGATGGGCGGCCGGGTGGCGCCAGTTGTTCGAACCGATCAGGTGCGACAGCAGTTCACGCTTGCGCCCCTTGTCGACCGGATGCACCACCTGTTCGACCAGTTCGGCCGCGCGTGTTGTGCGGCGCGACGTCGATCGATACCGGGCTGGTTCAGCAGCTTGTCGGCCAGCGTGCGGATCTCGTCCGAGAAGGTCGCCGAGAACAGCAGGGTCTGGCGCTTCTCCGGCAACAGCGCGAGCACCTTGCGGATGTCGTGGATGAAGCCCATGTCGAGCATGCGGTCGGCCTCGTCGAGCACCAGGATCTCGACCCGCGACAGGTCGAGCGTGCGCTGTTGCACGTGGTCGAGCAGGCGGCCCGGCGTGGCGACCAGGATGTCGACGCCCCTGCGCAGCTGCGGCGATCTGCGGGTTGATCTTGACGCCGCCGAAGATCACCGCGGCCTTCAGCGGGAGGTGCGCACCGTAGGTGCCGACGCTTTCGGCGACCTGCGCGGCCAGTTCGCGGGTCGGTACCAGGATCAGGGCGCGCGGCTGATTTGGGCGGTTGTCGCCCTGGCCGGCCTCGACCAGGCGCTGCAGCATCGGCAGCGTGAAGCCGGCGGTCTTGCCGGTGCCGGTCTGCGCGGCGGCGAGTACGTCGCGACCCTGCAGCACGACCGGGATGGCCTTGGCCTGGATGGGGGTGGGCTCGGTGTAACCCTGGGTTTCGAGCGCGCGCAAAAGTTCAGCCGACAGGCCGAGGGAATCAAATGACATGGAAGGTTTCCTGGAACACCCACACAGGCTGGCGCCTGACGCGGTCGAGAGGTGTTCAATAAGGTGCCACGTTGATGTGGCGACAGGCGGGGCGCAGACCGATGTGCGCTGTAAGCCTTCGATTATACACGGAATCGGTGGTTGCAACCGATTACGTGGTGCTCAGGCCGTATCAGCGTCGTCGACCGTGATCAGATCCTGGAACTCATCCACGACCTGCTCGGCGAAACTCTCGCCGGCACTGGCGAAGAAATTGAACACCGCGTGCACCCCGGCCTCGCGCAACGCCTGCTCGTGGTCAGGGTAGTGGGCGACCGATGCCAGTTCGAGCTCGAAACCCTGCTCTCTGCAGCAGTTCGACGACCGCCATGTTCTCTTGGTGGTCGGCGAACGCGAGCAGGGCCAGCTTTACCCGGCCGCTGCGTTCGGCGCGTGCCCAGAAGTCGGCATCGGTGGCATCACCGAGGGTGACATTGCGTCCGGCCAGCAGGTGGCGCTCGACGTAGTCCTCGTTGATATCGATCCCCAGCACCACGTCGCCCCATCTTGCGCGCAGATGGTCGTAGGCGCCGGTGCCGACCCGTCCCATGCCGAACACGATCGACCTGTGCCTTGCCGGCGCGGATCATGTCGTCGCCCGGCAGTCGGGTACGGGTCTCGAAACGGTGCAACGGATGGCGCCAGCGCTGGTACAACTGCTTCGACATCGCGTTCAGCGGCGAGGCCACAAGGAAACTGATCGACAGGCTGAGCGCGAGTACCGACAGCCAGGTGCTGTCCAGCCAGGCATGGCTGACCCCGATGGCGCCCACGATCAGGCCGAACTCGCTGAAGTTGGTGAGGCTCAATGAGGCCAGGGTGGCACTGCGCGAGCGCATCTTCTGCCGGGTCATCAGCAGGAAGTACAGCGCGGTCTTCAACGGGACGATCAGCGCCACGAGAAGCACGGCCGTGCCGAACGCCGCCCAACTGAGTTCGCCGGACAGGCCGATCGACAGGAAGAAGCCGATCAGGAACAGGTCCTTGAAGTTCAGCAAGGACTTGGCCAGCTCGTCGGTCTTGTGATGGCCGGCCAGCAGCACGCCGAGCACCAGGGCACCGAGGTCGGCCTTGATGCCGACGACCTCGAAAAGGGCGGCACCGACCAGCGGCAGCATCCAGCCCATCAGCACCAGCAGTTCGCCATGGCCGACCTTTTCCAGGACCTTGAACAGCAGCGGTCGAAGCGGGATAAGGCCAAACAGCAGGATCGCCCAGGGACTCGGTATCTTGCCGGCCGAGATAGCGATAAACACCACGGCGACGATGTCCTGCACGATCAGCAGGCCGATCGCGATACGGCCGTGGATCGCACCCATCTCGCCGCGCGCCTCGAGCACCTTGACGGCAAAAACCGTGCTGGAAAAACTCATTGCAAAGCCGATCAGCAGGCCGGTTTTGGCGTCCATCCCGGCAAACAGGCCGAGCCCGAACACGGCGAGGATCAGCAGCACCAGCGCCACGATGCCGCTGATCAGTACCATGTGCACGGTGGCGGTCAGCCACACCACTGGAGCCGCCAGATCCTTGAGGTGGAGCTTGAGGCCGATCGTGAACAGCAGCAGGGTGACCCCAAGATCGGCGATAGCCTGGAGCAGGGGCGTATTGGTCATACCGAGCGAGCCGAGCACGAATCCGGCCGCGAGGAAACCGATCAGCGGTGGCAGATGGGCCGCACGGGCGACCAGGCCAAGGATGAAGGCGATGCCGAGCGGAACAACGTGCATGACGTCGACGGCGGCGAGATTGAGCGGAGCGAGTTCTTGCATGCGAAAAATCGAATACGGATACTGCGTGTGTCCGGCATCATCGCACAGTCAACACTGACGAATGAAACGACTTTCCCGGACGATGCCCGTTAGCGGGCGTCGCCGAAGTGCCTCGACTGGCGCCATAGCGGTTCGACCGCCTCGGCGGGCAGCGGCCTGGCAAACAGAAAGCCCTGGTAGTAATCGCAGCCTTCCGTCCGGAGAAAGGCCTTCTGCGCCTCGGTCTCGACGCCTTCGGCCACGGTTTTCAGGTCAAGGTCCTTGGCCATTGCGAGGATGGCACGCGCGATTGCTATGTCGTTTTTGTCGTCGGGGATGTCGCGGACAAAGGCACGGTCGATCTTCAGCGTGTCGGCGGGCAACTGTTTGAGGGTGGCCAGCGAGGAGTGTCCGGTGCCGAAATCGTCGATCGCGATACGTACACCGAGGTCGCGCAGGGCCGAGAGGACGCCGACGGTCTGGTCGACATGATCCATGACAAAGGTCTCGGTGATCTCCAGTTCGAGGAACTCGCCGGCCAGGTCGGTTTCCTCGAGGATCGATGCCACCGTGCTGACGATATCGCCACGCATGATCTGCGGGCCGGCGAGGTTGACCGAGATACGAATGGGTGGCGCGCCTCGCTCCTGCCACAGCCGCATCTGCGCGCAGGCGGTGCGCAAGGCCCATTCACCGATCACAACGATCAGCCCGGTCTCCTCGGCCAGCGGGATGAACTGGCCCGGCGGAATCAGGCCCATCACCGGATCCTGCCAGCGAATCAGGGCCTCGACGCCGATAACCCGTCCGGATCTGTCGAACTGTGGCTGGTAGTGAAGGATGAATTCATCGTTGTGGATAGCCCGGTGCAGGCGTGTTTCCATCGCGATCTGGTTGCGGCTGCGCGACGACATCGAGGCCGAATAGAACTGGAAGTTGTTTCGCCCGAAGGCCTTGGCCTGGTACATCGCGGCATCGGCGTGCTTGACCAGCGTGGTCGCGTCATCGCCATCGGTCGGATACAGGCTGATGCCGACGCTGGTGCCGATATGCAGTTCGTGTTCATTGATGTCGAAGGCATTGGAGAGCGCATCGACCACCTTCTGTGCGACCTGCACGACGTTGTTGTTGTGGGTGACCGATTCGAGCAGGATCGTGAACTCATCGCCACCGAGGCGCGCGATCGTATCTTCGCCGCGTACCAGGTTCTTGAGTCGACTGGCGACCGCCTTGAGCAGTTGGTCGCCGACCGGGTGGCCGAGGCTGTCGTTGACGTTCTTGAAGCGATCGAGATCGAGGAACAGCAGGGCCAGCCGACTGCTCAGGCGCTGGGCGCGCTGTATCGCATGGTCGAAACGGTCGAAGAACAGCTCACGATTGGGCAGGCCGGTCAGGTTGTCGAAATACGCCAGTCGGTGGATGCGCTGCTCGCTGCGTCGCTGCTCGGTGATGTCGCGCGTGACCGAGACGAATTGCTCGGCCGAACCGCCGCCATCGTTTATTGCCACAATGGTCTGCCAGGTGGGGAACAGTTCGCCGTTGCGCCGCTTGTTCCAGATCTCACCTTCCCAGAATCCATCGGTTTGCAGGGTGTCCCACAGCTGTTGGTAAAAGACCGGCGGATGCTCTCCGGAGCGGTAGGGGGGATGCTCGCGCCCGATCAGTTCACTCTCGGTAAAGCCGACCATCCCGCACAGTGCCCGGTTCACCCGCAGGATCTTACCGCCGGTATCGGTGATCACGATCCCCTCGGTGATGTGCTGGAATACGTTCTCGGCAAGCAACAGCGAGGTCTCGGTCTGTTTGCGTTTGCTGATATCGCTGAACACCACCACGGAGCCCTGGTTGATGCCGGCGACATGGATCCACGAGTGAGTGAATTGCGCCGAAAATTCACGGCCATCCTTGCAGCGAAGCGTAGCCTCTGCCGTGATATCGCCGCCATGGTCCGGATGGCACAGCGGGTGATCCTGCGAGCAGATCGTTGGTCCGATCGCGTCTGTGCCGAACAAGCGGCGACCGAGCAACTCGTCGGGCTGGTACCCGAGCATGCTTGCCCCGGCCGGGTTGATGAAGGTGATATGTTTTTCGCTATCCAGACCGAATATTCCCTCGCCAGCGGTATCGAGCAGCAGACGTTGGCGCATCTCCGATGTCTGGCGGCGGGTTATTTCTTCACGCATGGTGTGTTCCATGCGCTTGAAATCACTGATGTCGTGCACGATTGCGAGACGAAAGGTGCCGCTCGCCATTTCCACCTGGCTGATCGACAGCTTTATCGGTGTGAGCTGGCCATCGCCCCTGCGGCCGTTGATTTCGATGTGGGCGTGATCCCTGAGTTTCGCCAGCTCGGGCAGGGGCTCGATGAACAGGACGCCGAGGGGCTTGCCGATCGCCTCGTTTTCCCGGATCCCGAAGATCGACAGGGCGCAGCGATTGAGGCTGCCGATGATGCCGGATTCATCCAGCGTGATCAGGCCATTCGGGGCCCGGTCGAACAGGGTGCGCAGCTTCTCCTGTTGCCTGTGCAGTTCCGCGGTGCGTTCCGCGACCTTTTGTTCCAGCCGGTGGCTCTGGCGCTGACTCAGCGAGATGATCATGACCAGCAGCCCTCCGGCCAGCAGGGTTACGCCATAGACGGCGTGCTGCAGGGTATTGGTGCCGCTGAATACCTCGCCGGCGTTGATCTCAACCGCAACGCCGAGCTGGTGCGCCTTCAGCCATTTCCACGCGCCGACCACGTGACTACCGCGGTAGTCGAGGTAGCCGTCGATGTCGAGACCGTCGAATCCGCTGGTGGCCGCCGATGCCATCGTGGTCAGTTCGCGCGAATCGGGGAGACGGATTTTCAGGTTGCCGAAGCTGGGAGTGCCTTCGGGTAGCACGCCCGACGACCAGAGGTCTTCGGTGAAGCGACTCTCCGACAGCATGGTGCCGCGCGAATCGAATAGATAGGCCTCGCCCGTCTGGCCGCTTTGCCCCGCGCGCAGCGGGCGATAGACGGATTGGGCCGGATTGAGTCGCAGTGCGAGCACGGCGATAACCCGGCGCTCCGCGTCACGGATCGGGGTGATTGCGAACGCCATCGGGGCGTTGGTTCGCATGACGCCATCGGCATCCTTCAGCGGCACATCGGAACGTTGTGGCAGGGTGATCACTGACTGGCCGGCCCAGGCACGGGCCAGCGTCGTTTGTTGAGTAAGCAGCGGGCTGGTATCGCCGATATCCGGGTCCCGGTCCGAAGCGAGGGTCATGTTGCTCGGGCCTACGACGAAATACCCCGCGTATACCTCGAGCCTGATCAGCGTTGAGAAGAAAAGCCTCAGCTCGGCCTGCGCGTGGGAGGCGGCCAGCGATTCGACATCCTTGGGTAAGGCAAGGAGAGCCTGAGTGCCGGCGATAACCGGGTCGCTCGAGGCGACAAACTCCGCACTCCCCAAGACCTGCTGGTAGTTTGCCTCGATGCCGGCACTGATCAGGTCGATGGTCGCCTTGAGATTGCGCGCCGTTTCGTTGCGCAGGTGACGCCCTCCCCGGTCGGCGACGATAAACGACAGGGTGGCCAGGAGCACGATCGCGACAGCCATCGCCACCAAGGCCCTGGGGCCCCCGATGCTTGCAGGTCCGGCGTACCGCAATGCTTCTCTCCCTTTGGAAACGACATGGCAACAGGCGCTGTTTGTCGCTGCCATTCACATGAATAGCGGCTGACCTGCGGCGCGCTTTAGGTCGCCAAAGGGGAAAACCCGCAATGCCCAGGGGGCCATTTCCTGGCCGGCTTGCCGTGCAGGGCGGATCTGTTCAGGAAAACGGCGAGTCGCCGGGGCGCGGTATTGTGGCCGGGGGGACCCAACGGGGTGTGAAGTCGGCAGCACAGTGACAGCGAGCGCGGTCGCCGAAGCGCCGGGCGCGTTCGGTCTCGCATGCGGCGGGCGATTCGAACGGGCCGATGGTGCCGACCGGATTGTCCGGCGTGGAGCCGGGCGGATGGATGTGGCAACTGACGCCACCGGCCGCCGTTGCGATGCTGGACAGCCACAACAGCAGTCCCGCCAGTCCCGGCGGGTTTTGGCGCGGTCTACTCATACGGTGCGATATCACTCGCGTACAGGGTGTAACCGGCCTCGGCGATATCGTTGTCGACGCGGTTGACGCTCATGGTCCCGGTGACCCAGATCACGTCGAACAGGTCCGGTTTGGCACCCTTGCCGGGTTCGGTCAGCACATAGACCGTCTGGTTGGCCGGTGGGGGAGGCACATGGATGCAGGCGCCATAGTACGGAACCAGCAGAAAGCCGGTGGTTTCCTTTTCGTCGGCCTCGACCGGGACAACAAAGCCCGGCAGCCTGACCAGGGCGCCATCGAGATCCTCGCGCACTGGGGCTTCGTCCCACAGGGCCTTGAGCTTTTCCATGAATTCGGCGGCCCTCGGGTCATCGTCAGAGAGGTCTTCTATGGCGAAATCCTCCATCAGCTTATCGGGGCGGTAGTCGTCGGGAATCAGCGCATCCCATTCGAGTTCCCGGCTGCCGGACGGCGAATCGGGATTGCCGGGGGCCGGCATGCCTGCCTGTTGCCCGTTGCCACCGCGCAGGTCCTTGACCGCAGGCGGCGGTGCCTGGGTCTGTTGCTGTTCCACGGTCGTCTGGACTGGCGGCTTATCCGAGCACGCGATCAGCGTACTGCCCAGGAGGATCGAAACAAGCAGATGGGTTGTGTTCTTCATGGCGGAGCGGGATCTGATCCTGATGCTTTCACGGGCGGTAAACGATGAAACCGCAGATTACATCAAGTCATGCGGCCGGACATCCGCTCCGGGCCGGCGAGTGAGGGAAACAAAGGCCCCCGGCAGAGCCGGGGGGCAAAGGATGAGCGCTGCCCGGGGAAGGAGGGCGTCGCGTCACCCGGTCGGGCAATCATCAGCAACCTGATGAAGGGACAGATCCCGACGCCTGTTGAGACGTGGCCGCCACCGGGTAGGTTCCCTGCAGTGCCAGGGTGCGGTCCAGGACAGGCAGGCAGATACCGGGTGTCCTTTCGCACTGCCCGCGCTTGAACCCGGGCGCACGACAACGCATGCTGGACTGATGAGCATGTTTGTGAAATTGACGCGTGCGACCTGCCGGCTGTTGTGCGCCTGTTGTGTCGCGTTGCCGGTATTCGCTGCGGGGAGCCCTGAGGCCATGTCAGACAAGCTGGTGATCCCTTTGCCGCAAGATGCCTGGCGCCTGGTGACCGATGGCGTGATGGGCGGGGTTTCCAGGGGTGTCGTGCAGGTCGGTGAGCGCGACGGCCGCGCGTGCATCAACCTGAGCGGCAGGGTAAGTACAGACAACAACGGTGGTTTCATCCAGGCCGCGCTCGATGTGGATAAGGCGGATGCCGAGCGTCTGAGCGATTTTGCCGGCGTGCGGATCGACGTGATCGGCAATGGTGAAACCTACAATGTGCACCTGCGCAGCAGTGACCTGTGGCTGCCCTGGCAGTCATTTCGCGCAACCTTCGAAGCGACGCCGCAATGGCGCACCCTGCATCTGCCGTTCGACACGTTCAGCGCGTACAAGACCGGCAGCGCGCTGCGAGCGGAGCGGATTCGTCGCCTTGGCGTGGTGGCGATCGGACGCGATTTCGATGCCGATCTGTGTATCGCCGGTGCGGCGTTTTACCGTTCGGCGCCTTAGTCCGTTCCATCCGCCGATTACGCCGGGCAGTCAGGGGGCGCGGCTGCCGTCGCTTACTCGCGCGCCGAGTACCGGCTCTTGCGGAAGTTTCAGCGGGGTGTTGCCTGGGCCGAGTTGGCGGCTCAGCGTGGAGTGCTCAGGGGAGAGGCTCTCCTTGAGCAGGTTGCGCCCGCTCGCCTTGTCGAAGACGAGTCGCCCGTAACTGCCGTAGTGGGTCAGCTTGCGTGCCATCGCATCGATCGCGGCGACCGAGTCTGCACCGATGAACCCGGTCGAGGTGCCTGAAGGGTCGGAATTGACCAGCACCACGCTGTGGTCTTCGCCGGCGAACACTTTTCCGGAGGTCAGCAGCGATCCGTGGTCGAGTCGCTGGTCGCTCCGCCGGGTCAGGGCGACCGCATCGCCGTATAGCCTGTTGTCCCAGCCAAGAATGATCCGGTTGCTGTCTGCGGCCAGGTCATCGGCCGCATCATCCATGGCCACGCGCAGGCCGGGATAACGCCGCTGCCATTGTGCGGCAAGTCGCTGCCAGGCCTGGCGGATGTCGCCTGGCGCGGCAGACGGTACCAGCAGCCAGCTGTCGCTGCCAAACAGGCGATTGAGTGCAGGCGGTTGCTCGCTGGCATCCAGGTAGCGCAGCACATCGTAGGCCGGGTCGATATCCAGCCGCAGCGGTCGCTGCGCAAAGGCAAGGGTAAAACGGTTGTTGCGTCGGTTGACCTGCAGCGTCTGCACCTCGGCCGTCGGGCTTCCTTCGAGCACAACGCTGACCGGGACCTGCAGGTCGAACAGCGGGCCATCCTGGCGAATGTTGAGGATCAGCCGGTACGCGTCGCCCGAGCCCTCGCTGTGCACATCGGTCAGTTGCAGTCGTGGTGCACCTTCTCGGCTCAGCCATTGCTGCAGGCGCGGAAACATCTCCGGCCGTGTCTCGGTCAGCGTGCGCACGACCTGCTCGAAGCCGATCGGTGTATAGCGGTGTTTCAGCCAGACGCGCTGCAGTCCTGCGACGAACAGCTCATCGCCCAGTTCCCGCCGCAACATGTGAAACAGCATCAGCGATTTGCTGTAACCGATGGACTGACTGGCATCGTTGTGCCGGCTGACGAACTCAATCAATGCCATGTCCTTGCCGTCGGCCGCGAAATTGCTGTAGCGCTGCAAGGATTTGAGCCGGTATTGCGAACCCTTGTTGCGGCGTTCCTGCATCCAGTGGTCGGCGAGATAGGCCGTAAGGCCCTCGCTCCAGTTGCCCTTGGCGTAGTCGATCCAGACACCGTTGCCCCACCAATTGTGCAGGATCTCGTGAGGCAGCGAGGTGAACGGAATGAACGGCAGGCGGATCACCTGCGACCCCAGCAGGGTGAACGACGGCATGCCGTAGCCGGTCTGCCAACGATTTTCCACGACCGCAAACTTGGCGTAGGGATAGGCGCCAATCAGCTGGCTGAAGTGGTCGATGTACTCGCCCATGACAGCGAGATAGCGCTGCGCGAGTTGTGGGTCGTCATTCAGCAGCCAGACCGACAGGTCGATGTCGCCGTGCCTGGTCGCGTGTCGCGTGAACGGGCCCGCTATCAGGTAGATGTCATCGTGTGGCTGGTCACTGGACCAGCGTTCTACCTGGGCTTCGAGCGAACGACGGCCGATACTCAGACTCTGCCAGCCGTCCGGAACTTCAACCCGCAGTTCGAGTCTCTCGACCGAGCGACCGGCTGACGGGAACCAGGCGGAGGAGCCGTCGAGATAGACGCCCTGCGCTGATATCTCGCCCTGCGGCATGGCGCCCATGTTGCGCCGGGCGGCGAAGCGGGGCCGCCCCTGGTAGGAAAGCTCGAAGCGTGCGGCGGGTTCGTCCGGGCTGATCCGGTAGGCTGTTCGCAGGCCGTCGCTCGAGGTGTCGAGGGCCTCGATACGCGCATTGCCGGCCTCCACCTCGAGCCCGCTGTTGAGGACGATGTCCAAATGCGTGACCGGCTGCGGTGTGCCGATGATGTCCTTGACAACGATAATTCCACGATCAGGGCGCAGTTCGATTGTCATGTCGTGGGTTACGCTAGCAGCAGAAACAAACAGGGGTTTGCCGATGAGCAAGAGGAAAATCGCGAGTAGTCGCAACCGACTGAGGGTCGTAACGATCGTCACGGTCATGTTGAGTGGTTCGGTCATGGCGTTCGGTACCGGCGGGGAATCCGCTATGCCTGTCATGACGCCGATTGTTGTCGATACGGAGAAAACCGCAACCCTGCCGTCGCTGATGACAAAGCTACGCGACGAGCGCGTTGTCTATGTCGGCGAAACCCACACCGCCTACGGTGATCACCTGTTGCAGTTGGATGTGCTCAAGGCAATGGCCGGGCAGCCGGGTGAACTGGCGATCGGTGTCGAATGGATCCAGGCGCGATTCCAGGACGCGGTAGACCGTTTCCTGTCCGGCGAGACGGACGAGCCGCAGTTCCTGCGCGACATCGAGTACTACGATCGCTGGCGGTTCGATTATCGGCTGTATCGCCCGTTGATTCAGTTTGCGCGGGACAAGGGTATACCGATAATCGCGCTCAATGCGTCGCAGGAAGCGACGTCGGAGATCAGCCGGGTGGGCATCAATGCACTGCCCGAGGCGCTCAGGCAGGAGCTTCCCGCCGACTACGATTTTTCCGACAAGGATTACGAAAGCGCCCTGCGCGAGATGTTTCAGATGCACCAGTCGGAAAATGCGGTATTTGAGCGTTTCCTCGAGGCGCAGCTGACCTGGGACGAGACCATGGCGCACAATGTCGCCGAGTATCTCAATGGCGGTGCCGAGCGCCGCATTTTGGTGCTGGCAGGCAAGGGGCACATCGCCGGGCGCGGCGGTATTCCCAACCGTGTTACCCGGCGCACCGGGGTGGTCGGCAAGAGCATCGGTACGTTCAACCCTGCTGCCCGCCTGTTCAATAGCGCCGATTTTCTTGTCCTGGCGAACGAGCGGTCTCTGCCGGCCTCCGGGATCATGCGGGTCCTGCTCGACGAGCGTGACGGGGGGGTGTTCGTGAAGGACTTCACGCCCGGCAGTCCTGCCGAGGCGGCAGGCGTGCGCAAGGGAGACCTGATCACGGCGATCAATGAAATCCCCATCCAGTCCTATCTCGATATCAAACTGGCGATGCTCGATCAACGGCCTGGCGATGAGATCGCCCTGGAAGTGGGCCGGGATGCCTTCTTCGGCGGTACCAGGACAGACAGCTACCGCTTCGCGCTGGTTGCGGCTTCGGCGCGCCACTGAGCGGCGTTGCCGGCACGCTGCCGATATTTTTTCCTGGTTTTTCCTGTCGTCATTCCCGAAGGCGGGAATCCAGGGGAGGGCTGACCGTCGGTGGGGCATGGATCCCCGCCTGCGCGGGGATGACGGGCCTACGGGGATGATGGTCTATCGGGGCAGATGGCCGGGCCTGCGCGGGAATGGCGCATTATCCCGACCCCGGAAACATCCTTGTCCCCAGAGGTTAGAACGGATCGCCGGTCAATCCGTTTCCAGAGGCGCCAGATGCCAGATATCGCGGTTGTACTCGCTTATCGTGCGGTCAGTTGAGAAACCGCCACTGGCTGCGCAGTTGCGGATGCTCATCCGGGTCCATCGATCCTGGTCCTGCCAGGCGGCCTCGGCAAGTCCCTGCGCCTCGATGTAGCTGCGGAAGTCGGCGAGGGTCACCCAGGGGTCGTGCGGGTCTCGCAGTCCGTCGATGATGCCGCGGAACAGGCCGGGTTCCATACCGCTGAAATGATCGCTTTCGATCAGTTCGAGCACGCTTGCCAGGTCGGGGTCGGCGTCGATATAGGTCTGCGGATGATAGTGGCCACGCAGCGCCTTTACCTCGTCGGCACGCAGGCCGAACAGGAAGAAGTTCTCTTCACCGACGGCATCCATAATCTCGATGTTCGCGCCATCGTAGGTGCCAATGGTGATGGCGCCATTCATCATGAACTTCATGTTGCCGGTGCCCGACGCCTCTTTGCCTGCGGTCGAGATCTGTTCTGACAGATCGGCGGCAGGGCAGATGGTCATCATCTTCGAGACGCCGTAGTTCGGCAGGAAGACCAGCTTCAGCTTGTCACCGACCGCCGGGTCATTGTTGATCACGCCGGCCACGTTGTTGATCAGCTTGATGATCTCTTTCGCACGCTGATAGCCGGGCGCGGCCTTGCCCCCTATCAGCACGCAGCGGTTGACCCAGTTGGCGGTATCGCCGTTGCGGATCCGGTTGTAGAGGTGCACTACGTGCAGCAGGTTGAGCAACTGGCGCTTGTATTCGTGGATCCGTTTCACCTGGACATCGAACAGGGCGGTCGGATTGAACACAACGCCGGTGTACTGCTTCACCAGGTCGGCGAGCTGCTGCTTGTTGTCGAGGCGGATATTCCGCCACCGCTGCTGGAATGCCTCGTCACCGTTCTCGGCCCAGGGACGGATTTTCTCGAGGCGGTCCAGGTCGGCCTGCCAACCGGCGCCGAGCTTGTCGGTCAGCAGGTCGGCCAGGGGCGGGTTGGCCATCGCCAGCCAGCGCCGCGGGGTCACGCCGTTGGTCTTGTTATTGAACTTGTGCGGCCACAGTTCGTAGAAGTCCTTGAACAGGCCAGCCATCAGCAGGTCGGAGTGCAGCGCGGCCACGCCGTTCACCGAGAAGCTGCCGACAATCGCCAACCATGCCATGCGGATCTGCGGGTCGGGACCCTCTTCGATCAGCGACATCCGTTGCACGCGTTCATTGTCGCCGGGCCAGCGTTGCCTGACTTCGGCCAGGAAGCGCGCATTGATCTCGTAGATGATCTCCAGCAGGCGCGGCAGCAGACACTTGAACAGGCGTACCGGCCAGCGTTCGAGCGCTTCGGGCAGCAGGGTGTGATTGGTGTAGGCCATGCACCGGGTGGTGATCGCCCAGGCCTCGTTCCAATCGACGCGTTTGTCCGCGTCATCGAGCAGAATGCGCATCATCTCTGCAACGGCGACGCTCGGATGGGTGTCGTTGAGCTGGTACACGTTCATTTCGGCAAACTCGGCCAGCGGACGGTCGCCAAACTGGCGGAAGGTGTCCTGCAGGCTGGCCGAGGTAAGGAAGTACTGCTGGCGCAGGCGCAGTTCCTTGCCGTTTTCGTTGGCGTCGTTCGGGTACAACACCATCGTGATGTTTTCTGCCTGGTTCTTGCTGGCGACCGAATCGGCGTAGTCGCCGGCGTTGAACTCTTTCAGGTTGAACTCATCGGTGGACGAGGCTGACCACAGCCGCAGGGTATTCACGACGTGGTTGCGATACCCGGAGACCGGCACGTCATAGGGCACGGCGAGGACATCCTCCGTGTCGACCCAACGGGCATGCGGCTTTCCTTCCGGATCGACAAAGTGCTCGGTGCGACCGCAGAAGCGCACGGTCTGCGTGTATTCAGGACGCTCGACCTCCCAGGGATGACCATCACGCATCCAGTGGTCGGGGTCTTCGATCTGGTAGCCGTTCTCGATGTGCTGGTGAAACATGCCGTACTCGTAGCGCAGGCCGTACCCGGTCACCGGCAGCCTCAGCGTCGCACAGCTGTCGAGAAAACAGGCCGCGAGACGGCCAAGGCCGCCGTTGCCGAGCCCGGCGTCTGGTTCAGAGTCCTCGATCTCCTCGAGCGAGATGGCGAAATCCTTCAGCGCCTTGTCGACCGGCTCGCGAAAATCGAGATTGAGCAGGTGGTTGCCCAGTGAGCGTCCGATCAGAAACTCCAGCGACAGGTAATGCGCCCGTCGTGCATTGTGCTTCTTCTTCAGACACCAGGTATTGCGCCACTCACTCATGATGCGGTCGCGCACCGTGTACGCGAGCGACTCGTACAGGTAGAAGCGGTTGCAGCCCATGAAGCGGCCGAGGTGATACTCGAGGTAATGCCTTACATCATGGCTGAGCGTGTCGGCATCGGTCGGTAGTGCCGGCATATTGGGCAGTGCGCAGGCTTGTTGGTTATCTTGTTCGGCCACGAGGATTACCTCCGTCTCGTCATTCAGCACGATAGAGCTGCAGGTAAGACTCGGCACTCCGGTGCCAGCTGTGGTCTTCCCGCATCCCCGTTTTCATCAGTTTCATCCACTGCTTGGGCTTTTCGTACAACGCAATTGCCCGGCGCAAGGTATCAAGCAGTGCCTCGGTCGTGGTCTCGGTAAAGGTGAAGCCGTTGGCCTCTCCGCGCGCAATGCTGCGGGGCTCGGCGTCATGCACGGTGTCGGCCAGCCCACCCGTGGCACGGACCACTGGCGGTGTGCCGTAGCGCAGGCTGTACATCTGGTTGAGTCCACAGGGCTCGTAGCGTGACGGCATGGCGAAAATGCTGCAGCCGGCCTCGAGCAGATGGGCCAGGGGCTCTGAATAGCCGACGTGGGCAAACACCCGGTCGGGATAGGTCTCACACAGGGTGAGCAGCTGTGCTTCCAGCGTGGCCTCACCGGCACCGATGAACACGAATTGTGCGTTGGTTTCCGCGAGCACCGACGGTACCGCTTCGAGTAGCAGGTCCACGCCCTTCTGATAGACGAGTCGCCCGACCGAGCCGATCAATGGTCCATCATTGGCGATGGCCTCTGCGGAGGCGCCAAGCGCCTCAAGCAATGCCGTGCGATTGGCTTTCTTGCCGGCGCGGATACGACTGTCGGCGTCATAGTGGGCGACCAGGTGTGAATCAGTCGCCGGGTTCCACACGTCGTCGTCTATACCGTTGAGGATGCCGGTCAGTTTGCCGGCGTTGGCCTCCAGGATATCGGCATAGCCGTAGCCATATTCCTGGGTTCGAATCTCCTCGGCATAACGCGGGCTGACCGTTGTGATCGCATCGCTGAACATCAGGGCGCTCTTGAGCATCGAAAAGCGGTCATAGAACTCGCCGCAGTCCACTGACCACCAGTGTGCAGGCAGATTCAGGTGCTGGAAGGTGGCGAAATCAAACTGGGTGTCGTAGGCCAGGTTGTGGATGGTGAATATCGTGGTCGGCGGCGAGGTTTCCAATGACAGGAAGGCCGGCAGCAGGCCGGTCTGCCAGTCGTTGGCATGCACCACGTCCGCACGCCAGTCAGTTTCGATCGCACCCATGGCGAGCTGTGCCGCTGCCTCGCAGAACAGGGTGAATCGTGCCGGGTTGTCGGCCCAGGGATGACCGGTCTCGTCGGTGTAGGGCGCACCCTCGCGGTCGAACAATTCAGGCGCATCGACCAGCCACAGGGGAAACGAAAACTCCGGATCACAGGCCTCCAGAACGCGCACCTCGCGACCACCCGCCAGCGTCAGCCAGCCGAGCACGCGGAACGCATCGACGTTCTCCAGCACCCGGCGGAATGCCGGCAGGACGATGCGGACGTCGATCGACAGTTCCGCCAAGGCACTTGGCAGGCTGTGGGCGACGTCGCCGAGTCCGCCGGTCTTGATCAGCGGGAAGATTTCACTGGTGGCGAAAAGCAGTTTCATGATTGTACGCTGTGTTCTGTCGTTGATGCGTGGAGGTGCCCGCTGGATCTGTCAGTCGGGAGGCCCCTGATCATCGCGCATCAGGAACACCGCGCCAAGCGGCGGCAGGTTGATCAGCGCCGAATCCGGCCGATCGTTCCACGGCTCCGGTGACGTCACGACCAGGCCCGCATTGCCAATATTGCCCCCGCCATAGAGCGCTGCATCGGTATTGAGGACCTCGCGGTATCGCCCGGCCGCAGGCAAGCCGACACGCTGCTTTTCACGCGGTACGGGGGTGAAGTTGAACACGCAAACGACCGATTGGCCGTCGCCATGCCGGATCAGGCTGAGCACCGAATGGTCGGCATCATGGCAATCGATCCATTCGAATCCCTGTTGCTCGAAATCGTGTCGGTGCAGCGCCGGCAGCGAGCGATACAGATTGTTGAGATCGCGCACCAGGGTATGCACGCCGCGATGGCTGTCGTGCTCGAGCAACGGCCAGTCCAGAGACTCACCGGCCCGCCATTCATGCCACTGCGCGAACTCGCCGCCCATAAACAGCAGTTTCTTGCCCGGGTGGGCGTACTGCCAGGTATACAACAGGCGCAGGTTGGCAAATTTCTGCCACGCGTCGTTCGGCATCTTGTCGAGCAGGCTGCGCTTCATGTGTACCACCTCGTCGTGCGACAGCGGCAGCACGAAGTTCTCGGTGTAGGTGTACATCTGGCTGAAGGTCAGCTTGTCGTGGTGGTAACGGCGGTGGATCGGGTCGAGTGCGATGTAAGACAGGGTGTCGTTCATCCAACCCATGTTCCACTTCATGCTGAAGCCCAGCCCGCCCATCCAGTTGGGACGCGACACCATCGGCCAGGCTGTGGATTCCTCGGCGATCGTCAGGGCACCGGGGAAACGTGCGTGCAGCACCCCGTTGACATGGCGGATGAATTCGATCGCTTCGAGGTTCTCGCGCCCGCCGTACTGATTGGGCAGCCAGTCGCCTTCGTCGCGCGAATAATCGAGGTACAGCATCGACGCGACGGCATCTACGCGCAGGCCGTCGATGTGGAACTCCTCCAGCCAGTACACCGCGTTGGCCAGCAGGAAGTTGGCGACCTCGCGGCGGCCGTAGTTGAAGACCAGTGTGCCCCAGTCGCGGTGTTCGCCGCGCCGTGGGTCCTCGTGTTCGTACACCGCCTCACCGGTGAATCGCGCCAGGGCGAAGTCGTCTTTCGGGAAGTGGCCGGGTACCCAGTCGAGGATGACGCCGATGTTTGCCTGGTGGCACTGGTCGATCAGGTAGCGCAGGTCGTCGGTATCGCCAAAGCGCGCGCTCGGTGCGAAGTAGCCGGATACCTGGTAGCCCCATGATTCATCCAGTGGATGCTCCATGACCGGTAGCAGTTCGATATGGGTGTAGCCGAGATCGGTGACATACGGGATCAGCTGGTCCGCGAGCTCGCGAAAGTTCAGAAACCCGCCATCCTCGCCACGCCGCCATGAGCCCGGATGTACCTCGTAGGTGCTCATCGGGGCATGCATCCAGTGCCAGTTGGCGCGGTCCGCCATCCACTGGTCGTCCTGCCATTGATGGCCGGTCGGTGCGGCAACGCGTGAGGCCGTGTCCGGCCGCAGGGTCATTGCCTGGCTGTAGGGATCGGCCTTGAGCAGGCGATGCCCGAGTTGATTGATGAACTCGAACTTGTACAGGTCGCCCGGCATCAGCCCCGGGATAAACAGTTCCCAGACACCCGAGCCGCCGCGGTTGCGCATCGGGTGACGCAGGCCGTTCCAGCCATTGAAGTCACCGACCACGCTGGCGCGCCGGATAGCCGGCGCCCAGACCGCGAAACGGCAGCCGGCGATGCCGTCGACCTCGAGGTAGTGCGCACCCAACAGCCGGTAGACGTGATGATGGCGGCCCTCGCTGAACAGGTGCAGGTCGAGGTCGGCCAGCATCGGCGCAAAGCTGTACGGTGAGATCACCGAGTGACGTTCGCCGTCGGCCTTTTCCAGCCAGTTGAGACGATAGTGCTGAGGTAGCTCGGCCGTCTGTTGCTCGCTCAGGGCAATCTCGAAAATATCGGTATCGGGCAGGCGCTGCATCGGGCCGACCTGCTCGAGCTCGACATCCTCGGCGCTCGGCATGAAGGCACGTACCAGGGTCTGTTCGCCATTGGATTGCAGGCCGAGTACGGTGAATGGGTCGTGAGATTCGCCACGCTGGAGCATGGCGAGTGGATAGGGCAGTTTAGCGGGCATTCTGCCTCCCGCTCGTTTCGATCATGGTGCGAATCCTTTGTGCCAGATCGTCCGGCAACATGTCCCAGTGGAACCGCCAATGCCAGTTGCCGTCGGGGACCCCCGGCGTATTCATACGGGCCGCACTGCCGAGACCGAGATAGTCCTGCAGGGGCGCGATGGCCATATTGGCCTGGGTGTTCATGGCGGTTTCAATCATCAGGTTGGCAATATCGTCACGCGGCTCGCTTTTGAGCGTCTCGAAGACAAAGGCCTTTTCATGCGCCTCCAGCCCCTTGAACCAGCCGGTAGAGGTGTCGTTGTCGTGTGTCCCGGTATAGACGACATCATCCGCGGTTATATTCACCGGTTTGTGCGGGTTGTCTTCGAAATAATCGAAGGCGAATTGCAGCACCGACATCCCGGGGAGCTGATACTTGCGGCGCAGGGCCCTGACTTCGTCGGTGATGACACCCAGGTCCTCGGCTACGATCGGCAGTTCGCTGTAGTGTTTCTGCAGGGTGGCGAGGAGGGCGTCGCCCGGCGTTTCCTGCCATACGCCGTCGACGGCTGTTTCACAGGCCGCTTCGATCATCCAGACCGCCACCAGCCCGCGAAAATGGTCGATGCGCACGATATCGAACAAGTCGAACTGGTGCTGCATACGCGATAGCCACCAGTGAAAACCGTCGGCCTCCATGCGGTCCCAGCGATAGTGCGGATTGCCCCAGCGCTGGCCGATATCCGAGAAATAATCCGGCGGCACACCGGTGACATGGGTGGGTTGCCCGTCGTCATCCAGCAGGAAGTCCTCCGGTCGCGCCCAGGTGTCGGCGCTGTCGTGGGAAACGAAGATCGGGATATCGCCGAACAGCGCGATACCGCGATCGTTGGCATGTTTACGGATACGATGCCAGGCCTGATCCAGCAGAAACTGCTGTTGCTTGATCAGCATAATGGCAGTTTCGTTTTCCTTTCGCAGGGCGCGCAGGGCACCGTCGTAACGGTGCCGGTACTCGTCTGGCCATTCGACCCAGGCGCGATGACTGAAGCGCGGCTTGAGCAGGCGGAACAAGGCGAAGTCGTCGAGCCAGTACGCGGTGTGCTCACAGTATGCCTCGAACGCTGCCTCATCGATCGCCGGCAGCGACAGCGGCAGCAGGCCTGGATTCATCGCAAACGCGGATTCACTCTGATACGGCGAGCCATGGGTATCGGGGATCACCAGCGGCAGCACCTGCCACACGCTCAATCCGGCGTCCGCCATGAAATCGATCCAGCGCAGGGCGTCGTCATCGAGGCGGCCTGAAGGCAGGGAGGTGACGTGCAGCAGCGCACCGGCATGCCGGCTTGCGAGTGTCTTATCCATGGCCGCGTCGCATCGTGCCGCTGTTCTCGGCATCGCCACCGCCGACAGAGATCGGCTGGTTCAGGCCAGGCGGGCTTTGCTCGCCCAGCAGGCCATAGAGGTTGCGTAGCTGCTGGCGATACAGCCGGTCGAAGTCGCTGACGCTGTCCGACGAGTTGTAGTCGCCAAACCACCAGAACCAGTCCGAGCCTTCGCAGATCGCCAGTTGCCGCTCCAGATCCTGCAACTGTTGCCTGCTGAACTTCTGCGTGGCGACAACGCTGTCGTAGGTGTTCTTCGCGGCGACCAGCAGATCCCAGGCGCGGTTCTTGTCCTCCTCGCCGATCCAGGTCGAGAAAGAGCCGTAGACCCAGCTGCCGGGGCACAGCTCAGGCAGCTCGTGCGGCGGGCAGGTTTCGAGGGCTTCGTCGAAGGTCAGCAGGCGTATGTGCTCGCTGTTCGCCAGTTCTTTGTAAAGACCACCGAGGAAATGAAACGCGTTGTCCGGGTAGTATTCCCAGGCGTTCTCGCCGTCGAGAATCACGCTGACCACGTGTTCATGGCAGTCGTCGCCAAGATAGGTCGCAATGTTTTTTATGTGCTGGTTGAAATCGGCCGCGGCGTCGGCCGCGTTCCATTGCTGGTATTCGAAGCCGATCAGGTCCGAAAGTCCATCGTCGCGGAAGAACATGCGGGTCTTGCAGTCCTTGATTTTGTGCGAGCAGAACAGGCTGCGGCGGGCATCATCACCTTGTGCGGGAAGCTTCGAGAGGAAACGGCTGTTGTTCCACACCCCCTCGCCGGATGCGCTCCAGCGGATACCGAATTCATCCAGCAGCTTCAGGGCATCCGCACTCACCCCACCCTCCGAAAGCCAGACGCCCTTCGGTCGGCAGCCAAGAAAGCGTTCGAATACCCGCAGGCCTTCCTGCATATGCCAGCGCGAGCGCTCGAGGCCACCGGGATAGGTCTTGGCGGCCGGTCCCTTGGCCTCGGGCAGGGCGCAGTGCATCGCATCGAGATCGAGCAGCAGCGGCACGATAGGATGACCGTAAGGCGTCATCGACAGCTCGATCTGGTCACTTTTCGCCAGATCACTGTAACGATCCAGCAGGCCGTCGAAGGCATCCGACATGATCTGCAGCAGCTGCCGCCGCGCTGACTGGTCGAACACGGTATCGGTATCGAGCAGCGCCTGCACCGCGGGCAGCTGTTTCAGCGAGTGTCCGAGCCAGGCGAGGTGGTACCAGCTCAGAAGGTCGAGAAAGAACTGCTCGTTGATGTAGGCCAGTCGATGCTCGTCGACGTGTTCCAGGTCTGGCGTCATCACCATCTCGAACAGGCCGCGGAAGCGCGGATACACGTCGATCATCAGCGGTGCATGGGCACGCCGGCAGGCCCGCACGATCTCTGCCCGAGCAGCTGCATCGCCGGGGATTGGCTCAACCCCGGCGAGCAGATTCAGCAGTGGTTCGGCAAACCGCCTGCCATTTTTGAGATGCCGTTTGAACTGTTGGGCATAGTCATCGATCTGTTCCAGCAACACCGGGGTAAAGTTCACCACGCAGCGCATCTTCGGATGCGACTCCAGGTGCGCTGCCATGTCCACGTAGTCCTTCAGCGCATGCAGATAGACCCAGGGCAGACGGTAGTCGCCATCCTGTGATTCGCGGTACCACGGCTGGTGCATGTGCCAGCACAGCACCATGTTGATACAGGATGTCGATGGTTTGCTCATGGTTCAGTCGCGCTCGTAGTGCAGACGCTGGTTCATCTGTCCGGGGGTGATCAGTACGATACCCTCTTCGGTGACCAGAAAACGCTTGCGGTCTTCCTCGGGATCCACGCCGACCTGGAAGCCGTCGGGGATCACGGTACCCTTGTCGATGATACAGCGCTGCAGCAGGCAGTTCTTGCCGATACGCACCTTGGGCAGCACCACCGACTCCTTGACATAGGAACCGGTCTCGATCTGCGTGTTGAAGAAGATCACGGAACGCTTCACCTTGGCGCCGGAGATGATGCAGCCGCCTGCCACCAGTGAATCGATCGCCTGACCGCGGCGCCCCTCGTCGTCGAACGCAAACTTCGCCGGCGGGCTTTGCGTCTGGTAGGTCCAGATCGGCCAGTCACGCTCGTACAGGTTCAGTTCCGGCTCGATATCGCACAGCTCGATGTTGGCCTTCCAGTACGAATAGATCGAACCGACATCGCGCCAGTAGGCCGGTTCGCCAAGGTTGTTCAGGTAGGGGTAGGCCATCGCCTTGGCATGCTTTATCGCGTTCGGGATGATGTCTTTGCCGAAGTCGTGATGCGATTCCTCGCTCTCGGCATCGTAAATCAGGGCCTTGGTCAGGAACTCCATCGAAAAGATGTAGATCCCCATCGATGCCAGTGCCAGGTCCGGATTGCCCGGAATGCTTTCCGGCTCTTCGGGTTTTTCGTTGAAGTGGGTGATGCGGTATTCCTCGTCGACCGACATCACGCCAAATCCCTTGGCCTCCTCGAGCGGCACCTCGATACAACCGATCGTCAGGTCGGCATTCGACTGTACATGGGCGGCCAGCATCTTGGCGTAGTTCATCGTGTAGATGTGGTCGCCGCCGAGAATCAGCACATAGTCCGGCTCATGCCGGTAGACGATGTCCAGGTTCTGGAAGATGGCATCCGCCGTGCCCTTGTACCACTCCGGGCGCAGGCGTTGCTGGGCGGGAATGATCTCGACGAACTCGCCGATCTCGTGGCGCATGAAGCTCCACGCACGCTGCAGGTGGCGGATCAGCGAGTGCGATTTGTACTGGGTGAGCACGCCGATACGGCGCAGGCCCGAATTGATGCAGTTCGACAGGGCGAAATCGATGATCCGATATTTGCCGCCGAACGGCACCGCGGGTTTGGCCCGCCACTTGGTAAGATTTTTCAGACGCGATCCCTCGCCTCCCGCCAGTACCAATACCAGGGTGCGCCGCGTCATGTCGCTCACCGCCTGCGTCTCCACGTAGTATTTGTAAAGGTGGTGCTGTTCTTCACTGCTGCTCATGTGTCTGCCTTGTTGCGTTTCTTGCAACTCTTATCGCGCCGGCCAAGCCTGTGTTGTGGCGCGTCACCAAAAATACCGGAAAGCGGCGTACCAGTTCTGACATGCGTCCTTTCGCCGCGTAGCGGCTGATGAACTCGGTTGGATCGAACCAGTCTGCGAGGTGTACGGAAAGCCCTCCGCACAGATAGATACCGCCGCTCGGATTGAATGCCAGTGCGAGATTGCCGGCGTAGGCGGCAAACACCGCGACGAAGGTACGTAGCGTCTGCTGCGCATGCGTATTGCCCTGATCGGCCAACGCCGTGATCTCGGCCGGCGTTCGGGCCAACGCACTGTCGCCGGCGAAAAAACGGTAGGTGTCGACCAGACCGTCGCCGCTGAGAATCCGCTCATAGGATACATGGCCATAGCGGGCGGCGAGACGCTGATGCAGAAAAGTCTGAGCCTCATCAACTGGCGCGAAATCGATATGGCCACCCTCGGTCGCCTGTGGCAGGCCGTTCAGGGTGTTGCGTGGCAACCAGGCCATGCCCAGACCCGTGCCTGCGCCGGCCACCACGACCGGACCGTCGTCGGGCGTGGCCGCATTGAGCACCTTCAGACGTTCATAGGGCTCGAGCACGGCGCCCAGCGCGGCGGCCTGGAAATCGTTGACCACGACCAGTTCGGCGACATTGAACCGGCTTTTCAGCGCGTCGCGGGAGAATTGCCAGCGGATATTGGTCAATATCACCGGGTCGGTATGTACCGGGCCGGGCACCGCGAGGGTCATCTGTTCGATCGTCTGGCCTGTCACGCCAAAGGACTCGAGGGCGTGGGCGACAACTGCGTCGAAGGTGTCGAACCCGGTATTGTGCAGCACCAGTTCGCGGACCTTGCCCGTTGCGGCGTCATCCGACCACGCGAGACGACTGTAGGTACCACCGATGTCTGCAGCGAGAAACTTCATTTCTAAGACTCTATCGCTTCCCTGTCCAAGTCCGATTGACCAATGGCAATTGCCAGGCAATCTCTTTCAACCAGCACGGTCGCCTGGGGGATGTCGCAGACCGTCGCGACCGGCAGTGTGGCGCCGTCACGCCATTGCTGAACCGCCTGGGCCTTGTTGGCGCCGGTGACCAGCACCAGCATGGCGCGGCAGTCCTGTAGCGCGCTGACCCCAAGGGTGACGCGTTCGGGTGGTTTCTTCGGCGAATCACTGATCGCAAACACGCTCTTGTCCGGCCATTTGCGATTGGGGAACAGGCTTGCGGTGTGCCCGTCTTCGCCCATCCCGAGCAACACCATGTCGAACGGTGTCGCCTCCCTGAGCAGCTTTCGATAGGCCGAGGCGGCAGCCTTGGCGCCGATTTCAGTCGGGATCGGGTGGTGCTCACCGACCCGGTGCGCCAGCCCCGTGGCGATCACCAGTTGGCTGTTGCGCTGCGGGTCGTCGGCCGGCAGGCAGCGCTCATCGCCATAGTAGAGCGACCAGCGTTTCCACTTCTGCGAACTCGCGGCGAGCCGCTCGTAGGTGGCCGACGGCGTGCCGCCACCCGCCAGCACCAGGCGAAAACGCCCCCGTTCGGCAATGGCCTCGCGCGCCGCGATACTGATCAGGCGACAGGCCGCGTCGGCAACGCCTGCTGCATCCGGTTCGAGCTGCCAGTTGGTATTCATTCCGGATCCACCAGGTGGCGCCAGCGATGGTGTGCCGTGTTGAAGATGCGGTTCACCTCTTCAGGTTCCCACTCGCCGGCTACGTGGGTTGGGATGAAGTCGCGCTCGCTGGCCCACACGCCGAGCACCGGGTCGACGATGCGCCATGCCCATTCGACCTCGTCGTAACGCAGGAACAGCGAACGGTCGCCCTCGATCACGTCCAACAACAGCCCCTCGTAGGCGTCCGTCTTGGCATGGTGTTCACAACGGAACGGGGCATCCAGGCTGATCTGCCGGGTCTTCATCTCCAGCCCCGGCTGCTTTACCGAGATCTCGAGCCGCAGCGACTCCTCGGGGGCGATGCTCATGATCAACCAGTTCGGTGGCGGGCGTACGATATGCGCGCTGCGGAAGAAGTGTTTAGGCGGCTGCTTGAAGCAGATGGCCACCATGGTGCGCGCCTCGGCCATGCGCTTGCCGGTGCGCAGGTAAAAGGGCACGTCACGCCAACGCCAATTGTCGACGTACAGCCGCAATGCGGCGTAGGTCTCGGTCACGCTCTGCGGGTCGACCCCGGGTTCCTCGAGATAGCCGGGAACATGCACGCCATCGACCTGGCCGGCGCTGTACTGTGCCCGGTAGGCCTGCGTGACGAAAAGGTCAAGGTGCTCAAATCGGTGCGCCCGATACATCCGGCGGCGGTGCATGCGCAGGCCTACCGGGCGCAGTACAGCGCCGGCCAGGTCGACGGCGTGCAGGTTCCCGGCTATCTCGAGGAGCCCGGCGTCGACCCGCAGAGCGTGACCGAGACCTACGCCGCACTGAAGCTCTATGTCGACAACTGGCGCTGGCGCGACGTGCCCTTTTATCTGCGCACCGGCAAGCGCATGGCCGAGGCGCGCACCATGGTTGCGATCTGCTTCAAGCAGCCGCCGAAACACTTCTTCCGCAGTGCCCACATCGACGCCCGCCGCCGAACTGGCTGATCATGAGCATCGCACCCGAGGAATCGCTGCGGCTCGAGATCTCGGTCAAGGAACCCGGCCTGGAGATGAAGACCCGGCAGATCAGTCTGGACGCGCCGTTCCGCTGCGAACACCACGCCCAGACCGATGCCTACGAGGGCCTGTTGCTGGACGTCATCGAGGGCGACCGCTCGCTGTTCCTGCGCTACGACGAGGTCGAATGGGCCTGGCGCATCGTCGACCCGGTGCTGGGCGTCTGGGCCAGCGAGCGTGACTTCATCCCCACCCACCCGGCCGGCGAATGGGAACCGGAAGAGGTGAATCGGATCTTCAACAAGGCACACCATCACTGGCGCCACCTGGTGGATCCGGAATGAAGACGAACTGGCAGATCGAAGTGGATGCCGCGGCAGTGGCCGACACGGCCTGCCGGCTGATCAGTATCGCTGCGCGCGAGGCCATTGCCGAGCGCGGCCGTTTCCGCCTGGTGCTGGCAGGCGGCAGCACGCCGCGGCCACCTACGAGCGGCTCGCCGCGAGTTCGCAGAAGTGGAAACGCTGGTCGCTGTACTACGGCGACGAGCGCTGTCTGCCGGCCGACGACCCGGAGCGCAACAGTCAGATGGTGATGGCCACGGGCCTGGCGCACCGGGTCGGTGAGCACCACCCGATTCCGACCGAAATCGGCGCCAAGGCTGCCGCCTCGGCCTATCGAAAGCTGCTCAGGGAGGCGACACCGTTCGACATGGTGCTGCTGGGGATGGGCGAAGACGGCCACACCGCAAGCCTGTTCCCCTCGCTGGCCGGACAAGACCGTGTTTGCGGTCAGGATTCGCCGAAAAACCACCCGAACGCGTCACCCTTGGCGTCGGCGCGCTGCAGAACTGCCGCTCCATGCTGGTCCTGGTGACCGGCGCCAACAAGGCCCAGGCGGTTCAGCAATGGCGTGAGGGCGCCAGACTGCCGGTCGCGACGGTCAGCGATATCCCACAGGCGACCGTGCTGGTTGAAAGAGAATGCCTGGCAGTTGCCATTGGTCAATCGGACTTGGACAGGGAAGCGATAGAGTCGGAGAAATGACGTCTCTCGCAGCAGACATCGGTGGCACCTACAGTCGACTCGCCTGGTCGGATGACGCCACAACGGCGAGCCGCGAACTGGTGCTGACAATACCGAGTTCGACACCTTCGAGGCGGTTGTCGCCCACGCCCTCGAGTCCTTTGGCGTGACCGGTCAGCCGATCGAACGGATGACCCTCGCGGTGCCCGGACCGGTGCATACCGATCCGGTGATGCTGACCAATATCCGCTGGCAGTTCTCCCGCGACGCGCTGAAAAGCCGCTTCAATGTCGCCGAGCTGGTCGTGGTCAACGACTTTCAGGCCGCCGCACTGGGTGCCGTGCTCGAACCCTATGAGCGTCTGAAGGTCCTCAATGCGGCCACCCCGGACGATGGTCCGGTGGTGGTGGCCGGCGCCGGCACCGGTCTGGGCATGGCCTGGTTGCCACGCAACACCCTGAACGGCCTGCCACAGGCGACCGAGGGCGGCCATATCGATTTTGCGCCGTTGATGAAGCGCAGACTTTTCTGCATCAGCGTCTCGCCGCCCGCTATGGCCATGTATCCTATGAGCGGATTCTCAGCGGCGACGGTCTGGTCGACACCTACCGTTTTTTTGCCGGCGACAGTGCGTTGGCCCGAACGCCGGCCGAGATCGTGGCGCTGGCCGATCAGGGCAACCCGCATGCGCAACAGACCTTACGTACCTTCGTCGCTGTTTTTGCCGCCTATGCCGGCAATCTCGCGCTGGCTTTCAATCCGAGCGGCGGCATCTATCTGTGCGGTGGACTTTCCGTACACCTCGCAGACTGGTTCGACCCAACCGAGTTCATCACCCGCTATGCGGCGAAGGGACGCATGTCGGATCTGGTACGCCGCTTTCCGGTATTTTTGGTAACGCGCCACAACACAGGCTTGGCCGGCGCAATAAGACTTGCAAGAAACGCAACAGGGCAGAGACATGAGCAGCAGTAAAGAACAGCATCACCGTTACAAGTACTACGTCGAACCGCAGGCGGTCAGCGACATGACCCGCCGCACCCTGGTGCTGGTGCTGGCGGGCGGCGAGGGCTCGCGACTGAAGAACCTGACCAAATGGCGGGCCAAACCGGCGGTACCGTTCGGCGGCAAGTACCGGATCATCGACTTCGCGCTGTCGAACTGCATCAATTCGGGCCTGCGCCGGATCGGCGTGCTGACCCAGTACAAGTCGCACTCGCTGATCCGCCACCTGCAGCGTGCCTGGGGCTTCATGCGCCCGGAGATCGGCGAGTTCGTCGAGATCATCCCGGCGCAGCAGCGCCTGCGCCCGGAGTGGTACCAGGGCACCGCCGACGCGATCTACCAGAACCTCGACATCATCTACCGACACGAACCCGACTACGTGCTGGTCCTCGGCGGCGACCACATCTACACGATGAACTACGCCAAGATGCTGGCCGCGCATGTTCAGGCCGGTGCCGACCTGACGGTCGGCTGTATCGAGGTGCCGCTGGAGGAGGCCAAGGCGATTTCGGCGTGATGTCGGTCGACGAGGAATACCGCATCACCCACTTCACCGAAAAGCCCGACGAGCCGGAACGCATTCCCGGCAAGCCGGACCTGGCGCTGGCATCGATGGGCATCTACATCTTTTCGATGGAGTTCCTGTACCAAGGCCCTGATCGACGACGCCGAGAGACGAGGACTCGGCACACGACTTCGGCAAGAACATCATTCCGAAGGCGATCAAGCACGCGCAAGTCGATGGCCTACCCCTATCTGAACAACGAGGGCGAACCGGCCTACTGGCGCGACGTCGGCTCGGTCTGATTCCTACTGGAAGGCCAACATCGAACTGTGCGACATCGAGCCGGAACTCAACCTGTACGACCGCGACTGGCCGATCTGGACCTACCAGACGCAGAGCCCGCCGGCCAAGTTCGCGTTCGACGACGACGGCGCGCCGCGGCCAGGCGATCGATTCGCTGGTGGCCGGCGGCTGCATCATCTCCGGCGCGAAGGTCAAACGCTCGGTGATCTTCTTCAACACCCAGATCGAGACCGGCTCCTATGTCAAGGAGTGCGTGATCCTGCCCAAGGTGCGCATCGGCAAGAACTGCCTGCTGCAGCGCTGCATCATCGACAAGGGCACGGTGATTCCGGACGGCTTCCAGGTCGGCGTCGATCCCGAGGAAGACCGCAAGCGCTTCCTGGTGACCGACGAGGGCATCGTGCTGGTCACGCCGGGCAGATGAACCAGCGTCTGCACTACGAGCGCGACTGAACCATGAGCAAACCATCGACCAACCGCAATCAACCTCGTCCTGTGCTGGCACATGCACCAGCCCTGGTACCGCGAATCCAGGACGGCGACTACCGCCTGCCCTGGGTCTACCTGCACGCGCTCAAGGACTACGCGGACATGGCCGCGCACCTCGAGGCCCATCCGAAGATGCGCTGCGTGGTGAACTTCACGCCGGTGCTGCTGGAACAGATCGACGACTACGCCGTGCAGTTCAGACGGCATCTGAAAAACGGACAACGTTTCGCCGAGCCGCTGCTCAATCTCTCGGCGGGTGTCGATGCAATACCGCCGATGCAGAGGCGAGAGCCGAGATCGTGCGCGCCTGCCGGCGTGCACATGCGCCGCAGATGATCGATGTCTACCCAGGGTTTCGCGGCCTGTTCGAGATGGTGATGTCGCTGGACCTAGCAAGGACGTCGATGCCAGTCGCCTGACCTACATGAACGATCAGTTCTTCATTGACCTGCTGAGCTGGTACCACCTCGCCTGGCTCGGGCATTCGCTGAAGCAGCTGCCCCGGGTCAAGGGGCTGTTGGGCACCGACGGCACGTTCAGCGCCGAGGCGCGGCGTGAACTGCTGGAGATCATGAGCGAGGCCTTCGATCGGCCTGCTCGATCGCTATCGGATACTCGCCGACCGCGGACAGATTGAGCTGTCAATGACGCCCTATGGCCATCCAATCGTGCCGCTGCTGATCGATATCGATGCCATGCACTGTTCACTGCCCGAGGCCAAGGGGCCGGAGGCCGCAACACCTACCCCGGCGGCCTGGAGCGCGCGCGCTGGCACATGCAGGAGGGCCTGCGGGTGTTCGAGCACTATCTTGGGCGGCGACCGAAAGGCGTGTGGCTGTCGGAGGGTGGGGTGAGTGAGGATGCCCGCGGTAGCCGCCGGATGAATTCGGTATCCGCGCCCCAGCGCATCCGGCGAGGGTGCCGAAAAAGCATTCACATTACGCACGCGTCCGTGGACAATCAAGGTAAGTGGAGAGTGTGAAAAGCCGGGGGAAATCGGTATTGAAGATATGCTTTCCGGCTTTGTGCAGGAAGAACGTATATACCGGTTCCGTTGTGTTGAGGCCTGGGCAATGGTCGTGCCGTGGGTTGGATTTCCCCTGGGCGACCTGCTGAAACGTTTTCGACCGACTTCACGCGCCAAGTACGTTGTTTTGGAAACATTACTGGATAAAGCCCAGATGCCCGGTCAACAGCGAAATGTGCTGGACTGGCCCTATCGGGAAGCATTGAGAATGGACGAGGCAATGCATCCTCTAACACTGCTGTCAACCGGCCTGTA
>CAVRBK010000017.1:0-39631 GCA_963719025.1 uncultured Gammaproteobacteria bacterium | reverse complement strand
GTACATTTCCCCAGCGGAAGAAAAGCCGATTCCAAAAGCCATCCGCTACCGCGACCGGGCGATCTTCACCGACCTGGATCAGAACCTGATCGGCAATCCCGCCTCCCTTAAGCAATTCATTGCGGCAATACGTGACAATCGCAAGTGTGTCTCGTTCGGTATTGCGACGGGCAGAAGGATCGATTCGGCGCTGGCGATCATGAAAAAGTACGGCATCCCGCGACCGGATATATTGATCAGCAGCCTCGGCACCCGCATCCACTATGGGAACAGCCTGACGGAAGACGATTTCTGGGCCGACCACATTGACCACGACTGGACAGCAAGACGGATCACCAAACTGTTGGCCGAGTTGCCTGGACTCACCCGACAACCAAAATCCGAACAGACGCCGTTCAAGATTTCCTATTACTACGATGAAAAAATGGCGCCAACTCTGAACGAGATCATCCGCCTGGTACGTCAAAAGGAAATCACCGCCAATGTCATTCTCTCGTTTGGCCAGTTTCTCGATGTGATTCCATCTCGCGCATCGAAGGGCCAGGCACTGCGATACGTGGCACAACGCCTGGAGATACCGCTCGAGCAAACGCTGGTAGCCGGCGGATCGGGTGCCGATGAAGACATGATGAGGGGAAACACGCTTGGGGTCGTCGTCGAGAACCGTCATCATGAAGAACTCTCTCAACTCGACGACGTAGACCGGATTTATTTCGCCGCCCAACCTCACGCATCCGGGATTCTGGAAGCGCTCGAGTATTACCATTTCTTCGACGCATGCAGGGTGCCGGATGCCTGAGCAATTATTCGTCTGCACCGATCTCGATCGAACCTTGATTCCCAATGGTCCGCAACCCGAGTCTCCGATGGCCCGCAAGTTGTTTACGGCACTGGTCGACCGGCCGGAAGTCGTATTGGCCTATGTCAGCGGAAGACACCGGCAGCTGGTGGAAAAAGCGATCACCAACTACTGCCTGCCGACGCCGGACTTTGTGATTGGCGATGTCGGCACCACTATTTACCATGTGGGTCGCACACATGCCTGGCAAAGGCAGATGGCATGGGAGGAACACATCTCTGCAGAATGGGGAGGTAAAACCCATTCCGATTTGAAAGCCATGCTGCACGATGTCCAGGCCCTGCGCGTGCAGGAGTCGTCCAAGCAAAATCGCTTCAAGTTGAGTTACTACGTGCCTATGCAGGCTGACCGCGCAGCGATAACTGCGTCGATCACACAACGTTTCAAAAGCAGCGATGTCAATGCCAGCCTTATCTGGAGTGTCGATGAGCCTGCCGGTATCCGGCTACTGGACATCCTGCCTGCCAGCGCGTCCAAGTATCATGCGATTACCGCGCTGATGCAGATTCACGGTTTCGACAATGAACACACGGTCTTTTGCGGTGATAGCGGAAACGATATCGAGGTGATTTCCAGCCCGATTCCCGCGGTACTGGTCGCAAACAGCCAGGCCGACGTCAGGGCGTTGGCGATTTCCCTGTCGAAAGCGGGCGGGCACTCGAACCAGCTGTACATCGCCAAAGGTGGCTTTTACGGTATGAATGGCAACTACAGTGCCGGCATGCTGGAAGGTATTGCCCACTACCATCCATGGACCAGGAAATGGATGGGGCTTGAATAGCACATCGAACGACTATGAAAAACGAACTGTGTATTTTTGGTGAAGTGCTTTTCGATCTGTTCCCGGATGGCCAGAGCGTTCTGGGTGGCGCACCTTTCAACGTCGCCTGGCATCTCCAGGCCTTTGGACAGGCGCCACGTTTTTTCAGTCGCGTCGGAAACGATCCCGCGGGCATACAGGTTCGAAAGGCCATGCTGGATTGGGGAATGGACACCCTGACACTGCAGACCGACAGCGATCTCCCCACCGGCCAGGTGACCGTGACGCTGCAGGATGGCGAACCCGAATACGACATTGTCAATCCTGCCGCGTACGATGCGATCGAACCTGACACCACGCATACCACCGCCTGTGATTTTCTCTACCACGGCAGCCTGGCGCTGAGAAATGCCAAATCACGGCAGGCCCTCATGCAGATCAAAAGCGGCAGGCCGACAACCATTTTTGTCGATGTCAATCTGCGCGACCCATGGTGGGACAGGGAATCAGTCACCCGGCAGCTGGTAACGGCTGACTGGGTAAAGCTCAACGCCGCGGAATTACGCCAACTCCATGCCTCTGATGAGACAGGAGAGAAACGGCTCGCCGGATTTATCGATAAATACCAATTGCAGGGACTCATCCTGACGCACGGTGCGGCTGGCGCCGAAGTCAAGACGGTCGACGGCGGTCACTACACAATCGAGCCGTCTTCGGTCAGCGACATGATCGATGCGGTGGGGGCCGGGGACGCTTTCTCCTCGGTAGTCATTCTGGGTTTGCGCGAGGGCTGGCCGGTGCCCACGACAATACAGCGCGCCCAGGCGTTTGCGTCGGCCATTGTGGGGAAACGCGGCGCAACGGTATCGGACAGATCGTTCTACCAGGACTTCATGAACAGCTGGAACATCGCCTAAGGGGCCGGATTCACTTATGTACGAGCAGGTTTCACATTCGCTACTGAACGAGATTCTCGACGAGTTAAAACCCGATATTCGCAAGCGCAACCTGTTGCGGTTCTATACGCGGCTGGGCGCCAATTTCTACGCGATCCACTCGCTGTTTACCCACCTTTACGGAGACCGCGAAGACCTTCTCGAGCAGATGGTCAGACTGGTCGAGGTACTGGCCTCGCGCTACATCGAGCGCACCGACGAGCTCGAAGCACTCGATATAGAGCGCGAGCACAACCACAACTGGTTTCTAGATCAGAACTGGGTGGCGATGGCCTTGTATGCAGAAGGCTTTGCCGGCGACCTCACCGGGGTCAAGGATCACTGCACCTACCTGCAGGAACTCGGCATCAACATGCTGCATATCATGCCGATGATGAAGTGCCCCGAGGGCGCAAGTGACGGCGGTTACGCGATCAGCAATTTTCGCGATATCGATGAACGCTACGGCACACTTGACGATTTGGCGCAGCTGGCCTCACACCTGCGCAAACGCGAGATGCTGTTGACCCTGGACGTGGTGGTGAATCACACCTCGGACCAACATGAATGGGCGACGAAAGCCCGGGAAGGCGACCCCAAGTACCAGGATTACTACTACATATTTCCGGACAGGGATATTCCGGACATGTTCGAGGAGACCATGCCCGAGGTCTTTCCGGAAACCTCACCGGGAAACTTCACGTTTGACCATACGATGAACAAATGGGTCATGACGGCTTTCAACAACTACCAGTGGGATCTGAATTACAGCAACCCATCTGTGTTCATCGAGATGATCGATATCATCCTGTTCTGGGCAAATCGCGGCGCCGACGTCATCCGGCTCGATGCGGTTGCTTTTTTGTGGAAGAAGATCGGAACGATCAGCCAGAACGAGAGGGAGGCCCATCTCATCCTGCAGTTGATGAAGGACTGCTGTCAGGTCACCGCACCCGGCGTTGTCTTCATCGCTGAGGCGATCGTCACGCCGACCGAGATCATCAAGTATTTCGGTGAGGATGCCGTGATCGCGAAGGAGTGTGAAATCGCCTACAACGCGACCTTCATGGCCCTGCTATGGGACAGTGTGGCAACCAAAAACACGAAGCTGTTGGCCCAGGGCATCAAGAGCCTGCCGACCAAGCTGAATCGCGCAACCTGGCTCAATTACGTGCGCTGCCATGATGACATTGGCCTGGGCTTCGACGACCTGGACGTCGTCTCGGCGGGTTACCTACCGGGTCCTCACCGCAAGTTCCTGTTCGACTACTTCACCGGTGCCTACGAAAAGTCGATTGCGCGCGGCGTGCCCTTTGGTCGCAACCTGAAAACCGGTGATGCGCGCATATCCGGTTCCCTGGCATCCCTGGTCGGGCTCGAGGTCGCGATTCAGAACAACGACCAGAGAATGATCGACGATGCCATCCAGGTCATCTTGCTGCTACACAGCATGATCATGTCGTTCGGCGGGATACCGATGCTGTACTACGGTGACGAGATCGGCACATTGAACGACGATTCGTACCTGGAGGACGAACACAAAGCCAATGATACCCGCTGGATTCACCGCCCGAGGATTGACTGGGAGAAAGCGGCGTTACGCCATAACAACGGGTCGATAGAACAGCGCATTTTTTCCGGCATTCGCAAGCTGATCGCCGTAAGAAAATCCATCCCGGCTTTCGCCGACTACAACAACCGGGAACTCATCGACGTCGAAAACGAACACCTGTTCGTTTTCGTCAGAAATCACCCGGAATCCGATAAGGAAGAAGTGCTCGTGGTGGCCAATTTCGATTCCAAACCGCAGCACCTGAATCTCTTTGACCTGGGGAAGAGGAATAACTTTTTCTTCGCCCAATTAAAAGATCTCATTAGCGGTGATTCGCCCGCCATATTCAAGGATGAACTGGTCATCCCCCCTTACCATTTTTACTGGCTGTCAGATCAGCATTCAATGGCGCGTCTGTAGCGTTTCTTCTTTGACCCGCATCACCCCCTGCAGCCGGCGCGCGCGACCAGGTCATCAGGCGTCGGGGAGATACTGCAGCAACTGCACGCTGAACAGGGCGTCGTCATCCTGCCACACCGCGGCCTGCCGGTAACCGGCACCCGCCGCGAGTTCGGCAAATCCGGCCACCGAATACTTGTATGAATTCTCGGTATGGATGCCCTCGCCGCGCGCGAACAAAAAGGTCTGCCCCTCGATCTGCAACACCTGATCCCGCTGGCTGATCAGATGCATTTCGATACGCCCGGGCAGTGGGTTGTAGAAGGCATAGTGATCGAAGGTCGCGGGATCGAGATCCGTCTCCAGTTCGGCCTGGATGCGGTTCAAAAGGTTGCGGTTGAATTCGGCGGTCACGCCGGCCGCATCGTTGTAGGCCGCGTTGAGAAGCCGTACGTCTTTTTTCAGGTCGACGCCGATCAGCAGGTGACCACCAGGCCCGACCAGTTCCCCGACATCGCGCAACAGCTGCTGCGCGTCGTCCGGATCGAAATTACCGATACTCGAACCCGGAAAGAATGCCACCTTGTGCAGCTTGTCGTCGCAATGCGGTATCTCCAGCCCGTGGCTGAAGTCGACGCATGCGGCATGCACCTCGAGCCAGGGGTAATCACGCGCCAGCGCCTCGGTCGAGCTGAGCAGAAACTCCTTGGAGATATCGACCCCAACGTATCCGCTGGGCTTGAGTTCTTCGAGCAGCAGGCGGACCTTCTTGCTCGCCCCACTGCCCAGCTCGACCAGGACGCATTCTTCGCCGACATGCTGTACCAACTCGGGCACGCACTGGCGCAGAATGCCCATCTCGGTGCGTGTCTGGTAGTACTCGGGTTGATCGCAGATCCGGTCGAACAGCGCTGAGCCACGTTGATCGTAGAAGAACTTCGGTGGAATCATGCGCGGGTCGGCGGCCAGGCCGTGCAGCACCTCGTCACGCAGGCTGACGGTACCCGGATGGGCATCATAGAAAGTTATCGCGTCGGTGCTCATCGGGCTTCAGCCAGGCGTATGCCGGAGAACTGCCAGCGGTCCTTCGGATAAAAGAAATTGCGATAGCTCGCACGGATATGGTCGTCGGGCGTGACGCAGGAGCCGCCGCGCAACACAATCTGACTGGACATGAACTTGCCGTTGTACTCGCCCACCGGACCCGCGGGGGCACGGAAGCCCGGATAGGCAGTGTACGGGCTCGCGGTCCATTCCCAGACATCGCCGAAAAGCTGCACCAGCCCGCTGCCGGCGGAGGGTGCGACCGGCTGCAGGTGGTCGGCGTCACGCAGATTCTCGCCATCCTGCCGACCCGGCAATGAGGACGCCGCCAGCTCCCACTCAGCCTCGGTGGGCAGCCGTCGGCCGGCCCATCTGGCAAAGGCATCGGCCTCGAAGTGGCTGACATGACAGACCGGTGCGGCAGGATCGATCGGGCGCATGCCGCCGAGCGTAAAGTTCCACCATTCATCGTCACGTCGCTCCCAGTACAACGGCGCCTGCCAACCCTGGGCCTGAACCGTCGCCCAACCATCAGACAACCACCAGCGCGGATCGCGATACCCGCCGTCGTCGATGAACGACATGAACTCGGCATTGCTGACCGGCCGATCGGCCAGCGCAAAGGGTTCGAGCCAGTGCCTGTGGCGCGGCTGCTCATTGTCGTAGGCAAACTCCCGTGCATCGGCACCCATCTCGATCAGACCACCATCGAACGCTGACCAACCGCCATCCGTGGCGGGCAACGCCGGCGTGTCGGCCAGGTCTGTGCGATAGGCGGGCCGCAGGGGATTCACTGAGAATGCATGCTTGATATCCGTCAGGAGCAACTCCTGGTGCTGTTGCTCGTGGTTGATCCCGAGCAACAGCAGCGGCTCGATCTGCGCCCAGCTCGCCTGATCGGCGCGCTGCCCGAGCTGCTCGATCGCCTCGTCCACCGCGGCACGATAGCGGTACACCTCGCTGACCGATGGGCGTGAAAGAAAACCGCGCTGCTGACGCAGGAACGGCTGTCCGTGGGTCACATAATAAGAATTGAACAGGTGATCAAAATCGGGGTTAAAACGTCGATAACCGCCGGCAAACCGAATCAGGATGAAGGTTTCAAAGAACCAGCTGGTGTGTGCAATGTGCCATTTCGCCGGGCTCACCTCGGCCATCGTCTGGATGCCGTAGTCCTCGACGCCGAGCGGCCGGCACACGTTCTCGGTGTCAGCACGAACCCGGAAAAACTCCTGCAACACCGCTGCGCGGTCGGGCGCTGTCGGCCTTGGGGCTGCTCGTGCTCCTGCCATAACCACTCCTGTCTCGGGCCGTCTTGTCCGGGACACGATCACCGATTTCGGATCGCCATTCAACCCGTTTGCGCCCTGTTCCGGATCACCCTGCCCCAGTCCCCCGGCAGGGTCAAGGCACGAAAAACCCGACAATCCGCGGTATTTGCCGGCAATCGATTCGGCACGGGCGCCGCGAGATTGATAAAATGATGCGTTCGACATTACCCGGCCGGGATTACAGCAGGATTGCGTATTCGCAAGGCAATCACCGGTCGGTCCGTTCTAATGAGCGATCGCGCAGGCGACGCCCGGCAAAAACGATGCAGGACAGCTTGGACACAGAGGCTCGATGACGGAATACGCGCTAATCCTGGTCAGCACCGTGCTGGTCAACAACTTCGTCCTGGTGAAGTTCCTCGGCCTGTGCCCGTTCATGGGCGTGTCGCGCAAACTCGAGACCGCCATGGGCATGGGCCTGGCGACCACCTTTGTGCTGACCCTGTCGTCGGTCTGCAGCTACCTGGTCAACGAATACCTGCTGGTGCCGCTGGGCCTCGAGTACCTGCGCACCATCGCGTTCATCCTGGTGATCGCGGTGGTGGTGCAGTTCACCGAGATGGTGATGCACAAGACCAGCCCGCTGCTGTACCAGGTGCTGGGTATCTTTCTGCCGCTGATCACCACCAACTGCGCGGTGCTCGGCGTGGCGCTGCTGAACATCCAGGAGCAGCACAGCTTCGTTGAATCGGCGCTGTATGGATTCGGTGCCGCGGTCGGCTTCTCGCTGGTGCTGGTGCTGTTTGCCGCGGTGCGCGAACGGGTCGCGGTGGCCGACGTGCCCGACGCCCTTCCAGGGCAATGCGATCGCGCTGGTCACCGCCGGACTGATGTCGATGGCCTTCATGGGCTTCGCCGGACTGGTCAGCGGATGAGCATCGACGCGTGATTGCCGCCATCCTCACCATCGCCGGCCTGGCCGGCCGCCTTCGGCCTGCTGCTGGGTTATTCGGCGATCCGTTTCCGGGTCGAGGGCGACCCGATTGCCGACCAGATCGATGCGCTGCTGCCGCAGACCCAGTGCGGTCAGTGCAGCTTCGCCGGCTGCCGGCCCTATGCCGAGGCGATCGCCGCGGGCGAGGCCGAGATCAACCGCTGTCCGCCGGGTGGCGAGACGACCATGATCGCGCTGGCCGAACTGCTCGGGCGCGACCCGGTGCCGCTCGATGACGAGGAGGCCGCGGAGAAACCCAAGGCGCGTCGCCTACATCGTCGAGGACGGAATGCATCGGCTGCACCCTGTGCATCCAGGCCTGCCCGGTCGACGCGATCCTCGGCGCCGCCAAACAGATGCACACGGTGATCACCGACGAGTGCACCGGCTGCGAGCTGTGCCTGCCGCCCTGCCCGGTCGAGTGCATCGACATGCAGCCGCTGGAGGCAGACGCTGCAGACCTGGAAATGGCCCTATCCCGAGCGAACCGACCAGGAGGAGGCCCGGCATGGCTGAGCAACGCACCATCTGGTCTTTCCACGGCGGCCTGCACCTCGACGATCACAAGCGCGAATCGAACGGACGAGCCGATCGAGCGACTGGCGGTCTCCGGCCCGCCTGACCCTGCCGCTGCAGCAGCACATCGGCGAGCCCGCCGAGCCTGCTGGTGCAGGTCGGTGACACGGTGAAAAAGGGCCAGATGATCGCGCGCGCCAGCGACTACGTCAGCGCGCAGCATGCATGCCCCGACCTCGGGCCGGGTGGTCGGCGATCGACCAACATCCGATCGCCCACCCGTCCGGCCTCAGCGACCCTGCATCGTGATCGAGGCCGGACGGGCAGGACGCCTGGGACGAGCTGCCGGAGGCGCTGACCGACTACGCCGACGCCGCAGCAGGCGGAACTGCGCGAACGCATCCGCTGGGCCGGTATCGTCGGCCTGGGCGGCGCCGCCTTCCCCACCGCGGTGAAGGTCAACGTCAGCGGTGCACGGCAAGATCGATACCCTGATCATCAACGGCGCCGAGTGCGAGCCCTACATCACCTGCGACGACATGCTGATGCGCGAGCGGCCGCCGACATGGTGGACGGGATCGGCATCATGCGCACCTGGTCGGTGCCCAGCGATGCCTGATCGGCATCGAGGACAACAAGCCCGAGGCGATCGCCGCGCTGCGCCAGGCGCTCGACGGGCGCGCCGGCGCACGGCATCGAGATCGTGGTCGTGCCCACCCTCTACCCGAGCGGCGGCGAGAAGCAGCTGATCCAGCTGCTGACCGGTCGGAGGTACCGTCGCAGGGCTGCCGGCATCGATCGGCGTGCTCTGCCAGAACGTCGCGACCACCGTCGCCGTTGCCGACGCCGTGCTGCGCGGGCCGCCCGCTGATCGAGCGCATCGTGACCGTGACCGGCCAGGGTGTGCACGCAACCCGGCAACTTCCAGGTCGCTGCTCGGCACGCCGGTCGACCATCGTGATCGCACAGGCAGGCGGCTACACCGACCAGGTGCATCAACTGATCCTCGGCGGCCCGATGATGGGTTTCGCCCTGCACAGCGACGAGCGTACCGATCACCAAGGCCACCAACTGCCTGCTCGCGGCGGCACCGGACGAGGCACCGACGCCGGACGGGGAGCGGCCCTGCATCCGCTGCGGCGAGTGCGCCGCGGTCTGCCCGGCCAGCTGCTGCCGCAGCAGCTGTACTGGTACGCGCGTGCCCAGGATTTCGACAAGGTACAGGAATACCACCTGTTCGACTGCATCGAATGCGGCTGCTGCGCCTATGTCTGCCCGGCGCATATCCCGCTGGTGCACTACTACCGCTTCGCCAAGACCGAGATCTGGACCCAGGAGCGCGAGCGCGAAAAGTCCGATCTCGCGCGCCGCCGTCACGAGGCCCGCCAGGCGCGCCTCGAACGCATCGAACAGGAGCGCAAGGCGCGGCTGCGCAAGAAAAAAGAGGCGCTGGAGAAAAAACCCGCAGACGAGGCCGCCGACCCGAAGAAGGCCGCCATCGAGGCCGCGATGCAGCGTGTCGCCGCGAAAAAGGCCGCGCAGCAGGCGGCGTCCAGAATCCGGCACGAAAGCGAGTAGATCATGGAGTTCGCCACCGCACAGTTCGCCGCACCGGATCGGCCCACAGAGCGTCACCCGGGTGATGGGCATGGTGCTGCTCGCGCTGATACCGGGCACCGTGGCGATGTGTCTGGTACTTCGGTTGGGGCGTACTGATCAACATCACGCTTGCGATTGCCGCGGCGGTCGCCGCCGAGGCCGCGGTGCTGCGGCTGCGCGGCCGCCCGGTCGGCGCCGACCCTGATCGACCTGAGCGCCGTGGTCACCGCCTGGCTGCTGGCGCTTGCCCTGCCGCCGCTGCTGCCCTGGTGGCAGACCGTGCTGGGCAGCGTGTTCGCCATCGTCGATCGTCAAACAGCTGTATCGGCGGCATCGGCTTCAACCCGTTCAACCCGGCCATGGCCGGCTACGTGCTGCTGCTGGTGTCCTTCCCGGTGACGATGACGCGCTGGCTGCCGCCGGAGGTGGTCAGCGGCCAGCCGCTGTCGCTGGCCGATTCCCTGCACATCATCTTCAGCGGCATGCCGCCGCTGGGCCAGACCTGGGACGCGATCTCCAGCGCGACGCCGCTGGACCAGATGCGCAGCGAGCTGTCGCAGAACCGGATGATCAGCGAGATCCGCCAGAGCCCGCTGTGGGGCGACTTCGGCGGTCGCGGCTGGGAATGGATCGGCAACTGGTTCCTGCTCGGCGGCCTGTTCCTGATCTGGCAGCGGGTGATCAGCTGGCGTATCCCGGTCACGCATGCTCGGCGCCCTGCTGCTGATCGCCGGCCTGTTCTGGGCGATCGACCCGGAGACACATCCGTTCCCGGCGTTCCACCTGTTCAGCGGCGGCGCCATCCTCGGCGCGTTCTTCATCGCCACCGACCCGGTATCGGCCAGCACGACCGCCGCGCGGCCAACTGATCTACGGCGCGCTGATCGGCCTGCTGGTCTTCATCATCCGCACCTGGGGCGGCTACCCGGATGCGGTCGCCTTCGCGGTGCTGCTGATGAACATGGCGGCGCCAACGATCGACTACTACACCCAGCCGCGCGTGTTCGGCAAGCGGGGACAGCGACGATGCGTAGCCTGCCGGTCCTGATGTCCGGGCCTGCTGCTCGGGCTGTTCGGCGTCCTCGGCGCCGGCCTGGTCGGCTTCAGTCACGACGGCACCGCCGAGCGCATCGCGCGCAACGAGCGCGAGGCCTGCTGCAGCAGCTGCAGCGTGCTGGTGCCGGCCGAGCAGGTCGACAACGACATGCTCGACCGACGTCATCGAGGTATCCGGCCCGCGAGCAGCTGGGCACCGAGCAGCACGCGGGTCTACCGCGGCCGCCGCGCCGGCCAGCCGATCGCCGCGGTGCTCAGCCCGGTCGTGACCCAGGGCTACAGCGGACCGATCCGGCTGATCGTCGCGGTTCGACGTCGACGGCACGCTGGCCGGCGTGCGCGTGCTCGCGCACCGCGAGACGCCCGGCCTCGGCGACAAGATCGAGGCGGAGCGCTCGGACTGGATACTCGGCTTCGACGGCAAGTCGCTGGTCAAGCCGCCGACCGCACGGCTGGAAGGTCAAACGCGACGGCGGCGTGTTCGATCAGTTCACCGGCGCGACCATCACCCCGCGTGCCGTGGTGCGCGGCGTGAAGGCCGGCGCTGGAATACTTGCGCCGAGAACGAAGTACTGCTGTTTGCCGAGACAGGCCCACCGAAGGAGAAGCAAGGCGATGAGTGACGGCTACCGCAAGATCATGCGCCGACGGCCTGTGGAGCAACAACCAGGCACTGGTCGCGCTGCTCGGCCTGTGCCCGCTGCTGGCGGTCTCCAACACGCTGATCAACGGCCTGGGGCTGGGCCTGGCCACCACCCTGGTACTGACGCTGTCGAACGTCTCGGTCTCGCTGATCCGCAACTGGGTGCGACCGGAGATCCGCCTGCCGGTATTCGTGCTGATCATCGCCTCGTTCGTCACCACCGTCGAACTGGTGATGAACGCCTAGTTCCACGACCTGTACAAGGTGCTCGGGCATCTTCATCCCGCTGATCGTCACCAACTGCGCCATCATCGGCCGCGCCGAGGCCTTCGCCTCGCGCAACCCGGTGCCGCGCGCGCTGGTCGACGGCCTGTCGATCGGCGTCGGCTTCACCCTGGCGCTGGTGGTGCTCGGCGGCAGCCGCGAACTGATCGGCCAGGGCACCCTGTTCGACGGCGCCCACCTGATGTTCGGCGAGGCGGCGCGCAGCTGGCGCTGGACGATCAGCGAAGACTATCCCGGCATCCTGCTGGCGATCCTGCCGCCCGGCGCCTTCATGGGCCTGGGCATGCTGATCGCGCTGAAGAACATCATCGACAAACGCCTGAGCCGGCCGCAAACCCGCGCCGGTCGGACCCCGACGGCGACGCCGGCCTCCGCCTGATGCAAGGCAAGGCCGCCGGGCCAACCCGCCGGGTTGCTCACGGCGTACCGGGCTCGCAGGCAATGCCGTAACGCAGCATCAGTTCCTGCAGGATCTGCGTGGTTCGACCGGCTTGGTCACAAACTCGTCCATCCCGGCGCGCAGGCACTCCGCGCGCGCCTCCTCGGCCGCGTTGGCGGTCAGCGCAATGATCGGCAGGTGACTGCCCGGGTCGCTCCTGCGTCGCGAAACGCCTGGGTAAAGTCGATGCCGTCCATATGCGGCATGCGCAGATCGATGAACGCCAGATCGAAGGTCTCGGCGAGCGCCGCCTCGAGCGCCGCGCGACCATCCCGCACCAGGGTGACATCGCAACCGGTCATGACGCAGCAGACTGGTCGATCAGCTTGGCATTGATGTCGTCGTCCTCGGCGACCAGCACGCTCCCGGAGGCATGCCCTTCGGGGATCGACCGACGCAGATGCCACGGCCGCCGAGGTTGCCACTGTCCCCGGCGCCAGCACCTGCGCCATCGCCTGCCAGAGTTGCGGCGCATCGACCGGCTTGAAGGCGCGCGCCACCGCGCTGTCGGGAAACGCAGGCTTGCGTCGTGGGTAGTGCAGGTAGACGATCGGTGTCGACTCCCCGAGCCGCCGATGCACCAGGTCGCCGACGTTCGACCAGGTCGACGCCGTCCGGCGCAGTCCACGACCAGCGCCAGGGTGGCAGGCGGCGCTGCAGATGCACTCTCCAACCCACCCAGTTGCTCGATGTCTGCTGACCACCTCGGCGCGCATCCCCGCGGCCTCGCAGACCTCGCTGATCGCCTCGGCACTCTCATCGTCCGGTTCGAAGATCACAGCCCGGGCGCCGCGCAACACCCTGGGCGCCTGTGGTGGCGCCAGCCTGTCGTCGGTGAAGAACGGCAAGCTGACCGAAAAGGTGCTGCCCTTACCCTCTGTGCTGTCTACCTCGAGCCGCCCACCCATCAGCTGTGTCAGATCGCGCGCAATCGCGGTCCCAAGCCCGGTGCCGCCATGCCGCCGGGTCGACGACAGGTCGGCCTGCCAGAAGCTGTCGAACACATGCGCGATACGATCCGCCGCGATCCCGATGCCGGTATCGCGAATGGCCACCTGCAGGTACAGGCATGCCCAGCTGCGTTTTCGGCAGGCATGAACTGCGCATGCACGCAGACATGCCCCTGTTCGGTGAACTTGACCGCATTGCCGATCAGGTTGAACAGGATCTGGCGAAACCGCAGCTCGTCGCCAAAGGCCTGTTCCGGGACATCCGGGGCAACCCGGCAGATCAGCTCCACACCCTTGTCCAGGGCCTGGTTGCTCAGCGCCCAGCAGGTCTCGTTGAGCGAGCTCGCGCACCGCGAAGTGCGCCGGTTTCAGCTCGAGCTTTGCCGGCATCGATCTTCGACAGATCGAGAATATCGCCGATCAATGCCTGCAACACGTCGGCCGAGGTGTTGATCGAATCGACATACTCGCGCTGCTCGTTGTCCAGGCGGGTGCGCTTGAGCAGGCCGGCCATGCCGATCACCCCGGACAGCGGCGTGCGCAGCTCGTGGGTCATGGTGGCGAGAAAATCACCACGCGCCCGATTGGCGCGTCTCGGCCGCCTGCTTGGCATTCTGCAGCTTGCGCAGCAGGCATGTACTCGTAGGCCGGCAGCACCACCAGCACCAGGGCGACGAACGCCACCTCCAGCGGCTGCGTGCGCCAGTCACCGAGAATCGCGGCCACGCAGGTGAATGCCAGCAGGCTGCAAACCGACGCCAGCAACAGGTTGGTCTTGCCATAGCGCATGCCCTGGGACAGAAACGACACGGCATACAGCAGGTAGAAAGGACCGGTGGCATCGCCGGTCAGGTAGATGCGTGCCCGTCGTACCGCTGAGATCGGCGAGAATGCTGATATAGGTGCGCAGCGCGCCACAGGCCGGGGCGCACAGCGTACTGATCAGCAGACCGCCGTACCAGACCAGGTGAACAGCGAACAGCAGCAGGTACTGCTGCAGGGTGAAATCGTAGTCGCCGACGTAGCCGCGCTATCCCCAGCATGGTCAGCATGAAAGCCCAGATCGACAGGCGGATCACCGCCGACTGAAATTCCTGTGACGCCCGGATCTCTGCCGGGATTCAGTATCTTCAGCACTGCTGTCCCTCACTGCTCACGCCGTGTCGAACCCGACCGGCGCAGTGCGCCATTGGTTGTTATCATGGCACTCGATAATAGCAGGGCCGCTATCCGGCCCGAACCGCCAATCCCGGCAGATCCAACATTCGCTCCGAGCCAACGCATGAACAAGGCCAAACGTCAGGAAATCTTCGAACGCCTGCGCGCAGCCAACCCGCAGCCGACCACCGAACTGGATTTCTCCTCGCCCTTCGAACTGCTGATCGCGGTGATCCTGTCGGCTCAGGCGACCGACAAGGGGGTCAACAAGGCCACCGCCAGGCTGTTTCCGGTGGCCAATACGCCCGAGGCGATCCGGCCCTCGGGCGTCGACGGACTGAAGCACTACATCAAGACCATCGGCCTGTTCAACAGCAAGGCCGAGAACATCATCAAGACCTGCCGCATGCTGATCGAGCTGCATGGCGGCGAGGTGCCGGCGGACCGCGCCGCCCTGGAGGCGCTGCCCGGCGTCGGTCGCAAGACCGCCAACGTGGTGCTGAACACCGCCTTCGGCCAGCCGACCATGGCGGTCGACACCCATATCTTCCGGGTCTCCAACCGCACCGCGCATCGCGCCGGGCAAGACCGTGCTCGAGGTCGAAAAGCGCCTGCTGCGGCTGGTACCGAAGGAGTTCCTGCTGGATGCCCACCACTGGCTGATCCTGCACGGCCGCTACACCTGCGTGGCGCGCAAACCGCGCTGCGGCTCCTGCCTGATCGAGGACCTGTGCGAATACCGTCAGAAGACCGAATAGCCCGCGCGTAGCCCGTGCCGATTGCGCGGTAATCAGCGCCCCTTTTACCCGCCCAGGCCTTCTGCCGCGCCCGCCACCTGTGGCACCATGCCGCCGACACCGCCCAGACACGAGATCTCATGTTCGGACAGAATCGCGAACAACTTCGGCGCTTTTTTCAGACCACCTGGGACAAAAGGCAGGCAGGCCAGGATCCTGCAGCCGCTGGAGACCTGGTCGCCCAGGTGATCGAACAGCATCCCGAGTACCACGACAGCTGGCCGACCCGGAGCAGCTCGATCGTGACTTCACGCCCGAACAGGGCGAGACCAATCCCTGGCTGCACATGGGCATGCATATCTCGCTCGGCGAACAGCTCGGTGCCGATCGGCCACCCGGTATCCGCGCCACCTACCAGCAGATCGCGATCCGCTTCGGCGACCACCATGCCGCCGAACACGCGATGATGGACTGTCTCGGCGTTGACGCTGTGGGAGGCCCAGCGGGCCGGCAAGGCGCCGGACGAGGCCGCCTACCTGGAGTGCCTGAAAAAACTCACCCGCTGAAATGTTTTGCCTGCCACCCCGGTCTTAGCGGGGGAACCCATTGCGAACATGACCCTCTAACAGGTCAGCTTGCAGGGGCTTGGGAAAAATCTGACTTTATATAGCCACTTACGCACCGTTGACAATAAACGCGGCGTGGCACTGAGAAACAACTGGCCACCTACCGGCACCTGCTCATCGGCGGCCCAGTTCATCTAAATGCATAGGAGAAGTGAAGATGTCGAAAAAATCAATGAAGCCCGTCGCCGCAGCCATCGGTGCCGCTTTCGCCGGATCGATGATGCTCGCTGGCGCGGCCAATGCTGCTGCCAATCCATTCGGCCTGGCCGAACTGAATGGTGGCTACGCGCAGATTGCCGGCATGGAAGGTAAATGTGGCGCCGGCAAGTGTGGCGGTTCGATGAATAAGGGCATGGAAGGCAAGTGTGGCGCCGGCAAGTGCGGCGGCGCGGCCAAGCCTGGAATGGAAAAGGGCATGGAGGGCAAGTGTGGCGCCGGCAAGTGCGGCGGCGCCGCTAAGCCGGGCATGGAGAAGGGCATGGAAGGCAAGTGTGGCGGTTCGGCCAAGCCCGCCATGGAGAAGGGCATGGAAGGCAAGTGTGGTGCCGGCAAGTGCGGTGCCTCAGCCAAGCCGGCCATGGAAAAGGGCATGGAAAAGGGCATGGAAGGCAAGTGTGGCGCCGGCAAGTGCGGTGCCTCGAAGTAAGCTGAGCGGCGACTGAGTGGCAGGCTCCGGTCCGCCGGGGCCTGCCTCTTTCTGGCGAGAAATGACAACCATGCAGAAAAGTGCGGACAAAAAGCCGACGACCGCTTATCCGGTAAGCGGTGCAGGCCTCGGCCTACGCCAGGACCTGACCCGGCAGATGCGTGAAAACCCACCCAGCCAGGTCGATTTCATCGAGGTCGCGCCGGAGAACTGGATTCGGGTCGGTGGTGCCCGTGGCAAGTCGCTGCGGTTTTTCACCGAGCGTTACCCCCTGGTCTGCCACGGTCTGTCGCTGTCGATCGGCGGCCCGGCCCCGCTCGACGACGCCTTTCTGCACGACCTCAAGACCTTCCTCGACGAACACGAGGCGAAGGTCTACACCGAACACCTGTCGTACTGCGGCGACAGCGGCCAGCTCTACGACCTGATGCCGATTCCCTTTACCGAGGAGGCCGTGCACTACGTGGCGAAACGCATCCGCCATGTCCAGGACGTGCTCGAGCGCCGCATCGGCATGGAGAACGTCTCGACCTACGCCGCACCCGCCGGTGAAATGAGCGAACTCGAGTTCCTGAACGCCGTGATCAGAGAGGCCGACTGCGGCCTGCATCTCGACATCAACAATATCTTCGTCAACAGCATCAATCACGGCTTCGACGCGCGCGAGTATCTTGCCGGCATCCCTGCCGATCGCATCATGTACGCGCACATCGCCGGGCACTACCGCGAGGACGACGACCTGCGGATCGACACCCATGGCGAAGACATCCTGCCCGAGGTCTGGGACCTGCTGGACGCCGCATACGAGCGCCACGGCGTATTCCCGACCCTGCTGGAACGCGACTTCAATATCCCGCCGCTCGACGAGCTGCTGAGCGAGGTCGACGAGATCGTGCAGCGCCAGCGACGCTGGCAGGAGGCGCGCGGTGCCAACGTCGCCTGAACAGACACCCGCGCCGATTCCAGCAACAGCAGCTGGCGTTTACCGCGCATATCCGTGACCCGGACAACAATCCCCTGCCCGACGGCATCCCGCCGCGCCGCATGGCGATCTACACCGAGCTCTTTTTCAACAACATCGACGATCAGCTGTCGGGCAATTTCCCGGTCCTGCGCCAGATCACCAGCGACGAACGCTGGTATGCGATGGTGCGCGACTTCATGGTGCGGCATCGCAGCGAGACCCCGCTGTTCACCGAGGTCGGCCAGGAGTTTCTCGACTACCTGCAGGACGAGCGCGAGGCCCGCCCGGATGACTGGCCGTTCATGCTCGAGCTGGCGCACTACGAATATGTCGAACTGGCGGTCTCGATCAGCACCGCCGACGAGGTGCCTGAGCGATTCGACCCGAATGGCGACCTGCTGCACGGACAGCCCGTGGTCGGCCCGACGGCATGGAACCTGATCTACCAATGGCCGGTGCACACGATCGGCCCGGAGTACCTGCCGGACGAGCCGCCGGACGAACCCACCCACCTGGTGGTCTACCGCGATCGCCTCGACGACGTGCACTTCCTGCAGATCAACGCGGTCACCCAGCGCCTGCTGCAGCTGCTGAAAGAAAACCCGCAGCACACGGGTCTGGATGTACTGAAGACGATCGCCGAAGAACTGGCCCACCCGGATCCGCGATGCGGTTGTGACGCGCGGGAGCGGAACTGCTCGACGACCTGCGGCAACGCAACGTGATTCTCGGCACCCGGAGTCTGAAATCCGCCTGGTGCCGATGGCGTCGCGATCGACACACATCAACGAAAAGCACTGGGGAACACGATGATCGGATTTATCAACCGTCTGCAGGACCTGCTGGACCGTTTTCGCGCGCCTGGATTTTCTCGCGCCGCTGGCGATGCGCCTCTACCTGGTGCCGGTCTTCTGGATGGCCGGCACGAAGAAGCTGAGGACATGGACAGCACCATCGCCTGGTTCGGCAACCCGGACTGGGGCCTCGGTCTGCCGATGCCGGAACTGATGGCCTGGGCCGCCGCATTGACCGAGGCCGGCGGGGCGATCCTGCTGCTGATCGGACTGGCCACGCGCTGGATCTCGATCCCGCTGATGATCACCATGCTGGTGGCCGCGGTAACCGTGCATTGGGACAAGGGCTGGGCAGCAATTGCCGAGACGCCGGAGGCGACCGAGCGCCTGAACGCCGCCACTGGCCTGTTGCAGCAACACGGTAACTATGACTGGCTGACCGGGTCGGGCGATTTCGTCGTGCTGAACAACGGCATCGAGTTCGCCGCGACCTACTTCATCATGCTGCTCGCCCTGTTCTTCATCGGCAGTGGCAAGTACCTCAGCGTCGACTACTGGGTAGCGCGGCAGTTCCGCGACCGCTGAGCATGTATCGGCAGCCCCGGTGGGCCTATCGCAGGCCCAGCGGGTTGTCCGGATCGACGCCATCCATGAACTGTTTGCGACGATCACGGTGCGTGGTCTGATACACCAGTCCCATCCAGTTGCCGACCACCGCATGCGCGGTATCACGCCAGGTGTTGTCGAGCCCTTCGATCAACAGGGCATCGGGAAACGGCGGTAGCGGCTCGCCCGCCGCCAGCGATGCCTCGAGCCGCCGCTGAAACTCACTTAGCATCGCCTTGCTGCGGCGCGAGAAATAATTTTCGACAAAAGGTGGGTAGGCCTGCAGGTCAGCGGATGCATATCGCATCACCTCGCGCTTGTACTCCTTGAGCAGCGAGATCGTGTCGTACTCGGGATGTCCCTGAAAAAACACGAAGCGGAAACCATCCCGGCTGGTCGCCAGGTGCACGCCAATCTCACTCTGTGCCAGTACGCGCAGATTCGCCGCATCGAACTGCGCCCGCGAGACATCGTTCCAGCGCGAATGCGGCACATCGAATCGCGTGTTCACGTCCTGCACCAGCGGATGCTGCCGATTCACCAGCTTGTGCGAAAACACGCCCCAGGTCTTGCGCGGGTAAGGCGTCCGGCGCTGGCCATAACGGAACTCCAGCACCGCGTGGGTAGCCAGGCAGCTGCACAGCGTCGAGGTGACATTGTCATAGGCCCAGTCGATCACCTCGATCAGCGGTTGCCAGAACGGCTGCTGCGACAGGTTCGGGCCGACCACGTTGGCACCGGTGATGATCAGCGCATCCAGGCCCTGTTCGCGCACCTGCTCGAAGGTGTCGTAATACTGCTCGATGTGCGCCCGCGCCGCATCGCCGCGCGGCAGCTCCGGCAGGGTGAAGGGATGCACGTAGAACTGCGCGATCGGGTTGCTCTCACCGATCAGGCGGAAGAACTGGCGCTCGGTCGCGGCCAGCGCCTTGTCCGGCATCATGTTCAGCAGGCCGATGTGCAGCTCGCGGATATCCTGGTGCAGGGCGCGATCCGGCGGCAACACGATGACCCCCTCCTCGCGCAGGCGGTCGAAGGTCGGCAGTGCATTGTGGGCAACGATAGGCATGCGGTCAGGCCGACGAGCGCGCTATGGCCGTTTCCAGCAGTTCCAGAAAGTCCTGTTCATCGCGCACCTGGGCCACCTCGTGCGAGGTCACGGTGTAGCCGTGCCGTGCGATCTCTTCGTAACGCGGTACCCGCGAATGGAACAGGCGCGGAAACACCCAGCGCGTGAATTCGTTCGGATCCATCTGCGCGGCGTATTCCAGGCCGTTCTCGGCCAGATAGATCGCCAGCTGCTCGGCGAGAAACTCCGGCCGATAATAAAGCGGCTTGGGATCGCTCTGCGCGCGCTCGATCAACGTCTGCTCCTCTTCCTCGTTGGTTACCTTGATATAGAGCATCAGGGTGTGCTCGACCAGCAGGTCGATCACGCCCGGTTCGTCCAGCTCGCACAGCGAACCGCCCACGTCATTGACGAAATTCGGATAACCGTAGATCTTCTGCCCCTTCTCGATGAAGGCCGGCACGTCGTGCATGGCAGCGATCTCGGCATCCCGGTACTGCGCCTGGCGATGTTCGAAATCGTCCAGCGGCACACCGCCCAGCTCGGGATTGCCCAGCTTGCCGACAAACGACAGCACCGGACCGAGATCGGAGATCTTGATGTTGTTGCGGATGTAGATCCAGTCGTTGCGCAGCAGTTCGCTGAGGAAAGGTACCTGCATCGCCTGCTCCTTGATCTGATCGAGGATGCTTTCGTCGAGGTAGCGGGTGCCGATGCGGTAATCGCCGGAATAGTGGTACCACTGGTGCTGCCGCAGCATCGCCGAGATATGGGTCTTGCCCACACCGGACATGCCCAGCAGGGTCACCTTTTTATGCTTCCAGCTGCGGAATTCCTCGACAGTAAACTTCACGACACGCTCCGGCTCAACGACTCAAGCCGTGCATTATCCGTCAAGCGACACGCGGGAGGAAACCTCGTGCCGCCGACGTCGGCATCAGATCACCCGGCGCGAGTCCGCGGCCAGGCGGTCCAGCCGCAAATCGAAGGCGGCGCCGTGCGCCGCAAACTTGGCCAGCGCCTCGGGGCCGGTCGTTTCCGCCGAATGACGATTGAGAAATTCTGGCCTCGCACGCGTGATCCAGGGCCGGCCCAGCCCCTATACTTGCCGATTGGCCGTCGCTACCGGAAACCGTATGGGAACGCGCAACCAGTCCATCGTCGTGTTCTGCGCCGCCGTGGGGTTCATGGTCCTGTACGCGACCCAGCCGCTGTTGCCACTGCTGGCCGAACAATGGGGCCGGCCGATCGGCGACACCGCGCTGCTGACCACCGCCACCATGATCCCGCTGGCGCTCGGGCCGCTGCTGTACGGCTACGTTCTGGAGCACGTCTCGACCAAGCACATGCTCACCGCCGCTTTCTCCGTGCTCACGGTCGGCCAGTTCGCCCTCGGCCTGGGCCCCGACTACCCGGTGTTCCTGGCGATACGCGCACTGCAGGGCCTGATGCTGCCGGCCATCTTCACCGCGCTGATGACCTACAGCTCGGCCGCCGGTGGCCCGCACAAGACCCGCAGAAACATCACCGTCTATATCGCCGCGACCATCCTCGGCGGCTATTGCGGGCGGGCACTCAGCGGGCTACTGACCGACCTGTTCGACTGGCAGGTGACCTTCCTGTTCTTCGCCGTTGCCGCGCTGCTCGCGACCGTGCTGACCACGCGTCTCGATTCCGACCCGCGGCTGCGGCTCGGCAAGGTGCATCTGCGCGAGATCCGCGCCCTGGCCGGCCGGCCGGTCTACGCAGAAGGCCTGGCGTCGGCCTTTCTGCTGTTCTTCGTGTTTGCCGCGATGCTCAATTTTCTACCGTTCCACATGCGCGACAACGATCCCGAAATCTCGCAGAGCGCCATCGCCCTGGTCTATACCGGCTATCTGATCGGCATCGTCATTGCGCTGTCGTCGTTGCGCCTGATAGGCCTGTTCGGCGGCGAGCGCCGCACCCTGATCATCGGCAGCCTGGTCTATCTCGTCGGCACCCTGGCCTTCGCCCTGCCCGGCAACGCCTACGCCTATGTCGCCATGCTGATCTTCGCCGCCGGCATGTTCACCCTGCACAGCGTGCTGTCGGCGTTTCTCAATCACCTGGAAACGGAACGAAAGGGCCTGGTCAACGGTCTGTATGTATCAGCCTATTACGCCGGCGGTGCCTGCGGCTCGTATTTGCCGGGCTTTCTGTACCAGGCCTATGGATGGTCGACCTTTATCGTCTTCCTGCTGCTGTTGCTGGGCCTGCTGATGTTTTTGAGCTGGATGTTACGGCATGCAGCCCGAGTAGCAGCGAATCGAGGAATCCGGGGATCACGCCGATGTGGCGAAACACAAACGAACGCTATGGACTGCTTCAGATCCTGCTGCACTGGCTGATGGCGCTGATGGTCGCCGGCCTGATTCCGCTCGGCCTGTGGATGACCGGTCTCGACTATTACGACCCCTGGTACCAGAAGGCACCCGACCTGCATCGCTCCATCGGCATCCTGTTTGCGATCCTTCTGCTGCTCCGCCTGCTGTGGCGCAGCGCCAATCCATCACCGCGCCTGCTTGTCTCGGGTCGACGCGAACGCCAACTGGCCAAGTTGGCCCACGCGCTGCTGTATATCCTGCCGGCCTGCATCGTTCTCAGTGGCTACCTGTTGTCGACCGCCGACGGGCGCAGCATCGACGTCTTCGGCTGGTTCGAGGTGGCGGCAACCCTGCAGGGTATCGAGGGCCAGGAGGACATCGCCGGCGATATCCATTTCGCACTCGCCATGCTGTTTCTCGGCCTGATCGTGTTGCATGTGCTGGCGGCCATCCGTCACCATTTTCTGCTCGGCGACGACACACTTCGTCGCATGCTCAAACCACTCGACTGACCTTCGCTCAAGGGAGCTTTGCCATGACCCGATTGCCCCGTATTTTTCTTACCGCCGGCCTCGCCCTGTGCCTGACCGGTGCCGCCCATTCCTCCGACTACCTGATCGATACCAAGGGCGCCCATGCCTTCATCCAGTTTCAGATCAAGCACCTCGGGTACAGCTGGCTGGTGGGCCGTTTCAACCGCTTCGAAGGCAGCTTCAGCTACGACGAAGACAATCCATCGGCCGCGAAGGTGGAGGTCACGATCGACACCAGCAGCGTCGACTCGAACCATGCCGAGCGCGACAAGCACCTGCGCGACGATGACCTGCTGCATGTCGACGCGTTTCCGCAGGCACGCTTCGTCAGCACCAGCTACAAGGACCTCGGCGACGGCAAGGGCGAGCTGGTGGGTGAACTGACACTGCACGGCGTGACCCGGCCGATCACCATCGCGGTCAACCAGATCGGTGCCGGCAAGGACCCCTGGGGCGGATATCGCCGTGGGTTCGAGGGACGCACCAGCTTTGCCCTCGCCGACTATGGGATCACCCGCAACCTGGGTCCGGCCTCCACCGAGGTCCAGCTCTGGCTGGGCGTCGAGGGCATTCTGCAGCAAGGCAAGCCACGCGCCCTGCTCAAGCCTTAAGGCCAATGGCCGACTATGCTCAAGAGCAGGCTGACAGGCGCTTGAGCATATGTACCCAAATCGGAAAGACCTTGCGCTGGTCGCAACACTCGGCGTCTGTCTGGCGGCCGGCCTGCTGGGCGGCTGCCTGTCGACACCCGTCACCGACCACAGCCCCGGATACCGGGCACAGGCACACCAGCCGTCGGGACGCCGGGGCGAGGTTGTGCGCACCGCCAGCGCCCTGATCGGCACGCCCTACCGCTACGGCGGCAATCGCCCCAGTGGCTTCGACTGTAGCGGCCTGGTGCAATTCGCCCATGGCCGGGCCGGACTCGCAGTGCCCCGCACCGCCGAGCTGCAATGGCGCCGCGCCGCACCACTCAGCCGCCGCTACCTGCTACCGGGCGACCTGTTGTTTTTCTCCTTCGGCGGAGCGAAAGCGCAACACGTGGCCATCTACGAAGGAGGCGGGGTCTTCATCCACGCGCCTTCGTCGGGCAAGCGGGTCAGCCGCGCCTCGCTCGACAGCGCCTACTGGCGCAAACACTGGGTTGGCAGCCGGACCTTTCTCTGAGGCAGGCGGCATACGGCCCGGCCTTCCGATGCACGATCAGCCGTTTGTCAGAGCACCGTGGCAAAGGGCTGGACAGAAACGGTCTCGCCCATCTCAACACCTGAACAGTCTTCATCCAGCAGCACGAAACAGTTGGCCCGGCTCATCGACGTGAGGATACCCGAACCCTGCGCACCCGATGGCCGCACCGTCAGGGCACCGTCTTCGTCGTAGGCCAGTATGCCGCGCACGAATTCGAAACGACCGGCGCGTTTTTTCAGCGTGACCAGGCATTTCGCCGCAACGACCAGATCGGTCGGCCATGGCGCACCCGACAGGAAGCGCAGGGCCGGTCGCACGAACTGCTGGAAGGTCAGCATGACGGCCACCGGGTTGCCCGGCAGGCCGAAAAACACGGCGCCGTCGAGCTGTCCGAAGGTCAGCGGGCGCCCGGGCTTCATCGCGATGGTCCAGAACGACATGTCGCCAAGATCGCTGAGTATCGACTTGGTGTAATCGGCCTCGCCGACCGAAACGCCGCCCGAGGTGATAACGACATCGGCCATCCGTGCGGCCTTGCTGAATGCCGCTTTCAGTGCCACCGGATCATCCTTGACCACGCCCAGGTCGATGATCTCGATGCCCAACTCGCTAAGCATCGCGTGCAGGCTGTAGCGATTGCTGTCGTAGATCTCGCCTTCCTGCAGACGGTCGCCGATCGAGCGCAACTCATCACCGGTCGAGAAGAACGCCACGCGAGGTCGACGCATTACCGCCAGCTCCGCGAAGCCGAGCGAGGCCAGTACCCCGAGATCTGCCGCGCTCAGCAGCCGGCCGCATTCGAGCACCCGGGTTCCGCGGGCGATGTCCTCGCCGGCCTGGCGCACGTTCTGCCCGACACGGTGACGCGCATCGATCCTGATCCGCTTATCGTCCAGGCGTTCCACCTGCTCCTGCATCACCACGCTGTCGGTACCCGGTGGCATCGGCGCACCGGTCATGATGCGCACGCACTGGCCGGAAACGCAGGCATCGGACACGGTCTGACCGGCCAGCGCGGTGGCGATGACGGTGTAGTCCCGCGTGCCGCCAGTCGGCAGATCAATGCCAATGAAGGCATAGCCATCCATCGCCGAATTGGTGTGACTCGGCACATCGATCGGTGAAACGCAGTCAGCGGCCAGCACCCGGCCCAGGGCGGAACGGATCGGCACGCGCTGTTCATCGGAGATCGGCCGCAGCGCATCCCGGATCGCGGATTTTGCCGCGGCCACTGAAAGGGACAGCGGATCGGAGGCATCTGCACAGGATGGCTGCGTGGTAATTGTTTTGCCGACCGTCACTGGGCCACCCTCACTCCGCGGATTCAGAAGCCAGCGAAGCCTCGCTGCCGATAAAACGCAATACGAACGCCGCGATATCGCGCGGCTGGTTTAGAGAGAGCAATGGCAGCTCTGCCGTGGACTCGGCCAGCTCGCCACCGTCGGTTGCAATGGCAACGATATTGGCATCCCGCGGAAACAGCAATGGTCGGTTCAATACGCTGCGGTGCAACTCGATCTTCGGGAAGGGTTCATGCTTGAACCCCTCGACCAGAACCAGGTCGAGTCCACCGGGATCAAGCACCTCCAGGGCATCAGACAGGCGCGGCTCCTCGGTATTGTCCCTGGATTCGCGGATCCAGCCCATACGCGACCTGGCGGCAACCAGCATCTCATCGGCACCGGCGGCGCGCAGCAGGTAACTGTCCTTGCCGGGGTAGTCCATATCGAAGGAATGGTGCGCATGCTTGATCACCGCGACCCGCAGCCCGGCCTGCTTGAGCAGCGGCAGCAGCGCCAGCAGCAGGGTGGTCTTGCCGGTGCCGCTGAACGCGGCAAAGCCGAGCAAGGGCACCGGGAAACGCAACGGCTTCACCACCGGACGGACCGCATGCATGGGCGCTACCTCCCACCCATGCCGTCACCCGCCCTGGCGTAGTCTTCGGGCGTGTTGATATTGTCGAACTGCTGCGGCACATCGCTGAAATCCACCGTCACCCAGTTGTGCATCGGATACCAGCGATCGATCTTGCGCTCACCGGCATTCAGGGCCTCGTTGCAATCCCGGCAACACGCGTCGATGCAACAGGGCATAGACCGGTTGCAGCCGTTTGCCATCATGCGCCACGGCGATGTCCGCATTGGCCTCGATCAATCCCGCGGCCAGACGCTGCGCCAGGTCGGGAACCACGGTCGGCCCGTCGCATGGCAGCGTCAGCAGATAATTGGTGCGCATGCGCTCGAGCCCGGCCAGGAAGCCGGCCAGTGGCCCCTGAAAGTCGGCCAGCGGATCTTCGAGCACGGGGAAGCCGAAGGTGCGCATAGGTTTCCCGGTTGCGATTGGCGCTGATCAGCACGGTATCGACCTGCGGCAGGATCGCTTCGATCACATGCTCAACCAGCAGCCCCTCGCCGAAAGGCAGCAGACCCTTGTCCTGTCCGCCCATGCGGCGGCTCTTGCCGCCGGCCGAGCACCAGGGCCGTTATGTCGTGCCGATCGATCATGCGGAGACCCTCGCGCGACGCCCGATCGGTGTCACCTTATCCGGCAACTGGTCACGAACATCCCCACCCTGGCGCAGCAGCGCCGTCGGCCAGATCCAGGGTGCGATCGGCCACGTCGGCGAAATGCAGCGGGTCGTGGGTCGCAACCACCAGGCACACTCCCTCGGACTTCAGCGCGCGCAGCAGCTCGACCGTGCGTTGCCGGCAGCCCAGGTCCATGTTTGTCGTCGGCTCGTCCAGCAGCATGACCTGCGGGTCGGCGCAACCAGGCCCGGGTCAGGGCGACCCGCTGACGCTCGCCACCGGACAGCTGGTGCACCGCCTGGTCGGCAATCGCAGCACAGGCCCGACCAGCGCAGGCCCTCCCGCACCGCGGCCTCGCGCATCGCGCGCGTGCCGCGCAACGGGTAGTTGAGGTTGTAGCGGACGCTGCCTTCGAACAGGTAAGGCGTCTGGTGCAGATAGATACACTGGGCCAGACAGCTGCTTGTGCGCCGCCGCCAGCCAAGCTCGGCACCGTTGACCATGACGCCTGCGTCCGGTCCGGCCTTTCCATGCCGGCGAGGATGCGCAGCAGGGTCGACTTGCCCGCCCCGTTGCTGCCGCACAGCAGCTGGCACTCACCGGAATCCAGTCCGATATCCACGCCGGCCAGGATCTGGCGACGGCCAAATCGTCTTGTGGATGTCGGTAAAACGCAGGTCACTCATGTCGTCGGCCTCCCCTTGCCCTGCAGGACCTGCAGCAATACCATTCAGCAGAAATGCCATGATCAACAGCACGAGGCCCAGCGCGATGCCCTGGGCGAACTCGCCCTTGCTGGTCTCCAGTGCGATCGCCGTCGGTATGTTGCGCGTGTAGTGCAGGATGTTGCCACCGAGCATCATCGACGCACCGACCTCGGCGATGATCCGACCGAAACCGGCCAGCAGCGCGGCCAGCAGACCGAAGCGTGCCTCACGCATCAGGGTCAACATGGCGCGGGTACGCCCGGCACCCAGCGTGCGCGCCGTCTCCCAGGCGCGCCGGTCGGTCGCCTGCAGCGACGAATGCCCCATCGCCACCAGGATCGGCAGGGCCAGCGCAATCTGGCCGAGCACCATGGCCGGCTGCGTAAACAGCAATTGCAGATCACCCAGCGGACCCTGTCGCGACAACAGGATGTAGAACGTCAATCCGACCACCACGGCCGGAAACGACAACAAGGTGTTGAACGTCGCAATCAACAGGCGCCTTCCGGGAAACCGTCCGTAGGCCAGCAGGAAGGCCATGAACACGGCAAACGGTGTCGCGATCAACAGCGCGGTCAGCGACACCTGGAACGAGATCCCGATGATCTCCCACAGACCCGGCATCGCCGCCGAACAGCAGCAGCAATGCCTGTTGCGTGCGTCTCTGCAATCGAGCTCAAACTGCGCTGCCCGTCATCGCGACTCAACGACCCGCCAGTGTACCCGCCGACGGGGTGAACAACTGCTCGCCGGATTTGCGGTAGGCGGCGATCGCCTGCTGGCCTTCGCTGCCGCGGATCCAGTCGATCAGGGCCTCGGCGCCGGCATGATTCAGATCGGGATAGCGTTGGTCGCTGACCGCGATGATCGAGTAGGGGTTGAACAGTTCCTCGTGGCCCTGATAAACGATCTGCAGATGGCTCTTGTCCCGGTAGGCCAGCCAGGTGCCGCGGTCGGTCAAGGTGTAGGCGCGCAGTTCGTCGGCCATCTGCAAGACCTTGCCCATGCCCTGGCCGGCCTCGCGGTACCAGCTGCCGCCCGGCTGCGATCCCGCCCTGCGCCAGAGTGAGCGTTCCTTCTTGTGCGTACCCGAGTCATCCCCGCGCGAGACGAACAGGCTGCCCGCTGGCGGCGATCCGGTCCGAGCGCGTCCGCGGCACTGCCGGCCCGCGACAGCCCGGCCGGGTCGCTGCGCGGACCGACAATGACGAAGTCGTTGAACATCACCGGCAGGCGCTGCTCGCCGTAACCCTCGTCGACGAACTTCTGCTCGGCCGCCGGCGCATGCACCAGCACCACGTCGACATCGCCGTCGCGGCCCATGCGCAGCGCCTTGCCGGTGCCGACCGCGATCACATGCACCTCGTAACCCGCTTGCGGCCTTGAACCGCGGCAGCAGGTCGTCGAGCAGTCCCGAGTTCTCGGTGCTGGTCGTGGTCGCGAGTCGGACCGATCTTGCGCGCGATCCGAGCTCTGCCGGCGCTCGCCGACGAAACGCTAATATCGACACCGCACGGCGAGAGCGCGGACCCGAGCACCATCCGATCGAGACATCTATGGCACTCTTCCTGTTCAGGTTGCTGGTTCATCGACTCCGCAGCTCGATGCAAATAAAATGCCAGCACTACTGCCTCGATGTGGCGAACTGGCGACGACCGGCACCCGCTAGCGGCCCGACCCGGCGTCGGTCAAATCACCGCCGCGGCTCGAATACACCGTACAATCTGCAGGGACAAAATGTCCCAGAGTTGACTAGACTCAGAAGACACAATGGACCAGCAATCGAGCTGATACCTGCTGCCGGCTTCGGGCAATCGGTTGCGTCTTTCCGTTTGTTTCCGGGGTGCAAGCGTGAGCTGGTCCATCACCGCATCGACCGCTGAGAACGACGGCAACCATGGCACGTACCCCCGAGACACTGCGATGCGCCGTGTCACGACGACGCGGCGCGACGATCGGGACTCGACGAGGACGGCAGAAAGCGTCTGAGCTCGGTGCTGATCGTCGATGACGAGCCCGGCATCCTCAGTTTTCTGCAGAAGGGACTCTGCCGTCCCAATTCAGCCTGGTCGAGATCGCCGCAGACGCCGATGCCGCCGACGCGCTGCTGAGCGCTGCCATTTCGATCTGATCATCTCCGACATCCGCCTGCCCGGCCGTTCCGGTGTCGACTGGGTCAGCCAGCTGCGCGATCAGGACCATACGACGCCGGTCATCTTCATGACCGCGCACGCCGATCTGCAGACCGCGATCACGGCGCTACGGGCCGGGGCCTCGGATTTCATTCTCAAACCGTTCCGCATGGAGCAGATGCAGACGGCGGTCACCCGCTGCATGGAGCGGCAACGGCTGCAGAAAGAAAACTATCTGCTGCGCCGCCAGGTCGCGCAGTTGCACGAGGGCAGCGGCATCATCGGCTCCTGCGACCTGATCCGGGGCGTCTGCGAGGTGATCAAGCGGGTCGCACCGATGCCGTCGACCGTGCTGATCCAGGGCGAGTCCGGCACCGGCAAGGAACTGGCCGCGCGCGCGATCCACAAGTTCAGCGGCCGCGACGGGTCCTTCGTGCCGATCAACTGCGGCGCGATGCACGCCGAACTGCTCGAGAGCGAGCTGTTCGGCCACGCCAAGGGGGCCTTCACCGGCGCGGTCAAGGCGCGCGAGGGACTGTTCTCCTACGCCGACGGCGGCACCCTGTTTCTCGACGAGATCGGCGAGATGCCGCTGGCCATGCAGACCCGCCTGTTGCGGGTCATGGAGGAACGCGGCGTGCGCCCGGTCGGCGGCAACCGCGAGACGCCGGTCGACGTGCGCATCGTGGCCGCCACCAATCGCGACCTGAAGGCCGAGGTCGACCAGGGCAACTTCCGCGAGGACCTGTATCTATCGACTCAACGTGCTGAGCATCCGTATGCCGGCGCTGCGCGAGCGGATCCAGGACCTGCCCGAGCTGATCGAGCACTTCTCGACCGCATTGCCGCCGATCTCGGCGTTGCGGTCCCGCACGATCCCCGAGACAGAGGTGCAGCGGCTCGCGCGACTACGACTGGCCGGGCAATATTCGCGAACTGAAGAACGTGATCGAGCGTTGCCTGCTGCTCAGCCAGCAGCCCAGCCACAACCTGCCGGGGTGTTCGCGCCGTGACCGCCGAGCGCGATGCCGCAGACGACGACGACCTGACCCTGGAGACCGTCGAACGGCGCCACATCCTGCGCGTGCTCGACATGGAAGGCGGCAACAAATCGGCTGCCGCACGCATACTCGGCGTGTCACGCAAGACCCTCGAGCGCAAGTGTCAGGCCTGGGATGCGGAGAAATGATCGCCCGCCACGGCGCAACCGGGCACTGAGTCATGACGCGGCTTGTCTCCGCGATCACCCGCATGATCGGCAGCAGCGTACGACGCAAGCTGCTGGTGCTGACCCTGTTTCCGATCGCCCTGGTTCTGCCCGCGACGCTCGCCGGGCTCACCGATCTGGGGCGCCTCGTTCACCTACGAACAGCTGTACATCAAGGTCAACACCGACCTGGCCGTGGCGCACGACATCTTCGAGCGCATCCAGCTCGATCATCTCAATCAGCTCGCCCGCCTCGGTGAGTCGTATCCATTTCGCAATGCCATGGAGGAACGCGATACTGCCACGCTCGAGGCGCTGGCACGCACCCTGAAAAAGACCGCCGGCTTCAGTTTTCTACGCGTCGTGATGCTCGAAAAAACCGACGTTATGGCGGCACAGGAACCCGTCGTCGGCATTGAGATACTCGCACCCGGGCAGCTGGATGCACTGCAACCCAGCCTCGCCACATCGGTTCGACTACCGCTCGTGCAGACCGAACGCGCGCGCCCCACCGCACGCAGACTCGAAGACCGCGGCATGGTGATCCGCGCACGCCAACCGGTGCTCGATTTCGATGGCCGGGTCAGCGCGATACTCGATGGCGGCGTGCTGCTGAACAACAACTTCGCCTTCGTCGACGCCATCCGCGACCTGGTCTACGGACCGGGCAGCCTGCCGAAGGGCAGCATCGGCACGGTGACGGTCTTTCTCGATGACGTGCGCATCTCGACCAACGTGCCGCGCCTGGCCGGTGAACGCGCGCTCGGCACCCGCGTCTCCGACGAGGTCAGTCACAGCGTACTCGACGAGGGCGAGACCTGGATCAACCGCGCCTTCGTGGTCAACGACTGGTACATCTCGGCCTACGAGCCGATCGTCGATCACCAGGGAAAGCGCGTCGGCATCCTGTATGCCGGCTATCTCGAGGCGCCATTTCGCGCCGCATTGTGGAAGACCCTCGGCGTTGTCCTGCTGCTGATGTTCGGCCTGCTGGCCCTGTATGCAGTACTGGCGATGCGCGGCGCCAAGTCGATCTTTCAACCGGTCGAGCAGATGTCGCAGGTTATCCGTTCGACCCGTACGGGCGGTCAACAACGGGTCGGCAGGGTCGCGAGCCAGGATGAACTGGCCGAACTGGCGCACGAATTTGATGCCATGCTCGACCAGCTCGAGCAGCAGACCAGCGCAGATGCAGGACTGGGCCGAACAGCTCGAAGACAAGGTCGACGAGCGCACCGCCGAACTGCAGCAGCGCAACGACGAACTGCAGCGTACCATCACTGTGTTGCGCGAGACCCGGCGTCAAACTGGTCACCGCGGAGAAACTCGCGGCACTCGGCGAACTCACCGCCGGGGTCGCACACGAGATCAACAACCCGACCCAGGTGATGCTGGGCAACCTCGACGTATTGACCAGCGAACTCGGCGACAAGCTCGACCCGGTACGCCCCGAGATCAACCTGGTCATCGAACAGATCTACCGCATTCAGGCCATCATCGAAAAGCTGCTCAAGTATGCGCGCCCCGGCGACTACGCCGGTTACCTGAGCGATGTCGACGTCAATCAGGTGGTCGAGGACACCCTGTCACTGGTGTCGCATATGCAGAAGCAGCATGACTTCGACCCTGTCGCTGGAACTCGACGCCACGCGCCCGGTGACGATCAACCAGCAGGAACTGCAGCAGGTGCTGGTCAACCTGATCGGCAACGCCGTGCATGCCCTGCCGCGCACGTGCGGGGCGATAACCGTCCGTACCGGCGACTGGGAGGAGCGCGGCGTCTGCATCACGGTCACCGACAACGGTGCCGGCATGACAGCCGACCAGTGCAACCAGATCTTCAACCCCTTCTACAGCACCAAGCGCGCAGGGACGAGGGCACCGGCCTGGGGCTGTCGGTCAGCTACGGCCTGATTCGCCGCTATGGTGGCGATATCACGGTAAGTTCGCAGCCAGGCATCGGCAGTCAGTTTCGTGTCTGGCTGTTGCGCGAACCACAGATGACCGAAGACGGCGAGACCATCTCCGAGCAACTGCATGCCTACGAGGCCAGCAATACACCGCTTGAACCGCTGCCGGCGAACGAAGCCGATGCCAACCACTGAATAAAAACAGCCATGACAGACAACACCACACCGCTGAGCCGCAGGCAACGCGAACGCTACGCGCGACAGATCAGGCTCGAGCAGGTACAGGAGGAAGGTCAGCAGCGTCTGCTGGCCTCACGGGCACTGATCGTCGGCCTTGGCGGACTGGGTTCACCCGCAGCGATGTACCTGGCAGCCAGCGGTGTGGGCACACTGGTACTCAGCGACTATGACCGGGTCGAGTCGTCCAATCTGCAGCGCCAGGTGATTCACCGCGAGGCCGATATCGGGGAGCCCAAGGCCCGTTCTGCCGCGCGCACGCTGGCCGGGATCAATGCCGCCTGCAACACCGTGATTCGTGACTGGCAACTGGACGGGGAGGAACTCGAGCACGAGGTTCGTGCCGCGGATGTCGTGCTCGACTGCACCGATAACTTTCAATCGCGCTTCCAGTTGAACCGGATCGCACAGGCCACGGCAACCCCGCTGGTCATTGGTGCGGCGATCCGCCTGGAAGGCCAGATCATGGCCGCAATGCCCGGCGGACCCTGCTATCAATGTGTCTATCCGGTCGCCCTCGAAAACGAGGAAAGCTGTGCGATGGAGGGCGTTCTGGCCCCGGTGGTTGGTGTTATCGGCAGCCTGCAGGCGCTGCAGGCTGTGCGCATTCTGACCGGCCACGCCGAATCCCTGCGCGGCACCCTGTTGCTGTTCGACGCAGCACTGATGGAATGGCAGCGTATGCGGATTCCGGCACGCAGTGACTGCCCGGTATGCGGTCAGTCCTCGCCCCAGATCAGCTCTCCTGTTTCGGCAAAGTCGTAACCGCCAAGCAGATCGGCGACCTGCCGACTCTCACCACTCTGCAGCCGACCCAGCAGATCCTGAAACAGGCGGCGGAACCAGATATTGCGCGGCAGGGCAAAATCAAACGCCTCGATGCCAAACGGGATAAAGCCAAGCCCCGCCTCGGTGGCCGCTGCGCGCGCGCCCGGCGCGACATCGGCCTGATCCAGCACGATCGCACTGGCCGCCTCGCGTTCGGACAATGCCGTCACGGTGACGTTCAGCGGCTCCGGCGCATCCGATGACTTGCGCATCTCCAGCAGAAAACGTTGCGCGCCCGCCCCAGGCTGACGCTGCACCCATCGGTACCTGGGATCGGTCAGACCCGGAGCGTCGTTCACCGCACAACCAGGTCGGGACGCACCATCAGCCCCTGCTCACGGGTGAAGGCACGGATCAGCACCCAGTTACTGTGCTGCGGATGCTGGCGCAACAGCGCCGGATGACGGGTCCGGCTCTCGTCGCTCGGCCCCCAGTGCAGGCTGCTCACATCGACCCTGCTGGCCTGCAGCAGTTCCAGGCCAAGCCGCGTGCCGGTCGGCGTATAGCTGACCTGCGCCATGGCGTTGATGTCACGCGCAAACGCGGACACCACGCGGTACAGCAGGGGATCGTCACTACCGGCGATCACGAGGCGGTCGGTCAGCAGGCCGCCATGCGCCGAATCCATCATCCAGCGATCGATCAGCTCACGCGGGAACATCCATTTGCCGGTGACCTTGGTCGCCGGAATCTTGCCCTCGTTGACCAGCGCATACACCTTCTTTTCGTTCAGCTGCAGGTAGCTCGCCACCTGCCTGACGCTGAGAAAGGCATCGTTCTCCTGCATCAACACCGCGGACATGGCCAAACTCCTTTCAGTTGCCGCGCGAGCGGCCCGACTCCCGACCACCGCGTACCGCCGCGCGCGTTCCGGTCTGTGGTGGAACCGCATCGAAGTTGATCTGGTCCGCACCGTTGTAGACGAGAAAATGCCGGCCTTTCGCCCGGGCGATCAGAACCACGCCGATCTTCTGCGCGAGTTCGAGGCCGCGAAAGGTCACCCCTGAACGGGACAACAGGACCGGTACCTGCATCTGCGCAACCTTGATCACCATCTCGGAGGTCAGGCGTCCGGTGGTGTAAAACCATTTGTCGCCGCCCTCGATCGCGTTCAGCCACATGTAGCCGCTGATAGCATCGGCGGCATTGTGCCGACCGACATCCTCGACGAACAGGTGGATCGCCGGGTCTGTTCCGGTGGCACTGCTGCACAGGGCGCAACCGTGTACCCCGCCGGCGCGCTTGTAGACCTCGTTGTGACTCGCTGATATGACTCAACAGCCGATAAATCATCGACTGGGCGATCTGTACGCGGGGTAGCCGCAACTTTTCGATCTGGTCACCGATGCGGCCAAAAACCGTGCCCTGGCCGCAACCGGTCGTCACCGTGCGATGCTTGAGTTTCTGATCGAGATCGGTGATGCGCTCGAAGGTCTCAACCCGCACCGTGGCACTCTCCCAGTCCACCAGCACCGATTCGACCGACTCGAGACACGGCACCAGGCGCTGGTTGAGCAGGTAGCCGAGGGTCAGCATCTCGGGGTGGGTGCCCAGGGTCATCAGCGTGACGATCTCGCGATCGTCCAGAAACAGCGTAAGCGCGCGTTCACCGGCGACGAAACCCGACGCGGTTCTGGCCGAACTCGTCGACCGCGACCACCTCGTGCGACGGGCTCAGACCGGTATCGCTCATGGTCGGCCGGTAGCGCGGCTTCGGTCAGCGCCGCGGATGACATATCCGGCATCGTTGATTTGGTCACGGCCTCATCCCCCGGTGTGGTTCATGTGGCGAAAGATCACCGGCTTGGCCTCGCAGATCGAAATCATGTCCGCGCGGCTTGATCGCCATCGAGCCGACGATCGCCTTGCGCAGCGCCGTGTCATCACCCGGGTTGCCACGCACCACGCGCCGCAGGTCGACGCTGTGCTCCTGGCCGAGGCACAGCAGCAGGCGCCCCTCCGAGGTCAGGCGCACACGGTTGCACTGTTCGCAGAAGTTGTGGCTGTGCGGCGAGATGAAGCCGACCCGGGTACTCGACGCCGGGGATCCGGAAGTAGCGCGACGGGCCGCCGGTGGTCTCGGCGGTCGGCAGTAATTGATAGTGCGCCTCGAGATCGCGGCGGATCTCGTCGCTCGAGTAATAGCACTCGCTGCGGTCGTGATCGCCAACGACGCCAAGCGGCATCTCTTCGATGAAACTGATGTCGATGCCGCGATCGATGGCAAACGCGACCAGGTCGTGGATCTCGTCGTGGTTGCGGTTTTTCAGAATCACCGCGTTGAGCTTGATCCGGTCGAAACCGGCCGCCTGCGCGGCATCCAGCCCGCGCAATACCCGCTCGATCCTGCCGTTGCGGGTCAGCGCGGTATAACGTTCCGGCCGCAGCGAATCCAGGCTGACGTTGATCCGGGTTACGCCGGCGGCGCGCAGATCCGTCGCGAAGCGTGGCAGCTGCGTGCCGTTGGTCGTCACCGTCAGGTCGTCGAGGCCGTCCAGCTCACCAAAGGCACGGAAAACCTTGAGGATGTCACGCCGGTGCAGCGGCTCGCCGCCGGTGATGCGGATCTTGCGGGTACCCATGTCGACAAAGGCCTGCCCGACCTGGATGATCTCCTCCAGCGACAGCAGGCTGGCGCGCGGCAGAAACTTCATGTTCTCCGACATGCAATACACGCAGCGCAGATCGCAGCGGTCGGTTACGGATATCCGCAGATAGTTGACCTTTCGCCCGAAACGGTCGATCAGCGTCTGCTGGTCTTCCCCGTCGCCCGCTGAATGCTGCATGCGCCTTCCCCCTTGAATCTGACGGGAAGCTGCAATAACCGTTCCGCCCGAACCCGACTGGCGGCGAAGGCCCGCCGCAAGGGCGAAACCCGGGCAAGCGGCTCGCCCGCACGAACAGGCAGGTCGCCAATTCCGGCGCATTTTGTCCCGCCCCACCCGGCTCGTTGAGACAATTTGGCGCAACGGCAACCGACTAATCAGCGGATTTTTTCACCGGGTGCAGTCAAACAGGGGGCAAACGCCTGCTGGTACGCAACTTGCTGAACATGCCCTTGTTCTTGCGCGAACCGAGAGGCAGCAGATGACACACCACGCAGACCAGGCACAGGCCCGGGAGTTTCCGGTCGCAGTGATCCTCGAGCGCCGTTCGGCCACAGAACCCGTGGGTCGACCATGTCTGGTCGGCCGCCGGCATCACCGTCGGGCGGCATGTGGACGATGGCGAGTTCCGGCCTGCTGCGCGAAGAGGATGGGGTAGCCTTTTTCCTGGTCGGTGGCCTCCACGTGCGGCTGTATGCCGACGAATGCGAGAGCTACTACCACAACCTGCGCAGCCCCACGCCGCGTGCCTACGTGATCGCGCGCACCGAAGAGAGTGGCGGCAGACCCGAACCCTTCCTGGTCAGCATGAGTTTCGACGAGGCGCATGCCTACCTCGAGGGTGACGACGACATCTTTGCAGTCGACCTGCCGCCCGAACTGTACCGCTGGACAGAGGCATTCGTCCTCGCCAACTACTTCCCGGAAAAGAAAAAGAAGCGCAAGTTGATCGACTGGTCAGCCGAACAGGCACCGGAGCGGCCGCGTGGATAGGCGCAAGGGATCGACAGGCAATGACGACGACCAGGCGATTGCCGGCGAATCCTTCCTCAGCCGCTTTCATCGGCGCAAGACCGAGGCCCGCGCCGCCGAACGCATAGCGACAACGACGCGCCTCGAAGACCCGCTCGACCCGCCGGCGGACACGGATCCGCGACACAACAGCGAGTTGTCTGCCGAGGTCCCGCCCGAAAAGCCGCTGACCGATGCCGACATGCCACCGCTCGAGACCCTCGAGTTCGGTTCCGATTTCAGCGGCTTCCTGTCGCCGGATGTCAGCGACCCTGTGCGGCGCGCGGCACTGCGCAAGCTGTTTCACAGCAGCGAACTGAACATCGTCGATGGACTCGACGACTATGCCGAGGACTACGCCACCTTCTCGCCGCTGGGCGCTATCGTCACCGCCGACATGCGTCACCTGATCGAGGTCGAGGCGCGCAAGAAGGCCGAAGACCTGCGCCAGCATCTCCTCGATGACCAGCCCGAACCACAGGACGGCCCGCAGACCGGCGCCGGGCAGCAGGCCGACAACGATCATGCGGACACGGCCGATACCGCCCAGCCCAGCCTTGCGGCCAGCGAAAATCGACAGCCCGACATTTCCGGACCGGCCGACGGTGTTGCCGGCGAGCCCACTACAAGCGATCCACGAGGGACCCAATCCCATGCATGACAGCAACGAACAGGACCTGCAGGCCAGCCGCAACGAGCGCGCCCGCCAGAGTGCGCTGAACGCGGCGGAAAAACTCGGCATCGGCGCCACGGGCATCGTTCACTACAGCTCGCGTGGCCGAGTCATCGCGGTCGGTGGCGAACAGGCCCAGTGGTTTGCCGCCCGGGTCCAGGCGCCCTTGCATGCCGAGGTGCTTCTCACCGATGGAGAGGTCGACGCCGGCGTGCCCACCACGTCGGTTGGCGGCCGCGCCCTGGATATCCGGGGTCACCTGGGCAGTTTTTCAATCGAGCTGGGTGAACGCGGCAAACACAACTTCCAGCAGCTGCAGTCCGACATGGTGGTCGACTTCAGCGACAGGCCGCTGATCGACCGGGAACTGCCCCCGCCGGGATACTGGCACTTCGGCGCCGAACTACCCGATCTCGATGCCGCCCTGCTGGCGATAGACGGCATGACCGGCACTTTCGAAAAGCCGCGCTACTTCGACTACAACCCAAGCATCTGCGCCCATTCACGCTCCGGCCAACCCGGTTGCAACCAGTGCATCGACAGCTGCCCGGCCGATGCCATCATTTCTATAGGCGAACAGGTCGAGGTCAATCCCAACCTCTGCCAGGGCGGAGGAATCTGCGCGACGGTCTGTCCGACGGGCGCAATGCGCTACGCCTACCCGCCCGCCAGCGATACCGCGGAGCGGGTGCGGCTGTTGCTGCACAGCTACCTCGAGGCCGGCGGGCAAGGCCCTGTTGTGCTGTTTGTCGCCGAGGACGATGCCGTGGCAATGCCGGCGTTGCCGCCCAATGTATTGCTGGTCGCCGTCGAGGAGTTGGCGAGTGTCGGACACGAGATCTGGCTCAGTGCGATTGCCTGGGGTGCCGGCTGCGTATTGCTCGCCGACGGCGGATCGGTTCCGGGCAAATCACGCCATGCGCTCGATCAGCAACTGGAGACCAGCCATGCACTCCTGGCGGGCCTCGGCTATAACGCTGATGCACTGCGCAGCGTACTGCTCAGCGATGCGCCGGCCCGCTGCCAGGCTGTCGACGGGCTGCCGACGGCAGCCTCTTTCAGCGCCGGACATCCCAAACGCCAGCTTTTCGGGCTGGCGATAGAGCACCTCGCCGAACACGCAGGCGACGCACCCCAGCGCATCGCGCTGCCCGCGCAGGCGCCGTATGGTGAGGTCCTGATCAATCAGGAGCGCTGCACCCTGTGCCTCAGTTGCACATCGGTATGCCCTGCCGGTGCATTGAGCGCCGGTGACGAGGCGCCAATGCTGATCTTTCATGAGTCCAATTGTGTGCAATGCGGCATCTGCCAAAACGCCTGCCCCGAGAATGCGATTGAACTGCAGGCCGGCTTCCTCAGCGATCCCGAACAGAGGCGCAAAGCCCGCATCCTGTATGAAGAGCCACCGTTCTGCTGCGTCAGCTGTGGCAAACCTTTCGCCACGCGCCGCGTGATCGACAACATCCTCGGGAAACTCGAAGGCCACGCCATGTTCCAGACCGACCGCGCACGGCAACGCCTGCAGATGTGCGAAGACTGCCGGGTTGTCGATGCGGTGCAGGACACCGAGGCGATGCAGGCCGGTGTCTTTGGCACACAAACCCCAGCCAACAAGAACGGAAAAGTACAATGAACAGCCAGCCGACGCCGTCCACCGCCACATCGATCGGCACCAGCGACATCGCGGGCCAGGTCGAAGAACAGGCGCACCGCGCGGGCCTGTACAGCGTAATCGCGGCCCTGCTGCGTGGCTCGCCCGATGCTGACACGCTTGAGTTTGTCGCCGCGCTGCAGGACGACAGCACGGCGCAGGGAAACGGACCT
>CAVRBK010000016.1:0-9677 GCA_963719025.1 uncultured Gammaproteobacteria bacterium | reverse complement strand
CTGGAAGATGTAGCCCAGGTGGTTGGCGCGAAAATGATCGCGCTGCGCCTGCCCGAGGTCTTGCAGCGGGGTGTCGAGCACGGCTACCGAGCCGGTCGTCGGCGTGGTGACGCCCGCCAGCAGGCTCAGCAGCGTGCTCTTGCCGCTACCGCTGGGTCCGGCGATGAACAGGTGTTCGCCACGCTCGACGCCGAGCGTCTCGATATCGAGAACCGGCGGCGCATCGGCCTGCCAGCAGAAGGTAAGGTTGTCGATCTGGATAACCACCTGGGGATCCGGCCGGGTTCGAGCGGGAGGCATGATTCTCGCAGAGTTTCCTGCTGACCGGGGCGATCAGAACGCTATGCTTCGATTGTCGGCGGTGGCGATCGCGGCCCCCTGGGTGCTGCCGACAACGAACTCTACCCTGATGCGCTGCATCGCCGGAAATCTGTCGAACAGGTTGAGATCGAGGCGGTCGAGGGCCTGTGGCTCTCCGCAGCGGAAATGGTAGTTTACGGCGATGTCGGCATGACCGGGTCCGGCGTTTTCACCCCGGTCGTGCGCAGTAGCGGGGGCATGGTCATGCGATTCGTCGAGCGGGGAATCGATATCCGCCTCGTGCAGGCGGCAATCGGCAGCGGGCGGAAAGCGGAACAGGTGCCCAGCGTCACGCAGGCCGTCCATCCCCTGCGCGATCATGTGGTGCTGTTCCGGGTTGCGCGCGGCATGCTCGAAGCCGACCACGTTTGCCGCCGGTGTCTGCAGCGTGATGAACAGATCCTGGCCTTCGCTGATCAGTTGCAGCACGGCGGCACCGTGTTCGTGCTGGCCATGTTGGCGGTGCATGAGGTCGTCTGTGTCCCCGGCGGCAGTGACCAATCCGCCGAAACACAGTGCCGTGATCAGAAGCAGGGGGTTGGCTCGGGTCGGCACGGCGATGCTCTCCTTGGTGACGGGCGGTCTGCCGCAGTTGCGGACCGCGGTTAGACGGGAAAATAGAAGGTAATAACATAACATATTTGGACGGATCTACCGCCATTGCCGACGGCTGCGGAGTACCTGTTCGCGGCATCGCTGGCGAACGAACAACGGGGGTAGGAACGCCGCGCGGCGATGTGTCCCGCGTGACAAGCCCCGGCCTTATCGCATCGTCTGCCACAGCGCCGAGTTCGCCAAGGCGGGACTGAGCTGTTCGCGCAGGCGATCACCGTCGCGCACGATGAACAGCGCCCGCATGCCCAGCGATTCTGCCAATGCGGGGCCCTTGTGTTCGCCGAGGGCCATCAGCGCGGTCGCCCAGGCGTCGGCATCGGTGCAATTGTCGGCAAGCACGGTGACCGAGGCGAGGCGATTGCGCACGGTCTGTCCGCTGACCGGGTCGATGGTGTGGGAGAAGCGTTCACCCTGGTATTCGAAGTAATTGCGGTAGTCGCCCGATGTCGCGATCGCGATATCGCTGGCCAGCAGTCGCCCCTGCACATCGCGCGCCGTAAACAATGGGCGCTCGACCGCGATGCGCCAGGGTTGGCCGTCCTCTTTCAGTCCCTGCGCACGTGTCTCGCCGCCGACCTCAACCAGGAAGGTGTCGATACCCTGCGCCTGCAGCAGTTCCGCTATCTGGTCCACGGCCCAGCCTTTTGCGATCGAGGACAGGTCGATCTCCAACTCACCGACCGCCTTGCGCAATGCCGGGGGGGATAGCCGTGTTTCGAGTCGCCGGTAGCCGACGTGCCGCAAGGTCTGCGCAATCGCGTCTGCCGATGGCGGTGCATCACGCTGGCCGGCATTGCCAAAGCCCCAGAGTGCGACCAGTGGACCGACGGTGATGTCATAACTTCCACCACTCTTTGCGCTGATCGACTGGCCGCGCTCGACCAGTTCGGCGAGTGGTGCGGGTACCGGCAGCCAGTCGGTAGAGCGTGCCTTGTTGAAACGCTCGAGGTCCGAGTCGTCGATATAGGTCGACATCATCCGGTTGATCTGGTGCAGGCGCTCATCGATGCGCAACTGCAGGATTAGCCGGGTCGATTCGTCCGGCACCGGAGACAGCCGTACGCTGTAGCTGGTGCCCATCGTCGGGCCGCTCAACTCGGCGGTCTGGGCCGGCTCCTGTCCGCACCCCGCCAGGTACAGCAGTATCGGCAACACCAGCAGCAGCTGCGGCAATCTTCGGCGCATGCGCCGACGGGTAGCGGTCGGCAAAACGGTTTACTCGATCTTGATGTAGGCGAAGCCCTGGTTCTGCAGCTCGGCGATCTGCACGACCCCGGATGGCACCAGGCTGACGCCTTCCGACAGCTTGTCTTCGGCCAGGTTGATCTGCGAGCGGGTGATGTCGCACAACTCGAGCTTGACGCCCTGCACAGAGCGCAGCGCGTCTAGCCGGCCGGCATTATTGTCGCGGCGTTCGGCCATCGCTGCGTCCTCGGCAAACGGTGTGCCTTCGAGCTTGTCATTGGTCACAAAGCGAATGCCATGGGCCACGAAGACGATACGCACGTCATAGTCGATCAGCTCATTCTGGTAGTAGGTGACCATGTTGTTGACACTGGTCAGCATCGCGCTGAAACGTCGCGGATCGGCGAAGTCGGCATGAAACACGACCTTGGCCATGTCGTCCGCCTGCGCCGAAACGGGGGCAAGGCCGCCAAACAGCGAGCCTAGCAGCAACAGCAGTGCGGCTGCCTGCTTGTGCAGCGATGTCTTTTTACCAACTTTCATGATCATGGTTTTCCTCCAGGGGGACTGGTATCGATGGGTTTCTCGTCGGATTCTGCCGGTGTTTGGCACTCTTGGAGAACATAGCGTTTGAGATGCATGCGGGCTTGGAAAAAATGCACGCCGATCCAGGCCAGCATCAGTATGCCGAGGACGACCGATACACCGGACAGTCCAGGAATGACGAGCGCAATCACGCTGCCGACCAGCACGGTTGCCAGGACCAGCCACAGGGCCGTGCGCGACATGTGGGTGGCAATGCCTGCCGCGGCGGCGGTGTCCAGGACGCCCTGTGAAAGCAGGCGGTCGCGCAGTACGAGATAGGCGGAATGCTGTCTGCGGTTCACCCGGCCAAACGGGTCGTTGAGCTTCATCGGACATCTCGTCTGTTTCATGGAGCCTTCATTCTCGACTCACCCGTTGATGCGTCGTCGGTTCGTGAGTATACGTAGTGAGCCATTGTAAGCGCGCCCCAATTTGCTGGCGCGCGGTGCTGCGCTTTGTCGTCGTTGCGGTGGGTAACGGGCTTTCTTGGGGGTGGAGGTGGCGGCAGGAATTAAAATATTGAATTTTTGTGGTCGCCATCGCATGTCTGTAACGAAAATGGTCAGAAAAGGATCTAAATGCCTGAAATCCGCTTTTATCATCCTGTTTTGCGAAGGATTTTCGGATTGCTTCAGGGCCCGCGTCAAACTTCGTGGTGTGCCGGATTTCCGCCATTTACCTGCGGGTCAATTCTGCGAGAATAAAGCTCTGGTCGATCGTGAATTGGCTTTTCTTAGAGCCTGATTTGCAACAAAAAAACAGTGCGGTTTACCAGATCTCCGGTAGCTGCCGCTTTAATCGTGATGTGCCGGGTTAAAGCCGAACGGGTGCAGTAGCCGATAAAAAATGGCGCGCCAAACATAACGACAAGTGCCGACTATAAAAACTAATGAACGACAAAATTAAAGTATTGTTCGTTAGTGCCTCTGCTGCCGATGAATTGGTACTAACGACGTTGTTCGCAAGGGACGATGCGGGCGGTGATGTGCTGCTGATGTCCGCACCCGCTGCCCAGTCGTTCTATGACGCGCTGTATTCCGAACAGAGTTTCCAGGTCATCGTGATCGATGTCGAGCAGGCATGGTCGGACTGGACCCTCGTTGCGGCCGCGTGCACTGAACACAGGCCCAACGCCCTCCTCGTCCTGATGGCTGCAGAAGATCAGGTTGATCGCCGTACTCTGCCGGTAGAGGACGGGATAGCGGCGATCTATCCGCGTAACAGTGCGGGGCTCATCGCCCTGGCGCGCCTGGTATCCAAGCTGGCCGCACAGGGACGAAGCTTCAGTTTGCGGCATGAAACGGCGGGTGATAAGGCGCAAACCGTTGAATCCAATGGGCAGGACCGCGAGCGACTGGTGTACGCCGTCTCGCACGATCTGCAGGACCCCCTGCAACTCGCGCGGCGCTACGCCGATATCCTGAACGAGGATTTCGAAAACGAGCTTGGCGATTCGGGCTCCAAGGTGCTGGGTCACCTGCAGTTCAACCTGACCCGTACCCAGGAGATGCTTGATGAACTGCTCGATTTCTCGCGCCTGCAGAGTTCCGAGCCGGTTCGCGAACCGGTCGATCTGAACGCGCTGTTCGATGAGGTGGTGAATCTGTACCGGGTTACCCTGGATGAGATCGGCGGCAGCATCACGCGCCAGCACGAATTGCCGACGCTCGCGGTGGATCGCCGGCAGTTTCAGCGCCTGTTCCAGAACCTGATCGGGAACGCGATCAAGTTTCGCAGTGAGCGCGCCCTGCACATAACGGTGCGTGCGCAACGGGTGCGCAATGAGTGGCGCATCGGGGTCAAGGACAACGGCATCGGTGTCTCCGAGGACGATGCGACACGTATCTTCGGTATGTTCGAGCGGGCGGGTGACGCCGAGGAGCATCCGGGTACCGGAATGGGGCTCGCCATCTGCAAGCGAATTATTCATAACCATGGCGGCAAGATCTGGGTAAGATCGTCGCTCGGCAGCGGCAGCGTCTTCATCTTCTCTGTGCCGCAGGGCGACGAGGGGATTGAGGTGCTGACAGACAATGTCTTGGGGTGATGCCAATCTGGGTTCAGAATGACCGGCGAAAGCGTTGACGTCCTGTTAGTGGAAGACAATCCGCAGGAAGCGGAAATTGTGCGCTTGTATCTGGCCAAGCGATACGCCCACGCCTATACCATTCGTCACGCAAAAAGCATCGGTAGTGCGCTCAACGATATCAATTCAGGCAATCTGCCGTCGGTCATCCTGCTCGATCTCCACCTTCCAGACACCAAGGGCCTTGATGGCTATCAGCGCCTGTCGTCCATGGCGCCTGGTGTGCCAGTCATTATTCTCACCAACTGTAATGAAGAGCGCACGGCGGCCAGCGCGGTGCGTGCGGGCGCGCAGGATTACCTGATCAAGCGCGAGGTGAACGCCGCGCTGTTGCACCGCGCCATCATCTACGCGATCGAGCGCCATAGTGCGGAACAGGCGCTGATCAAGGTGAAGGAACGCTATGCGCTGGCGGTGGCGGGTGCCAACGACTGCATCTGGGATTGGGAGGCAGGCAGCGAGGCGGCCTATTTCTCACCGCGCTGGAACGAGCTGGTCGGCCTGCCACCGGAGGTCACGGTAGACCGGCTTGATGACTGGGTCGATCGGATCCACCCGGAGGACGTGGCCGAGCTGCGCCGCCTGATCAATGCCAGGCCCGAGGGCCTGCGACAGAATTTCGAACACGAGCACCGGCTGCGCCATGAGAACGGCGATTACATCTGGGTTTACGCGCGTGGTGTCATCCTGGCCGATCCGGACGGCAAGGCGGTGCGTATGGCGGGCTCGATCAGCAGTATCGCCAAGCGCAAGGAAACCGAGCACGAGCTGATCCATCGCGCCCTGCACGACGCCCTTACCGGGCTGCCGAACCGGGTGCTGTTCGTCGATCGCCTGCAGCAGGCGTTGCGCCGCTTCAAGCGTAACAATGCACTGCGCTTCGCCGTGCTGTATTTCGATCTCGATGGTTTCAAGTTCGTAAACGACAGTCTTGGCCATTCCGCTGGCGACAGCCTGCTGGTGTCGATCGCGCGCCGTCTGCTGAGCGTGATCCGTCCGGGCGATACCGTGGCGCGGATGGGTGGCGACGAGTTCGCGGTGCTGGTCAGCGATATCGATGACGAGTCCGACACGGCCCAGGTCGCCGAGCGCATTCACACCCTGTTTCAGCAGGAGTTCTCGATTGCCGGGCGTGGCATGTACACCAGCGCCAGCATCGGGGTTGCCGTGGTGGCAAAACAGTACCAGTCACCCGAGGAACTGCTGCGCGATGCCGACCTGGCCATGTATCGGGCGAAACGCTCCGAGACCGAGAGCACGGTGATCTTCGATACCACGATGCACCAGGCGGCGATCTCGCGTCTCAACATGGAGACCGACCTGCGGCGCGCGCTGGCGCGTGGTGAGTTCGTGCTGTACTACCAACCAATCGTGACCCTGAATGAACGGCGCATCGTGGCCTTTGAGGCCCTGCTGCGCTGGCTGCATCCTGAGAAAGGCGTCCTCGGCCCGGAGGCATTCCTGTCGGTTGTGGAGGATACGGGGATGCTGGCGAACCTGAGCTGGTGGGTGCTCGAGCAGGCCTGCCGACAGGCCCAGGAATGGCGCAAGCTGTTCGTCAACGGCACCCCTCTGGGGATGAGCGTGAATGTGTCGGCCAGCATGTTCCGGGCCGAGAATGCAGCGCAGCGGCTCAAGAGCATCATCGTGGACAGCGGCATCCCGCCGCAGGATCTGTCCCTGGAACTTACCGAGCGCGACTGCATGGATCACGAAGAGGCGACCCATGCCGTGCTCAGTGAACTGCGGCGCTTCGGCGTGAAGATACACATGGACGATTTCGGTACCGGCTACTCCTCCCTGTCTTACCTGCAGCGTTGCTCCTACGACACCCTGAAGATCGATCGCTCATTCGTGCGCAAACTCGAGTCTGAACAGGACAGTGCGGCGATCATCAAGACCATTGTCGGGCTGGGCCGGATGCTCAACATGAACGTGGTCGCCGAGGGGGTCGAGTCGCAGCTCCAGATCGATGCGCTGGTGTCGATGGATTGCCCCGAGGCCCAGGGATACTGGTTCTCCAGGCCGGTGCCGCCGGGCGAGGCCGGTATGTTGCTACAGGGCAGCAGACGTATCGAACATTGAAGCCCTGGCTGCAGGTGGCTGGCGCAATCAGGCCCTGACCTGACTTTGTCTCTGTTCCGCGCAGCGGAATGTGCCAAAATTGAAAAATAACCTGTCACCTGTATTGTGGTGTGGTGACAGCGTGAATCCGTGCCGATAACACATCGAGGACACTGCACAGCGATGACAGAGCAACCGGTAGAGCCCAGCGCGATGGCAGCCGACACCGTATTGCAGCAACAGTACCTGAGGGCGTTGAGTTCGTTCGAGGGCATTGTGCTAAGCCAGATCGATGTCAAGAACGCGCTTGGCGATCGCCTCAATTACAGTATTCGTGCAGGTTTGATCATTCTGTTCATCCTTGCCTTCTCGATTCTGGTTCTGCTGTTGACCCTGAGCTCGCAGATTACGCGGATTTCCGGCGTTGTTGGCGCGATGAATACCCATTTTTCGTCGGTGTCGCTGCGCATGGACGAGATTACTGAACACCTCGGTTCGATGGAGGTGCAGGTTGCGCAGATGCGCTCCATCGAGGACAACACTGCGGTGATGCAGGTCGAGATCAGGGCTATCGTCGAGGATACCGCGGTGATCGAGGGCAGTGTTGGCAGTATCGGTCGATACATGACCGGCACGCGGGTGAACGTCGAGAATATTGCGCTGACCATGAATGCGATGAACAACGAGGTGCAGGCGATGAGTGCCGAGATGCACCGTATGGCCAAGCCCGCGCGCGCCCTGAACAACATGTTCCCATTTCCCTAGGCGGTCAGAAACATGGTTGATCCACGCAGACCGATAGTCGAGGTGATGGCACGACTGGGCCGTGAGACCCAGCTGCATCTTGACGAGCGTCATCGCCATTTCAAGATCACCGACAAGCTGATTCTGATGGTTTCCCTGTTGCTGATCATGCTCGCCGTGATCAACGTGTACTACGTGACCGTGCTGTACCAGGATCTCAACGGGATCGTCGGCAATATGGATTCGATGTACCGCAACCTGTCACGTGTCGATCGTGACATGGACCTGATTGCGCAACGGGTAGAGCGTTTCGACCGGCATATTCAGCGTATGACGCCAATAACCGACAACATGAACGAAATAACGTCGGTCATGCCGGTATTGCGCGAGAACATGGACAGTATCACTGCAGAAATGACCGGTATCGACGGCAATATGCAGCAGATGACCGGTGCCATGGGCGGTATCGCCAACCGCATGAACCACATCACCGGCGGCATGAGCCTCATGCGTCAGAATGTGCGCCAGATTTCCGGCCCGATGGGGGCGATGAACCCGATCATCCCGAACTGACCGGGGCCGCCGGTCGGCCTCGCTTTGTCGCCCGGTTCAGCGTTGCCGGCCTTTTCCGGCTTGTCCTGTGTGAGCCCCATCCCAGACCCTCCAAAGTGTGATCCTCACGTCACAAAAGGCAGTAATTTCGTATAGACTGCTGGCCCAGTTTTCTTTCGTCTGAAGCAGTAGCAGGACATGTCTGAGGCACCCGCCAGTCGTACCCAAATATCCGCCTCTTTCGATATGAAGGCCGGGCAGTTCACGATCCCGACGCTGGTGCTGAAAGACCTCGACGTGGATCTGCTCGACGATTTTCTGGCCCGCCAGATCGGGCGATCGCCACAGTTTTTCGACCAGGCCCCGGTGGCGATCGATATTTCGCAGCTGCCCAGTCGCGACGAGTTGGACGAACTGCCGATGGTTGTCGGCATGTTGCGCGGCCACGGCATGATTCCGGTTGGCGTGCGCGGCGCATCGGCCGCGCAGCGTGATCAGGCGCTGGCGCTCGAACTGGCGATCATGCCGGCGGCACGCAAGCCGGCCGCCGAACCCGCTCCGGTGGCAGAGGCGGCAACGCCGGTGGCCTCACAGACCCTGGTCGTTGAACAACCGGTCCGCTCCGGCCAGCGCATCTTTGCCAAAGACGGGGACCTGGTACTGCTGGCCGGTGTCAGCTCGGGCGCCGAGGTGCTGGCCGCCGGGCATATTCATGCCTATGGCCCGCTGCGCGGCAGGGCCATGGCCGGCGTGTCCGGCGACGAGACGGCGCGGATCTTCTGCCGTGAGCTGGGGGCGGAACTGGTCTCTATCGCCGGCCGTTACCGGGTCAGCGAAAATCTCGAAAACCGTTATCTCGGGCGCGCGGTGCAGATTTCTCTGCAGGGCGATGCGCTCAATTTCAAACAGCTCTGAACGATCCAGGGCTGTTCTTATCTGACCAACGTGGACCTGGTGTCCGAAGGAGTGCTCAGTTGGCAAGAATTATCGTTGTAACCTCCGGCAAGGGCGGTGTGGGGAAGACCACCACCAGCGCGGCATTCGCGATGGGCCTGGCGGAACGTGGTCTGAAGACGGTCGTGATCGATTTCGATGTCGGTCTGCGCAACCTGGACCTGATCATGGGCTGCGAGCGTCGCGTCGTTTATGACTTCGTCAACGTGATCAGCGGCGAGGCCAATGTCGGGCAGGCCCTGATCAAGGACAAGCGCAACCCGAATCTGTACGTGCTGCCGGCGTCGCAGACCCGCGACAAGGAAGCGCTGACGATCGAGGGGGTCGGCAAGGTGCTCGATCAGCTGGCCGAAGAGTTCGAGTTCATCGTCTGCGATTCACCTGCCGGTATCGAGAAGGGCGCCACCCTGGCGATGTACTACGCCGATGACGCGATCGTGGTCACCAATCCCGAGGTGTCGTCGGTGCGTGATTCGGACCGCATGATCGGCATCCTGTCGAGCAAGTCGCGGCGTGCGGAGCAGAACCAGGA
>CAVRBK010000015.1:0-21244 GCA_963719025.1 uncultured Gammaproteobacteria bacterium | reverse complement strand
GACATGACTGCAAAGGTGGTCGCTATCCCCTCTGCCGTTGTAGCAAACGCTATATCGTGTTGGTGCAGCAGGTTCACGAACCCCGTGGCGACCAATTCCACACCGCTGAAGTCTGTTTCGCCGACGGCCGTCCGATGGCTGTCGGCGGGATCACGATTCGAATGATCGTCGACGCCGACGAACACCACCTTGCCCTTCACTGCCGCCTCTTGCCACTCGACGGCGCCCTCCACGACGCTATCGAGGAAAGGACCGCTGAAGGTCCTCAAGCCCTGGTAGAAATTGAAGAAGCGCTCGTCCTGCGAGGTCGTCAGACGGCCGATGGTGCTTTGCAGAAAATGTTCGCAGCCGGTTTCCGCCTGCCACCTGTCGAGCGACGCGGGATCGGCGATGAATTTTTCCCTGAGCCGTTCCAACACGCCGTCGGGACCTGCATCCGCTTCGAGCCGGGCCAGCGGGGGGCATGCCTGCCATGACGCCGGATTCCGCCCCCGTTCATACAGGTAGAGCGCGACTGTCGGCAGAGTGGCGAGACGCCGACCGCCAACGTTGACAAAGGTCACAAAACGGTCGCGGCGCGTATCCCTGGGCAACGAACTCGGTGCCGATGCGGCTGCCCCTTGCGCGAACAACGGATCCGGCGGCAGCAGTTGATCGCCATCGCTCACCCTGTCGTCGTACTGCGCCATACCATTCAGCAATACGACGTTCCCCGCACGCTCAATGGCGTCTGCCAGCTGCCGGTCTTCAAGCGCATCACCGAGCGAGCCGAAATGCAGATCGACAACGATCGCGGTGGCACCGGCAGCGGCCAGTGCGTCGATCAATTCGGCGACAAAGGGTCGTGCCCATGGCGGCAGGTTGCCGATGTCACAGACCTGGCAGTTGCCGTATTCGGGGTTGACCGGCAGCCACTCGCACAGCGTGTCCGCCGCCTTCTGGTCGATTGGAATGTAGACCGCCTCACCCGGAGGAGCGCGCTCACCGCGTAACCAGAACGCCAGCTCCAGACCGTGCTCGCGCTCGAATACCTGGCCGAACGGACTGCCCGAGAGCAAAACGCCGAAGAAACTGACCAGCAGGATAGCCAGCGTGAGCGAGAACCAACCACGTCGAGGTCTTTGCAGTTCAGGGTCCGGCAGGGGCTTCACGGCAGGAACAACAGCGCACGACAATTGTTGACGTTGGTCAGCGTCGGACCGGCATGGTCGAGCGCGCCGAAAAATCCGTGACCATCGTTGTCGGCAAGTGAGGCGTGTGGATTGATGCCCTGCTCCCAGGCACCTTCCAAGGTCTCGGGAGTCGCAACGGCATCGGCGATCTCCTCGATCCCGTCCACGTCGCAGGTATCGCCGGTGAGGGTGCATACGCCGGGCTCGCCCTGCCAGTGGTGCTCCAGCGCGCACGCCATTACCGTCGAAGCCTTGCCGGCACCGATCACGACGACACGGCCCGGCGGCTGCTCGGGCAGACAGAACTCAATGCACAGGTCCGACTGCGCCAAGGCAATGGCGGCATCGAAAAATTGCCTCAACAGGTCGGCGGGTGGCGGTGGCATGCGGCAAGCCGGTTTACATTGGACACGATTAAGCCCGACGTTATCAGGCTTTCCACAGCACCGCACGTCATGCTGCATGTCGCGCCAATTGCCTATACTCTTCGCTCAATGTCGGCGCGCCGAACGCTTCGTGCCGACGGGCCATGCGCGTCACCTTCGCCGGTCTCGTGTCAGCCAAAGGCCTGGAACAACACACGGCGGACCGGTCAAAGGACTGGCTCTGTCGCCGGACGGCCGCTGGCTTGTCAGCACCAGCTTCGACTACTCGGCAGTGATCTGGACAGCAGACACACTGCAGGAACAACACCGCCTGATTGGCCACGAGGCCGCCGTCAATACGGCCGCCTTCTCGCCTGATGGGCGCATTCTCAACAGCGGTTGGGGCATCAATGCGCTGGTGATCGACGAAGCGCGTCACCTGATGGCCTACGGCACGACCAAGGTGCTGGCGCTCGACCCGGCGAGCGGTTGCCTGGCCTGCGGGAACGCGGAGGGTCGCCTGCGCATCCATGCGCCCGCGACACCTGTGAATCCATTCACATCGTACCGGGCGTTGCCATTCGGGGTGAGTGACAAGCGCTTTTCCGCAATTGCCGGCCGGCTGACAGGGCATTCTCCTCATCTTTGCGATGCTGGCCGGTTCGATGATGCTGACGCGCAGGCTGGATCGGTATCGCATTTCGGACCAGGTGGTTGCGACGAAATCAGTCGGTTGAACTGCCGCTGGATTCCACACGACAATGGCATTTGTTGTTTTGAGCGATCGAATGTGGTGTTTCCCACATCGTCAATCCATGTACTTTCGCATGCTCTTCGGCGGGTCGGATGCCGCGTCGGCGAATCATGGTCGTCGTCCGCGCGTCCGGGTCAATTCGGTTCGTCCGCACGTGGGATTTACCCGCTTGTGCGGACGACACATCTTTACCCGTCATGAGGACAAGTCTATGAAGCGTTTTGAAATCAACAAGTATGAGTCGCACGGACAAGCCGTATACGTACCGCCGGAGGAGATGCCGGAGTCGGTCACCTTCGACTATTTTTCTCCGGATGCAGCCGACCGGCTGCCCGACACCGACTCAGCGCGCGTGATCGCCGCCCTCGACGCCCTGGGTGACGCGATGATCACCGAGGTCGAAGGTGATACGGCCAGCGGCGATGCGGAATTTCCGCCCGTTTATACCTACTGGGGTCAGTTTATCGACCATGACATGACACGCAATACCGACCGCAACCTGGTGGCCTCCGGACACTCGGCCGCTGCCATGGGAACCACGCCATTTGATATTCGAGCCGACGACTTCACGCCGATTCAGCCCGCCAAGGTACGCGATGAATTGGCCAACATGCGTACCCACTCTCTCGATCTGGACAGCGTCTACGGCGGTGGACCGCAGGTCGACGGTGAGCTCTACTGTCCGGGAAATGACGAATTTCATTGCTGCGCGGGCCGCAATGGCGAATTTCGTATCGGTCGCAACGTGCCGAGCGGAGGCGGTTTCGTCGTTCCACCGCCGGATACCAACGATACCTGCCGCGATCTGCCGCGCAACGACGATGGCTCGGGCCTGGCCGAGATCGGTGATAACCGAAACGACGAGAACCTGATCGTTGCCCAGTTTCACCTCGCCTTTCTGCGATTTCACAACGCGGCGCTCGAGCAGTTCGGCGATTTCGAGAAGGCCCGTGCGCACACGCGTCTGCACTACCAGTGGCTGGTCGTAAACGACTTTCTGCGCACGATCGCCGACGCCGATGTGCTCGATGCGGTGATCCGGCGCAAGCACCTGTGCTTCGACTTTGACGGCAGCTTCATGCCGGTCGAGTTTGCCGCGGCAGCCTATCGTTTCGGTCATACGATGGTCAGGGCATCGTATGACTTCAACGAGAACTTCGGTCGCGGAGGACGCAGCATTGTCATCGGCGCCATTCGACTTGTTGTTCAAATTCACCGGCAACACGAGAGATGCCAGGTGAACAGCCACTCGGCGGAAATCCCCGTTTGCCGAGCAACTGGATTGCCGACTGGTCTCGTCTGACCCACCGTGGCAGCCGCTTTGCGGATGGCCTGCCTGAACGTCGATCGCGCAAGATCGACACCCATCTCGCCGACGCCCTGGGCGACATGCGCAACGAGGGAAAGGACGAAGACGACCCGACGTTGAAACGACTGATGCGTCACCTTGCCAAGCGCAACCTGCGTCGCGGTTATCTGCTCAGCGTGCCGACCGGGCAGGCGATGGCGAAACAGGTCGGTGAGAAACCATTGACTCGCGCCCAGTTGCTCAGCGCCGTTGGTGGCGGTCAACGCGTGGCGATCGACGACGCGCTGCGCCGCGACGGTGATCTTCTGCTGGAGAACACGCCATTGTGGTTCTACGTGCTTAAGGAGGCGGAGCTGTTGGGCAACGGCAACCAGCTCGGACCGGTGGGTAGCCGCGTCATCGTCGAGACCATTGCCGGAGTGCTGCGAGGCAGTAGTGATTCGGTAATTGCGCTCGATTGGTCGCCGAGCGACAGCGAGCTGGTCGGCGGCGATGATATCCGTACCATCGACGACTTCCTGCGTTTTGCCGGCGTGATGTAGGCCGTCGCGTTGAGCGGTCGCGACTGAACGTACCGGCAGCTGTCATGATGATGGCTGCCGGCTGAAGCTGCGCGGCACCGAGCTACATGATCTGTCGTTAGCAGGGATCTCGGCGCGCCGCTTTCCGACACTCGAGTCATGGTGCTGCGGAATGAACGAATTGTGTTGATACTGTTGAAAAACTCGGTGTTTCAGAAGAGGCGCGGAAATGGCCCTGATTTTGGTGCGCGAGAGTGCTGTTAGACGCAACAACTTAGCGCGCCATTTTTCGTTTAACAGCACTGTGGTGAAGGTTTGCTTTTCTGAAAACGGGCTGCCCGGAGTTTTTCAACAGAATCTGTTGGTTGCTGCCGGTCAGGCGATCAAAAAGCTGCCGTTGGGAGAGCTTTCACGGTCTAGGACCGGTAACCAACCCATTGCAGTCACTGCCGAGTCGAATTCCCACCGGCAGCTTTGGCCTGCGGTTTCAACCGGTCGATGCAACACATGCGGAAAATCGCTCTGCCGGTGTTTCATAGTCTAGTGTTTTTCTCGGCCGTTCATTCAATTGCCTGGCCACAGCATTCAGTTTCGCTTGTGAGTGAACCGAGAGATCAGTTCCCTTTGGGAAATACTGCCTGAGTAGACCGTTGGTGTTCTCGTTGGAACCACGCTGCCATGGGCTCTTAGGATCACAGAAGTACACCTGGATGTCGGTCGCCAACGTGAAGCGTTTATGGTCGGCCATCTCTTTGCCACGATCCCAGGTGAGGGACTTGTAGAGTTCTTGCGGCAGCTTGTGGGCATGTTTGATCAAGGCGTTGATCACCGTCTCGGTATCTTGACCGTCGATCTTGGCCAGCATGACATAGCGTGTCTGGCGTTCGACCAGGGTCGCTATCTGGCTGTTATGGCTACCGCAAATCAGGTCGCCTTCCCAGTGACCCGGCACGGCCCGGTCTTCGGCTGAGGCTGGACGCTCCCTGATCGATACGGTGTCCGTAATCCGCCCGTGATCAGCCGTCTTCTGCGTGTGATGGCGCGAGCGACGCATCCCGCGTGTCCGCCTCAAATGCTGCAACAGCCCATTTTTCAGGGCGCCACGGGCCTGGATGAACAGACTACGGTAGATAGTCTCGTGCGACACCTGGTAGTTCTCGTCGTCGGAAAAGGTGCGCTTGAGCCACCCGGCGATCTGCTCGGGCGCCCATGCCCGTTGGAGCTTCGCGGCGACGATACGCGCCAACTTTCTGTTCTGCACCAGTTTACAGGTCTTGGGGCGGCATGCCCGATCCCAGGCGGCGTGCTCGGCCTCGCTCGCCCGATAGCTCTCCCAGCCCCCGTTGCGCGTGATCTCTCGGCTAACGGTGGATGGTGCTCGACCCAGTGACGCTGCAATCGAACGAATCGAGTGGCCAGCGACCACACCACGCGATATCTCTTCGCGTTCCGCCAGTGTTAGCGAAAGACGTGATCGTCGACGAGGTGCAGGTCGTATCCCACCCGTCTCCGCAAAAATGCCTTGGATCGACGAGTGGCCCCGGTCGAAGAGTCGCGCGATCGAAGCCATGGTTTCGCCTTTCTGCCAGCGATCCCACATCAATGCCTTCTGGGCTTCCGTGTAGTAGATCCTCGGTCTCTGCTTCATCTGCAACACTCCTTCTACCTACGTAGAATTTAGAATGTTGCGTCGACCGATTGAATTCGCACCACCACCTGCCAGTGAGCAGTCGCGTGGAATGACTGCTGTACTTTGGTACCGGACTTCGATGCACTGACGACGTGACCGGCAGCTCTGTGTTGTTTCCTGCCGGCCATCAAATCGAAAAGCCGCCGTTCAGCGAGGTTTCCCGTTCGACGACCGGTTATCAACCCACAGCGGCCGTAGCCGGATCGGATGCTGAACGACCGCTGTGGCCGAGTAGCGGGAATTGCCCGTCCGGCAGCTTCCGAAGTGCAGCAGTCGTCCGGATGACTGCAACCAAGGGTTGGCGACCGGCCGCTCCTGGCCGGGAACCGCAGTTCCCGGTGTTTCCCGAAAGCCGCCGGTGGATGGCGGTTTGGCGAAGGTCAGCCGTGCAGGACCTATCCCCAGAGGTAGGAGTTTGGGTCAGAGTAAGAACTCATTTGATCCCAAAATTTATGGTCGTCTCCTGAGATGATTTTCTCAGAAAACTCAAATCCGACATGTCTCAGACTAGGGGAGGTGGACAGCGCCCCAGCGTCTCTGCCGGGGAATGATCCCCCAGCCTGTAGCGGCCGGTCGTCCGCCGCCCGTCAGGTCACGCCAGGAGAAGCGAACAACCGAAACCGTCAATGGTTGGACAGGTTGAACGTGAATATGGCCCGATAGATCGCACTATCGCCATCGCCAGCCAGCGTTGCCGACCACGCCATGCGTTTGCGGACACAGACCGCCAGAACGGCGTCGCCGGCATAGGTACTGTCCCCGACCCTCGAGAGGGGTGTGCGGAATGTTCCCATGTTCATCCGGACGCCCTCGAATTCGACCTGCACACCATCCAGTTCGAGCCCCTGCGTATCGGCCATGACCAGCAACGACGGTACCGATGTCAGCGGCTTCGACTCAAGGGTAAGGCTGAGCCGCTTTCCATCGGCGAACTGAACGGAACAGGGACTTTCCAGTGGGTTACAGGTGGGGTCCATCTCTGCCGTATACGTTGTTCTGCCAAACAGCGTATCCCAGCCGAGCGTGGAGAAATACGCGAGGCCGCCCAGGATGATGGCCAGGGCGATGCCCGCCAACCACTGGCGGCCGTTCGAGGCGGACGCGGCGGCGATGCCAGGCATCGCTGTTTTCATATCAGGTCACCGCGTCGGAACAGCACGAATCCCAGCACTGCAGACAGCGTGCCGAGCACGATCGGATAGGTCAGGGCATAGATTATGTAGCCGACACTGCCGAAGGTGTCGAGTATGACGTAGGCGGCGGGTCCGAGCATGACCAGTTGCGGATCGAACAGCATCATGGTGCCGGTACGAAATACCTGCATCGGATTGGCCAGCGCGATACCGACTGCCGTCTCAGCAGGGACCTGTTGCTGGATCATCACGCCGAGCAGGATCAGGTCGAGAAACAGCAGCAGGGTCAACCAGACGATAAAGGCTGCGCCCTGTGCCACATCGACCGAGCGCGCCACCGAAGAGATCAGTATGCCGATACCGAGGAAACACCACGACAGGGACATCAACAGTCCGGTGTAGTAGACGAACAGGCGCCACGGCACATCGGCACCCGATATCACGCCCCAGATCACGGCACCGACCATGGCCAGAAACACCGGAGTAAAGACCATCAGGAAGCGGCCGGCGAGCTTGCCCCAGTACCAGGCGCCCAGCGGGACCGGCAGCGCCAGCAGGTATTCGAAGACGCCGGCCTCGCGATCACCGGCCAGCGAGCGCACCGTGGTGATCAGCACGAAGATCGGCAGGATCGCCATGCTCAGCTGGATGTAGGTGAGCATCAGGCGCGACAGGCCGGTAAAGCCCATGACCCGCGACTCGGTCAGGCCGAGCACGAACAGCAGTACCACCAGGCTGCCGAATACCGCGGTGTAGACCAGGAACCAGCGTGCGCGCAGCGATTCGAGCACGTCGGTCCAGGCGGTAAGACGGAGATACTGTAGCGACGAGCTCATGGTTTTTGCTCCGTGGGCGTGGCGATCGGCGCGAGGGTGCGTGCCGCAGCGGCCTGCTCAAGATGCGTGCCGTGGGCATTGAAACGTCGTTCGATCTGCTCGATATGCAGCCTTGCCTGGGCGAAGCTCAGGGTGTCGGCGGTGGGTTCTGTCTGGGCGCCGAGGCCGTACTCCATCGGCGTGAGCTGTCCGGTGACGTAGTGCGCGGTTCGAGCATCGATCCAGTTGCCGCCTGCGTGCTCGCTGACCCAGATTTCGGCGTCCGGATCGTCGCGCCAGGGTTGCTTGTCCAGCCACAGCAGCGCGCACCCCAGGTCGTCGAACTTCCAGACGGTCTGGCGGGTGCCGGCATTCTGGAAACGGATCTGCGCCGCGTGATTGCGATCGCTGAGCACCATATTGCAGCGGCTGCAGACGTCACGGTCCCACTTGATCTCCACCGGGCCGGTACCCGGATCGCCGGAGCACCCAGTCAAGGCGAGCAGGTAGAGAAAAACCAGAAAGCTGATGGGCCGGCCGGTCGTGCGCTGCCAGCAACCGGCCTTGCGGAACCACGTTTCAGACCAGGTGTGGTGCATTGGCCACCTCGCGCGTCGTCCCGTCCTGCAAGTCCTCGTCCATCTCGATGCCTGCTATCAGGCCGGCATAACGCGACAGCATGCCGAGAAAACGCAGGCGATCCGGACCGGCCAGCAAGCCATCCCAGACCAGTCGGTTTTCACTACCGCTAAAGCCCCATGCCACCATCGCCTTGGCAAACGCCGGTTCGGGTCGACTGATGCGAATGCGGCAGCGCAGGCGGCTGGCCAGGTCGACCACATCGGCGACCCGGTCATCCAGCACCACGCGGCCCTGGTCCAGTTCGACCACCCGATTGACCAGTGTCGCGACCTCGTCCAGACGATGACTGGAGATCAGCATCACCGCATCCTGCTGGCGATCCGCCAGTAACTCGAAGAAGATGCCGCGGGCCTCCGGGTCGAGGTTGGCGGCCGGTTCGTCCATCACCAGAACGTCGGCATCACGCCCCAGTGCCATGGCGATCAGCAACTTCTGTTTTTGTCCGCCCGACAGGCGCACGAAGGCCTGGTGGCGGAAGCGTTCCACCTCGAGACCAAGGCGCGCGGCCACATCGACGATGCGCTTGGGATCGGCGTTGCATACCGCACCGGTGTAGTGCACCAGCTGGGCGACCGGCATCTTCAGCGGTGGCGGCAGTTGCGGCACGAAACCGATGTGACGCAACACGGCAGTGCGCTCCAGGCGAGGATCCAGGCCGGCTACGGTAATGTCACCGCGGCGGGTGTATTCGCCCAGCAGGCAGCGAATCAGAGTGGTCTTCCCGGCACCGTTGGATCCGACCAGGGCGATGCGCTGCCCGAGTTCGATGGTCAGATTCAGGTCCTGCAGAACATCACGGCGGCCAAGCCGCTTGCGGAGATTGCGGATCTCGATCATTGCGGGGTCTCGGCGTCGGTCCTGCTTCGGCTGCCGAAAGTGAAGTTCAGCGAATCGGTGGGGCAGATATCGACACACAGGCCGCAGCGCGTGCAGTCGGCACCCAGCGGGACGTTTACATCGCGAGCGCGCATCCGGATCGTGGTATCCAGCACGTGCGGCACCATGCAGACCTTACGGCAGTCACCCTCGTGGTGACAGTTCTTCACGTTGTAGTTGACCCTGAGCGGCGAGATGCTGCCGACCAGGCCGTAGGTGAGTCCGATCGGGCAGACGTAGCGGCACCAGGCGCGGCGCGAGACGAATATCTCGAACAGCAGCAGGAAGGCGACCCACACCAATGCCAGGCCCGGACCGTAGATCAAAGCGCGGCTGAGGATGCCGGTCGGTGACAGCGTCTCGAAGACGGTGTAGCCGGTCAGCAAGGCGAGCAGCGCGAAGATCAGCGTAGAAGACGGTGCGCACGCCGCGATGAAAGGTGTGCGATTTGATCAGCTTCTTCTCGACCAGTTTCAGATGCAGCCTTTCCGTGAACTCGGCGACCAGGTGGTAGGGACAGACCCAGGAACAGAAGGTCCGACCGCCCAGCAGAATCCACAGCAGGAACACCGTGACGGTGCCGATCAACAGGTTCAGTACGACATGCTTGTAGGCCAGCATGACCTGCAGCGCCGAGTTGAGATCGGCCATATGGAAACCGACCACACGTGATGCGGTCAGCGCGCCTTCGACCAGCTGCACGTCGAAATAGTAGGAGACCACGAACAGCAGGTTGACGACAATCAGCGTTGCCCAGCGGCGGTTGCGCCACTTGTGCCGACCGCGGCTTTCGCTCATGCGCGGCCTCCATCTCGCGCAGCTCTTCCTTGGTGAGCTTGTGCTTGCGTTTCTCCGCATAGATCACCTGCACCTCGGGTATGAGGTCATCACGCCCCGGCTTCGACGGTGCGCGTCCGAACAGCTGGGCCAGGGATTCGAATAAGTAGTTCATACTGTGTTCCTCAGGCCGTGACCGTGTCGGCGCTCTTGTCGACGTCGATGACGATGACCGTTGGATTCACCGGGCAGATCATCTCGCAGACCCCGCAACCGACGCAGCCATCGGCGATGGTCGGCAGCATTGCACCGCCGTCGCCCAGGGGCTGCAGCGAGATGGCATGTCTCGGTGGGCACTGATTGGTGTCCCCTGAAGGCGGCTTGCCGGCCTCGCACTGGGCGATGCGGATCTCGATCGGGCACTCGCGCACGCACAGATCGCACAGCTCCAGGTCGTAGGGGTGGTCGGCGATTGCTATCGGGTTCCAGCGGTCGACCTCGGCGTAGCGCATCATGCCGCTGAAGTCAGGGCCACGGGCCTGGCCCTTGAAGCCCTTGCCCTGTGCGCCAGGCAGGCCCCGGGGCGGGCCACCCGGGCATAGCCCATGCGCGTCTCGGCGGGATAGTTGAGGCTGTGGGTCAGGGCGCCGGTCGGGCAGGCCAGCACGCACTGCAGACCGTCACAGGAAAAGTCGCAGGCCTGTGCCCGCGGTTCGATGTAGGGCACGCCGATGCCGAAACCATCGTCGAGATCGGCGAGCTTTATCGCCTCGACCGGGCAGACCTGCACACACTGTCCGCACTTGATACAGGCCGAGAGAAAATCACGTTCATCCAGTGCCGCATCTTTCAGCGCGCCGGGTGGGCGCACGCGCTGCGTTCCTCCGCCGGCCAGAGGAATATAACCGGCCAGTGCCGCGATCAGGGTGCCACCGGCCAGAGCACTCGTACGGATGAACTCGCGGCGACTCTGTTCGCGCTTTATCGGGCTGAGGGGGCGCTTTTTCGGTTTGTCAGCGCTCATGGCATTGCACCGTGCTGGTGACCTCGTTTGTAGGGTTCATTGCCGTCCCAGTGACTGCTGCAGCAGGTCCAGGGCATCGGGTTCGCCGGCGGGCACCTTCTTCACGGCGCCTGCACCGGCGCGGCCACTGTCCGGATCGGCGTCAGCCGCGGCCTGCTGTGTTTCGTGTTGTGCCGTCATCACCGGTTGTGCGTCGCTGAGCAACAGGTCGGGCGCGGTGAATGGCGCCAGGCGTTCGAGAAAATCCAGCACCTCGAGCATCGGCGAGCCCTTGAAGAAGCGTGCCGGCGGCACATCCATCCAGATCCGGTCGGCATAGGCATATTGCTCGTAGGGCGTGTCGCCGATACCGTCGCCGTCGCGATCGAAGCCTTCGTAGTCGTCCCAGTGATTGCCGCGCCATTCGTTGCGCGCTGCCGTTTTGCCACCCAGTATGGCGACCTGCGTGAGGTTGCCTTTCATGATGTTGTCGGTGAAGACGTTGCCCTTCCAGTCATTGAGAAACTGAATGCCGATGCCGTTGTAGGCGATCAGGTTGCCGTTGATGCGGTTGGTCGTATCCGGTTGAAAGGGTGAGACGTCGAGATGCAGCCCTGTCGCACAGTACAGAATCTCGTTATCGCTGATCTCGACGTCGCTGGTTTCCTTGAAGCCGATGCCCACGCCGGCGGCACCCGTCGCGTGCGAAATATGGTTGCGGCGTACCGTGACACTGTCGCTGTACATCAGAAAGATTCCGACCGAGTTGTCACGGAAGTCATTGTCCTCGACCAGGTTGTACTGGGAGTACATGAAATGCAGCGAATAGCGGCCGCCGGTGGCCTGGTTGCGCGGATGATGTTGTCGCGTGAGTACCAGACCACGATGTCGCGTGAATCTGATCGCGGTGTTGTCCTCGATCGTGTTGCCGAAGCTGTACCAGAGGCGGATGGCGTCGCCGCGGATGCCCAGATCGACCGGCTTCGACGTGATGTGGTTGCGCCGCACGATATTGTGTTCGGACTGCTGCATGTCGATGCCGAACAGGCAGTTGTCGATCGTGTTGTCCTTGACGACGTTGAAGTTGCCGCGCACCTGGACGCCGGCATCGAGATCGTTGTGCGAGTTCACCGGAATTGGTCAGGCGCAGGTTGCGCAGGGTTGCGCCGTCGGTATCGAGGATGACGACGCTGCCCTGGCCGCCGGCATCGATGGTGACCTCGCCACGACCGTCGATATCCAGTGGCTTGTCGAGTACCACCGGGCCGGCATAGATGCCGGCAGGGGGCGACAGCAGGCTATTGGGTTCTGCAGCGTCGACCAGCTGCTGGAACGAGGGTAGTGCAGCCGTTGCCGGCCCCGGCCAGGATCCAGCAAAGGAATGCCAGCATGAGCAGGCGATTCCGCTGTGGATGCATGTCGACAATCACATGCTTACCGTTGGCTCAATTGCCGCTCGGCCCGCTCAACTGCTTGCGGCGCAAAAGGACCATCATGGCGACCACCACGCTGAGCAGCAGCATCAGGCCAAAGCCCCATGACGGATAGGAGTGGGTGGAGAACTGCGCTACCTTGCCGTCGCCGAACACGGTCGGCATGAAGGCCTTGACGGTAAAGGCGCCCATGTCGTTCAGGCGGTGACCGTACCACCACAGCCAGGCCGAGTAGTCGATGATGAAGAACACCGGCAACAGGGCGGGCACTGCCGCGAGCAGCCAGTACAAGGGCCCGCGACCAAGCAGGCCGCCAAGCAGCAGCACCAGCATGGCGGCGATGATGCCGAAGAAGACGACGTAGAAGGCAATACCCATGGCGTCGACCATGGGATTGATCTCGTCTGGATTGTTGAAATAGCGACCGAGGCTTTTTCCGTAATGCCACAGGATGAGCTGGCGGGTGCTGCCCTCCCATTGCGCAACGGCATCGTTGCCGCGGCGCTCGCGGTCTTTCTGGTAGGTAACACGCAGGCTATTGATATAGCTCGCTTTGCTCGTTTCTCCGGATAATTCCGAGTCTGCCTCGGGCGTTTCCTCGATGCCCTTCTCGCGCGCCTCCACGGCGGCCATCTCTGCCCGCAGGCGAGCCACGATGCCGGAGGCTTCGGGTTCGGCGTCTTCAGTGCCGGCCTCCTGGTCCATCGATGTGACCATCGCCTCCACGTAGCCGGCGTTCTGGTACTTGAGGCCGCCTTCAGCGAAAAAGGTCATTGCCATCCAGCCTACGATGACAGCGAATCCGGCGCCCATGACACCAACCCGCACAGGTTTGCTGGTGCAGGCGAACCCCACCACCATGACGCCGAGCATCGACACCAGGAAGGGCGAGAAGGCACGTTCGAGCACGCCGCCGGCGGCTATCGGGTACATGCCGACATAGTGGTTGATGGTGTCCATCTCATGCACACAATCCAGGGCCTGATCTTCCTGTATCTCGGCGCTGTCGATCTTCTGGCAACCGTTGAACACGCCATTCATATGGAAGTGGATACGCACGCCATCGGGGAAGGCCTCCGGTGGATAGTTGGGGGCCTTGAGCGCGACCCACCAGGTCGGGGAAAAATAGATCAGTGCCAGCAGCGCAAGCGCGACCAGGCCGAGCAGCATGACAGGGAGATTCCGGCGGATATCAGCAGACGAATTCATTACTGCGCGTCCAAAGGTGGTAATTGAGGTGGGGTCGCAGGCATGTCGTAAGACATGCCTGCCGGGCCGCTACCCTCAATCGAAGTCAGGGTTCAGCCAGTCCTTGGAGGGCGCCCGATCCTCGACCGGAATTTCGACCCAGGTGACATAGTTGATGACCTGCTTCATGTCATCGTCGCTGAAGTTCTTGATCTGCTCGACCATGTCCGGGTTGGCATTACGGCGCTTGCCGTCACGGATCCATTCGAACTGACGCATCATGTAGTTGAAGTGCTGGCCGTTGATGCGCGGATAGTACTTCTCGACATCGCCAAGCCCGGTCGCGCCGTGGCACTTCACACAGTTGTCGGCATACAGTTTCTCGCCTTTCACAAATTCCGGTGTGCCCGGCTCCCAGGGACCCCGGCCGGGTTCCGGGTTCATCGGCAGGCTTTCGATATAGGCGACCACGTCGGCGATCGCCTGGGCATCACCGATCGACTCGGGCAGGGCGAACGGGTACATGGTCGGGTTGTCGCGGTTCAATGCCCGGATATCGGCCAGCTGTTTGATCAGGACGCCGCGATGCTGCCCGGCCAGCGCCGGGAAGGTACCGTCGGGCAGGCCCCAGCCCTCGGTCAGGTGGCAGGCCGAACAGACCTCGTAGACCTCGATGCCGTTTTCGAGGTTCGGGGTCAGGTGCAGTGCCTCATCCTGTTCACCGCCACCCTGGTTCCATTCGGCGGCGAACGTGGGGGCGGCTGCAACAAGCGCAATGGCCGCCGCAATTGAAGTGGTTTTGAGATTGGTGAGTTTCATGGTCGCCTGGTCCTCTTGGAGTAGATTGCGCGGCCTCGTGCGTGCTGCGCGGGTTGATGGCCAAGATCGTTCATAAGCGCCGGCTTAACCTTGATTTTGGTCAAGCCTGGCAGACCGGTTCCTGGCTGACCTGACGTTCGTCAAAGTGTCGAAAGGTAATCCGCAATCGCCGTGATTTCCTCGTCGCTGACCAGGTGCATCACGCCCTTCATTGCGGCGGACATGCCGTTGGCGCGTGCGCCGCTCTTGATGTCGCGCATCTGCTGCGCGGCGTAGGCGGCATTCTGGCCGGCGATCTTCGGGTAGGCCGGCATGACCGGGGTATTGGCATCTTTGCCGTGGCAGGCGAAGCAGGTCTTCTTCTGATAAAGCTGCGCACCATCCATGGCCAGTGCATTGCCAGCACCGATAACAAGACCCGAGGCAAGCAGGGCGCCGACGATCAGTTTGGTTTTCATTGCGTATTCACCTCTACAATTTGTGGGGTTTGGCTCTACCGGAAATGGAGCGGGGGGCTTTCGCCCCCCCTCGTTTCCTTAGCCGATGCGACGTTTCAGATCACTTGATCTTCTTCGCGCCATTCTGTTCCAGGAAGGTCTTGGCACGCAGACCGAGGTCTGCGGTCTTGACCTGGTACTGCCACCACTGGTTGGCCCAGAGCATGGCGTTCTGCCAGTCCTGCTTGGCCGCAGCCGCCTCGGATTTCTCTTTGGCCCCCTTGGCGAAGCCGAGCTGATCGGTTGCGTCTTCCACCAGTCCGACCACGGTCGGGAAGTCCTGATAGTTGTGGCTGGTGATGTAGCCGACCACCGGAGTCGATAACGCCCTGGGTATCGATGTTGGTCTTCACCTGCTTGTCGTAGTCGGCCTGGGTGTAGGCAACGCCTTCCTGCATCGTGGCTGCCGTGGCCTTGTAGCCCTTCGGCTGGACCAGCAGGTAACCCTGCATCTCCAGGTGGAGCGCCGAGCAGAACTCGGTGCAGTAGTACGGGAACACGCCTTGCTGATCGGCGACGAAGGTGGTCGATGCGGTCTTGCCCGGCTCGATCGACAGCTGCACGTTCTGACCGTACATGGCGAAGCCGTGTACCTCGTCCTGGGCACGCTCAAGGTTGGTCAGGTGAATCTTCACCGTATCCCCTTCCTGCGCCTCGATGATCTCAGGCGTGATATGCGAACGGATCACGGTACCCCAGACCTCTGTCGTGCACTTGCCGTCAGCATCGCAGTTACGCTCGGTCTTCTCGCGTCCGGCGCGGGTCTTGAACGGTGAGCGCGAGTCGGTCCGGCTGTTCCAGCCGGACTTGTAGCGCACCACCGGCTTCAGCTTGTCGGCCTTGATCGCCACCACGTAGTGCGGTTCGCCCAGCGGCAGCGGCATGTCGTACAGCAGTTCCATCTTGTCGCCGCTGATATCGATCAACTGGTGGTTCTGCGGATGCAGCGGGCCGACCGGGTTGAAGCGGTCGATGGCCAGCTTGTTCAGCGCGACCAGGTACTTGCCGTCCGGCGACACCGAGTCGCCTTCCATGGTCATCAGGTGACCGATGTTGTAGTGGATCGAGAGCTTGTCGAGGACCTTGCCCTTGCAGTAGTCCCACTTGGCGACCATCGAGTCGACGTACAGCGATGTGTAGGCGATGCAGGCCTTGCTGTCGTACTGGGTATGCAGTGGCCCGAGGCCGAGTTCGACCTGCTTGTGGATGGTGTCCTTGAGGCTGATTATCGGGATGCCGTAGGGGTCTTTGCCTTCGAACTTGCCGGCCTTGATGGCGGCCTGGATCTTTTCGAAGCTGTACACCGTTGCATGGGTATCGAGCTTGCCGGAGACGATGATGTACTTGCCGTCCGGGCTCACGTCGACGCCATGCGGGCTCTTGACCTCGGGGATCAGGAACAGCACGCCTTCTTTGACGGCGACGTCGATCGGGAGCACGTTGCCGCCGTTCACTTTCACCGTCTTGCCAGCCTTGAACAACTCTTCGGCTTTCTTCCAGTTGACCACGTGCAGGAAGTCGGTGTCCTTGGCGGAACAGCCGGCTTCGAACGGCGGGCGTCCGCGCTCGATACCGCCGACATAGCGCTCGGAACAGAAGGAGTTGGTGAACGACCAGCCGTCAGACGGGCCCTTGCCGGCGTCAGACAGGTCCTGGCTGTACGGGGGGGCCTCGACGATGAACGAGTTCTCCGGCTCGATACGCCCCTTCTCGTTATTGAACTTCCAGTAGGTGATGCCGCCGCGGTACTTGTCGTTGAACTCTTCGAGCGGGACGAAGCCATCTTCATACGGCGCGGCGTATTGCGCAGCCGTGATCACGTATTCGGTGTTCGGGGTGACGAAGGCGCCGCCGTGCTGCGATTTGAACACCGGGTTGACGACGATCTGCTTGGTCTCGAAGTCGTGCAGGTCGATCACCGCGACGCGCGGGTTGGCCTTGTCGTTGATGAACAGCCAGCGGCCGTCGTAGTCGCCCTCGGTCTCGGAGATTGCCGGGTGATGGGTGTCGCCGTAGGTGATGTCCTTGCCGCGCATGCGGCCCTGCGCCAGCACCGCTTTCGACTCGTCGTCGAAGCCGTAGCCCTGCCATGGCTCGGGGGTGAACACGCCGATGTACTTGAGGATGCGCATCGACGGAATGCCGTAAACGATGACCTGGCCGCTCTGACCGCCGGAGCTGAAGGCAAGGTATTCGTCACGACCGCCGGTCGGTGTGTAGGTTTTTGCCGCGGCCAGTACGTCCTTCTCGGTGAGTCCACGGTCTTTCATGACCTTGTCGAGCTGGCCTTGCGCGAGCGCACTGCCGGTAAGGCTGGCGCCAACCGCCATGCCGACCAGCAGTGAAAGAATTCGTCTGGATGTTTTCATTTGGATCGGGTCCCCCTAATGGACTCTGGCAAAATGCCCGTCAATTCTGTGCGGTGACGGTGTTTCGACCTTGATAAATATCAATTCAGCTTAATAGGTCTGGCTCAAGAGACTGGCAGCTGCCGGAAATTCTTCTTGAAAATGTTGCCGCCGCGCATGTGATCGCGGGTGCGCCCCGGTTCAAACCACCCCAATGGAGCATCCATGAGTCAAACCCCGGTCGCCGGGGAAATGAACTTTTCCAGTTTTGTGGCGGCACAGCAGGCCATTGCTGCTGGCGGAGAGACAACGCCTGCGTTAGGAATTCCGAGGCGGGGCATGCGGACCCGATCGGCCAGGCGCTGGACAATGTTCGCGAAAGCCGCGTGACGGCAATGGTTTGGCAGGTTGGAACGGTGCATGGGGCTGGTCCGGCACCTGACCTGACCTGACACCTGCCACATCGCTCGATCAGGACCCCGGCTTTACCGGTGGGCAGGGGTAGTGAAAGGTATCGGCCAGCGAGTCTTCGTTGAGTCCGCAGACGTTCGCGATCTGTTGCAGGCGCCCGTGATCCGCGATCTCCACCCGGCTGCCGTTCACCGCCAGAACACCCTGGTTGCTGAGATTGCGAATGATCCGCGAGAAGGTTTCGGGTTGCACGGAGAGTCGCGATGCCAGGGTCTGCTTGGGGACATCGAGGTTGAAGCTCTCGCCCCGTGGCGAGGCCTTGGTCAGCAGGTAGCCGGCGACCCGGCAGGTGGCGCTGCTGAGGCTGAGATCGTCGATCTCCCGGATGAGTCCGCGCAGCCGCTGGCTCATATCCCCCATGAGCATGAAGCAGGTGTCGACCGAATCGCGCAGCATGCGGGCAAAATCCGCGGCATCGATACTGATGATCTCGGCCGGTTGCAGTGCCTGGGCGCCCACCGGAAAGGTCGGGCGTTCCAGAAACATCAGCGCCTCGGCAAAGGTGCTGCAGGGCGTGACGATCTCGATGACCTTTTCGTTCCCGCTGGGTCCAAGGCGGAACAGCTTCACCTGGCCACGCAACAACATGTAGAAACGCTCGGCCGGGTCGTTCTGCTGAAACAGCATCTCGCCCTCGTCGATCCTGATGCGTACCGCATGCTTGGTGACCCGATCCAGTTGCTGATCGTTCAGGCGTGCAAACATGAAACCTTTTTGTAGGTCGGTTTTCAGCACAGTGAGGCGGCGCCTTCCTGTCGTTCGAAAGAGGTCGGTAATTTAACCACCGCTGTCCGAACCGACGCAATGCCCGGGGAGGTGCTTGACCAATATCAAGGTCTAGCGGGCTGTTGGCCCGTCAAATACCGCCACGGGGCCATACCAGCGGAGGTTTTCCCATGTCACAGGCTTTCACCAAAGCCATGGCACGCAACATCTTTTACGGTGGTAGCGTGTTCTTTTTCCTGCTTTTTCTTGCTCTAACGTTCGATACCCACACGGCGTGGCCGGAGCGCGATAATCACGAAAACCTCACTGGCGTCGTTGCCGAAGGCAAGCGCCTGTGGGAGGTCAATAACTGCGTCGGCTGCCACAGCCTGTTGGGCGAGGGTGCGTATTTTGCCCCCGAGCTTGGTAATGCCTTTCAGCGCCTGGGCGGTAAAGAGGGCATCAAGGGCTTCATCATGAGCCGGCCCAAGGAAGGCATTCCCGGACGACGCAGCATGCCGCAGTTCAATTTCTCGCCAGAGGAACTGGAGGCGATCGCCTCGTTCCTGGAATACGTTTCCGGCATCAACACGGCCAACTGGCCGCCGAATATCCAGGGCTAAGGAGCAATCGCCATGCAATACCAGTCACAAGCGGTTGCGAAGCCGTACTTCATTGCCGCCATTGGGCTGTTTGTCGGTCAGATCCTGTTTGGTCTGATTATCGGCCTGCAGTACGTGGTCGGTGACTTCCTGTTCCCCGAGATTCCGTTCAACGTGGCCCGTATGGTCCACACCAACCTGCTGATCGTCTGGCTGCTGTTTGGATTCATGGGGGCCTCGTACTTCCTGGTGCCCGAAGAGGCCGAGCGCGAGCTGTTCAGCCCCAAACTGGCGATTCTGATGTTCTGGATCTTCCTCGTCGCCGGCGCCCTGACCGTGTTGGGTTACCTGATGGTGCCCTATGCAACCCTGGCCGAACTGACCGGAAACGATCTGTTACCGACCATGGGACGCGAGTTCCTGGAGCAACCGACGATCACCAAGATCGGCATCGTGATCGTGGCCCTGGCCTTCCTGTTCAACATCGGCATGACTGTGTTGAAGGGACGTAAAACGGTTGTCAGCCTGGTCCTTCTGATCGGCCTGCTGGGCCTGGCGGTGTTTTTCCTGTTCTCGTTCTACAACCCGGACAACCTGGTCAAGGACAAGTACTACTGGTGGTGGGTCGTGCATCTTTGGGTTGAGGGTGTTTGGGAACTGATCCTTGGTTCGATCCTCGCATTCGTGCTGATCAAGACCACCGGCGTCGACCGCGAGGTGATCGAGAAGTGGCTGTACGTGATCATTGCGATGACCCTGATCACCGGCATTATCGGTACCGGTCACCACTTCTACTGGATTGGTGCCCCGGAATACTGGCAGTGGTGGGGGTCGATCTTCTCCGCGCTCGAGCCGATTCCGTTCTTCATGATGACCGTGTTCGCCTTCAATATGATCAACCGTCGCCGGCGCAATCACCCGAACAAGGCAGCGGTCTTGTGGGCGATGGGTACGGCCGTGATGGCGTTCCTGGGTGCGGGGGTGTGGGGCTTCATGCATACGCTGGCACCGGTCAACTATTACACCCATGGCACGCAGATCACGGCGGCTCATGGCCACATGGCGTTCTACGGTGCTTACGTGATGATCGTGCTGACGATGATCTCCTATGCCATGCCGCTGCTGCGTGGTCGCGAGGTTGCACCAAGCAATCGCTCCCAGGTCTGGGAGATGTGGTCGTTCTGGTTGATGACGGTTTCGATGGTTTTCATCACGCTGTTCCTGACCGGTGCGGGCATCCTGCAGACCTATCTGCAGCGTTACAGCGACGATCCGATTCCCTTCATGGTTGCCCAGGAAAAGATCGAACTCTTCTACTGGATGCGTGAAGTTGCGGGTGTGGTATTCATGATCGGCCTGATCGTTTACATCGCCAGCTTCTTCGTTGGAAGTCGCGACCCCGAAGCGGTTGTGGCAATACCGGAATCATCGTCGGTCTGACGATGACTGCAGGGGCAGGGATGCCCCGCGCGTCTCCTCAATGCGTGATCGCATTGTCCGCTTGTCGCCAGCGCTGCGCAGGAAAAAGGCATCTGGCTACCTTTTTGTTTTACCGGGCGGGCTGAGCGGAGGATGTCGTGAGTGAGACAAATGCGATGGTCGACCGGCGGCCCTATCCTCCGGGGGATCTCGCCCTATGGATCTTTATCCTTGCCGAGTTGCTGGTGTTTGCGATCTTTTTCGCGGCCTATGCGTTTACCCGCCTGAATCATGTCGAACTGTTCAACCTGTACCAGGCGACCCTGGACCGAGATGCCGCACTGATCAATACGCTGGCCCTGATCACCTCCAGTTATTTCGTGGTGCGGGGTGTTGCTGCCATTCGACAGGGCGAGCGACAACACTGCGCGCGGTGGATCTGGGCGGCAGTCGGCATGGGAGGGCTGTTTCTGCTGGTCAAGGCCAGCGAGTACGCGCATCACGTCGAAGCCGGCATCAACCTGAGCACGAACACCTTCTACATGTTCTACCTGTCGCTGACCTTCTTCCACTTCATGCATGTGATTCTCGGCATGGTGATCCTCGCCGCGGTTGCGCTGAAGGCACAGCAGGGCAGCTACAGCGCGCAGGATCATGTCGGTGTCGAGAGCGGTGCGAGCTACTGGCATATGGTGGACCTGGTCT
>CAVRBK010000014.1:0-9278 GCA_963719025.1 uncultured Gammaproteobacteria bacterium | reverse complement strand
GGCTGATCCTGTTTCCGCTCGTTTACGTGATGCGATGAGGGCGCAACGCGATCAGGGACCCTTGCGGCGCAGTTGCACCTGGGTGTACCTGTCCCTGATATTGCTGACCACGGCAACCTGGGCGATTGGACACTGGGGGCTCGGGGGGCAACAGATCGCGCTGCTGGTATTGCTGCTGGCGGTGTTGAAAGGACACCTGGTCGGCGACTGGTTTATGGGGCTGCGCCGAGTCCATGGTATCTGGCGCTGGGTGGTGGCGATATGGCTGCTGATTCCCGGCGGGCTTATCGCGACGGCGTTCATCTTGGGTTATCGAGGCTAAGCTTGTGGATATGCGAACTGAATCAACAGCATCGGCGCAGGAAGAACTGCCGTTTTATTGTCCGCAGGGCAACGAGATGGCGCTGTTCGAACACGCCTGGAAGAACCAGTTACCGGTACTGATCAAGGGCCCGACCGGCTGCGGCAAGACCCGTTTTGTGCAACACATGGCGGCCCGGCTTGGCCGTCCGCTGTATACCGTTGCCTGTCACGACGACCTGACCGCGGCCGACCTGGTCGGTCGTCACCTGATCGGTGAACAGGGTACCTACTGGTGCGACGGCCCCCTGACCCGCGCGGTGCGCGAGGGCGCGATCTGCTACCTGGATGAGATCGTCGAGGCGCGCAAAGACACCACCGTGGTGCTGCACCCGCTGACCGACGACCGGCGTATCCTGCCGCTGGAGCGTACCGGTGAGACGTTGCATGCACCCCCCGGTTTCATGCTGGTGGTGTCCTACAATCCCGGCTATCAAAACCTGCTCAAGGGGATGAAGCCGTCGACGCGCCAGCGTTTCCTGGCGATGAGTTTCGATTTTCCCACGCCCGAGCTCGAACTCGAGGTGTTGCTCGGCGAGACCGCGATCGATGCGGAAATGGGCAAACGCCTGATCGGCCTGGCCAATGCCCTGCGTGCGCTCAAGGATCATGATCTGGATGAGGCGGCCTCGACCCGCCTGCTGGTGTATGCGGCAACGTTGATCAAAGATGGTTTCGATCTGCGCGAGGCCTGTCGCGCCGCACTGGTCGAGCCGCTGAGTGACGATGACGAGACCCTGGCCGCGCTGATGGAGGTGGTGGATGCCACCCTTGGATGACAGTGAAGCCGGCATCGCCACGGCCGTAGCCGCCGAGAGCCTGTACTTGGTGAACCTGTTGCTGTTGCCGGGGCTTGGATTTTTATTGCTGATAGTCCTGTGGTGGAAGACCCGCGAGCGGGCACCTGCACTGGCGGCTTCGCATCTGGCGCAGACCCTGGCCGGCAGCCTGTGGGCCGGTGTCCTGCTGGTGATCGCCAACGGCCTGATCCTGTTGCTGGGCGGCTATCGTGGTCCGAACGTGTGGGCGATCGTGATTACCTATTTCACCCTGTGTCACTCGATGTTCATCATCTTCGGCGCCTATGGTCTTGCCAAGGCCATGGCCGGTCAGTGCTGGCGTTATCCGCTGGTCGGCAGGCCGCTGCCGCCGGACTGCAGGCAGGGCATGGCTTCCTGATGACGGCATCACTGCAACGTCGTCGACGCCTGTTTCAGGCCGGGTTTTTCATTCTGTTCGTGCTGGCGCCGCCGCTTGATCTGTTGCGCATCGATCTGACCCGTGGGCATGCCATCTTTCTCGGCATGGACTGGACCCTGGGGATCGATGCCTTTCTGACCGGGCAGGGCGGGATTCTCGAGGCCTTCTTCAACCTGTTATGGCGAGGGTTCATTCCGCTGTTTGGCGGTGCGGCACTGCTGTTGTGGATTGCCTGGCGTTTTGGTCGTCTGTACTGCGGCTGGCTGTGCCCGCATTTTTCCGTGGTCGAGACGATCAATTCGTTGATGCGTCGGGCCAGTGGGCGTCCCAGTGTCTGGGAACGCCGGCCACTGCCGGAGCGCCGGCCCGATGGAACGGTACAGTCGCCGAACGGTTGGTACTGGATACCAACCCTGCTTGCGGTATTTGGTTTTGCCTTTCTCTGGGCGGTGGTGTTCCTGACCTACCTGTTGCCGCCGGCGGAGGTCTACAGCAACCTGGTGCATGCCGAGCTGACCCTGCGGCAGTCGTTGTTCATCGGTGCCGCGACACTGGCGTTGAGCGCCGAGTTTCTATTGGCCCGCCACCTGTTCTGCCGTTTTGCCTGCGCGGTCGGCCTGTTCCAGAGCCTGAGCTGGATGGGCAACGATCGCGCAATGGTTGTCGGTTTTGATGCCAGGCGTGCCAGTCGCTGCCAGGACTGCAACAACGCCTGTGACAATGTCTGTCCGATGCGTCTGAAGCCGCGCACGATCAAGCGCAAGATGTTCACCTGCACCGAGTGTGCGCAATGCATCTCGGCCTGCACGGTCGTGCAGGGCGGTGAGCCACAGGAAAGTCTTTTGCGCTGGGTTTCCGGTGAGCAGGCGCTCCCGGTGGTCAGTGGTCGCGCCACCCGGCCCGCGCCGAAACCGGGCCTGCCAGATGCGCCGTCGCGGCCGGCTGCTGCGGGAAGCGGGAGGTCCTGAGTGGAAGAACAGGTCGGCGAATTCTGGCATCGTCTGGTCACGCGTCTGGCCGATACCGCGTATCCGGCGGAGGCGGTGAATCTCAGCGAGGTCGAGCGCAGTGTCGGTCTGATGTTCAGGGCGCTCGGTGGTGACGGCGGGCTGCAGGTGACCAGCGCCGAACTGGCTGAACAGCATGCGCGACGCAGCTGGTTAAAGCGTCTGGCCGGCAGTCAGCGCAAGGTCGCACTGGCCTGGCGTGACGAGGGTTTTCTGCGCCTGCCGGCACAACTCGACTGCCTGCCCTCACGCCAACTCAATCGTGAGCTTTACCTCTGGCTGGCGGCCCTGGCGGTGTCGGCGGAGCGACCGGATGGTGACTGGTTTCGCGCGAACCAGGACCGCACGCTGGTCACCCTGAAATGTTTTCCCGGTTTGCGTACGCGTTACCGACGGCTGGTTGACGCCCACCTGGCCGATCGGCCGACTGTGGCATCGCTGCCTGCCGCCGAGGGCGACGCCGAGCGGGCGGTGCGGGCGGCCCTGCAAGACCCGGGCAGTGTCGGCGAGCTGCCGTTGGCCAGGCGACCGCCGGCGCCGGTCCCGCTATGGCTGCATCCACAACCGCCGCTGCGTGCTTCCGCTGATCCGCCCGCGGATCCCGAGGCAACGACGGGTGGCGAGCGTGAACAGCAACGCGAGGTGGAAAAGTTGCGCCGCCAGGCCGAGCGGGTCAGGACGCCGGACAGTGATCGTGGCTTGCTCACGGTGCGCATGGAGAACATCTTTAGCTGGGGTGAGTTCGTCAATGTCGATCGTGGTTCGGAGGACGAGGATGACCTCGACCGTGCGGAGGCGATTGCACGCGATCTGGACCGTCTGGCGGTCAGTCGTGACGCGAAACGTGCTGCTGCAACGCTGAAGTTCGATCTTGATCTGCCATCTGAGGCGGATGACGACCAGGTGATTGGCGAGGGCATACTGTTGCCCGAGTGGGATTGGAAGCGCCAGCAGTTGCAGCCGGAGCATTGTCGTATCGTCCCGATGCTGTCGGCGGACGCACCGGCCATGCCCTTGCCGGAACGCCTGCGGCGTACCGCGCGTCGGCTGCGCAACCAGTTTCAGGCATTGGCCCCGGCCCGGGTCTGGCAACGCAGCCAGCCGGATGGGCAGGAGATCGATCTCGACGCCTACCTGCGTTTTGCGGCGGATCGGATTGCCGGCAGGGCGAGCGGTGGGGACGCGCTGTATCGCGACATGCGCAGCGGCGCACGGGATCTGGCCTGCCTGCTGATGGCCGACCTGTCACTGTCGACCGACACCTGGGTCAACGATCATCATCGCGTGATCGATGTGATCCGCGACAGTCTGTTCCTGTTTTCCGAGGCACTCGACGCCACCGGCGACCGGTTTGCCGTACATGGTTTCTCATCGCGCAAACGCGACCCGGTGCGTGTGCACACCCTGAAGTCCTTCGGCGAGCGCTATAACGATGGTGTGCGCGGTCGCATCCAGGCGATCAAGCCCGGTTATTACACCCGTATGGGGGCGGCGATCCGGCATGCCAGCGACCTGCTGGTCGCGCAGCCGGCCGGTCGGCGTCTGTTGCTGTTGCTCACCGACGGCAAGCCCAACGACCTCGACCAGTACGAGGGGCGATACGGTATCGAGGATACGCGCCAGGCGGTGATCTCGGCCCGACGCCTGGGGCTGCAGCCCTTCTGTGTGACCATCGACAGGCGTGGCAATGACTATCTGCCGCACCTGTTCGGATCGGGGGGCTATATCGTTGTCGGGCAGCCATCCGAACTGCCACGCAAGCTGCCCTTGTTGTATGCACAGCTGACCGCGTGAATTCATTGGCGGAATAAGACCCTAAAACCCGGTCGCCTTCGGGGAGTAGTTGACCAAGGTCAATGTCGGCACTGCCGCCTGTTCGCATGCTGCGTGGCATGATGCAGATTCCAACGTCTTCGGCCGCCCCCCCTCGTCCCGTCGGATGGGCGCCTTTCGCACTCGGCTTTCGCCCCTTCTTCCTTCTGGCTGGGTTGGGGGCCGCGCTGTTCATGCTGGTATGGCTTGCCACCCTGCATGGTGCCCTGGGCGCGCCGGTTCACTATGACCCGCTCGCCTGGCATGCGCACGAGATGCTGTTCGGCTACACGGTCGCGGTGATTGCCGGATTCCTGCTGACGGCGGTGCGCAACTGGACCGGGATCGATACCTGGTCGGGTGGTCGCCTGGCGTTTCTTGCGGGGCTGTGGTTACTGGGCCGTCTGCTGCCCTGGATCCCTGAGTTCCCGGTGGTCGCCATCGTACTGGTCGACATCGCCTTTCTGCCGTTGTTGGCGATCAGTCTGGTGCGTCCCCTGTGGCTGGGGAAAGACCGGGTGAACCGGGTCTTCCTGCTGTTGCTTGCGGCAATGTCGTTGGCCAACCTGCTGTCGCACCTGCAGTTGCTGGGTATGGCGACGGGGTTTGGGGATGCCGGGCGGGTCATGCTCGACCTGGTCCTGCTGCTGATCGTGCTGGTGGCCGGTCGGGTATTGCCGTTCTTCACCCGCAACGTGATACCCGGGTTCGAACCCGTGACCCGCAAATGGGTCGAGCAGATGTCTTTCCTCGGCATCGTGTTGATTGCTACTCTCGAGGCCTTGCAGGTTCTCCCGATGCCTGTGTTGGGTAGCATGTGGCTGCTGTTCGGCGTGCTGCAGATCTGGCGCCTGGGTGGATGGTTCGACCGACGTGCGCTGGGCATGCCGGTGTTGTGGATTCTGCATGCGGGCTATGCCTGGTTGTGCCTCGGTGCGCTGTTGCGCGGCGCGGCGCTGCTGGGCCTGTTCCCGGAGACGGCGGCATTGCATGCCCTGACGGCCGGGGCCGTGGGTGTGTTCACCCTGGGTATGATGGCGAGGGTGTCGCGTGGGCATACGGGACGGGACATTGCCGTGTCACGAGTTACCGCTATCGCATTCGTGATCGTCAATGCGGCGGTCGTTGTTCGCGTGTTCGCGCCGGTTGTTGTCGCCGACCGCTATGCCCTGTGGCTCGACCTTTCCGGCGGTCTGTGGGCGTTTGCCTTCGCGCTGTTTGCCATGAGCTTCGCGCCGATGCTACTGCGCACCCGCGCCGATGGCCGGCCCGGCTGAGCCAGAAGTGGCGTCAGAAAATCAAGACACTTATGACATGTAGCCGTTGCGCCCAAGGGTGGAATCCAGCATGCCCTGGTCGCGGCAGGGCTGTAGTTTCGGTTCCGGTGCCTGCATCGCGCGAAGCCGCTTCAGCAGGCGATCGAGTTTGGGTTGTGGCAGTAGGGCATCGTGCACGGTCACACGGACATCAAAGGGCACTGCAGCATTTTGCAGCATATCGAGGCTTTGCCACGCCTGGTCGCCACTGTGCGGCACACCGGTCAGCGCCGGGTAGTCTTCCGCTAACGCCTTGATATCCAGGCCGATCCAGTCGAGTTTCGGCAGCAGTTGGTGCAGTCGTTGCGGATAGGCGCCGTTGGTGTGCAGGCCCGTTTTGAATCCAAGCCGGCGTACCTCGTCGAGGGCATCGGCCAATGCATGTTGCGCCATGGGTTCGCCGCCCGAGAAGACCACGGCGTCGAGCAGTCCCTGACGACGGCGTAGAAAATCCTGAACGGCCGGCCACTCGAAGCTGGTGGAGGCGTCGCTGGGTATCAGGTGGGCATTGTGGCAGTAGCGACACCGCCACGGACAACCCTGGCAGAAGACAACGGCCGCGAGTGCGCCGGGATAATCGATCGTGGTCAGTGGGGTCAGACCACCGACCCGCAGGGCTGCCCCGCGACCCGGCCGCTGGTCAGTACCCGCTTGCGTGATACCCGGCGTCACGCCGCTGCCGTTTTTCCCCGCGCCCCGGCGGTTGGCGACGCACAGTCCGGCTCGTTGTAATAGCGCCGTTCCGCATGCTCGGATTGCTTTCCCGGGTTCCACGAGGTGATCGGCCGGTGATAGCCCATCACCCGGGTCCACACCTCGCAACGGGTGCGCTCGTCATCGCGTAACTCGATATCAGCTTGCTGTGTTGGCATGTTCGGAATTCTCCTGTTGGCGTTTCCTCTCGATCAGCGCCTGGTCGCACTGTGGGCAAAATTCGTGTTCGCCCGACAGGTAGCCATGCACCGGGCAGATCGAGAAGGTCGGGGTAACCGTGATATAGGGCAGGCCGAAACGGCCGAGCGAGCGCTGCACCAGTCGGCGGCAGGCCTCGGTGCTGGACACCTGCTCCGGCAGGAAAAGGTGCAGCACGGTACCGCCGGTGTACTTGCGCTGCAGTTCGTCCTGCCGCTCCAGTGCCTCGAAGGGATCGTCGGTGAAACCGACCGGCAACTGTGAGCTGTTGGTGTAGTAGGGGGCGGTCTGTGTCCCGGCCTGCAGGATCTCGGGATATCGGCGCTGGTCTTCGCGGGCGAAGCGGTAGGTCGTGCCCTCTGCCGGCGTCGCCTCCAGGTTGTACATATGCCCGGTTGACTCCTGGAACTCGATCATCCGTTGGCGTACGTGGTCGAGCAGGCGGCAGGCCAGCGCATGACCCCAGGGGCTGGTGATGTCGTGATCATCGCCGCTGAAGTTGCGGATCATCTCGTTGATCCCGTTTACGCCGATGGTAGAGAAGTGATTACGCAGGGTGCCGAGGTAGCGCCGGGTGTACGGAAACAGGCCCGCATCCATGTGGCGCTGAATGACCTTGCGCTTGATCTCGAGACTGTTGCGCGCCAGGTCGAGCAGGTGATCCAGACGCTGCATCAGCGCCGGCTCGTCGCCCTGGTGCTGATACCCGAGGCGTGCGCAGTTGAGGGTGACCACGCCGAGCGACCCGGTCTGCTCGGCTGAGCCGAACAGGCCGTTGCCACGTTTCAACAGCTCGCGCAGGTCGAGCTGCAGGCGGCAGCACATGCTGCGGATCATGTTCGGTTTGAGCTCGGAATTGAGGAAGTTCTGGAAGTAGGGCAGCCCGTACTTCGCGGTCATCGCAAACAGGCGCTCGGCGTTCTCGCTGTACCAGGGAAAATCGGGGGTGATGTTGTACGTCGGGATCGGGAAGGTGAAGACCCGACCCTTGGCATCACCCTCGGTCATGACCTCCATATAGGCACGGTTGATCTGGTCCATCTCGTGCTGCAGGTCGCCGTAGCTGAACGGCATTTCCTCGCCGCCGATCAGTGGGATCTGCTCGCGCAGATCGTCCGGACATACCCAGTCGAAGGTCAGGTTGGTGAACGGCGTCTGGGTGCCCCAGCGCGAGGGTACATTCAGGTTGTAGATCAGTTCCTGGATGTACTGCTTGACCTGTGGGTAGCTGAGCTGGTCCTTGCGGACATAGGGCGCCATGTAGGTATCGAACGAGCTGAAGGCCTGTGCCCCGGCCCATTCGTTCTGCAGTGTGCCGAGAAAATTCACGATCTGCCCGACGGCGGAGGAAAAGTGTCGCGGCGGGCCGGCCTCGACCTTGCCTGCCACCTTGTTCAGGCCTTCATGCAACAGCATGCGTAGCGACCAGCCCGCGCAGTAGCCGGCGAGCATATCGAGGTCATGGATGTGCAGGTCGCCCTGTCTGTGCGCCTCGCCGATCTCCGGCGGGTAGATGTGGGACAGCCAGTAGTTGGCAATCATCTTGCCCGACGAGTTGAGAATCAGGCCGCCGAGCGAGTAACCCTGGTTGGCGTTTGCGCTGACCCGCCAGTCGGCGCGATCGAGATACTCGTTGACCGAACTCGAGACGTCGAGAATCGCCCGGCGATCATCGCGCAGCCGGGTGTGCTGGTCACGATAGCTGATGTAGGCCCGCGCGGTTTTCAGGTGGTCTGCGGCGATCAGGGTCTGCTCGACCATGTCCTGGATGCGCTCGACGTCGGGCATGCCGTCTGCCCAGTGGCGGTGTGCCAGCACCTTGATCACCGCTGCGGTGAGCCGGGCGGCCTCGGCCTTGTCGTATTCGCCGCTGGCCTGTCCGGCGCGCACGAGCGCCGATTGGATCCGGTCACGGTTGAACGGCATCTCGACGCCATCGCGACGACGGATCCTGGTGGGTAGCTGAAGGGCCGGCTGGGCTGGAACTGACATGATGAGCTACCTCAGGTGTTTACGACGTAACACAATATCTTGTAGCTGAGTTTTCAGTTAACACAACATGTTGTTCGTCGAACAGTTGATATGTATCAACAGAGGGGTACGGATGGCGGGGTGTTGCCTGCGGCGGTTGGTCCACGGGCGGGAGGCCGTCGGGTGGGGCGCGACGGGTGGCATCCCCGCCGGCTGAGCGAACAGGCGGCCGTTGATGAAATCAATGCGGACTTGACCATGATCAATAACTGCATTTTGAAACTTGATGTTGGTCAAGTTTGCAGTCGACCTGCACCGCTAGTCTCCCTTTACTCACAACCCGCCAAAAGAGCTGGGTGTAACAAATGGCATCGTTCAACGCTGGCAGAAGATCATTCTTGAAAGGTCACCGCAGTGCCGGTGAGGCCACTACACGCATGCCGTGGGGGGTTGCCGCGTTCTTCGATGTCTGTCGTCGCTGCGACGATTGCATCGTGGCCTGCGAGGAAGCGATCGTGGTTGCCGGTGATGGTGGCTATCCGACGATCGATTTTCAGCGCGGTGCCTGCACCTTCTGTGGTGCCTGCGTTGCTGCCTGCGAACATGGTGCATTAAAAAAAGACGAAGGCGAGGAATCGCCATGGTCGCTGAAGGCGGTCATTGGAGATAGCTGCCTGAGTGTCCAGACGGAATGCCGACG
>CAVRBK010000013.1:0-18477 GCA_963719025.1 uncultured Gammaproteobacteria bacterium | reverse complement strand
GTGGGCACAAACTTCAGCGTATTGCTCAGCCCCAATCAAACGAAAAAAGCCAGTGAGACCGAAGAAGCCAGTCAGACCGAAGACGCCACCTCCCGTAAGACTCCGCGATCGACGAAGCAGTTGGGGTGTGCCGAAGCTTGATCTGCCAAAACTAGATCTATCGTCTCTGAAACCAATCGAGTTGCCAACCGTGGAGCTGCCCAAGTGGGAACTTGATCTGAAATCAGTTGAGTTGCCAAAAGTTGAGTTGCCCAAGATCGACTTGTTTGACTTCGATCGAGCTGGTCCGAGGGTGGAACTGCGACCGGTGCGCGAATTCGCGCTACGCGCCGCCCGGGAGATCCTGCAACAGGCAAAACTGCATCATGGGTTCTGGTTCAACGAGATGCAGCCGGGGCACAGCACCACGCTGCACAGCCACGAGGAACTCGACGAACTGCTTTCGGCCGTCTACTACATCAACAGCCCGCCAGACAGCGGGCGCCTGATTCTGCACGACGACGAAGCGCGGATCAGCGTGACACCGCGGCCCGGCCTGCTGGTGCTGTTTCCGCCGGACCTGCCGCACGAGGTCGAAGAAAACCGGAGCGACCGGGTACGCCTGTCGATCGCGTTTAATTTTGGCCCGTCGAACTCGGCGACCTGATCGTCGAGGTTTCCAGCCGTTCGGTCTCGGCCAGCACGATCCGCCGACCGTCGGTGGTGATGAACTCGCGATCCTGGATATCGCCACGCTGCGCCCGGTATTCCGCGGCCCTGCCGCTGCCGGCATCCACCACGCGGATGAAGATCACCTCGCTGCCGTCGCGCCAATGGTCGTAAATCAGGTAGACCGACGCGGCGAGAAGTACGACCACCACCGCCATTGCCAGGTAGCGAATGGGCGATGAACCGTTGCGCAGGCGCCGGATTGACCAGCCGCGGCTCCAGACGAGGCGCCGCAGCGCTGCGGCTGGCGGGTGCGCCAGATCAGCGCCACAACCAGCACAACACCCAGGGTAAATAGAACTTTCCCGATCATCTGCGCATCTTAACCCGGAAAGCTCAGCGAGCCATGCGAGCAGCGAATTCGCTATGATCGCTGCTATGGCTGATCTACACAGGCAGGCTATGAAACCCAATCGATGGCAAGTGATCGCAGCGGCGGCACTTTTCCCGATCGCTGCGGCATCGGTCCTGGCCGACGACATAGCGGTCAAGATCACGCCGGCATTGTCCGGCATCACGGTGCAGCATGCCGGTCAGCCGCATGTGATTCAGCGCAACCAGGATCAGAGCAATACGATCGAGCCCAACTTTCAGCGCACCTCGCGGCGTTGCCCGCCGTTCTGCATCCAGCCGATGCACCTGCCAAACGGCGTGGAAACCATCGGCGAGATAAAGATGCTCGAGTATCTGAAACGTGCCGCTGCCGGCGACACCTCGATCCTGGTCATCGATTCGCGCGGCCCGGACTGGCTGAAACGTGGCACCATCCCCGGGTCGGTCAACATCCACTACAAGAAGCTCAGCCTGCGCTCCGCGAAGGAAGCCGATATTGCGGAAATTCTGGAGGAGGAATTCGGCGCGGAGCGAACCGCCGAATTCTGGAATTTCCGCCACGCCAAGACGCTCGTGCTGTTCTGCAACGGTGCCTGGTGCGGCCAGTCACCCACCAATATCCGCTCGCTGATGCGGATCGGTTATCCGCCGTCGAAGCTCAAGTGGTATCGTGGCGGTATGCAGGCCTGGGAAACCCTCGGCCTGACCACGGTAAAACCGGAGTAAGGCCGACATTGCCCGCATGAAGTTCTGACCGCCACTCTTTCTGTCGATCCTGATCCTGTTCAGCGCCGCCTGCAGCGAACCCGACCGGCCGAGCATCGCGCTGTACCTGGCGGTGCAGCGCGGCGATCTCGATCAACTCGAGCGCCACATCTACTGGAAGGCCGACATCAATGCCATGCTGCCGAACGGTCAGTACCCGCTGCAGGTGGCCGCGCGACAAGGGCCGGATCGTGATGGTCAAGACCCTGCTCAAGCACGGCGCAGAAATCGACCAGCAAGACCGCCGACGGCGACACCGCGCTCGACCTGGCGATCCTGGCGGGCCGCACCCAGTTGGCTGAACTGCTGATCAAACAGGGCGCCAGCGCTGGATCCGGGAACCCTGCTGCTGAAGGCCGCCAGGCTCGGGGTGACCGATCGCGACACCGTGCGCTTCCTGCTCGAACGTGGCGCCGACACCGAACAACGCAACAGCGACGGCGACACCGCCCTGCTGATCGCGATACGGCAGGACAACCATCGCCTTGCGACACACCTGGTCAATCAGGGTGCGGACGTCAACGTCAGCCAGCGCGGACGGTCGCTCCGCCCTGACCCTCGCCCGCGATCTTGCGGCTGCCCGAGCTGATCAGTCTGCTGCAGCGCCAGGGCGCACGCTGAACCACAACAGGTGGCAGCCGTCCCGGACCTTTGCTATCGTCCGGCGCCCCTTCATGAACATACCGCCAACGGAGAAGCATTCATGGCCAGCACCCCTGACGAACTGACGATCAATTACAGCGAAGGTGGCGTAGACGTCGTCAAAGAGCTGGACAAGGAAGTGCTGTCGAAGGGCGCCTGGACCACCATCCTGTACCGCTACCAGGATTGGGATGCGCGCAAGGAGGCCTACAGCAAGGACAAGTACTCCATCCGTCGCTACCAGAAGCGCAACGGCGAGTACCAGCAGAAGTCCAAGTTCAACATCTCCAGCCCGGACCAGGCACAGCAGCTGATCGCCGCCCTGAACAAATGGATGGAAGACTGAACTGCAGGCGGCCTGCCGGGATTCCCAGGCGGAAGATCGCTATTTGCTTGCTTCGGCGGCGCCGCGCGTCAGGCGCTCCTTGGCCTGGCGACGGTACTCGCGTGGCGTCAACTGTTTGCGTTCGCGGAATCGGCGGTTGAAGTTCGCGATATTGTTATAGCCGACAGCGTAGCTGATAGTGCTGATCTGCTGTTCGCTGGTGCTGAGCAATTCGCAGGCCTTACTGACACGTATCTGGGTAACGAAGTCGTTGAAGCTATTGCCCGTCGAGCGTCGGAAGAATCGCGAAAAATAGCTGGCATTCATTCCGACGAGCCCGGCAACGCGCTGCAGCGAAAGGTCCTCGCTGAAATGCTGAAGGGCAAAATTCACTACCGTATTGATCTTGTCGGCAGCCGCTTCATCGATCCTGGCGCGCCGGCGGCGCCGATCTGCCTTGCCGCAACGAGATCTGAGGCGATCGCGAGATAGCGCTAGTTTTTGGCATGCTGAGCAATCGATACTGTTTATCTGTTCTCACAATCAACGGGAACCATGTACCACCACAACCGCATCGAAAGCCTCTACGACCTGATCAGCGGCGATGAGGACGCACGGGTCTGCAAAGACATCCCGGAGCAGGCCTGCAACGATCAACCGCACAATTTCTTCGCCTATCTCGGTGCCAATCTACTCGGCAAGGTCGCGGACGAAATTGCCAGCGCCAAACTGATCCTGCCCTGGCTGTTCGGCCTGCTTGGCGCGCCGGCGGCGCTGGTCGGTTTTCTGGTGCCCATCCGCGAGGCTGGCGTATTACTGCCGCAGCTCGTGGTCGCGGCCTATGTGCGAAGGCTGGCGATCCGGAAGTGGGTCTGGGCGCTCGGCGCGGCGCTGTCGGCCCTGGCCTTGCTGACGATGGGCACGACCGCGATGATGCTGACGGGAGCGACAGCGGGTTTGCTGATGCTGGTCGCACTGGTCGTTTTCAGTCTGGCGCGCGGCTTGTGCTCGGTTTCAGCCAAAGACGTGCTCGGCAAGACGGTCTCGAAAAGCCGCCGCGGACGCCTCATGGGACTCTCATCGGGCATCGCCGGCGTCTTCACGCTCGCAATTGGACTGTACATCGAATCCCTCGATCGTGACGCCGGGCCTGTGCTTTTGGGCGCGCTGCTGATGCTTGGCGCGGCGCTCTGGGCCCCTGCAATAATTGCATTCGCGTCGCTCAAGGAACAACCCGGTGCGACCGAGGGCGGCGGTAACGCACTCGACGCCGCACTGCAGAACCTGGCGCTGATCAGAAACAACCCGGCCTTTCGGCGCTTCCTGATCGCGCGGATGCTGCTGCTCGGCATCGCGCTGGCTCCACCCTTCTATGTGCTGTTGATCCAACAGAGCACGCAAGGCCTGGGCGGTCTCGGCCTGCTGATCATCGCAGCCGGTCTGGCCGACAGTCTGAGTGCGCCGATCTGGGGACGGATGGCCGATGACTCGGCGCGCCGGGTCATGATGATCGCCGCCAGCATCGCCGGCCTGCTGGGAATCTGGGTCTGGGCATCGCACGCGCTGAACTTTCAGTGGCTCGAAAGCCCGGTACTGGTCAGCCTGGCCTACCTGACACTTATTGTCGCCCACGGCGGCGCCCGGCTAGGCCGCAAAGTCTATCTCGTCGACATGGCCGGGCCGACCGATCGGGCCGCAATGGTTGCCGTCTCCAATACCTTGATCGGCATCATGATGCTGTTGGCGGGTGCGATCGGCGTGCTCGCGATCTGGCTCGGCAGTGCTGGCGTGATCCTGATCCTGGCCATCATTTCACTGATCGCCGGCTTTTATGCGCGAGGCTTGGCGTAAAGAAACGATGCAGATTGGCCGTTGTCCAGCGACCAGGGAAACGGTTCGGCCAGGCGCCGGGTTCAGTCGCGCGCGGCCATCAAGGCGCTGGCCTGCGGGATCCATTCCTCGCGCTCGACCCGGCCCTTGAACTTCAGGTGGCCGTTGATCCACTCGACGTTCTCCGGTGTCCACGCCGCAATCTGCTCGAAGCGCTCGATGCCGAGATCATTCAGGATGACCGCGATCTTCGGACCAATCCCCTTGATCTGCTGCAGATTGTCGGGCTCGCCGTCGACCGTTTCCGCCATTGCCGGCGGCTCGGCCATCAGGCCCATTGCCCCGGTCAGCGCGGCCGCCGCGGCAGAGGCAATAGCCCCTGAATCGACCGATTGATCATTGCCGGTGGCCGGTGCGTTGATCGCCTCGAGGGTCGTGCGACACTCCAGCAACTCGGCCTTGAGCAGGTCGTGCTCTGCCTGACTCACCGCTGCGCCGGCTGAATCGGCGGCATCGGCCAGGTCGGCGCGACACTGCTTTAACTCCGCTTTCAGCGCCGACGCCTCGGCATCATCGCCGTCATGCACGGCGCGCAGCTTGTTCAGCTCGTCTGACAGCAGGCGCCGCTCACTCTCCACACTGCTCCTCGCCGTGACCACAGCGTCGCGCTCGGCACGCAGTTCACGTACCCGTGCCAGTTCCTTTTCCAGGCTTGCCTGCAAGGACGCGCGCGCATCTGCTGCCGAGATTCGGGTCAGGTACCAACCCAGGATCAGGCCAAGCAGCGCCGCAATCAGCAGCAGGATGAAGGTTTGGGTAATCAGATAAGTCATTTCCTGCTCCGCGGAATTACTCGAGGGGGATAACGTCGAAGGTAATCCGACGATTGGCGGCACGGCCCTGTTCCGAGGCATTGCTGGCCACCGGCTGACTGTCGCCATAGGCAACGATCTGCATGCGCTCAGCCGTGATACCGGCCAGGTAGAAGAACTGCTCCACGGCCTCGGCACGCGCCTGACTGAGTCGCAGATTGAAGTCACGGTCGCCACTGGTATCGGTATGACCACCGATAACCAGGTGGGTCTGCGGACACTGGTAGGCCACCGCCGCGAGATCGTTCAGCACCGGATAGCTCTCCAACATCGGTGAGGCCCCGCCCAGCTCGAAGCGGACACTGCTGACTGCCGCGAGGCGCGCCATCATGCGCTGGCAGGTACCGGCGTTGAGCGGATTCGAAAGATCCCCGCCAAGGCGGACAATCCTGCCCGGTTCGAATCGTGCATTCAGCGGATCGTCTTTATCCAGCATCGAACTGCGCCGCTGCAGGCCGCTGAAATCCACCTCGCGCACACCCCACACATCACCGGCGATCCCGGCAACATAGGCAGGATCGAGCTTGCGCGAGATCTCGCCACGCAGGGAGACGTCACGACCCACCGACACAATCTCCAGACCCGTGATCGCATAGGCCGACAGGGCCTGCTCGACACGTTGCGTCAGATCGGCTTCTATGGGCGTGTGGCGGAGCGCCACGGTGATCCAGGTGAGCAATAACAGGCTCGCCATCCCGACCAGGACGGCCGTACTTTTCGACACTTCCACCTCCCTGGACACGCCTGGCGCGCGCCGCTCCTTATGTTCTCATCTGCAAACGAGACGTTAGAAGTCGCTAATTTACCGCATTTCGGCGCCGATGTTGCGGGAATGTGCCTCGCGGGTGCGCAAAACGGCGCCCAGGGCCATCGGTGCAAACCCGATCTGCAACCCGCCTGGCCCCTTGTGCGCCGGATAACTCTCCCGGCAATCCACTTACAGGCCGAGCTCCGCCGGCCAGTCGAGCAGGGCGTCCACCACCTTGCGCTGCGCCGGGGTCAGCGACAGGTCGACCGCCATGCGCGACAGCTGCCGGCGATAGTCGTCGAGCACGATCGAACCCCCTGCGCCGGGCTCGGTCAGGCGCGCCAGCCGGTACTCCTCCCAGCGCAGACGTTCCGTCGTGATCCAGGGTCTCCGGCCAGTTGCGCGCGCGGTAGCGGAACAGCAGTTCGTCCAGCTTGGGCGCGTCGAAGCCCGGCTGCAGCGCGGCCAGATCCTCCGGCGGCATCGGCGCGTACCCGCTCGCAGCGCCGCCGGTCGTCGTCGGACAGAAAGCCGCCGTAAAGATCGCGGTCCGGGTCGGACTGGGGCGGAAAGGCATCGCGATTGTCGAAACACCTGTGCCAGCTTGTCCGCAAGTCCGCTGGCCGAGCGCAGCGTCTCGAGATGGCGCTGTTCACTCGCCGCATCCATCTGCCAGCGCTCGCGGGCCTGCTCGGTCAGGGTCCCCATCGGCACGATCACCGGCGCACGGTTGATATGCACGACCTTGAGCGGGATGCGTTCGACACCCTCGGGCAGATCGGCGATCGCGTATACAGCCGCGTGCGGATCTCCTCGACCGACAGGCGCAGCAGCGCCGTCGGATCGACGCGCAGGTCGTAGACGATCACACCGTTGCGATTGCTCGGATGCATGGCCAGCGGCACCACTGCGGCGATACAACCCAGGCGCGCCGGATAGCGCGCCGAGACATGCAGCACCGGCTGACGCGCCCGCACATTCAGCTGCGCTGCCAGCTTCTGCTTGTCGCGATTGTTGAAGTACGAAATCGAACAGGCTTGGCTGCCGCGCGCGTACCAGCCTGGCGATCGCGATGGTCGCACGCACATCGACCAGGGCATCGTGCGCACCGGCGTGCTCGATATCGTTCGCTGCGGTCAGATCCTCGAGGCGAAAACTGGTCACCCCGGGCTCCTTCTCCGGCCAGTTGATGCCCTCCGGGCGCAACGCCCGGGTCAGGCGCACCACGTCGATCATGTCCCAGCGCGAGTTGCCGTTTTTCCACTCGCGCTCATAGGGGTCGAAGAAGTTGCGGTACAGGCCGTAGCGGGTCACCTCGTCGTCGAAACGCAGCGAGTTGTAGCCCAGCGCACAGGTGCCGGGCACGCGCCATCTCCTGCGTGGATGAAGCGAAAGAAATCGGCCTCGGGCGCACCCTTCTCACGCGCCAGCTGCGGGGTGATGCCGGTGATCAGGCAGGCCTCGGGCTGCGGCAGGAAATCGTCCGCCGGACGCGCATAGACCACCAGCGGCTCGCCGATCGGGTTGAAATCGAGATCGGTACGCAGACCGGCGAACTGCGCCGGCCGGTCGACTGCCGGCTGCGCGCCCCAGGTCTCGTAGTCGTGCCAGTAGAAACTGCGCACACCGCCGCTACTCATGACTTGGCCCAGGCGACTTTGTCGCGCAGGTAAACCGGCATCGCCTGTTCCGCCGTCACCTGCTGTCCGGCCCGCAGCATCACGCCACCCAGTTGCGCCACGTCGCGTGCATGAATACGCAGTTCGGCGTAGACATCGACGACACCCGGGCAACGCGCCGCCAGCACATCCGCATAGGCGATCCAGCCGCTACCGGCGCCACAGCCATCGACATCGCCGGGCGTATCGACATCCCCCGGTGGGCACACGCGCTCGTCGATCAATGGTTGCATCACCCCGCCAGCGTCCGCCTGATAAACGCCCCAGTAGACCTCGTTCATCCGCGCATCCAGCGCGATCCGCGCGGCCCCTGCCGCATGCTGCCTCGCGCAGCCCTGTGCCAGCGCCTGCAGACTGGACACCGGCACAACCGGCAGGCCGGCACCGAACGCCGTGCCCTGCGCAATCGCGGTGGCAATACGCACCCCGGTGAAGGAACCGGGGCCACGCGCAAACGCCAGCGCATCGAGATCCGCCAGTTGCAGGGCGGCCTCGCGCAACAGGCCGTCCATCATCGGCAGGATCAGTTCACTATGCCGGCGTGGTGCGATCTCGAAACGTTCAATGACCTCGTCGCCGATCAGCAGCGCCGCCGAGCAGCCGTCCTCGGTGGTATCGAGCGCCAGCACCTTCAACGGCCGCTGAGCACTCATGGCAGCAGCACGGTCGAACCGGTCGTGGCCCGCGCCTCGAGATCGCGGTGGGCCTGCGCGGTGTCCGCAAGCGCGTAGGTCTGGTTGATCTGGATATGCAGCAGGCCATCGGTGACCGCCCGGAACAGTCGGTCGGTACCGTCCTCCAGCAGTTCCCGGGTGGCGATATGGGTCGCCAGGGTCGGTCGGGTGACGTACAGCGAACCCTTGGGGGCCAGGATTCCCGGACTGAAGGCATCGACCGGACCGGACGCGTTGCCATAGCTGACCATGACGCCAAACGGCCTCAGCGAATCGAGTGAATCCATGAACGTCGCCTTGCCGACCGAGTCGTAGGCCGCGGCAACGCCAACCCCGGCGGTGAACTCGCGCACCCGCTCGGGTATGTTCTCGTCACGGTACAGGATCGTATGGTCGCAGCCGTTGGCCCGCGCCAGTTCGGCCTTGGCCTCGGACCCGACGCAGCCGATGACCGTGGCACCGAGATGTTTCGCCCATTGCGACAGCAGAGACCCGACCCCGCCGGCAGCGGCGTACACCAGAATACTGTCTCCCGGCTGCACCGGATATGAGCGGAACAGCAGATAATGTGCAGTGAGACCCTTGAGCATGATCGCCGCTGCCTGGCGATCGCTGACACTGTCGGGCAGGCGCACCAGTTTGTCAGCCGCGATGACACGCGCCTCGGCGTAGGCCCCCTGGCACATCGGATAGGCCACGCGGTCACCCACCTGCAGATCTTCGACGCCGTCGCCAATCGCCGCGACGCTGCCGGCGGCCTCCATACCCAACACCGTGGGAAGGTCACCGACCGGATACAGCCCGTCGCGCAGATAGACATCGATGAAGTTCAGGCCACAGGCGGTCTGGCGCAACAGCACCTCGCCCGGCCCGGGCTCCCCAACCGGGACATCTTCCCAGACAAGTTGCTCTGCCCCGCCATGGGCATGGATGCGAATTGCTTTGGTCATTGGGACTCCGCTGCGGGCAAACGGGTATTCTGCCCACCTGCAGGCATGCTTCACAAGCACCGACTGGCCGCCGCAAGGCCCTGAAATCCCCATGGACTTCGACATTCACTTTGCGGCAACCTAGTCGTACCAGAATAAATACATCGACATCACCCCTTTGCGAACCACTGGTGAGACCGAAACCCGGACTCACACCCGCCGTTATAAGAGAGAAGTTTCAGATGGATATAAAAGCGCTGTTCGATGCCGAGCCAAAATCCCCGCTCTACGTCGCTGTCAACAAGGTATTGGTCCGCAACGACCCGAACCTGCTGCGCATGATGAAAGAGGCCAGCAGCAAGATGTGCCTGACCACCGCCCTCACCCCGGGCTTTCGCGGATTCGACCTGATGCGTCAGCGTGGCAGCTGCCCGATGGGCATGCGCTGGGCTGCCAGTTCGGACATGTCGGAGGAGCTATCGCATATCTGGATCGACCAGTTCACCTACTGGGATTCGTGGGAGGCGCATGAAAACTTCCACGAGACCTTCGAGGACGTGGTCGTCGAATCCTGCGCCAAGTGCGGCGGCATGCTGCTTGATGGCCCGGAAGAACCGATCTACCGGATCGTTAAGAGCGAAATGCCGAAACTGATCTCGAAAAACCAGATGATGAAGCTCGGCTTCGAGAACAACGGCGACACCCACGGCTACGCAATGGATTCCGGACAGGGCGTTACCGTGCTGGCGACCCACCACATCAAGCCGGGCAAAGAGGCGGAATTCGAAGAGGGTGAGGTGCAGAGCATGGAGATGCTCAAGGAAACCGCCGGCGTGATCGGTTACCAGATCCTCAAGCGGGTCGGGCTGTCGACCCTGGGCAGCGGCCACGCGACCGTCGAGTCCATCATGGAGGACCTGAAGGACAGCTCGGGCAGCAAGCTCAAGCGCACCGCCGAAGTCTGGGAAGGCTATACGATCCCGGCCGAGTACCTGACCATGGTCGAGTTCGAGGATCTTGCCTCGGCGCAGGGCGGCATGCCGCACGTCAACGTCAAGCCCGAGATCCTGTTCGTGCACGGCATGAAGGTGCTGAACAACTGCCTGACCATGCCGACCGTGCGTATCTCCGACACCATGTTCCGCGAGCACAGCTATCGCGAGATCCTACAGGGCAACAAGTAAGTCACAGGCAGATAGCCTGTGCGTTCGGTAGCCCGCCGGCCCCATTCACAGGGGCCGGCGACTGCCACCACCCTGCTGCCTGCAACGCGGCCAGGGCCACAGGGATAAGGCTTAATCGAAAAAGGCCAGCACCTGTTCCAGTTCGCGCGTGCGGCCGAACGGTGGCATCGCATCGAGGAACACCCGCCCGTAGCCTTTCTTCAGCATGCGCGGATCACACATCACCAGCACGCCGCGATCGCTGGTATCGCGGATCAGTCGCCCTGCCCCCTGCTTCAACGCAATCGCCGCCTGCGGCACCTGGTGCTGCATGAAGGGGTTGGCACCGCGCCGCTTGATCGCATCCAGGCGGGCCTGTAAGACCGGGTCACCGGGCGAGGCAAACGGCAGCTTGTCGATCACTACGAGGGAGAGCGCGTTGCCGCGGACATCCACGCCCTCCCAGAAACTGGCCGTGCCGAGCAATACCGCATTGCCGTGTTCGACGAAACGATCGAGCAGCTCGGCCTTGGGCGCGCTGCCCTGCACCAGCATCGGAAAATCCAGCTGCTCTTCCAGCAGGTCGGCGGCCTGGCGCAGCGCACGGTGGCTGGTGAACAGCAGAAATGCCCTCCCGCCACTGGCCTCGATGATCGGTACCACCAGGTCGACCACCGCCTCGGTGTAGCCCGGATCATTGGGTGCCGGCAGGCCACGCGGCACGAACCACAGGGCCTGGGTCTGGTAATCGAAAGGGCTGTCCCACTTTCTGGTCTGCGCCCCCTGCAGTCCCAGCTGCATCTGGAAATGCTCGAAGCTGTCGCCTACCGCCAGCGTGGCCGAGGTGAAGACCCAGGCCGCCGGGTGGCGCTGCATCTGGATGCGGAAGACATCGGCAACATCCAGCGGGGTACTGTTCAGGCGCAGGCTCTGCAGGTAGGTCTCGAACCAGCGGATGTCCTCGCTGCCTGCATCCGGCTCGACGAGGGTGTCGAGCTGCTTCAGCAGGGTCTCGCTGCGTGCCAGGCAGGAGTCCAGGCCCTTGCCGCGCCCCTTGATCGTCTCCAGCATGCCGCGCAGACCATCGATCTGCTCACGGCACTGCGCCAGGGCCTCACTGATGTCATGGCTCGACTCGACCTCGGCCCAGGCGCCGCGCCTGACCGACTGGCCGAATGCCAGGCGCAGATCGCGCGCCGATTTGGCCACCGCATCGACCTGCTCCAGCAACTCCGGCAGATCGTCGGCCTCGCGGTGGTATTCGGCCTGGGTATCCCGCGTCAGCTCGAGGATCTGGCGGGTGCTCACCGTGCTGCCGAAAAAGTTGCTCGCGACCTCCGGCAGCTGGTGCGCCTCGTCGACGATGAAGGCATCGGCGGCCGGCAGCAGCTCACCGAAACCGTCGTCCTTGATCGCGAAATCGGCACACAGCAGGTGATGATTGACCACCACGATATCGGCCTCCTGGGCGCGGCGCCGCGCCTCGACCAGGTGACAGCGGCTCCATGCGCTGCATTCCTGCCCGAGGCAGTTGTCGGTGGTCGAGGTCACCAGCGGCCAGACCGCCGCGTCTTCCGGGATATTGCCCAGCTCGCTGATATCGCCGCGCTCGGTCGCTGCCGACCAGTCACGCACCTTGAGCAGCTGGCGCAGGTTCTCGCGACTGTGTCCGCGGTCATCCAGCAGCGCGCTATCCATGCGATGGATACACAGGTAATTGGCACGCCCCTTGAGCAGGGCAACCTGCACCGGGCTCGCCATGGCCTCGCTGAGGCGCGGCAGATCGCGCAGAAACAGTTGATCCTGAAGATTGCGCGTGCCGGTGGAGATGATGATCTTCTGCCCGGACAGCAGGGCCGGAACCAGGTAGGCGAAGGTCTTGCCGGTGCCGGTGCCCGCCTCGGCGATCAGCTGTCCGCCCTGCTCGAGGGTGTCGGCAACCGCCTCGGCCATCTCGAGCTGCTGCGGGCGCTGGGCGAAACCCTCCACGCGTGCGCGCAAGCAGGCCGTCGGGGCCCAGTACGTCAGCGATGTCCATCAGGGCCTGCCGGCGGACATGCGATACCTTGCGCGCGGTAGCTCACTCGGCCTGGTTATCCCAGATCTCATCCTGCCGGCCGTTCACACTGTCCCAGACCAGTTCGCCGATGATCTTGAAGCGTGCGACCGACATCGCGCCGCGCTTCGCACGGTTACTACTCGACGCATCGACAAACCCCGCAAGATCGTCACGCAGCGCAAGGTAGATCTCGTACGGCTCGTAGTCCTCGTCCATCAGGACCAGCACCACCGCATCCCACTCCTGGTTCAGCTTGAGCTGACCAATGCGCTGACCGCTCTTGCTTTCGTCGAAAATCGTACGGCTCTTGATCTGGATGCGGCGTCCGTTCGCCGGGTCGATGGCGTCCCAGCCGACGTCCGCACTGGCCTTCGGCTCGCAGCCCGAGCAGACGCACGGCGTCATGCTCGGCAATCTCGTTGCTGATGCCGGGCAACGGCTTCCCCATGGTTCGCCGGTACTCGGCCGCCAGTTGCCTGGCCTGCGCAATAAGTTTTTCAGCGGCGTAGGGATTGGTCACGCGGGCGATTCCTTCCAGATTCAACCGTCGATTCTAACCCGAAGCGTGGGGTTTAATCAGGCACGTTCGCCGGCACCGGCGGACACCGGTGCGACCACAGCAGGACCATCAGTCTTTTGGCGGCTCCCAGTAACCGAAGGCCTGCCCACTCGGCGGCTGCGGCTGCTGCTGTTGTTGCTGCTGCTGTTGCACAACGTCACTGACCACATGCCGGGCGAATCCACACAATTCGTCCATAAAGGCATCGCGATCGGCCTCGGACATGGCACGCTGGCTACCCAGCATGTAGCCCATGACCGCTGCCAGGTATTGCATGGCCACACTCTGGTCGGCGCCAGGCTCCTGCTTTTCGACCGCGTCCTGAATGTCCTGGAACAATTGAGCGGAAAGTTGAATATCTGCCACGTCGACTCCTGCTGATGATGGGTGAATGGGTTTGGATGGATTGGGTTCAGCGCAAGCTGCTGGCGCGGCGCTCGGCACTGCGCGCACCGGATGAATCGCCCAGCGCCTGGCGCGCGCGCGCGATCAGCGACCAGTTGGCACTGCGCAGGGACCTGTCGTCCGCGCTGGCCAGCGCGTTGGACTTGGCCGCCAGCTGGGTCACCAGCGCAAAACTGCGCTGGTTGAGGCGCACCTCGGCGAGGCGGCTCCACAGGACCGCGTCGTCCGGCGAGATGCGCAGCGCGCGCTCCAGGCTTACCGTCGCGGCATCGAAGTCACCGCCACGACGCTGATCCTCGGCGCGCTGCATCAGTACCGCGACCGCACGCTTGGGCGCCGGCCGTGCAATGCGCGGCTGGGCCGGTGGCGTGTAGGCGGCAATCTGCGTCGTACTGCCGCCCTCCGAACGCGGCGGCGGCACGGCACCGCGGTTCTCGACCTGGGCCGGCCGCTCGGTGCGGGGTATCCCGCCGCAGGCCACCAGTACGGATGTCAGCAATACGATGATCAGGGCACGTGCCGACGCACGCGGTTGGCTTGCTAAGGTCATGGATTCGGGTCCAAAAGGGCTTGGGGCACCGCTAGGTTAATCGAACAGCCCGCGTAAGAAACCCCCTAAATCCCGCTGTTCCCGGCACGCGGACTGCTCGAGCGGCTCGGAACCGGCGATATACGGAAACGCAATCGCCCCTTCGCAGGACTCATCGGCCAGGCGCCCCTGCGCATCCACCCAGTGGTATTCGACGCCCGGCGGGGTCATCAGCTGGAGGGGTGCATTGTCGATACGCCGCATCAGGTCACCCCACAAAGGCAGTGCGCCCTGCGAACCGGTCAGCCCGGTCGAGGCATTGTCATCACGCCCGACCCAGGCGACAGCGACACGGTCGGCGGAGAATCCGGCAAACCAACTGTCGCGCAGATCATTGGTCGTGCCGGTCTTTCCCGCCACCTGCAGCGCTTTCGGCAACAGGCGCCGCAGACCGGCCCCGGTGCCACTCTCGACCACTTCGACCAGGTTGCGGTTGAGCAGGAACACTGCGGCGGGATCGGCCGCCTGCTGCACCGTCAGGGGATAGCGTTGCAGGGGCTGTTGCTGTGCATCCAAAACCGCACGGATGGCGCGCAGCGGCGAACGGAAACCGCCGGAGGCCAGCCCCTGGTAGAGCTGCGCAACCTCCAGCGGTGAGAGCGAGATTGCGCCGAGCAACAACGATGGATAGGCCTTGATATCGCGCTCCACACCGAGCGAACGGAGCGTGGCGGCGACTTTTTTAAGTCCGACCTCCATGCCGAGGTTGACGGTCGCAAGGTTGTACGACTTTGCCAGCGCCTTGTGCAGGGCTACCGGCCCGTGCAACTCGCGGTCGTAGTTCTGCGGTTGCCAGCGCTGCCCGCCCGGCAGGGTCATATCGACCGCCACATCGTCGATCAGCGTACTCAGGGTATAACGGCCGGGTTGCGACAGGGCAGTCAGGTAGACCGCAGGCTTGACCAGGGAACCGATCGGCCGCACGGCGTCCAGCGCGCGGTTAAATCCGGCAAAGCCGGACTCACGGCCACCGATCAGGGCCTGGACCTCGCCCTGCTGGGCCGAAGCCACCACCACCGCGGCCTGCAGGGAATTGGCCTTGATGCCTCGCGCCTTCTCAATCCGCTGCAGGCGCTGGCTCACCGCCTCGCCTGCCTGGCCCTGCACCCAGGGGTCGAGCGTCGAGAAGATCCGCAGACCCTCCGAGGTCAGATCCTCTTCACGATAGTCACGCCGCAGCTGGCGACGCACCAGGTCGACGAAGGCCGGCACGCGCTGACCGTGGGTCGCGCCGCGTGCGGTAACCCCGAGCTTGGTTTTGCGCGCACGATCGGCCTCGGCCTGGCTGACAAAACCCTGTGCCAGCATCTGCTCGATCACCAGGTTGCGACGCTCGAGCGCACGCTGCGGATGGCGTCGCGGGTTGTAATAGGAGGCACCCTTGACCAGGGCGACCAGCAAGGCAGTCTCGTGCAGCTTGAGCTCCGGCAGCGGACGATTGAAGTAAAAATGTGCCCCCAGGCCGAAGCCATGGATTGCACGTTCCCCGTCCTGGCCGAGGAAGATTTCGTTGGCATAGGCCTCGAGGATCTCGTCCTTGTCATAGCGTGACTCGACGATTAGCGCCATCAACCCCTCGTTGGCCTTGCGCCACAAGGACCGTTCCGGGGTGAGGATGAAGTTCTTCACCAGTTGCTGGGTCAGCGTGCTGCCGCCCTGCACCGTCCGCCCGGCCTGCAGGTTCGCCCACAGCGCCCGCGCGATGCCGCGCATATCCACGCCCACGTGCTGGAAAAAGCGCCGATCCTCCACCGCCAGCAGGCCATCGACCAGGTGTTTCGGCAGGTCACTGCGCTGCACCAGCACCCGGTCCTCGTGATGGGCCGGGTAGATGCTGCCAACCAGCGCCGGCTCCAGGCGCAGCAGGTCGATCCCACCCTGCCCGTCAGCCGAACGCAGGCGCGACACACCACCCGCATCGGCGTCGACAACGATCGAGCGCCCACGTTCGGCGCCATCCCAGAAGGTGAAATCGCGGGTGCGGATGTTGAAGCGCCGACCTTTGCGCGACCACTGTGCCGCCCCCGACACCTTCGCAACCTGCCGATAGCCGAGAAAACGCAACTCGGTCGCCAACTGGTCGGCCGATACCGCAGCCCCGACATAGAGCTCCAGCGGCCGCGCATAGATCTGTGCCGGCACAGCCCAGCGCTTGCCCTCGAATTTCACCCGGACAGTCTTGCCCAGGTAGACCGCGTATCCGCCCAGCACGACAAGGAACAGCACCATCAAGGCAGCGAACAGGCGCAACCAGCGCCCACGATGGACCGTCTTGCGACGCGGGCTGGCCCGTCGTGAGCGTGCTTTCTTCTTCCTGGCTACCATGCGTTTCCTACTGCGTTATCGATTGAATACAACATTGTTCCGGTCGCGCGCGACCCGCCATGTTGGCGCATCAGCTTCGCACGGCCGCAGGGAGAGGCGAAGGAGCTGCTTCGCAAAACAGAACCCCGTTCTGCAGCAATGGCGGGGAGAACATAACGGAAATCGCGCGATGATCCGCCTTAAAGTTTCCGCATACCCGGGCCGCTGATGTCCTATCGGAATCAATTCAGGGGTGACTTGGACGCGTGCAGCTCTCCATCGCCAAACTGGTCGCTGCGCTGATCATGCTGCTGATCGGCGTCACCGTCATCACGACCGGTGCGGGTCTGCTTGCTGTGCAAAGCAACTACCGCAGCCTGGAGTCACGCCACGAGGCCGAGGCCAACGACGCGGTACACAACGCCGCGCTCGCCATCCGCAACCAGATCCGATTCTACCAAGGCATCCTGCAACTGATCGTTGCCAATGCCGAGATCAGCGACCTGCTCGAGTTCTCCGACACGCCGCAGATTGCCGATTGGTCGCGCGCGGTCGGTCGACTGCTGCCGGGAACCCTTGGCACCGCATTGTCAAACGCAAACGGCGTGGTCTACGGCGATCCGCTGGCGCTGCGTGTCGGTGCCGCCTGCCAGCTCGACATGCGCCACTTCGCCGCGGGTCGCACCATCGATTACCCGCTGTTGCATACCGATGTCGCCGGTTTCGAGCACTTCGACCTGCTGGGGCGTATCAGTACACCATCCGGCGAACAGGCCGGCACCCTGTTTGTCAGTTTCCGCCTCAGCGTATTGCGTGAACTGCTGGACAGCATCACCCAGAGCGGCGACCGCTTCATATTGCTGGGTCGCGATGGCGGCGAGAAACTGGTTACCGGTAAGGCCGGGCAATCGACCGCGAGCCAGCGCTATCAGGCGGATGTTCCGGATACGTCCTGGCGCCTGGTGCTGCAGCGCCCGGTACCGGTCACCGATTCCCTGATCGGCGAACTCCTGTTGACCGATGCGGTGATTCTGTTTGCCGTCGGACTCCTGATCGCGGCACTGGTGCATGTCACCCTGCAGCGCTTCAAATCCGACCTCCAACGTATCCACCGCGCCCTGGAGGACGTGCTTTCGGGCAGGTACCAGCCGTCGGACGCGCCAACCGCGATCAAGGAAACCGGCATCCTGCTCCCCGATATCGAACAGCTGGCGCTGAAGATTCAGCATCAGCGTGACGAATTGCGCCATCAATCGCTTTCCGACCCGCTCACCAGCGTCTTCAACCGGCGCTACTTCGACCTGATGCTGGCCCATCACCATGAGCAGTCGCGACGCCAGCAACCGGCGATCCTGGTGATCGTCGACCTCAACGAATTCAAGCATATCAACGACGAATTCGGTCATTCGACCGGTGACCAGGTGCTGCAGAAGGCGGCGCAATTCCTGCTTTCGAGGGTGCGTGCAACAGACATCGTGGCGCGCCTCGGCGGCGACGAATTCGCGCTGATACTTAACCATATGGCCGGTGACATGCTGGAGGCATGGTTGACCAAGCTGATACAAGATTACGACCGTCCGTCAGCCGAGACATCGGTGCACACCGAGGTCAAATGCCAGTTCAGCATCGGCGTGGCGCATATCGACGCACAGTGCTATCCGGAGCCTGAAGATGTCTTCTGCGCAGCCGATCGCGCCATGTACCGGATCAAGAACCGCCGCAATATCCGTCACAGCCGCTTCTCCATCGCGCGGCCCGATGCCGATCCGTCCGTCATGAGGCAAAGGGACGGGCAGTAACGACATAGCGTTCGGTGGTGCCGGCCCGCACGGCATCGAACGGAAAGCAGGTCACCAGGCGCAGCTGATCCGCCTGTTCGGGATCGAGTAACTG
>CAVRBK010000012.1:0-15954 GCA_963719025.1 uncultured Gammaproteobacteria bacterium | reverse complement strand
CACCTCGCCGGTGTCGCCGATGAAAGTAAAGGTGCCGCGTCCAAACCTGGCGGCGCGTTTCATGAACAGCGCATTGGGGGCTGATCCGATACCCACGGTGAACAGCCGACTGTCGCCCAGCGAACCCTCTATCAGCTCGAACAGGGCCTGCTCGTTGCCGACCGCGCCGTCGGTGATAAAAACCACCTGGCGTAGCAGCCCGTCCGGTTGCGCGTCGGCCAGGGCGAAGCGCAGGGCCGGCAGCATCTCGGTGCCGCCATCGGCCTGCAGCCTCTGCACATACCGGCGGGCCTTCGCCAGGTTGGCCGCATCGGCCGACTGCGCCTGCCGGAACAAGGCCTGCGTATCGCTGTTGAACTGGATGACATTGAAACAGTCGTCCGGGCCAAGCCTGTCCAGCGCACTGAGCAACGCCGCGCGCGCCTGCTCGATCGATGCGCCATGCATCGAGCCGGAGGTATCGACGACCAGGATCAACTCGCGCCGCATGTCCTCGGGCACCATGGTGGCCTGCGGCGGCATCAACATCAGCAGCGCATAGTGCCGATCCTTCCACTGTTCGGAAAACAGTGCGGCCTGCGGCTGATCGCTCAGGCGGGGCCGCCAGCGCAACACGAAATCACGATCGGCCGGCACCCGACCTGCGCGCAAGCTCACCCGGTAGCGACCTTCGGCCACCTGCTCGGTCGCTACCGGGTGATACAGGCTTTCGACCCGCGAAAGCGGCATACCGGCATCGAGATCGACCGCCAGGTTCACCGGATTGAAATCGGCCGGCACCTGCGAATCGATGACGACCGGCGGCGTTATCTGCGCGGCATCGGGCACCTGATCGGTATCCGCCGACCAGCCCGCTGCGGAGAACCCGGCACCCGCGGTGAGCAAGGGCGCGCCGGGGATATAACGTGGCGCCACAACCATCGGAAAACGCAGACTGAACGCGTCGCTCTGCCAGCGCAGCGCTTGCTGATATTCGAGTTCGACCAGGATCGACTCACCGGGCGGGATGTTGGCCACCGCCGTGGTGAAGATATTGGCGCGTTGCTGCTTCAACAGGCTCGCCGCCTGGCCCTTGGCGCGGGCATGGTCGTACGCCCGCTGCGCCTGTCGACGCTCCCTGATCTCACCCTCGACCAGGCGTTCGCCAATCTGCATGCGCAGGTGGTCTACCGCGGCATCATCGGGCAGCGGGAAGACATAGACCCCCTCAACCCAGGCCTCGCTGGGATTGCTGAAGCGTTGCTGCACCCGCACCCTTGCCAGCATGCCGCTGACCTTGATCGCAACATCGGTGCGCAACTGCGGCGCATACAGCGCGTCTGCGCCATCCGCGCCGATCAGGCGCAATCCGGACGGCTGCGGGTCCGCCCAGGCAACGGCGCTCCCGAACAGCATCAGCAGGCTCAGGGCGAGCCGTCTGAAGGGCGCCCGGCGCGCTGCGCGCCCCATTCGCCCGGGATCGGCGCCATGCTCAGCGCGGCACATCGTCGCGCTCCTTTTTCGACGGACCTGCGATACGACAGTGATGGCATGCCTGATCTTCGGGCGAGCGGTACAGAAACTCCTCGCTCAACGGCTGCAGCAGACCGCCCGCACCCAGATAGAACCATTCCGCTGGTCGCCGATCGCGCGTCGGCCTGGGCCTTGATTTCGACATTGTCTGTCCTCCGGATTCAGCATGAACTCAGGTTGATTGGTCCAGCGCGCCTTCCATGGCGGGGTGCGGCCTCCTGGCCTGCGCCGGTGTCAGTGTGAATTTCAGCAGGGACAGATGGCCGCGCGTGCACCGTAGCCGGGCGATCCAGCGACCAAAGGTGGCGAAAATCGGGCAGCCCGCCCTGTTCAGGGAGATGGCTTTCTGCGCCCCGTTGGGGTAATCACCGTGTCGGCTGCCCTCGACCGGCGATTCGTATCTCAGCTGCCGTTTCTCGCGGGCGTGACCCAGGCCGCGCAGAAATTTTTCAAGTCCCCTAAACTTCGCCCCACGTTGCGGCTACAGAATGAAGCACCATGGTCAAAAGCATTGCGATCGTTGAGGACGAGCCGGCGATTCGCGAAAACTACGCCGACCTGTTTCGCCGCCAGGGCTATCGGGTGGAGGCCTTCGCGGATCGAACCACGGCCAGCACCGCGCTGGGGCTTAAACTCCCCGATCTGGTCATACTCGACATCGGTCTGGGTGACGAGGTCGATGGCGGTTTCGAGCTCTGCCGCGAACTGCGGGCGCGCTCGGCGCAATTGCCGATCATTTTTCTGACCGCCCGCGACAGCGACGTGGACACCGTGGTTGGCCTGCGCGTCGGTGCCGACGACTACGTCACCAAGGATGTCAGCCTGCACCAACTGAATGCCCGGGTAAGCGCCCTGTTCCGGCGGGTGGATGCAACCCGTGAACAGCCACGCGATGAAGAGATCATCGTGAACGGCGACCTGACCCTGATGACACAGCAGATGCGGGTCAGCTGGTGCGAACAGCCACTCGATCTGACGGTGACGGAACTCTGGATCCTGCATTCGCTGGTACGCAATCCAGGCCATGTCAAAAGCCGTGCACAGTTGATGGAGGCGGCAGATACCTATGTCGACCTGGCCACCATCACCTCGCATATCAAGCGCATCCGCAAAAAGTTTCTGCTCGTCGATCCGGCATTCGATGCGATCGAGGCCGTATATGGCGCGGGCTACCGCTGGGTAGCGCAGCCCTGACCATGTCCCAGCCACGCTTCTGGCATCGTGTCCGCTTCAAGCTTCTGTTGGTGTCGCTGACCCTGCTCGGCATACCGTGGGCGGGTTATCGCTTCATCCAGGAGACCGAACTTTTTCTGCGCGAGGCCCAGGACCAGGCACTCAGTACCACCGCCAGTTCCGTCGCCAATGTGATGTATGGCTATGACGATGTCTTTTACGGCGTCGCCCGCCGCGGCTCGGTGCTGACCTTCCGCAACCTGTTTCTGCACCGGATGAAAAAGGCGCCGCAACTCGATGGCTATCGCGACGAGTGGCAGCGTTTCGAAAAGAACTTCACGGTGCTGCAGTCGATCGATGATTCGCTCGAGGCAAGCATCTACCTTGGCGAACATGGCCGCTATCTCTACCTGCTGCTCGGCGTGAAGGACCCGAGCAGCGATTTCGGTGCACTGGGTGATGCGGTCGACATCGCGTTGACCGATGGCGACGGCGTGCTACAGCGTTATCGCATCCAACCAGAGGCACCGGGATGGATCGTCGCCAGACGCACGCTGTCGGACGATGAATCGCCGGACAGCGTTGCCATCGAACCGGCCATTCGCGGCGAGTGGCAGCCTCATCCCCAGGGCTATACCCTGGAACTGCGTCTGCCGCGCAACATGATTCAGGATCGCCTGTCGCTACGCATACTCGACAGCCGCAGCCGGCAGATGCTGGCCAGTGCGCGCATGTTTCCCGCCGACTCGCTAGGCCGCATCGTCGAACGCTCGGTGCAACTGGAGCAGGTACTGGAAAGCGTGACGCCGCCAGCGACCCGCGTCTGGGTGACCGATCACCAGGGCCTGGTCCTTGCCCGTACCGGCCGGCTCGATACCGACGCACCACTGAGCGCCGACGCACCTAATATTCCCTGGTTCATCCAGGACCTGATCCTCGCCGTGCTGCCACGCGATGCCGACGCCGTGGCTGACCTGTCCGATGACCAGACGCACCTGTTCATGGCACCAGTCGTCGACGCCCTGAGCGGGCAGCCTGGCAACCTGCGTCGCCAACCCCCCCGTGGCGATGCGGTGGTGGTCAGTGCCGCCATGCCGATCCGCAGCAGCGAAGGGGTCAAAGGCGCGGTACTGGTCGAACAGACCACCAACGCCATCCTGTCGATTCAGAACCTGGCCTTGCAGCGCCTGTTCGGCGTCACCCTGCTGTTCTTCGCCGTCACCAGCCTCGGGCTGCTCGCGTTCGCCAGCCTGCTCGCATCGCGTATCACCCGCCTGCGCAACCGGGTCGAGGACGCTGTCAGCCACGACGGCAGGATCCTCGGCACCCTGCAGGCCGATACGTCGAAGGACGAGATCGGTGATCTCGGACGCAGTTTCGCCAACGTGCTGCAGCGCCTGCATGAATACAACCACTACCTCGAGGCCATGGCATCGCGCCTTGCCCACGAGTTGCGCACGCCCCTGGCGGTGGTGCGCAGTTCGCTCGACAACGCCGAACAGAGCGACGATGCCGATCGTGGGGCCTACCTGGAGCGTGCGCGCGATGGCGCGCGGCGCCTGGAACTGATCCTGACCCGGCTGCGCGAGGCCACCGGCCTCGAGCAGGCAATGCGCCAGGCCGAGACCGTGCGCTTCGATCTTGCCGCCCTGCTGCGCCTGCAGACGGCTGGTTTCCGCAGCCTGTATCCGGATCTCAATCTGCAGCTGAAGGGCAGCGATGAGACCGTCACGATCGAGGGCGTACCTGACCTGATCGGACAGGCACTCGACAAGCTGCTAGGCAATGCGGTCGATTTTCACCGGCCCGGCAGTAGCGTGCAGATTGAGTGCCAAGCGCGCAAAGGGATGGTCGAGCTGTCGGTCAGCAACGCGGGGCCGCTGTTGCCGGATCGCAGCGATGTGTTCCAATCGATGTACTCCGGGCGCAAGGGTCGGCAGGCGGAACCCCACCTCGGCCTCGGGCTCTATCTGGTCAGGCTGATAGCCGAATTTCACGGCGGTACGGTGCGTGCCGAAAACCATACCGCGCCAGCGGGCGTCACCATCACCCTCAGCCTGCCACCCGACAGTCGACCGTGGACCGCGCAGTAGCGGCGATTGCGCATATTCAATGCGCCGCCGTGCGTGGCGAATTAGTCTCCGTCCAGCATCGCCCCCTGCCTGAGCACAAGAATTTATCCAGCGGGCCGATGTCTAAGCTATCAACGCACGCAGACGAGGCCGGCATGCGAAAATACACATCAGCAGCAAATGCCGGGTGGCATGGCGGAAAAGCAATCACGGCAAGGCCCGGGCGGACCATTGCCGGCATCGGCAACGGCTTCCTGTTGCCTGCCCTGATCGTCTTCGGCGTATTGTTTTTCCTGCTGGGTGGAATCAATCCTTAAACATGTTCAGGCTGCAAACCTGTTCAGGCTTCGTTCATTGAAGCGCTCCTATAGTGCCAGTCAGGGTCAACGAAAGGCCCGCCGAGATATACGACTGGAGAACACTATGAACATCAAGCACACATTGCTTGCCACTCTTACTGCGGCTGTACTGGGCATGACCGGCATGGCCCAGGCGCATGACCGTGACGACGGGCATCGCGATGGCGACCGTCACGACAGGGCCCGGGTGCCCTATGGCTGGGTGATCGGCAGGGATGGCCGTCGCTACCAGGCCCCACGGCACAGTGACAGGCGCAGCGACAAGCGCAGTGACAGGCACTTCGACAACCGCATCGATCGCCAACAGACGTTGCAGAAGAAGCAGATTCGCCAGGGCCTGCGTTCCGGCGACCTGACCCGCGGCGAGGCGCGCCGCCTGCGCGAAATGCAGCAGCGTATCGATGATATGGAGCGTCGTTTCGGGGCCGACAGCGAGTACACCAAACGCGAGCGCCGGGCCCTGCGTGAGGCCCTGGAAAAGTCTCAACGCAAGATCGAGCGCGCCACCAGCAATGACAAGTATGCCCATCGTTACGACGATCGGTATAAGGACGATCGGTATAAAGACGATCGGTATAAAAGGGACAACCGGTACTGGCGTCCCTACAACAAGGGTGGCTTCAGTTACCTGTGGAACCACCTCGATCGCTGAGTAGTTTCAGGCCAGGCAAGCTGCGGGCCGTGCCATCCGCGTGGAAACACGCCGGGTGGCGCGGCTTTTTGCTTTTCACCGGCACAACGGGATGCACGGCAATACCCCGGATCCAGGCAGCTGGTAAAGTCGGATGACACCACGATGGCGAGAGAACCATGACCGATACGGCGCTTCAACAGCTGGCTGCCCTGCACGCCATTCCCGGACGCATTGATATCTGCAGCGGCCGGGGTGGGCTGCCCTGCATCGACATTCACAATGCCGCTGCCGACGCCCGCATCTCACTGTACGGCGGACAGGTACTGTCCTTCCGTCCCGCCGGCACCCAGGACGACCGCCTGTTTCTCAGCGAGCGCGCGCACTACGCTGAGGGAAAGGCCATCAAGGGAGGCATCCCGATCTGCTGGCCGTGGTTCGGCGCCGACCCTGAAGGTGCCGGTCGTCCGGCTCATGGCGTCGCACGCACCGCCCTGTGGGATCTGCAAGACGTCAGCCAGGTGGGCAAAGACCTGACGCGCGTCACCCTCGCCCTGCAGGATGACAACCGCTGGCATGACCTCTGGCCGCACGCCTTCGAACTGCAACTGATCATCGATATCGGTAGCCGCCTTGGCCTGACCATGACCACGGTCAACCGCGGGCCGTCGCCTTTCCAGCTGAGCCAGGCGTTTCACACCTATTTTGCGGTTGGTGACATCGCGGGTGTTTCCGTGGATGGCCTGCAGGGGCTGTATTACCTCGACAAGCCGAGTGATTTCCAACGATTCGAGCAGGTCGGTGCGGTTTCGTTTACCGGCGAGGTCGACCGTATCTACCAGGCCGTACCCGACAGCGTAGGAATCAGCGACACCAGCCTGGCAAGGCAGGTAGAGATCGAAACCACCGGCAGCAGCACCACGGTGGTATGGAATCCCTGGGCAGATATCTCGGTGGCGATGAGCGACCTGGCGGATGATGCCTATCGTCGATTTGTCTGTGTCGAAACCGCCAACGCAGCAGACAACGTGATCAGCCTCGATCCAGGCATGCAACATACCCTGGGCGCGGTGTACCACTGGTCCGACCTGTAAACCTCGGGCGGGTTTTGCCGCGCGATCCCGATTGTTCGCCGCCAATGCCGAATATCCCTGCCCTGCGCGGGGTTCGGATTGCGCATGGCCACGCATCGCCCATACTTCGGGGACAGTGCATGTCACGATGAATTGCGACCGGGAGGTACCCCGTGTTTCTGAAAGAACGCAAAACCGACGAACTGGTCGAGGTGCTCAACACCGCAGCGCTTTTCGACCCCTTCCAGGGCGAGATAATTGGGCGTTACAACGCCGGCGAGGAACTGCCCGACCCCAAGGCCTTTGCCAAGGCCGGGCTGGTGTTCTGCTCCAATGAACAGCTACCGCGCTGCTGGATGGATCCGGACTACCGCCGCGAAGAGATCCGCCGCACAGGCACACACGGCTGAAACGCCCTGCCCGGGTGCCCGCCACCCGGGCCCTTGTCTAATACCCGCTGTAGAATATGGCGCGTCCACACAGGGCTTGACGCAGTATGATGACGTGATCGTCTCTCGCGTCTGAACAAGCCCGTTTCAAATGGCTGCAATAATCCAGGTCGACAACCTTATCAAGGACTACCCCTCCACTCGTGCAGTGGATGGCATCAGCTTCGCCGTACAACAGGGTGGTTGTTTTGGCCTGCTCGGGCCGAACGGCGCCGGCAAGACCACGACCCTGGAGATACTCGAGGGCATCACTGAAGCGGACAGCGGCAACATCCTTTTTCAGGGCGCACCGGTCGACGAGCGTTTCCGCGAGAAAATCGGCATCCAGTTTCAGCACACCGCACTGCAGGACTTTCAGACCGTGCACGAGGCCTTGTTGCTGTTTGCCAGCTTCTATCGCCAGGGCCGGCCGTTAGAGGAACTGATTGAACTGTGCAACCTGGGTGAGCTGCTCGGTCGCGATACCCGCGCGCTTTCAGGCGGACAACGCCAACGGCTGCTGCTGGCCATTGCACTTGTGAACGACCCTGACCTGGTGTTTCTCGACGAACCGACAACCGGGCTGGATCCACAATCACGGCGAAATTTCTGGTACCTGCTGGAGAAGATCCGGGATGAGGGTAAAACCGTGCTGCTGACAACACACTACATGGAAGAGGCCAGCGTGCTGTGCGATGAAATTGCCGTGATCGATAGTGGCCGCATCATCGAACAGGGCAAGCCGGCACAACTGCTCACCCGGCATTTCCCGCGCGCCCTGGTCAGGGTTCCCTGCGCCGCGCTGCCGGACTGCGATACCCTGCCTGCGGGCTTCATCGCACAAGGCGACGACCTGGTTGCAGCAACCGATGACATCGATTCGGTTTTGACGCAGCTGCGCGCACGCGATGCATCACTCGATCAGCTGAGCATCAGTACGCCAACGCTCGACGATCTGTTCCTGAAACTGACCGGTCATGGATTGCGCGAGGCCTGACGGGCCCTCCCGGCGAACAGACAGCTCACCCCTTGAAGGCAGAAAAACATGCAGATTAGCCGAATCCTCGCCGTGGTCAGCGCACGCAATCGCGAGTTCTATCGCGACAAGGCCGGGCTCGGCTGGAATATCTTCATGCCGGTGGTCATGGTGCTGGGCTTCGCCTTCATCTTCAGCAATCCCGACACGAATCTGTTCAAGATCGGTGTGCTCGGGGATCGGGCAACGGCGGAATCAGGCGGTTTTCTGGCAACGCCATACGTCGAATTCATTCCGCAGACCGACGAGGACAACGCCCTGGACAAGGTCCGGCACCACCGTCTCGACCTGTTGGTGGACCTGCGCGACCCGCCCCGCTACTGGGTGAATGAATTGTCGGCCAGGGGATACGCCGCGGAGCGACTGCTATGGCCGGGCGGCATCGGCACCGACGCGGCACCGGCCCGCAACGCGCTCAGCGGCAAGGCAATACGCTATGTCGACTGGGTTCTGCCCGGCGTGCTGGCGCTCAACGTGATGTTCAGCAGCCTGTGGGGCGTCGGCTGGGTAATCGTCCGCTACCGCAAGAACGGCGTACTGCGTCGCCTGCGCGCCACCCCGCTTACCGCGGGCGAGTTTCTGGTCGCCCAGATCGCCTCCCGGCTGCTGGTCGTGGTCAGCGTGACCCTGCTTGTGTTCACCGCAACCAACCTGCTGCTCGACTTCCCGATGCATGGCTCCTATCTTGCCCTCGGCCTGGTATTTCTTGCCGGCTCGATCAGCCTGATCAGCCTCGGCCTCGCCGTATCGGCACGCGTGCGCAGCGAAGAACTCGCCGACGGCCTGCTCAACCTGATGTCGTGGCCGATGATGATCCTGTCCGGTGTCTGGTTCTCGCTCGAGGGCACCAACATGTGGGCGCAAAGGATCGCCGAGTTGCTGCCCCTGACCCACATGGTCGACGCCGCCAGGCGGATCATGCTCGACGGTGCCGGCGTCGCCGATGTGCTGTTTGAAATCGGCCTCCTGCTGTCGCTCGGGATCGTACTGCTGGGCGTTTCCGCCCGCGCTTTCCGCTGGCAGTAGGCCCATGCGGCGGCATTCGCCAGCCTCTTGATCCACGCCAACCGGGATCAGTGCGTCTCCCTGGGTTCCCGCGGATGCGGGAATGACGAAGTGGGCGGGCCTGTCCAGGTCGCCTGGCATTGCCTCGCCTCGTGAATCCGCATCCCAATCTCGCGGCGTGAACCACGTTTTGGGAACCCCACTCCCCAAAGAGCGGGACGATTGAAAATAATCAATGAGGCAGCATCCATAACACATTAGCTTTCGCTTATATGCATTGAATCATAGGTAGTTAGAGATGATTAGAAACAAATTGCTTGAGACGTATAGTCCGCTTTACCTGCTCTCCGCACTGGGTTCCGGGGGCATTGCGGTATCGTTTTTTGTCTATCTCACCTTCCTGGTCGACCATCCGGGCCATCCCATGGTGACCTTCGATCACCTGTGGCCGATCGTCGTCGGCGGACATCCCCTGGCAGGCGCCCTGGTCGGCACGGCGGCGCTGGGCATCGCGTTTTTCGGCATCCTGCATCTGCGCCTGCTGGTGTGGAACCTAATGGAACTGCGCCGCTTCCGCCGCACCGCGGCCTATGTGGATCTGGTAAACAGCAACAACGAGGCAAGCCTGATGACACTGCCGCTGACCCTGGCAATGACCATCAACGTGCTGTTTGTTGCCGGCGCGGTATTCATTCCGAACCTCTGGTCCGTGGTCGAATACCTGTTCCCATTCGCCATCGTCGCGTTCGCGGCGGTGGGCATATTGGCCCTGCGCCTGTACGCCCGCTATTTCACCCGGGTGATCAGCAGCGGTGATTTCGACCTGGATGACAACAACAACCTCGGCCAGATGGTGTCGGTCTTCGCCTTCGCGATGATCGCGGTGGGTCTGGATATGTTGCTGCTCTGCTGGGCGCCGAGTTACGTATTGCTATATACATCAGTACGTTCAGCAGTTTCATGCGAATTCGTTGCTGCTTGGGGTCGAGATCCAGGGCCTGATGCAAGGCTTCGGCGGCAGCGGCCGGCCGGTTTTGCGCGAGCAGCAGCTCGCCGTGTATCCCGTGTGGAACCGTCCACTCCGGATAGGCAGACAGTGCCTGGTCGATGCGCTGCTTCGCCTCATCGTAGCGTTTCAGCTTCAGCAGGACACGGGCTGACAGGCAAAGGAAATTGGCATCCTCCGGCTGCCGGTTTAGCGCGTCAGAGCAGATGGCGTCTGCCGATTCCGCTTCGCCGGTCTGCAGGAGGCTCTGTGCCTGCTGAAATAGTGTCCTTTGTTGTGTTTCCTGGTCAATTGGCTTTCTCCTTCTATGACCAAGAGTTATGGGGTCAGAGTCAAGTGCCAGAGTAAATTCGCAAAACTCGTGTGTAAAGGTCACCTTTGTCTGAATTTACTCTGGCACTTAACTCTGACCCCTCCCTCGCACGCCAGATGCCTCGATCGCAGCGGGTATGGATTCAAGACTCCCAATGTCAACAGGTTGGCGCCGGACACACCTGGGATCGTCGCCAGCTCCTGCAGCAATTCGGCACAAATCGCGATGCCTTCGCGCTCGGGATCCGACGCCTGTTCGATGCGCTCGATGATCGGCTCTGGCACCAGCGCGCCCTTCACGTTATCCCGCACCCAGCGCGCCGCATCGGCAGACGGCAATGGCGACAACGCCATAATAAAACTGACCCGGTGAGTTAACTTCGACGCGACGATGCGGGCCATGTAATTGCGCACAACGTCCGTATCGAAGCAAATCTGCAACTGAACAAAGTTTGTGCCGGCATCGCATTTTCTGGTGAGATTATTGGGCGTCCAGTCAGGGCCTGGATTGAATATTTCGGCGTTGGCGCCAATAAGAAAGTCAGAGGCGAGTGATTAGTTTTCCGTCCTGTTTCGAATTCCGTATGGTCGCCATGAATTCCAGGGCGGGTGTGTCGAAGACATTGCGTATGCCGAGCTTCTTGCTGTCCTTGATCTTCTTGCCGCGCATCACCAATACACTGGTCACTCCGAGTGCGGCTGCGCCAAAAAGATCCTTCTGCAGCGCAATGCGATTCCGATCGCGGCTGTTCATGTGCACGATCGCATCTATGCCTCGTGGTATCAGTATCGCCGCGGCGGCAATGCCCGACATGTAGTTCAGGGTGCTATCGGTTAGTTGTACGGCATCGACCGTCGGGCGCAGGATTTCGCCTTGCCGAATCAGCGATTTCGTATCACGGGCCTCCGTGAGATTCACTTGGGCAGTTACGACAAAATCTTTCTCTTTCAGGGCCGCTTTAAACGTCATGCCGTACTCATGAATTCGGATACTCCGCCATACCCACCATGCGCTTTAGCCACACGTCATGCGGCGGCAGTTTGTCGCGTGCGGTGTCCACGGTGTCAAGAACCTGCTTATGAATCGCGGGGCGTGGCCGTCGTTCCCCGTACCATTCAGCGCACTCGTCGCGAAGAAAGTCCATTCCGTAGAGAATGGCCTCATAGCTGTGATGATTCCACAAACGGCCAGTATCGACGGGGCATGCTTCGCCTAAACACCTCCCGGTGGCAGCTGTCTTCTGCCTGGCCCGGAAAAAACTGATCTGTGAAATCGGAAACCGATGGTGGCTTGATCCGCCAGAAGTCGAGTTTGGCCCGTAGTCTGTCGTTGGTCCGCTGCGGGCGGCCGACTTCGCGCCAAAAATCCGTGTCAGCCCGACGAGTCAGACAGTAGTGCATATTGATGAAGTCGAGAATCTCGTAATAGCGATCCTCCATTATGCGGTTAAACCTGAATGCAAGTGGTTCCATGTCGTCGCGGTGGGGAAAATGCTCGGCTAACAACTCCGCGGCGAGTTCATTCAGGTAGAGGCCTGTTGATTCCAGTGGCTCAAGAAAGCCGCCCGAGAGCCCTATGGCGATACAGTTCTTGAACCAAGCTTTTTCGCGCATACCCACTTTGAAATTGACGAGGCGCGTGTCGAGGTTCTTCGCGTGCGCGCCTTCATACGCGCGTATTTCACGTTCCGCGTCTTCTTCGCTGACAAAGGCACTGGAATGCACGTAGCCGACCCCGCGTCGATTTTGCAGCGGAATGTCCCAGGCCCACCCGGCCGACAGGGCGGTAGCCATGGTATGCGGGCGTACATTGCCGGGGTAATGGGTTTCATACGGCACAGGCATCACGAGCGCACGGTCACAAATCAGCCATTGCGAGTAGTCGACCCACTTGACACCCAAAGTCTTTTCGATCAGCACCGCAGCGAATCCGGTGCAATCAATGAAGAGGTCGGCCTCCAAACGTTTCCCGCTTTCGGTCCGCACGGCCGAGATGTTGCCGGATTCGGCAACGTCGACATTGACGACATTTTCCAGGTAATGCGTAACTCCACGTGCTGTTGAAAAGTCTCGCAGGTAGTCTGCGAACTTCAGCGCATTCATATGAAAGGCGTAACCGACAGGAACTCCGAGGTTGACTTGTTCGAGCACTTTAGGCGCGAGGCCCATCTCACAAAGTACAGGTTGCGCCGACATCGTATTCATAAAGGGCACGGAGCGATCGCTCATCAGCCATCTGCGGCCGGCGTCGTCCCTTGGTCCGGCGCCAAAGCGGCTGAACGGGTGATGGTAGAACTCGTTCTTGTTGTTCAACCAATTTGACGCGGATCGACGCTTTGAAAGTAGCGTCGGTCGCCTTCATGAAATCCAGTTCATCAATGCCGATGAAGGCCAGAGTGCGGTTGATGTTGGGAACCGTTGCTTCACCAACGCCTATGCGGGGCACGTCCGGTGATTCGACGAGGCAAATTTCGGCAAGTTTTTGATTGGGGGTATTGAGCGCTGCATTCAAATACGCTGCTGCCGTCCAGCCTGCTGAACCGCCGCCAACGATCAGGACCCGCTTTGTTCGCATCTCCGAAATCTCTACACTGTGGCCAGTCGCTAAAGTCGGGCGGCTCCAAGCACTCTCCTGATACCCATGAACTCAGCTGGGCTTTATGCTCAGGTGCTCAGTGCCGTGTCGTTCCCTTCTCCGAGTCATAGGCAAGTGGGCTACCTGGCGGAATGTAGTCGAAGATGAATGTGATTCGATCCTCGGCTCCCCTGTTTACAACACTGTGCTGTTTCTGGTTGTTGATTTCGTAGGCCTGGCCGAATTGAAACTGGTACGGTCGACCATTGATCGTAAACCAGACTTTTGGATTTGTCGTATTGGCACATGGATGCGGTGTGCGCAGTGAAATGACTGGTGAACGTCGCTGTGTGCCTTGATACTTGCGCCAGCCGTAACAGCCGGCCGCAACCGCGCGCATGATTTCACCGCCTTCCGGATAATGATTCCTGATAATTTCCTGCATGACCGGTAGGGCAACGTCCGCTATTCGCTGCCAGCCCGGTCCCCTGCTTATCGGGCCTCTGTAACGGCCAGTCTGAATCGTCAGGGCGATCATTACGATCGACTGAGTCTGATCGTGGACATAGAATGCCTCTGTTGGCGATATTCGTCCTCATGCCAGGCGTTATCGTCCTGTCCGAGGATGGCGTCACTCAATGCCGTTGCGTCGATAAGTCCGCCAAGTGCTCGTAGTGGTACGTCGATATCCATGATGGCCCCTGATCTTCTTTGCCTGTCAGTAACCGGTTAATCCGTTGGGGCGGGACCGCAAGAGCTGAAGCGGTGAAACCCGAGGTCGATATAGGGTTGCAATGGAAAGTCCACCATGCCCAACAGTTCACGTTCCTTGTACATCAACGCACACTGAAACTCACCGCCTTTGCCTTTGTTGATGGTTGAAAGCGAGCGATAACAGAGCTTCGAGGGGCAGCTTGTCGCGCGCAGAGCCCGCCGTTGCGAAATCGTAATGCGGTCCTTTGCTTCAATTTTTTCGAGAAATTCGAAATCCTCGTTCAGGCTCATCGGCAGTACTACCGAATCATACAATTTCAGTGCCTTTTCGATTTTTTCATGTGTTTTTATATCTTTGATCACACTGGCGTCAACATGGTACCTGGGAAAATCCTGTTGAATCCATCGGGCAAGATCGTCGTTTGTGACTATGACGGAGTTGCAACGACGATGATATTTTTTTCAGCAGCGGCCGATTGTTCTAGAGTATTCATCGCGCTCGACAAAGTGGTTCGACATCGGGATCCGGATACCGATGCCGGCGCTATTGAGTTGAGTCACATCCTGCTCGGGACAGTTCACGCCCGACGTACGCACGACCACCATACAGCGTGCTCCTTTCAACGAATCCGAACAGGCTGTCAATTTCATTCAGTGGGAAATTGCCGTAGTTTTTTTTCAGGTAAGCGAGTACGGGTACGTCCCTGGGTTTTCCGCGCGCGGAAACCGTGTAGGTTGCCACAGGGGGCGGCAAGGGTTGAGGCATGGTGAACGACTCCGCCTTTGTAAAGGAGCAAGTCGTTTCTTGTGTTTTAGTGCTGCTTTCCATAGGGAAGTTTAATGATAAAACCTGGTGTGCCGTCCCGCAATCATAGTAAATTCTGCCATGAACAGACAGCGTGAGATCGTTTTCTTCTTTCAGCTTCGATGCACAGCACATGAATGCAGATCCATATCACCAACTCGCCCTGGACGATCCGCGCTTCGCTCTGGTCGATGGCAGAACGCGTCCGGAATTCTTATTGGTCGGCCAGGAATGAAATGCGGCAGCACCTCTTTTTCCCCGCTACCTGGCCGCTCATCCCCAGGTCAGGCTTACCGGTCCCAAGGAACCCAATTACTGGTCATGGCGCAGATACCCCGCCCGCTACCAGGATTTCTTCGTCAATGAGTCGCCCATCGACCGGCCCGGGCCTGGTCAATGTGTCGGTGGCGAGTTCACGACATCATCCCTGCTTCACCCGCTCGTCCCGCGGCGTATCCGGGCGAATCTGCCAGGAGTCAGGATTTTCGTCCTGTTGCGAAATCCAGTCGATCGGGCCTACTCGCATTTCATGATGTCCAAATGGGCCGGCCTGGAAAAAGAGTGCTCCTTCGATGAAATCGTGCACCGGGAAATGGACGAGGCTCAAGAACTGCTTGCGGCTCACGAGCGCGGATTTCTCAGTACCGATGGTGATTCAAAGCGGTGTTATTCCACGGCGGATGGAAAACCCATTTACGTGGCCCGTCACGAAAAAGGCTGGCCGCAAAGAAGGCTGGTGAGCGACATGGATCTGCGGGATTACTATTACCAAAGCTATGTGTTTCGCTCGCTCTATCACGATCAGTTGCACCGCTGGCTGCGCCTGTTCCCCCGCGAACAGCTGATGATTGTCCAGTCTGAGTATTTTTTTGAAAACAAGGCAGAAATAATGAATGAAGCAGCGGAATTTTTGGGACTTCAAACTTTTGCCTTCCAGTCGGCGAAAGCACTGCAGCGAAGTTGGGATGCCGGAAGAGCCAATGCCCCGGGAACATCACAGGCTTATCCCAAAATGGATGACACGACGCGCACAAAACTGGCAGACTTCTTCGAGCCCTATAATCAGCAGCTGTATGGTCTGATTGGTCAGGACTATGGCTGGAACTGAGAGATTTGCTTATTGCAGGCCGGTGCTATTTATGCGATATGAGCCACTGCAAAATCGCATGGTGATAATTACATGACAGATAAATTACCAACCTTCATCGCAACATCGGTCGTACGCGGCAGCCGGCAAGGTGGAGATTATCACG
>CAVRBK010000011.1:0-17044 GCA_963719025.1 uncultured Gammaproteobacteria bacterium | reverse complement strand
AGACAGCGCGGAACCCGCCGACTGACCCGTATCAAACAGACGAAAAACAGCCTTTCCTTGACCTGCCCATTGTTGCGCTAGAATGAAGTCAACAGACCTTAAACAATATTCGTACCAGAAAGAGACTGAATGAAGCCCACGATCCAGCTTCGACTGGGCCAACACCTGACAATGACGCCGCAACTGCAGCAGGCTATCAAGCTGCTGCAGCTGTCGACGCTTGACCTCAAGCAGGAGATCCAGGAGGCACTGGATTCCAACCTGATGCTGGAAACCGAGGAAGAAGGTTCCCAGCGGGATGCGGCAGACACCGAAAGAGACAAAAATGATGGCGCGAATGGGCAGGCTACAACCGAGACCAGCAACGACCCGAACAACGAGACCGAGATCAAGATCGAATCGCAGACCATGCCGGACGAGCTACCGGTCGATACGGTCTGGGACGATATCTACGACAGCGTGACCCCGGTCAGCAATGTCGGGCCGGCGTCGACGATGAAGCCAGGACTTTCTCAACCAGCAAAGCAGCGGTGAGTCGCTACGTGACCACCTTGTCTGGCAGATGCAGTTGACCCCATTCAGCCCGTCCGACATGGCCATCGCCGAGGCGATCGTCGACAGCATCAATGACGACGGCTACCTGACCACGTCACTCGAGGACATCGTCACCTCGATCAATGATCCTGAGATCGAGATCGAGGAGGTCGAGGCGGTGCTGCATCGGGTCCAGGCCTTCGACCCGTCCGGGATCGCCGCCCGCGACCTGCGCGAGTGCCTGCTGATCCAGCTGCGCCAGCTGACCGAGGAATTCGAGTGGACGGCGTATGCCGTCCGCCTGATCGAGGAGCACTTCGACCTGCTCGCCCAGCAGGACGAGACCCAGATGCGGCGCAAGCTCAAGCTCGACAGCAACGACCTGATGTCGGTGATTCACCTGATCCGCTCGCTCAACCCGCGCCCCGGCACCAGCGTGGCCAACCAGGCGCCGAGCTACATCGAACCGGACGTCTTCGTCTACAAGCACAACAACCAGTGGCGGGTGGAACTCAACCCCGATGCCGCACCCAAACTGCGGGTCAACGCCGAATATGCCGGCCTGATCCGGCGCGCCGACAACAGCGCCGACAACGTGACGATGAAGAACCACCTGCAGGAGGCGCGCTGGTTCATCAAGAGCCTGCAGAGCCGCAACGACACCCTGCTGCGCGTGGCCACGCGGATCGTCGATATCCAGCGTAATTTCTTCGAATTCGGCGAAGAGGCGATGAAACCGCTGGTGCTGCGCGATATCGCCGAGGCCCTGGAGATGCACGAATCGACCATCTCCCGGGTCACCACGCAGAAGTACATGCATACGCCGCGCGGCACCTACGAGTTCAAGTATTTTTTCTCCAGCCATGTCAGCACGGCCAGCGGCGGCGAGGCCTCGGCCACCGCCATCCGGGCCCTGATCAAGAAGCTGATCGGCGCGGAGAAACCGAACAAACCCTTATCCGACAACAAGATTGCAGCCATACTCGCAGATCAGGGCATCAATGTGGCGCGCAGAACTGTTGCCAAATACCGTGAATCGATGGCGATCCCGCCGTCGAACGAACGCAAGCGCCTCGCTTAACGGCGCTTAATCAGCAAGGAGAAAAACCATGCAAGTCAACCTGACCGGTCACCATGTCGACATCACCGATTCTCTGCGTGTCTATGTTGACGAGAAGATTGCCAAGCTCGAACGGCATTTCGATCACGTCACCAATGTCCACGTCATCCTCAGCGTGGAAAAACTCAACAAGAAGGCCGAGGCCACCGTCCATATCGCCGGTGCCGATGTCTTTGCCGAATCCGTCCATGAAGACATGTACGCAGCCATCGATGCGCTCGTCGACAAGCTCGACCGTCAGGTCATTCGCCACAAGGAAAAGGTGAAGAACCACCGCGGCAACGGCAGCCGCGAATCGATCGAAGCCGCAGGCTGAACAGGCCAGTCCGACCCATGCTGCCCGAAGGAATTCTCGACATCGACCGGATCAGCGTCGCTGATCCGGCGTCGAGCAAGAAGCGCGTCCTCGAACAGGCCGCGCGCTGCTCGCCGGCCGCTGACGGATGAACCGAGTACCGAGCAGATCTTCGAACGTCTGCTGGAACGCGAACGCCTGGGCAGTACCGGGTCTGGCGGGCGGCGTGGCACTGCCGCACGCCCGCATGCCCGGCATCGAGGAGAGTCGCGGGGCCTTTCTGCGGCTCGCCGAGGCGGTCGAGTTCGACGCCCTCGATGGCCAGCCGGTCGATCTGGTATTCGCCCTGCTGGTGCCCGAAGATGCCGACGAGGAACACCTGCAACTGCTCGCCAAACTGGCGGGCATGTTCAGCGACGAGACCTTGCGTGAGCGCCTGCGGAGCCGCCGACGCCGACGAGATCCTGCAGATCCTGACCGACCACACCCAACACCCATGCCGCATAGCATCCGCGTCCAGGACCTGGTCGAGGCCCTGCAGGAACGCCTCGACCTGACCTGGCTCGCCGGCCGCAGTGGCGCGAGCAACCCCTTGCTGTCGGACGACTACGGATCCCAGCACCGGCATCATCGCCGGTCCGCTCAACTACATCCACCCGAACCGCGTTCAGGTCATCGGCCCGGCCGAAGTGACCTACCTCGACAGCCTCAAGCCAGTCGGCGCGCCTGCAGGCGCTGCAGCAGCTGTTCGAGGATGGGCCGGCCGCCGTTGTCCTGGTCAACGGCATCGAAGGTCCGGCAGAACTGCCGGCGATGGCCGACGATGCCGGGATCGCCCTGCTGCGCTCGCCGCTGCCCGACAACCAGGTGCTCGACAACCTGCAGTACTACGCCTCGCTGTTCCTCTCGGAAAAAACCACGCTGCACGGCGTGTTCCTGGAGGTGCTGGGCATGGGCGTGCTGCTGACCGGCGACCCGGCGGTCGGCAAGAGCGAACTCGCGCTCGACCTGATCACCCGCGGCAGCCGGCTGGTCGCCGACGACGCCCCCGAGTTCACCCGCATCGCACCCGATATCGTCAGCGGCACCTGCCCGCCCCTGTTGCGCGAGTTTCTCGAGGTGCGTGGCCTGGGCATCCTGAATATCCGCGCGATGTTTGGTGACAGCTCGATCAAGCGCACCAAGTACCTGCGCCTGATCGTCCACCTCAAGCGCATGTCGGCGGAACAGATTTCCGGCATGGATCGCCTGTCCGGCGCGCACACCAATCGCGACGTCCTCGGCGTGTCGGTCCCGCAGGTCACGGTGCCGGTCGCGCCCGGCCGTAACCTCGCCGTGCTGGTCGAGTCCGCGGTGCGCAACCACCTGCTGCGGCTCAAGGGTTACGATGCCACCGAGGTACTGATCGAGCGCCAGCAGCAGGCAATTCTCGAACAGCAATAAGCGCCGCGCTGCGGGTCGCCGCACCACGCGGGGTCAATGCGCGCTAGACTTCCTGCAATCTCCGACATGCGCGCCGCGCAGCCATTTAATCAAATTGCCATCATGCCAAACAGCAGTGCACCCAACGATCCGCCACGCGTCATCCTGGTCACCGGCCTTTCCGGATCAGGCAAGAGTATCGCCCTGCAGGTGCTCGAGGATGCCGGCTACTACTGTATCGACAACCTGCCGGTGAGCCTGTTCGAGGCCCTGGTCAGGGATATTACGTCGCGATCCGTCCAAGGCCCGTGAATTCACCGCGATCGGGATCGATGCCCGCAACCCGGGCAGCGAACTCAACCGCCTGCCCGCCCTGATCAAGCGCCTGCGCGACCACGGGGTCGATTGTGAGGTGGTGTACCTCGATGCCGAAGACGACGTCCTGATGCAGCGCTTCAGCGAGACCCGCCGGCGTCACCCGCTGACCGATGACGACCATTCGCTCGATCAGGCGATTCAGCTCGAACGCCAGACCCTTACGCCGCTGCTCGACCTCGCCCGCTTGAAGATCGACACCACGCGTACCACCCTGCACCAGTTGCGCGAACTGATCCGCGCGCGGGTGGCCGAGCGCGACACCGGCGAGATGTCGATCATGCTGCAGTCGTTCGGCTTCAAGCACGGCGTACCACGCAACGCCGATTTCGTCTTCGACGCGCGCTGCCTGCCCAATCCGCACTGGCAACCCGACCTGCGCCCGCTATACCGGGCGCGACGAGCCGGTGGCCGAGTTCCTGGGCGACGACCTGAAGGTCGGCGGCATGCTCAGCCATATCAACGATTTTCTGACCCACTGGATACCCTGTTTCGAGGGCGAAGGTCGCAGCTACCTGACCATCGCCATCGGCTGCACCGGCGGCCAGCACCGTTCGGTCTACCTGGTCGAGCAACTGTCCGACCTGTTTGAAGCGCAGGGCCGACGCGTGGTGAAAAGCCATCGGGAACTGCCATGACAGTCGGGATTCTGCTGATCACCCATCCCGGTGTCGGCTCGGCGATGTTGCATACCGCCACCCGCATCCTCGGCAAGACCGCAATGCCGATCAAATGCCTCGACGTACCACCCGATGCGGCAACCGACCCGGTGTGCGAGCGCGCGCGCAGCATGCTCAAGGTGCTCGACCGCGGTGCCGGCGTACTGGTGCTCACCGACCTGTATGGCGCAACACCGCACAACATCGCACAGAAGATTGCCTGCGGCAGTATGGCTACCAGCGTGCTGTCAGGGCTTAACCTGCCAATGCTGCTGCGCGTCTTCAATTACCCCGCAGATGATCTGCACACCCTCGCCAGCAAGGCCGCAGAGGGCGGCAGCCGCGGCATCATGGCCTGTCCGGTGCAGTCGGTCGACGCGCCGAAGGAGAGCGCCTTATGCAGACCAGGGAAGTGACCATCGCCAACAAGCTCGGGCTGCATGCCCGCGCCGCGGCCAAACTGGTCGGGCGTTGCCAGCGGCTACGGCGCCGAGGTGATGCTGGACAAGCAGGGGCAAAGGGTCAACGGCAAGAGCATCATGGGCGTGATGATGCTGGCGGCCAGCAAGGGCACCGGTACTGACACTGAGCGTCGACGGCGAGGGTGAGGACGAGGCCATGCAGGCCCTGGTCGCCCTGATCGACAACAAGTTCGGGGAAGGTGAGTGACCGTCGCCTGCGCCGGCATCGGTGTCGGCGTCAGCCGCCAGCGTGGCGCATCGGCGAGGCCTTTCTGCTGTGCCGCGGGCCGGTCTGCGTCACCCCCAGCTGGGTCGCTACCGACGCCATCGAGGCCGAGATCAGCGCTTCGAGCAGGCCGTGCACGATTGCCGGCGAGCAACTGCACGGCGTGCGCGAGCAGATTCCCGGCGACACCCCGTCGGACATCGCCGAGTTCATCGACACCCATCTGCTGATGCTCGAGGACAAGGCCCTGTCCAGCCAGCCGATCAACCTGATCCGCGACGAAGGCCTGAGTGCCGAGTGGGCACTGCAGCAGCATCGTGACGCCCTGATCGGGGTGTTCGAGAAGATGGAAGACACCTACCTGCGCACGCGCCGCGACGATCTCGACCACGTGGTCAACCGCATCCTCAGCATCCTGCTGGAGCAGCACGATGCGCGCTTCGATGCAGCTGCGCGGACAGATCGTGCTGGCCGAGGACCTGACGCCGGCCGACGTCATCCTGATGAAGAACCAGGAGATCGCCGGCTTCGTCACCGACTACGGCGGCCCGATGTCGCACACCGCGATCCTGGCGCGCAGTCTGGGCATCCCGGCGGTGGTCGGCGCACGCGGTGCCAGCCGCTGCCTGCAGCATGGCGAGCGCCTGATCCTGGACGCGGCCAACGGCGTGGTGATGGCGGATTGCGACGACGCCATGCTGGCGCATTTCGAGGCGCGCCGCACGGCCGAATTGTCGCGCATCCGAGCAGCTGCGCAGGCACGGGGTGCAACCGTGCGATAACCGCGCGACGGCACTGCGATCGAACTGCTGGCCAACATCGAGCTGGCCGATGATGTCCCGGTGGCGCATGCCAACGGCGCCCGGGGTATCGGCCTGTACCGCACCGAATTCCTCTACATGAACCGGCGCACAGCACCGAGCGAAGAAGAGCATTTCGCTGCCTATCGCGCCGTGATCGATGGCATGCAGGGTTACCCGGTCACCATCCGCACGCTCGACCTCGGCGCCGACAAACAGCCCGGCGGCGCCCGCACCGCGGAGTACCAACAACCCGGCCCTGGGTCTGCGCGCCATTCGCCTGTGCCTGAAGGAACCTGAGCTGTTCTACCCACAGGTCCGCGCCATCCTGCGCGCCTCGGCATTCGGCCCGGTGCGCATCATGCTGCCGATGCTTACCAGCGTCTGGGAGATCGAGCAGGCGGAACGGATCATTCGCCAGGCGATGCGGCACCTCAAGGCGGATGGCATCGCGTTCGATCCGGATATTCCGATCGGCGGCATGATCGAGGTGCCGGCCGCGGCGCTCAACGCGCAGCGTTCGCCCAGCGCCTCGACTTTCTGTCGATCGGCACCAACGATCTGATCCAGTACACGCTGGCGATCGACCGCGTCGACGATGAACTCAACTACCTCTACGACCCCGCTCACCCGGCGGTGCTGCGCCTGATCAACGAGGTGATCGACGCCGGCCATGCCGTGGGTGTGCCGGTCAGCATGTGCGGCGAGATGGCCGGCGACCCGCGCTTCGTCCCCCTGCTGCTGGGCATGGGGCTGCGTGAATTCAGCATGCAGCCTACCGCGCTGCTCGACGTGCGCGAGCAGCTCAGCATGCTGGACACTGCGCAACTCACCCGCGCCGCCAACGATGTCTTCCGGCACCTCGACTTCACCGACCCGCTCGAGCTGTTCGAAGACCTCATCAGGAAACATTGAAACCTGAACCAACAGTGACCGGCTGACCCCCCCCGACCGCACCACTGGCTGCTAAACTCTCCCGAAACCTCAACGTCACCGGGCGACAGGCAGAGCATGAGCGCGCAAGTGGACATCAGCGCAGAGTTTCGATTGCAGCGGCTGCAGGACATCCTCGCCTCCGGTGCGGTGCGCGAGGCATCGCGCCTGTTGCGCAGCCTGGCCCCTGCCGAGATCGCCCACCTGCTCGAATCGCTGCCGCCGGCGGAACGCGAGATCATCTGGAACCTGGTCGACGAAGAACACGACGGCCAGATCCTGCTGCTGGTTACCGACGAGGTGCGCGACTCGCTGATCCGCCACATGGATCCCGAGGAACTGCTCGCGGCCACCGAGAACCTCGATCTCGACGACCTGGCCGACCTGGTCCAGCAGATGCCGTCGGCGATCACCAGCGAGGTGATGGATGCGCTCGACGATCAGCGCCGCAAACGTCTCGAAGCCGTACTGTCGTATTCCGAAGACACCGCCGGCGGCCTGATGAACACCGACACGGTGACGGTGCGCCCCGAGGTCACGCTGGATGTCGTGCTGCGCTACCTGCGTCGCCTCGGCGAAGCGGTGCCAAGCTCGACCGACAAGCTGTTCGTGGTCAACCGCGACGATCACTACCTCGGCATCCTGCGACTCTCGCAGCTCGTGTCACGCGATCCCGACGAGACGGTGGCCGAGGCCATGAGCCTCAACATGACACCCATCAGTGCCGACATGTCGACCAGCGACGTCGCCCGGCGCTTCGAGGCGCACGACATGCTGTCGGCACCGGTGGTGGACGAGGATGGACGGCTGCTCGGGCGTATCACGGTCGACGATGTCATCGATGTCATCCGCGAAGAGGGCGAGCACCAGTTCATGGGCCATGCCGGCCTGTCCGAAGAAGAGGACATGTTCGCACCGGTGCTGAGCAGCACCCGGCGGCGCGCACTCTGGCTTGGCATCAACCTGGCGACCGCCTTTCTCGCGTCCTGGGTGATCGGCCAGTTCGAGGAGACCCTGTCGCAGATGGTCGCACTCGCGGTGCTGATGCCGATCGTCGCCAGCATGGGCGGCATCGCCGGCAGCCAGACGCTGACCCTGGCGATCCGCGGTATCGCGCTGGGTCAGCTGAGCTCGAAGAACGCACGCGCCCTGCTGATGAAGGAACTGGCGGTCGGCAGCCTGAACAGCCTGATCTGGGCCGTCGTGGTGGCGATTGTCGCCGGCGTCTGGTTCGACAGCAGTGCGATCGCGATCCTGATTGCCGCCGCCATCAGCATCAACCTGATTTTCGCCGCCGTAACCGGCACCCTGCTGCCGCTGCTGCTGGAGCGTGTCGGCATCGACCCGGCACTGGCCGGGTCGGTTTTGCTCACCACGGTGACCGACGTGGTCGGCTTTCTCGCCTTTCTCGGCCTGGCCAGTGTGTTTCTGCTGTGACCGGCGCACGCTGCATCTACCGCGAAGAGAACGATGACACCCGCCTGGAAATCTGGGAGGAGGATGATCGCCGCAGCCTGTGGTTCGACGACGAGATCCTGCAGTCAGAGATTCACCTGCACGATCCCGCGGTACTTCCCAACCCGGTCAATCGCGCCATGCTCGCCCACCTGATGTTCGAACCAACGATGCAGCAGGTGCTGCTTGCCGGCTGCGGTGGCGGCGCTATTGCCCGCTGGCTGAATGCCCGGGCGCCCGAGGTGAGCGGTGATGCGGTCGAACTCTCAGCAACGGTTGCGCGCCTGGCCCGCGAATATTTCGACTTCCCGGGAACCGACAGTCACTGGCAGCTGCTGCTGGGCGACGTGCGCGAACACCTGCTGCACCGACCGCAGCGTTACGATTTCATCCTGGTCGACCTGGAGGAAAACCGGGTAACCCCGGACTGGGTGACCGACCCGGCATTTTTGCAGGCATGTCGCGACCACCTGAACGGGGCAGGCACCCTGACGCTGAACCTGATCAGCGAGAGCGTCGCCGCGTCGAGCAGCGCGCTATTGCGTATCCGCCAGGTCTTCGAGGGTGGCATCTCGCTACTGACCGATCCCGATCACGACAACCTGCTGGTCATCGCCACGCCCGACGGCGACAGGACGATTCCGCCTGTGGCGACCCTGGAGAGACTGGGACGACGCTGGGGAATCGATTTCAGCACTCTGGCGCAGCGCCTCACGCACCTGGATCCGGCCGCCTGAACAGGCGAGCGGCCGGCAGTGCACTGTAGTCAATCTCCGGCGACAGTGGATTTGCGCTGAAATTTCGTCGCATTGCATTGCGGACAGGGCGGGATGTGGCCGGTCTTCTTGAAGTGCAGCTCCTCGCCACAGGCCGTGCATTGCAAGGTACCGGGCGCGGTAATTTCACCCGTGTGATACAGGCTGGCCTCGCGTGCCTGATCGGCAAAGCCCTTGAGGGCCGCGCTGGTCTGGTCCGCCATGCCGGCAAACATATCCAGCATCCGGTTCTGCATCAGCTGCCAGTCGAAACTCAGCCAGTCGCGGAACTCCTGCCCGGTATCGGCGAGAAAATTCGCCGCCTCGTGCAGATCGCGTTCGACATAACGCGACACCTTGTCCGCCTCCTCGCGCGTCAGCTCGTCAAGTTCCACGGCCTTTTCACGGGCATTGGACAGGGCCTCCCGCAACCACGGCACCGTCTTGCTTTCGGTCGTGTCCGCGGCTTCGTGTACACGCTCCAGCATCGCCTCGTAGGCAGCGACCAGACGGTCAACCGGATCTTTCTGCTTTTCATTCATGACCGTAACTCCTCAGAACAGTTGTCCCTGCGATCATTTTAGCGCGCCACGCGCAAGGCGGTATCGGCCAATGCAGGTCAGGCTACCGCCCGATCGTCACCGGTGACCCGCTGCACCGCGGGATACAGGTGTTCGGTTTCGTTCTGGATACGATCCAGCACCATGGCGAACATCTCGTGGGTGTCACGGATGAAGTCATCGTATTCGCGGATCACCAACTGCTTGCGCTTCACCTTGCACCAGTGCTTGAGATAGGCCGAGAAGATCCGATTGATCTCGCGCGATCCACCCATGAAGCGGTTGGCCAGATTGTTCATGTTCTGATCCCCCGAGCCCAACAGCTTCGAATACATCGCGCTGTCAGTGACGGCCAGGTGATCCTTCACCGCGCTCACGTAGTCGAAAAACAGGTCGCAGGTAACCTGCGAGTCGCACAGCGAACGATCGCCGAGCAGGTGCTCGAGGATGTTTGTCAATTCCGTGATCTTGTGATTCTGCGTATGCAGCTCTTCGTAGCTGACCATGATGTCGTCTCCTTATCCATCCGCGTTGCGGTAGTTGTAATAATTTTGCGGGCAAAGCCCGATTCGTACTATCCAGAACTACGCGGCGCACAAGCAATCGTCAATTGCAGAGTTTTTAATCCAGCGCAAAAACGCTATTTCTGTCGTAAATGACAAAAAACGCCCCCGTTCCGCCGCCAACCGTGCGCCAATCGCACGCCGATCCGTCGCGCCACCGCCCGCCCTGCGGTATGCTCTGCCGATTGCCTTTCCGTCTCGACAACGAGCCATCCATGGACCCGCAGTACAAGCCAGAACAGATCGAGAATGCCGCCCAGGCATTCTGGGAAGAAAACGCCTCTTTCAAGGCCACCGAGGACCCGCAACGGGAGAAATTCTACTGTCTCTCGATGTTTCCCTACCCCAGCGGCAAGCTGCACATGGGGCATGTGCGCAACTACACGATTGGCGACGTGATTGCGCGCTATCAGCGCCTGCTGGGCAAAAACGTGCTGCAGCCGATGGGTTGGGACGCCTTTGGCCTGCCGGCGGAAAATGCCGCGATCAAGCACGCCAAACCCCCCGCAGAATGGACCTACGCCAACATCGCCTACATGCGCGGACAGCTGAACCGTCTGGGTTTCGGCTATGACTGGGACCGCGAACTGGCGACCTGCGATCCCGACTACTACCGCTGGGAGCAGTGGCTGTTCACCCGCCTGATCGACAAGGGCCTGGCCTATCGCAAGACCTCGACGGTCAACTGGGACCCGGTTGACCAGACCGTGCTGGCCAACGAGCAGGTGATCGACGGCAAGGGCTGGCGCTCCGGCGCAGCGGTCGAAAAACGCGATATCGAGCAGTGGTTCATCCGCATCACCGACTATGCCCAGGAACTGCTGGACGACCTCGACAAGCTGCCGGGCTGGCCCGAACAGGTCGTGACCATGCAGCGCAACTGGATCGGCCGCTCGCTGGGCGTGCAGATGCAGTTCGGTATCGAGGGCTCGACCGAGCGGCTCGAGATCTATACCACCCGGCCCGACACCCTGATGGGTGTGACCTATGTCGCTGTCGCCGCCGAACACCCGCTGGCCATGCAGGCCGCGGCCGACAATCCGGCGTTGGCCGATTTCGTTGACGAATGCCGCCGCGGCGGGGTCAGCGAGGCCGAACTCGAGACCATGGAAAAGAAGGGTATGGCGCTGGGTATCAACGCGCTGCACCCGGTCACCGGCGAGCCGGTGCCGATCTTTGCCGCCAACTTTGTGCTGATGGGTTACGGCACCGGCGCCGTCATGGCGGTGCCTGCACACGACCAGCGCGACTGGGAGTTCGCGGAAAAATACGGGATCGAGAAGCGCCAGGTGATCTTCTGCCCGCGATGGGCACGACTGCGGCATCGACGAGGCCGCCTACGTCGAAAAGGGCGTGCTGGCCAACTCGGCGCCGTTCGACGGCCTGACCTCGAAAGCGGCATTCGACGCCATCGCCGCCTGGCTGGAGAAGCACGACAGGGGCGAGCGCAAGGTGAATTTCCGTCTGCGCGACTGGGGCGTGTCGCGTCAACGCTACTGGGGCTGTCCGATCCCGGTGATCCACAAGGCCGATGGCTCGGTCGTGCCGGCCGAGGCGAGTTCCCGGTGCGCCTGCCCGAGGACGTCAGGGTCGACGGTTCCGGCTCGCCGTTGAAGAAGATGCCGGCGTTCTACGACCTCGGCGACGGTGAGCGGCGCGACACCGACACCTTCGACACCTTCTTCGAGTCCAGCTGGTACTACGCGCGCTACTGCTGCCCGGACGCCGACCAGTCGATGCTCGATGAACGCGCGCAGCTACTGGCTGCCGGTCGACCAGTACGTCGGCGGTATCGAGCACGCCATCCTGCACCTGCTGTATGCGCGCTTTTTCAACAAGCTGATGCGCGACATCCCCGGCGTGGTCGTGCCGCGCCCGGGAGCGGCCGGCATGGCGCCGGACAAGCCGCTGCCCGACGAACCCTTTGCCCACCTGCTCACCCAGGGCATGGTGGTCGCCGAGACCTATTATCGCGCCAACCCGGACGGATCAAAGGAGTGGTTCAATCCGGCCGATGTCGAGGTCGAACGCGACGACAAGGGCCGCGCCCTGCGTGCGGTCGCCAAAACGGACGGCCACTCGGTCACCCCCGGCGGCATCGAAAAGATGTCGAAATCGAAGAACAACGGCGTCGACCCGCAGACCCTGATCGACCGCTATGGTGCCGATACCGTGCGCCTCTACACCATGTTTACCGCACCGCCCGACCAGTCGCTGGAGTGGTCCGACGAAGGGGTGGAGGGTGCCCACCGCTTTCTCAGGCGGCTGTGGTCGCTCGCCGTGCGCCTGGCCGAGGGCGGAGAAATCTCTGCCAATGCGGCAGACTGTGCCGATGCGCGCCGCGAGATCCACAGTGCGCTGCAGAAGGCGCTGTACGACTATGAGCGCCAACAATTCAACACCGTGGTGTCGGGCTGCATGACCATGGTCAACGTGCTCAACAAACTGGACGATTCGCCGGCCGCGCTGGCACTGTTGCACGAGGGCGTGGGCATCGTCCTGCGCCTGCTGGCGCCGATCGCCCCGCATGTGACCCACCACCTCTGGCAGCAACTGGGCTACGGCGCGGATATCCAGGACGGAGGATGGCCGGCGGTGGATGCATCGGCAATGGTCTCCGATACCGTCAGCTACGTGGTGCAGGTCAACGGCAAGATGCGTGGCAAGATAGAGGTCGCGGCGGATGCAGACAAGGCCGCGATCGAGGCCACCGCCCGCGCCAACGAAAATGTGGGGCGATTCACCGAGGGTCTGACCGTGCGCAAGGTGATCGTGGTCCCGAACAAACTGGTCAACATCGTCGCCAACTGATGGAACTACCGATGAAGCTGCATTGGACGTCTTTTACCGCTCGACTGGGCCGCCTGCTGGCGCTGAGCCTGCTCTGCCTGCCGCTGCTCGCCTGCGGCTTTCAGCCGCGCGGCCAGGCAACCGACCTGAGCAGGGTCCCGAACCCGCTGGCCATCACCGGCGTGCGGGCCTATTCGCCGCTGCACCGCGAACTGCGCGACCAGCTTGCGGTGGCCGGCCTGCAGCTTGCGCCAACGGTGGCCGAGAGCGCCGCCGTACTGCGCATCCTCAGGCGCGACAGCGATTCGCGGGTGCTGTCGGTGAACAGCCGCAACAAGGCGGTGGAATACGAGCTCGAGGAATCTGCACAGTTCGCACTCTACGACGCCAACGGCCGGGAACTGCTGGCGCCACAGACGATCCGGGTACTGCGTATCCTGTTCCGTCCGAGCAACGCGGTGCTCGGCAGTGACCGCGAGGGCACACTGCTGCGCGAGGACATGCGACGCGAACTGGTCAGCCGGCTGATCCAGCGCCTCGATCGCCAGTACTGAGCCGCATGCGGGTCTATCCGGAAAAGCTTTCCTCGCACCTCGCCTCACAACTCGCGCCCGCCTACCTGCTCAGCGGCGATGAACCGCTGCAAAGCGGCGAATGCGCCGACGCGATCCGCGCCGCGGCGCGCGCTGCCGGACACACCACGCGCGAGGTACTGGAGGCCGGCAACGGCTTTGCATGGCATCGGCTCGAGGCCGAGGCCGCGGCCTTTTCGCTGTTCGCCGAGAAAAAGATCATCGACCTGCGCATTCCGAACGGCAAACCGGGCGCCGAGGGCGGCCGCGCAATCGTCGCTTACTGCAGCAATCCCCCACCCGACACCCTGCTGCTGCTTACCCTGCCAAAGATCGACCGGCAACAGCAGAACAGTAAATGGTTCAAGGCCGTGGACAAGCTTGGGGCGGTCATCCAGGTCTGGCCGATCGATGCACAACGGCTGCCGGCGTGGATCGAACAACGCCTGCAGCAGGTCGGCATTCAACCGACCCGCGAGGCCGTTCGTATGCTGGCCGAGCGGACCGAAGGCAACCTGCTGGCCGCCCGCCAGGAGATCGAGAAGCTCCTGCTGCTGCAGGGTGAAGGCCCGCTGGACGCCGATCAGCTCACCGCCGCCGTGACCGACAGCGCACGCTATGATGTTTTTGAACTGGTCGATACCGCGCTGCGCGGCGAGGCCCAGCGTTGCGTGCACATCCTCGACGGTCTGCGTGGCGAGGGCGTTGCGCCGCCGATCGTGTTGTGGGCCCTGCATCGCGAGATACGCAGCCTGGCGCAGATCTCTGCCGACATCGCCAAGGGCCTGAGTCCGGACCATGCCATCAGCCGGGCACGTGTGTTCGCCAAACGGACCGGCCTGGTGCGCCAGGGCCTCGCGCGCCTGCGTACGGTGCAATGGCTTGCCCTGCTCGACCGCTGCCACCTCGCGGACAAGACGGTCAAAGGCGTGGGCCACCGGCAGCCCTGGCTGCTACTGGAGGACATCGTGCTGACCGTTTGCGGCAAGTCGGTGACGCACATCCCGTGAGGCCGCCTCCTTGCCTGCAGCTAAAACAAGACACCGTGCGGCCGACAACCTCGTTGGACGCGCGCTGAGACGACGCCGGAAACCTCCACTCACCCGAGCAGAGGTTCTCAGGCGCTCGGAGTGACCGCTTTGCCTGGACCCTTCAACAAGCGACACCTGGGAATCAACCTGCTGACGGTGCTGTCGTTCATCGGGCTGTGGGCCGTTGCCGCCGCGTTTATCGGGGCACAGCGTGATGCACAGGCGCAGTTACTCATCGAGTCCGCGATCTCGGAATTCAGCGAAGCCGCCCTGCCACAGGTCCGCAAGTCGGTTGACACGCTGCACACCGTATCGAACATCATGGCACTGTTTCCGGATATCACCCTCGAGCAGTTCAGGAAACTGAACCGGCAGCGGATCAACGAGGAACCGGGCCTGCGGGTTCTCGAGTGGCAACCCCAGGTGCCCGGCAAGCAACGCGCAGCTTTTGAGCGCCGGATCCGCGCGCAGGGTCTGCCCGGCTTCAAACTGTGGCAGCCGGATGACCAAGGGCACCCAATCGCGGCCGCCAAACGAAACATGCATTACCCCGTTCTGTTCATGCTGTCGGAAGATGACAACATCGACACCCTCGGACTCGATCTGGCCTGGTCGAGGGAACGCATGGCATCCAAACTCCAGGCCCGGGATATCGGCCGGCCGCTGGCGTCCGACCTGTTCAGTATCTTCACCAACAAGCCGTCCGACGCCTCACCCCTGGGTTTCGCCATCACCCTGCCGGTGTATCGCGACGCCCTGGTACCCGAGACGGGCACAGCGCGACGCCGCAACCTGCTCGGCTTTATTGCAGGGGTCTACGAACTGCGCCAGCTGCTCGCCCCGCAACTGGCGAAACTTGCAGCGGACGGGTTCAATCTCGCTATCTACGACGAGACCGACAGCAACATCCGGTTCGCGCAGACGGTCGGCGATCCCTCCCAATACGTGCGCAGTCGCCGGCTCAATGTCTACGGCAGCAACTGGATCGTCGAGCTGCAAATGACGGATAGGCTGGTTACCAGCCGCCAGGGCCAATACGACCTGCTCCTGCTGGTATTGATCGCAACGCTGGCACTGTTCGTCCTGGGGTTCCTGTTGCTGTTGCAGAAAAAGAACCAGGAACTCGACGCGTCACGCCAGGACCTTGCGGAGGCCCTGCACAAGGTCCGGGAATCCGAAACCTACCTGCGCGAGCTGTCCCGCCATGACTCGTTGACCGGCCTGATGAATCGACGGGCCTTCATGCAGGCCCTGGACGCGGAAATGCTGCGCCTGGAGCGCTATGCCGCGGAAACCGCGGTTCTGATGATCGACATCGACCATTTCAAGGCGGTCAATGACCGCTGGGGACATGCAGTGGGCGACGAGGCATTGCGTCATTTCGCCGGCGTCTGCCTTGAGGTCTCGCGCAGTATCGATAGCGTCGCGCGCCTCGGTGGCGAGGAGTTCGCGATCCTGCTGCCGCATACCGGACGCACCGATGCGAGCCGGTTTGCCGAGCGGCTACGTGGGCAGGTCGAGCTGATGCGCCTGTCCGAAACGGCCGCAGAACCGACCTTCGGCATAACCATCAGTATCGGCGTCGCGACCACTGTCAAGGGTACCTCCGGTGCCGAACTGCTGGCGAATGCCGACAAGGCCCTGTATGCGGCCAAGCGCCTCGGGCGCAACCGGGTCGAGCTGGAAAACTGACCGGCAAGTCACCCGAAGCGCGGCAAACAATGTTATGTTCGACGCATGCTACCGAAACCCAAAAGCAAAGCCGCTTCAGTCCCAGTCTTGATCGTCCCGCAGATGCACATGATCCTTCGCAACATCGGGCCAGCCGGATGAACGCGCGCATGCAGGTCGGCGTGGTACCTATCGTCGCGAACAAGAAAGACGTACTGGTCGTACTGATCAGTGCGCGCGGCCAGGGCCAATGGCTGATCCCCAAGGGCAACCAACACCGCAAGCACAGCAAACGCCACATGGCGCTGACCGAGGCCTACGAAGAGGCCGGCGTGATTGGCACGATCAGGCACAAGGATTATGTGGACGTGCCGTTCCGTAAGGCCGGCAAGAAAAAAGTCCTGCGCCTGTATCCGATGGATGTGACTCGCGTGCTGAAAAAGTGGCCGGAGAAGAATCAGCGTTCACGCAAGATTGTCGGCACGGCCGAGGCGGGCGAACTGCTGCGCTGCAAGAAATTGCGCGCCGGCCTGACCCACCTGGTCAAAGTGGGTACGGCCTGAGCCAGGCGCGCCGGCCCAGCCCTCGCGGATAGCGCCGTCAAAGCAGCTGCACCGGCAGTCGGCGGCATTGCCGCCGACTGCTGCACAACGCCCCCTTAAACCGCCTCTTCGAGTACGATGGGCGGAGGAAAGTAGGTCGCCGCAATGGTCTTGTGCAGATCCATGATGTCGACCTGCAACTCATCCACGAACGTATGCAACGATTCCTGGCTGAGGTCCGACACCTTCATCTGCCGCAAGCGGCGCTGAAAGTTGTGGA
>CAVRBK010000010.1:0-3778 GCA_963719025.1 uncultured Gammaproteobacteria bacterium | reverse complement strand
AGTTGCCACTTGGCCAGAAAGGCGCCGCTCGGAGGCAGGCCGATCAGAGCGACACCCGACAGCGCAATGGCGAAAATCGTGACCGGCAGCGCGCGCGCCGTGCCGCCAAGATCTTCGATACGGTCATGCCCGGCACGCTGCTGGATAACCCCGGCGGCGAGGAACAGCGCGCTCTTGGCGAAGCCATGGGTCAGCGCCATCAGGACCAGCGCGCCGAATGCCGCATCCCTTGCGCCGCCCATGGGCAACGCCATGATCAGGGGGAAAAAGATGAACAGATAGCCGAGCTGAGCGACCGTGGAGTACGCAGCAAGCAACTTCAGCCGCTGTGCCCGCATTGCGTTCCACGAACCCCACAGCACGGCGGTGGCGCCAAGTGTGCCGAGCAGCCACGCCGCGGCCGGTGTCAATGCCGGTTCGAACAGATCCAGCCACAGGCGCAGCAGCAGGTAAACCGCCGCCTTTACGACCAGTGCCGACAGGGCCGCGCTTACGGGCGCCGGTGCATTGGCATGTGCCGGCGGCAGCCAGAAGTGCAGCGGGAACAGTGCCGACTTGAGCAACAGGCCGGCGCTCATCAGTGCGAGGGCGAGCCAGGATGCGGGTTCCGGGCCGATCATCCCGGCCAGGGCCAGCATGTCCAGGGTGCCGTAGCGCGCATAGATCAGAACGACACCGGCGAGAAAGGCCAGCGAACCAAGCAGGCCGAAGATCAGGTAGCGCAGGGCAGCGGCGATCGCGGCATGGCTGCCGCCGAGCGCTGCCAGGGCGACCGCGCTCAGGCCAAGCAGTTCGAGCGTGACATATAGGTTGAACAGGTCGGACGACAGCAGCAGTGCATGCAGCGCCGTGATCAACAGCAGCCAGATCGGCCAGAAATGCACCTGTTTCGCCGACTGCGTGAAGTAGCCTGTCGCATACCAGCTGACCGCGGCCGCGACGAGGCTGGTCATCAGCAGCAATGCGGTCGCCAGCGGATCGGCCCGCAGTGCGATGCCGAGACCCGGCTCCCAGCCACCCAACGCATGGATGACGGTGCCCTCGCTGGCGACCTGCCATACCAGTGCAATGCTGACACCGAGTGTGCCGAGACTGGCGGCAACGCCGATCCAGGCGCTGCGTCGCGGCCAGGCCACGCTGAGCAGGGCCGCTGCCAGCGGCAGCATGATCATCCACACCGGCAGGCTATTCATCCGTGCTCTCCCGCAAACGTCGGCCAAGTGCCAGGGCCAGTGCGGTGGCGCTGACGGCCACCACGATGCCGGTAAGGACCAGGGCATGCGGCAGCGCATCGGGCGCAGCGGCGGGACCTCGATAGGCGATCGCGACCAACTGCATGAATATCCCTGCACCGCACACGTTGATGGCAACGATCCGACCCAGCAGCGACCGGCGCAACAGGGCACCGTACAACCCCATGCTGAAAAGCCCGATGCCGGTCAGTACAAAGATGATTTCGGTTGACGGCATCAGTCGCGCTCCGTGGTGGGTTGGTCTTTGCCAGTTGGGCCATTGCCAGACCAGCTACGTGGCAGCCCGCCGATGTAGGCCAGTACGAGGGTGGTGGCGATCGCGAGCGTGGCGGCGGTCTCGATCGCCAGGATCAGCACGCCGGACCAGGCTGGCGGGTACGCGAGAAAGGCGTTGCCCGACAGCGTTGTAGCGGTGCCGACAAGCAGGAACGCCGCGATGCCCGCAACCAGCAGATAACGCTGTGCGGCCGGGGCCGGCAGGCCTGCGCCGGGCTGTCCGCCGAGACGCAGCAGCACGCCTGCAGCTGCGAGCATCGCGCCGGCCTGGAAGGCGCCACCCGGTGCGTGCCCGCCGACCCAAAGCACGTAGGCTGATACCAGCACCAGCAGCGGTACTAGCCAGCGAATCAGCCCCTCGAGAACGCCCCCGGCGGCCTGGAAGGCGGCGCGTGCAGGGCCGAGTGAGAGGATGCCGAGCACGGCGGCCAGCAGCACCGCCAGTTCCAGCAGCGTGTCGTAGGCACGGAAGTTGAGCAGCACTGCGGTAACCGGATTGCTCACGCCGCTTTCCGGCAGCTGTTTTGTGATCTGTGCGGCCAGCCGGGTCGGGTCTGCGATTGACAGGGTCACCGTCATCACCCATGCGAACGTCGCGGCTACCACGATACAAAGCAGGCCGACCAGAATGCCCCGGACGCCGCGCAGCCGGTCGCTTGTAGCGCCCGAATCGGGCTCATCGCGCAGCGCTGACAGCAGCAGGGCGCCCGACAAGCCGGCGCCGATTGCCGCCTCGGCGAGCGCCAGATCGGGTGCCGCAAGGCGGGCCCAGACGATTGCCAGCAACAACCCGAAGGCGATGAAGAACACCACTGTGCGTTTCAAGTCATCGCTGGTCACCGCTGCCCAGGCAAGGCCAAGCGACAGTGCGGCGAGGACAAGATCGAGAGAAAGCCAGAGTTGCGCGGCCATCATTTTCTCTCCTGGCGCAGTGCCTGCTGCGCGATCATGTGCGCGGACGCTGCACTGGCGGCCAGCACGAGGAGCCAGATGAGAAGCAGTTTGATGGCATTCAGCAGACCGCCATCCATCAGGGCCAGCCCGGTGCAAAGCATCCCCAGACCGACGTTGTCGGCCTTGGTCAGCGCATGCAGGCGGCAAAACAGGTCGGGCAGCCGCAGCAGGCCGATGCTGCCCGCGGCAAAGAAAGCGATGCCGAGAAAGATCAGTGCGTAAGCAACATAATCAAGCATCTTCCACCTCCCGGCGGGTGAGCGCCGCAGCGGCAACTGCGGCCAGCAGTGCGAGCACAATTGCCACATCGAGCAAGGCCGGCATGGCGAGCAGCGTCGACAGCAACAGCAGCACGGCGACGCCGCCGGTTCCCAGGAGTTGCACCGACAAAAGGCGGTCCTGCAGGGTTGGACCGATGACGGCGCGCGCCAGTCCGAGCAGCAGGGTGAACAGCAGCACAAGCGTGCAGGCGAGAAGAACGGTGGTGTCGGTTGTCACTTTGCGCCACTCCTGTCCAGTATCGGGCCGTCGCGGTAGATACCGGCGACGGCGCGTTCCAGGCGAAGCAACTCGGCCTGAACATCGGCCCCGGTATCCAGACATATGGATGATCGACCAGGTCGCCTCGAATGTCTGCAGCCAGGGTGCCGGGCAACAGACACACGCAGTTGGCAAAAAACACGCGCGCCTGAGGGTACTGGAGACTGCTCTGATAGGTCGTAAAAGAGGGCTGAATGCGCAGGCGCGGACCCAGCGTGCGCCGTGCCACGTCAATACCGCCGCGTAGCGACTCCCAGAGGAACAGGGGCAGGAAGCGCGCTGCGCCAGATGCCGAGATGGCGGGGTACCGGGCCTTGCCGGGTTGTCGCACGGACCAGGTTGCGGCGAGCACTGCCGGAACGCCGATGACCCATGAGCCGGAAACGCCCCCCGACAGTAGCCACCACAGCGTGGCGAAGCCCGTTAAAGCGAACAGATCGCGCCGATTGACGGTCATGATTGCGCACCTTTGGCCGCCGACCGGGACGCGCTCGTTTTCGCGCTCGGCGGAAACCCACCATGTCTGGCGGCGGAATTCCTCGATAACTGTTTGTTTGGCCCCATCAGTGCTTGCCTTTTCACCGGTTCGTCTGTTTTGCGCCAGCTGGTCTGGTGCGCTTGGGAACAGATTAGAGAACCCTTGGATGAAATAAAAATCGAAAAATAGTCTTCGATGATTCGAAATTTCCGAATCATCGAGTTTTCGGGCCACAGCCCTGTTCAGGAATGTTCCGGAGCAGGGCAGGGCAGGAGAT
>CAVRBK010000009.1:0-29905 GCA_963719025.1 uncultured Gammaproteobacteria bacterium | reverse complement strand
TGCCGTGATCCCTGTCCCGGTAACGATCGCCTTGCCAAGTGTCACGCTGAGCATCCGCACCGCCCGAAGGCTTGTCCGCGGTGGGCTTCTTCGCCAAGACAGAGGGACTTGCGATGCATAGAGCGACAGCCAGAATGAAAAGCGGCAGGCGTTGAGTCAATTCAGGTTTCCTCGCGGACGAACTGCTGGAATCGTACCCTTCTCCGCGCAGGCGGCAAAGGTTGTGGCGTCTCACTTCACTTTCGCGCGGTCTTGACCGTGGAGAGCCCGGCGTCGAGGATGGGCGCCATTATTGATGCCCAACAATCACCGAGGACAGGTTGATGCGCGGTCCCGCTATGCCCGTTTCGCCCAGTTTTTTGCTCGCAACAATGCTGACCCTGGCGGTCTTGATGACGGCCGGTTGCGATTCCTCCGGCCCACCTGCCGAGGCGGCCGTTGGCGGGGCATCGGCTGCGCCTGAATTGACTGCCGTGAGCCTCAAAGCGACCGACGGGACTGCGCAGAAGCCGAACCTGTCGCTGCCGCCCGCAGAACCGGAGCTGCGCCTGCCGACCGCCGGTCCGCTGCAGCCGAACGCCGGCACCATGCCAGTCGCCGAAGCCTTCGCCGAACGTGCGGTGATGCGTGGCGGTTCCGACAAGCAGCCCGCTGAAGTCGAGCTGGTCGGTATCGAGCTGGCGTTCGACCCAGCCGATGCAAGCGCGCGCCTGAACGCCTTTCACGAGAGGCCCGGCTTGAAATCCCTGACGCTCAAAGCCGATATTGTGCGCATCGCCGGCCGACTTTGGCTGCCGCGGACCAACGTGACCATTATTGCGCGCCGGCTGGTGTTTGAAGACCCGGCGGACCCGAGTCAGCTGGCGCAGATCGATACCACGGCTTTGCCCCATGGCCCGCCACCGCGCAATGCGCATAAGAAGAAGTCTGCTGGCCGTGGCGCACACGGCAAGTCGGCCGGCAGTCTCACGCTGATCGTCGATGAATTGCTGCCGGTACCGGCCGTGCCTGAGCCTGTCGTCGCGACAACGCCCGCCGCACAGCGAACGCCTGCCGAGCCTGTCTCGCCGCCGCCGTTGAATCCACGCGCCGAACGCCTTGCCCAGTTGGAAGCGCTCGAAGATCTCGTCAAACAGGGCAAGATCCGAGAAGCAGGAATATGTCGAGCGCATGGATAAACTCGAGCGGGAGTTTGCGCGCCTTCAAAAGAGCTACCGGACAGACCTCGACCGATACAATCACGAGCGCATGAAAATCCGCATTGCCGAAGCGCGAAGGCAGCGTGAAGCGGGCGAGATCGATCAGAAACGCTTCGTGCAATTGATGTACGCAATCGAGGCGGGTCTCCCGAACCGGCAGCACCACCGCCGGTGCAACCCAAGCCGCCAATCCGCTTCGTGCTCGATGGCCAAAAGGGCCAGGCAGGGGGCAGGGGTGACAACGGCAAGGCCGGACATGACGCATCCTACGTCGCCAATTGGAAGGGGCTGGGAAAAACGGCCGACAAGACCTTTCGTAACGTCGTCCATCTTGAAAAGACCTGGTTTGCGGGCACGGAAACCAAGGGTGGCGATAAGCCGACCAATGGCACCGATGCCTTGTCGGGCGGAGCGCCGGGTAACGGTGGCCGCGCCGGCGACCTGATCACCAATCTGGCACTGGATGTTGTTGCGCTGGCGGTTTCGCAGAAGGCCGGTGGAGCAGGGCCGACAACGCCGGCGTACTACGGTGGGCGCGAGGGCTGGCCATCCACCTGGCGGCACATCAAGAGCGACGGTATCAATGCCTGGCTGGTCAAGGAGGGAAAGACCACCCAGGGTAAGGGCAAACCGAAGCGAGAGGCTAAACCCGGTACGGCGGGCGAGTTGAAGTCGGCTGCCGATGCTGCCTGGCTGGCCCCAGAATTGGTCAGCCTGCGTGCCGAGCTTGTGCGTGAGACCTATCTCAATGGTCATCACGCGTTGGCGCGCCAGGTGTGCGTCGATCATTTGCGTGCCGTGGCCAAACAGCCCTACGTGCGAGACGACCCCAGGACTGCATCGGATCATCGCGATCTACTGACCTTTGCCCGACGCCTGCGTAGTGGGCTCGACTACTTCGGCAACCCGCCGGGTTGGGCGCCGATGCTGTCGCTGGAGACGACCATCGATACCTATCGTGCCGGCATCGACGAATCGATCCGCTTGCTTGCCGTCGCCGCCTGGGCGGATCGCAATTGGGACGACCTGGAACAGCGTAGACGTAGCCTGGAGGCCGCGATTGGCTTGCAGCGCGGTCGCATTGAGCACCATCTGCGGGCGCATGCGGATGCTCGCCAGATGCTGCCGCGCCTGCGCTCTGAACTGGACAAGGCCGATCGCGATACCCAGCGCTTCATCGGCCAACTGGAGGCCAAAGAAATCCAGATCAGCGAAACGTTCAAACATGATGAGGAAAAGCGCAAGCTGGCTGCCGATGCCATCGCGGCGATCAAGTCGGGTATCGAAATCGCGGCCACCGGGACAGGCGGCGCCGCAGCAGCGGTCGGTATGGGCGGGCTGACCTTTGTCGAGAGCCAACTCGCTCCCAAGCCGCCGGGCCCGGATTCTGACTCAACGACGGCTGCGCTAAACGCTATGATTGCCGCAGACGATCAGGCCGCGGCACGCGAGCGTTTTCTGGCCATGGGCGTCGGTGCTGACGTGGGGGTGGACGCCTTTCTTGATGAGCTGAGAAGATCAGCGACGTGCTCGCTGAGGCCACGCGCCAGGAGATCGAGGCGAGCGTATCGGGCAGTGCATCGGAAACGGGTGCGCGACTCGAGGCACTGAAGAACGAAGACCCCGAGTTCGCACAGTTCTTCAATCAGGTGATTGAACTCGCAACCTTTCGCAAGATGTTGACGGTCAAGGTTGCCGAGGCAATGGAACGCCTGGATGCGAGTCATGCCGATGCGGTCGCCGATCCGGCGCGAGGCGATCGTCGCCCTGTCCGCCGCACGACAAGGCCGATGCCCTGATGAATAGGCCCCCACGCCGAGCATGGCCACGATCGACCACGACGCGAGCGTGATGTTGTCCGTTGCTAGGTGGTCAAGGCCTGGGAATGCCGCAGTGCTCACCGGCATCATCGACTACCGGGAGACCCAGCTGTTCGACGAGCTGTACCGCGTTGGTACGTGCCAATGACGAACTCCGGCTGTCCAACAGTGCCGCGATGTACCATGACCTCGAGGCGGTATAGGAGCTAACCTGAATGGACTGATCGGCGCGTTCGTTCCGCCAAATATGGCCGAGCGCCGGACCGAAGCCGTACGCACCGAGCGCCGCCTGACACTGCGGGAGCACGAAATACAGCGGCTCAATACCTTCGGGGTCGTCGAGATCCCGCTTGATCCGCGGGTCGTCCTGCCGAGCGATCGCAATAGCCGCCTGGCCCGCGTGGTGGTCGAACCCGACGGCACTCGGATCGCCGGTGGCGGACCGGAGACCTACCTCGAGGTCACGTTCGAGCCGGCCGACTGGAGTGTGCTGCGCTGGAGCGATGAGGCCTATCTGTTCCAATACGGTCTGAAACGCGAGGCCAACCTGGTACGTTGGGGCTTTAGCTGGAACTCGGGCGGAGAAATAGTCCCCCCGTTTGATTCGACCGGTGACGATGCCGCCATGCTGGGTGCGGCCAGCAGTGCGGAGCGAATGCGATTTGGCCGCTGGCGCGCGCAGTCCCTGATCTGGCGCCGGTTTCATCCTGCCGGTGCCACGGCACAGGTCGAATCGCTGGCGATGGTGCTCACCGTTGACAAGCACAAGGCACGACCCGGTGCTATCAGACCGCTAAGCGAAACTTTATATCGACAGCACTCTACGTGCCAATTGATACCTTTTGACGAGAAGGATCGCTCACATTCTTATGTCCGGTCTGTCGGTGATGAAGGCGGGTAGCACACGATCTCCTGGCGTTCTAATCCATTTCACGGGTTCAAAGCGTGTGCTGCTCCGACTACCAGCTTTCGCAGGGCGGTGATGAAACTGAACGGCGCAACCGGCAGTCACTCACCATTCAAGGCGGAGAAGCTTGACGCGGTCATCCTCAGTCATGCCCCTATCGATCACTCGGGACGGCTGCCCCTGCTCGGCCTGATGCTGGCCTGGCGAAGCGCGGTAGAATGAATGTCGCGAGACCCTTAGCGAGGGCGTAAGAGCGCAGAATGGACAACCGACCCCGACCGTCAAACCCGGCACACAATGGGCGCGATCTGGCGACACGCATCCACCGGGGGGTTCTGATCGTCCTTCAGGTCGTCATGGCAGTGGAACTGGCACTGCTATTTTACGAGGGGCAATGGGTGAACGCCTTCCTGGTGATGGCCATCATGGCGATCACCCTCTCGCCCGCTGCCCTTGGCCGACGGTTTCGGGTGAACGTCCCGCCCGAATTCCAGGTTCTCGCAGTGATATTTGTATTCGCCGCCCTTTTCCTCGGAGAGATACAGAGTTACTACGAGCGGATCTGGTGGTGGGATATAGCCCTGCACACCAGCTCCGGGCTGTTGATGGGTGTCCTCGGTTTTCTGCTCGTCTACGTACTCAACGAGAGCGAGCGGGTCGATATACACATGCGTCCACGTTTCGTGGCGTTGTTCGCGTTTCTGTTCGCCGTTGCCGTAGGCACGCTATGGGAGATCTTCGAGTTTGCGATGGATCAGATCGTCGGTAGCAACATGCAGAAACCCATGTTCGATGATCCATCAGGGCTCACCGATACGATGTGGGACGTCATCGTGAATATGGCAGGTGCCCTCGCGGTCAGCTCGCTTGGCTGGTGGTATATGATCCGACGCGAGCATTCGTTTATCGAAGATTGGATTCAAAAGTTTGTCGAACGAAACCCACGCCTGTTCCGGTCGGGCTGACCACAGGGATCAGGAACACCTTCGCAGGGATTCATTAAACGCGGCAGACGGGTTTGGCTGCCGATGCAGGGGGAGGCCGAAATGAAGCGCTTCAAGAACATACTGTTTCTATCCAATCCGAAGGTGAAACAGAACGCCGCAATCCGGCGTGCCGTTTCACTTGCGAAGCAAAATGCTGCCAGAGTTACCGTGCTGTCGGTGCTCAAGTCATCGGCGTATGCCCTGCCTGTACCGGTTCCCGACGACGAGCTTCATAGCCTCCAGGAGCAGCTTGTCCACGGGCAGCAGGTTGAGGCGAAAGTGGTGGCCGATGGTTTCAGTCAGGAAGGGATCGCGGTCCAGGTCAAGGCTGTGGTGGGGGTCGCTTTCATAGAGGTCATCCGCGAGGTCCTGCGCGAGCAGCATGATCTCGTGATCCTTGCGGCAGATAGCAAAAAGGGTCTGATCAGCCGGATGTTCGGTAGTGTATCGATGCATCTGATGCGTAAGTGTCCCTGTCCAGTCTGGGTGGTCAAGCCTGGTTCGGGAAAGTCTTATCGGCGAATTCTGGCGGCCGTGGATATCTTCAGTGATCCCCTCGACGAAGCTGAAGAATCGATCAACCCGTTGATCGTGCAGCTGTCCAGTTCCCTGGCGCAGATGGATAAGAGCGAACTCCATGTGATTCAGGTTTGGGATCGTCCCGATGAAGGTTGGCTGGGCGGCCCTGGCGGCATGGGCAAAGACGCGTTGCGCAGATTACGGCATGAAACAAAGAACGAACTCAGCGGGAGGCTTGAGCACCTCATTCAGACTGTAGGTGGCAAGGATGTCGGCACGGTTCGTACCCATCTCAAAAGGGGAGAAGATCCGGCCGAGAGCATTGTCAAATTGGCGCGCCAGCAAAAGATCGACTTGCTCGTGATGGGTACCGTATGCCGGACTGGCCTTTCTGGATTCTTGATTGGCAATACGGCAGAGGAGGTACTTGGTGCCGTGGATTGTTCAGTATTGACGGTCAAGCCGCAGGGCTTTGTATCGCCGGTGACTTTGGACGAACAGTAGATCTGCGCGCGTTGCGCAGCCAGGGGCGGGTCAATTCAGGTGGAGATTGTGGAGAATTGGTCGGAGTACACGCGTTTTTTCACGGCGCTGCTGGTCATTCTGGATCCCTTCATGGCGATCCCGATCCTGCTGACACTGACCGTGGGCTATACAACCGCTGAGCGCAACCGTGTCGTGCGGACTGCTGCATTGACTGTCGCTGCCGTGCTGATCGTCATGGCCCTGCTGGGTGAAACCCTGCTGCACTGGATGGGCACGAGCCTCGGTTCGTTTCGTGTCGGCGGTGGGATCGTCCTGTTCCTGATGGCACTGGCCATGCTGCAGGCGCAGGTCGACCGGGTCCGCACCTCGCCGTCCGAAGCGCAGAATGCGGCTGGGCACGCCAGCGTTGCTGTTGTACCGATAGCCATTCCTCTGCTTGCCGGCCCAGGTGCCATGAGTACCGTGATCATCGCCATGCATCGCTCTGCCGCGCCGTATCACTCGGCGATGATTATCGGCATCATCCTGGCTATTTCGCTGGTGCTCTGGTTGGTGCTGCGTCTGGCCAAGCCGATCGGTCAACTGCTTGGAGACAACGGCCTCAATGTGCTGAACCGCATCTTCGGTCTGATACTGGCCGCCATAGCGGTCGAGGTCACCGCCAACGGACTCAAACAGCTGTTCCCCGTTCTCGCCGGATGAACGGCATGGATGCCGGGACCCTGTGGTTTAGCTCGAACAAGGCTGTCCGCAGATGCACGGGCGCGTTTTGGCCCACTAGCCGTAGCGATTGATACCTTTGAGCAGGCGCCCCAATATATCGGCGCCGGTAATGATCTTGCGCAGATCCGGTGTCCAGACCAGCACCACGTCTTTCACCAGAGCCTCATCGTGTGCCACGTCTTCGCTCTCGGATAACTTCAGTCTCAAAATGATATCGCCCAACGGTTCGGCGTCGTCAAGGACCAGGACCGGAAGATGGCAATAACGATAGGGGTCAAAGTCCTGGTCCAAATTGAGCAGTGCGGCGCGCAGCAGGCCATCGGCATCGACCACGAGGCCAGGATGATCCTTGTCGTCCGTCAACACGACCCAGGAATGACCGGAACGGTTGAGTCGCTGCAGGAAAGGATCCCCCGGCACCCGCTCGATGGGGGGTATCACCAGCCGGTCAGCGCTCATGGGTAGGCCGATGATGCTCTCCTGGTTGATGATTTCGCCTTCCGCACTGGCTGGCAGATCATCGATGGCGAGGAAGTTCAGCGCGCCTACCCCCTCAACAGCATCAACCTCGGCGGTTTCCGATTCGATGTGCTTGCGAATCATCGCGCGCAGATCTTTTTCCCGCATGTAATGGATCCCTTCCTTGCCCAACCAGAGGTCAAGGATCAGGGCGCTAGGCTTTGCCACCGGATACAGAAGAAACTGGTAAAACCGCAACAGCGGCGTCAGTCGCGAGGCCATCTTTTTGGCGTTGCGCGAGAAATAGGCCTGGGGGCCGATTTCCCCGAACAGCGTGATCGCAATGGTGGAGAACAGGAACGCGCTGATGCCGGCCAGCACGGAATCGGACAGCAAGGTCAACAGCACGTTGATCGCGACATTGCCCCAGAGAATCGTGGTCAGCAAAAAGTTTGAATCCGCACGCAAGGAGAGGATCTGTTCGGCCTGCTTGTCACCCTGGCCGGATTCAATCTCCAAGCTCATCCGGCTGAGACTGAAGAAGGCCAGATTGAGGCCGGAGAAACAGGCCGACTGGGTGATACAAAACACGATTCCCAGCCAGGTCAACAGATTCATCATCAGCTCAGTAGCCATCTTTCAAATAACCCGTTCGTACCATATTGACCGTTCCGACCCGCATTGTCGGTGAATAAAGAGGCCTGCAAAGGCTGGCTGCGTACCAGGCGATCCGCCGATGTTACAGCGACGGCCGCACGGGATGACTGCTCCCAACTGTCGGTGCCGGTAACGGGCGATATGAGCCAGACGACACGAGGAACCCCAACTCACGCCTGAACAGGAGGTGGAGGTTGGTCGTCTGATCGGCGATATGACGCCTGATCAGCTAAGGGTTGTTGCTCTGGCCCGCCGGGCTGTCCTCCGGCGATGGTTCCTCAAGCTTGCGCAGTGCCTTGTATCCTTTTGTCAACTGCGCATCGATAACGTCGGCCTCCTTGTTCAGTCGTGTCTGCTTGCGCTTGTCGTCCGCAAGCGCGATTTTTTCCTGCAATGCTGTTTTCTTTGTCTCCAGTTTCGCAAGCAGGACCTTCAATTCATCCAGATGTTTGCGTTTTTTACGCTTTTTCTGATCAAGAAAATTACCAAGGGTAGCTATGAGTTTTTTACTTTTCATCGGAGCTCTTCAATTTTATGGGGCGTAGGTACCGGATTGCTTGGAGATATTGACGAGATCATTCTCGTCCAATTCCACGTCGCTGGCGGCCTCGCCCGGATCACCTGCCTGAGTCGCGAACAGCGTCTGCGCCGCCCGTATCAGGTCACGGCAGATGTGGTGAGTAAAAACGCTGTCGTTGATCAACGAGGAACCCATCGCGGGGGTGATTCGGCTTTTACCAATAAGCTCGCTCACGAACTTCTGGTTGTTCCTCCTGTCCTCATCGACCACCAGTCTGAGAGCGTCCAGCGACGACATGTCCAGCTTGCCTTCTGTGGTCGACAGACGGAGTTCCTCGAGATCGCGGACAACCAGCCCGACCCGTAAACGCAGCCGGTTATACGCATCATGCATGATTTTGTTGTCCGAACCTATGTGACGGATCAGATTCTCCTGCACCTGTTGCGTATCCTTGACGGCTTCGACCAGGTGGGTACTGGCCTCCCTGAGTTGCTGTAAGTCGGTCGTTGATTCATCGCTACGCGAGAACTGGGTGCGACTGATGAAGGCCAGAATGGCACTGTAGATACCCTTGATATGCCGCTCATACATTGCGTCGATGTCAAACTTGTGGACCCGATTTTGCATTGCCAGGGTCTTCTCGAGATCACTATCGGACAACACCTCTTTCCTGCTCATGCCGAGCCCGTCGACGACAATACGCAGTGCGGCCTCGAAGACCCGCTCGACTTCCTGACGGACCGCCTGCGCGGCGGTACCCGGAAACGCCGCCGAAGAGTCCGACAGGTAAAGGGGCTGGTCAACTTCCGGCACCTTTTCCGGGATGACCCGTTCCAGCCATACCACCAGCCTGTTCAGTAGAGGCAGCATCACGAGGATGCCCAGAAGGTTGAACAGGGAATGAAAAACGGCCAGTTTGAGGGTGTAGTCGTCGTTCGCGATCCCGATCAATGCGGCGATTCCGTTGACCAGACCGACCAGTTGGTAGATGAATGCGATGGCGATCAAGCCAGTGACGGCGTTGAAGATGAGATGCGCCGCGGCCAGGCGTTTTCCGGATGCGTTTGCGCTCATGGCCCCCAGGATTGCCGTGATTGTCGTGCCGACATTGGCGCCGATGGCCAGCGCCAGGCCGTTCTCATAGGTGATCTGACCGGCCGCGAGCGCGGTGATTATCAGTACCAGCGTCGCGTGACTGGATTGCATGACCACGGTGGCAAAGACGCCGATGGCGGCGAAAAGCAGCACGCCGGGGTAACCGGCAACCGCGAATTCCGCCAGATTGATCGTTGCCTTGAAGGTCTCGAAGCCCTCTTTCATGTAGTGGATGCCCAAAAACAGGAAACCCAGCCCGGCAAAGATATAACCGATGCCCTTGATAGCCTTGGAAGACTGAAAGATCAGGACTACGCCGAAAACCAGCAGTGGCATGGCGTACGCGGCGATATCCACCTTCAGGCCGAATCCGGCAATCAGCCAGGCGCCGGTCGTGGTACCAAGGTTTGCGCCGAAGATAATGCCGATCCCCGCTGCCAGGCTGAGCAGTCCGGCGCTGATGAAGGAGATGCTGATCACCGAGACCAGCGAACTGGACTGCATGACCGACGTACTGACGATGCCAAACAGCACGCTTCTCGTTGTGGACGAGGTGGCCCGTTTGAGGAGCCGATCGAGCGACCCACCGGTGAACGCCCGAAACCCTTCCTCGAGCGAGATCATGCCGAACATGAAGATGGATACGCCCGCTGCAATCGCCTTGAAGTTTGGGCTTACCCAGAAGCCATAGGCGAGAATCAGCAGGATGGTGGGGAGAAGTATTCGTTTCAACAAGGGCTTGCCAACCAGAGTAATTGGAAAATTCTTACAGGGTGAGACTACCCCTTGAAGGGATTGGTCACATTCAGTGATCACATTCTTGGGTCGCCGGTTTGAGCTTGTCCAGAACAACCCATGCCGGCAGTTGACGGGCCGCTCGAAGCCGGGGGCAGTAGGGTGTCCGGTGCGCATTTGCTGCAGCCCTGTAACTGCCACCAACCGGCAACCCCGGCGATTTGTCCTCGACCCTTGCACTGCGATGTCGATCTCTGCGAGCCTTTGCGTAGGAACCTTTCGCCATCTTTTGCCCGCACAGGCCGCTTATGCTGTATCCAAGACGTTACCTGCCGACACTCCTGCTGCTATTCACGATTGTCCTCGCCAAGGCTCACGCCATCGATGGGACCGGCAGTGCGCCACCGCCGGCCCTGGGCGCGGAGCAGATCGAGACCCTGATCGGTCAGCTCGAGGACAGCAGGCAGCGTGCACAGTTGATCGACGCGCTGCGGGCCCTCGCCGAGGTCGGTGCCACCCAGGATCCGCCAGTGGCGGCGCAGGATGCGAACGTCAAGACCGCCGTGACGGAGGCGCTGAACCTGCTGGCGACGCGGGTCGCGCAGGTGGCCGAATCGGTCGATGCGCTGCTGGTCAAGCTGGAGGCATTGCCGGCCGTCGCGGCGGGCTGGGCCGCAGAGCTGCGCTCTCCTGACATCCGTCGCCGCTGGCTGGACATCGCCAGCCGGCTGACGCTCGTGCTGGGCAGTGGATTCGCCGCTGCCGCGCTGTTCGGATGGCTGATCTCCAGAGTCCGGCGACGCGCCGGCGAGACGGGTCGTCCGGGCCTGGCAAAGCGTATCCTGCGCCTGCTGGGCCGCATGCTGGTCGACCTCGCGCCCGTGCTGCTGTTTGCCATGGTGTCGTATGCCGCCCTGGCGTTGACGGCCTCGGCGCTCGAGACGCGCCAGGTGGCGGTGGCGCTGATCAATGCCTCGATACTGTCGCGCCTGCTGCTCGCCTTGTCGGCGTTTCTGGTCTCGCCCGGGGCCGCGCAGCTGCGTCTGTGGCGCATCAGCGACGAGACGGCGTATTACATCCAGCACTGGGTGAAACGTCTGGCATTCCTCGCTCTGTATGGTTTTTTTGGCCTGCAGGCCGCGCTGATGCTGGGCCTGGACGGCGACAGCTATCAACTGCTGCTGTACCTGCTGGGGGCGCTGATCCTCGGCCTGCTGTTGGTCCTGATCGCGCAGAATCGTGACGACGTTGCAGCGGCAATTGCGGCCGAGCAGCGGTCTGAATCCGATGAGCCGCGGCAACTGATGCCGCTGCGCCGCGCGATTGCCCGCGTCTGGCACCTGCTGGTCGGCCTCTACCTGTTGATGGTGTATGCGATCTGGGTGATGCAGGTCGAAGACGGTGCACGCTTCGTGCTGCAGGCGACCGCGATCACGCTGGCCGTGTCGGCCGTCGGCCTGCTGATATTTCGTGCCATTGACCGGGTGTTCGACCGCGGGCTGCGCCTGTCTGCCGAGCTGCACCAGGGCTTTCCCGGCCTGGAGCAGCGACTGAACCGCTATTTCCCGGTCCTGCGCAAGGTGCTGAAGGCCGCACTTGCGACCTTCAGCATGCTGTTGATCGCCGATGCCTGGGGCATCGATGCCCTGGAGTGGATCATCTCGGGCAGCGGCAAGGTACTGCTCGGCGCAATACTCAACATCCTGCTGATCCTGGCGGTTGCGGTGGCGGTCTGGGAACTGGCCAGTGGATCGATTCAGCGCTACCTCGCCGGCGATGGCCCCGATGGGCAGGGCCGCAGCCGGTCGCCGCGGGTCCGCACATTGCTCACGGTCGGGCGCAATGCCCTGCTGGTCGTGCTTACCCTGGTGTCGACCCTGATGGTGTTGTCCGAACTGGGCATCAATATCACGCCGCTGTTGGCGGGCGCTGGTGTGGTGGGCCTGGCGATCGGGTTTGGCGCGCAACGCCTGGTGCAGGACGTGATCAATGGTGCCTTCATCCTGTTCCAGGACCTGATGGCGGTCGGCGATGTGGTCAAGCTGGGCGACAAGGCCGGTGTGGTTGAGGCGCTGTCGATCCGCACCGTGCGGCTGCGCGACCTGGCGGGCGTCGTGCACACGATTCCCTTCAGCTCGATCGAAGCGGTCAGCAACCTGACCCGCGAATTTTCGTTCCACGTGTTCGAAATCGGTATCGCCTATCGCGAGGACGTGGACAGCGTCATCGCATTGATCAGGCAGATTGGCGAGGAACTGCGCGGCGACGCGGAGATCGGCCCGCTGATTCTCGAGCCGCTGGAGGTGTTCGGTCTGGATCAGTTCGGTGACTCGGCCATCGTGATCAAGGGTCGCATCAAGACCCAGCCAATCAAGCAGTGGCAGGTCGGGCGTGCATTCAACCGCCTGGTCAAGATGCGCTTCGATGAACAGGGGATCGAGATCCCGTTCCCGCATCGCACCCTGTACTTCGGCCAGGACAAGGACGGTGCGGCGCCACCGGCCTTCGTGCAGATGGAATCGTTGCTGCGCGAGGCCGCAGGCGGGCCGGATCAGGGCGTGCGGCAGACGTAGGCGCGTTCACAACTGCTGCGGCGCAATGCCGGGCGATCCTGCATCATTGGGTCGGCCAGTTCGCGGCCTTTTTCGATTGCCTCGTGGAGATCGCGTGAAAACAGAATGCTGCCCTGGCGGCGGCGTATGCCGGCGCGACGAAGTTTCAGCAGCATCCGCGGCTGCAGGTTGTTGATTACCAGGCCGACACCACGCTTTCCCAGGTTCTCCACGATCGATTCCATCGCGACGAGCGCGCTCATGTCGAGCACGCTGACTTCCGACATGTCCAGGATGACTACACGCACCTGCGGCGTGACCTCGGTCAGGCTGTGCAGGGCCTTGTGCGCAGATCCGAAAAACAAGGGTCCGTTGATGTCGTAGATCGCGATCGAATCCGGGACGTTCTGCAGGTTGTCGTGTGTCGGGCGGACGGGCCGTGGACTGGGTGAGGTCGCCGGTGCGGCGAACGAACAGCATGCCGGCAAGTGCCATGCCGGCGCCGACGGCGATAGTCATGTCAAACAGGATAGTGAGGCTGAAGCAGGTCAGCAGTACCAGCTTGTCATCGCGTGGGGCGATGCGCGCCGTTCGCACGAACAGTCGCGCCTCACTCATGTTCCAGGCGACCACCAGCAACAGCGCGGCCATCACTGACATCGGGATGTAGCCGAGCAAGGGGGCGAGAAACACGATGGCAACGAGAATGAACACGCCATGGGTCAATGCCGCAAGCGGCGAGGTGCCGCCGGCGCGCACGTTGGCAGCCGTGCGCGCAATCGCGGCAGTCGCCGGAATGCCGCCGAAGAAGGGGGTGAGCATGTTGCCTATGCCCTGTCCGATGAGTTCGTCGTTGGGGTTATGGCGCCTTCCCGACATGCCATCGGCCACCACGGCGCACAGCAGCGATTCGATGGCGCCAAGCACCGCGATCGTCAGAGCGGCCGGCAGCAATTGCCTTATCAACTCGAAGCTCAGGCCGATTGGCTGCCCTGCCGCATCGGGCAGCGCCGAGAGCCACGCGAACTCGGGCAGGATCGGTGGTATGCCGTTGCCACTGATCCCATCCAGCACGTAGTGAAACCGTGTGCTGATCGTCGCGATCACGGGTGTCTCGCTGGCGGCATTGAGCCACCAGGCAAGCAGCGAGCCGATCAGCACTGCAACCAGGTGTCCGGGTATGCGCAGACGCAGGCGCGGCCACAGCAGCAGCACCATCAGCGTCACGGCCCCAATCAGCGTTTCCTCGGCCTTCAGGGTCGGAAGGGCCTGTACGATCTGCGCGATCTTGTCGACGAAGTGGCCATCCAGTCGAGCCGATCTCCAGGCCGAGCAGGTCTTTGATCTGCAGGGTCGCGATGACCACGGCGATACCGGACGTAAATCCGATGACCACCGGATAGGGAACAATCTCGATCAGGCGCCCCAGGCGAGCCAGGCCCAACAGCACGAGGATGACACCGGCCATGAATCCACTGATCAGCAGCCCACCCAGACCGAATTGATGAACGATCGGCAACAGTACGACGACGAATGCGGCGGTCGGCCCCGAAACATTGACGCTGGAGCCGCCGGTGGCCGCGATGACGATGCCTGCGATGATCGCGGTATACAGGCCATGCTGAGGGGGTACGCCGCTGGCGATGGCAAGTGCCATGGAAAGTGGCAGTGCGATGATGCCCACTGTTAATCCGGCCAGTAGATTGGAACGGATGGCGGGGAGGTTCAGGTCGTTTCTTATCGTGTGGCGGAGTGCGTCAAGCAAGGCAGTGTTGTCCTCATGGAGACAGGTGGGACGCGGGCCGTGCGTTGGCGTTCTCGGTCAGCGAGTCATCCTGCATTGTAGTTGGCCCCTGCGGCCTGGACTGGTACAGGAAAATGCAACGATGAAAAGTGACCGAAAAACAATCAAACGCCCTTGGCAGTGCCATCGTCCCGATGGTCGCTTCCGCCGTCATGCTGTTTGCAGACTACACTTGCCTCGACAATCGCAATTTCACGGAGAGATGCGGGTGACTGCCACGACCAATGCCGCTGTTGTTGAACAGCGAGAAGCGCTGGTGGACAAGATCGACGACGAGGTCGGTCGCAAGGTCAACCTCGATGATCGTCTGCTGCATTATCATCGCGCGATCCTGCAGGATCTGCCGTTCAACGGCATTCCCGAGCTGCTGACCGACGAGCACCGCGCGGCGGTCGACCGCCTGGTCGAGAAGCACGGCCGGCGCAACCTGCGAATCAGGGTCAAGCGCATCGTCGGTTATGCCAGCAAGGTCGGTGACGACGCAGACCAACCTGCTGTTGTCCGAGCAGCGTGCGCAGGCCGTGCATCAGTACCTGCTGAGCAAGGTCGTCGAGGCCGGTATCGATCCCGATGAAATCTTTGTTTCCAATTTCTCGGTGATCGCCAGGGGCGAATCGGATCTGCCCTATGCCACCAACCTGGCAGAAGACAATCCACTGAATCGACGGGTCGAGATCGTCTACCTGCTGGTAATCGAACTGCCGCCACCGGCCGATGCCGCGCGGGGCCGACCAGCACCTTGTGGAAGATCGATTTCGGGCCGGCCGGTGCCGGGTTCTTTCTGCAGGCCGGTGCCGGCACCCTAACCATGCTGCCGGATGGCGGTGAGGGCAGTCCGACCGCACCGATCAGCAAATCGTTCACCTTCGAGCAACTCGGCTTTTCGATCGGATTATTCGAGAAACTGAAGAAAGCCAAGTTCATCGAGAAGTTCCCGCAGCTGCGGCGCGCGTTGCGGTTGCTGCATCCGGACAAGCCAGGCAACTATCCGAAGACTTCGGCGCTGCTGCAGAATATCGGTTTCAGCACCGATATCGTTTCTACCGGCGGGCAGTTCGAGACCAGTCTGCGGCTGTCGTTCAACGAAATGCAGTCGTTCAACTACAACACCCTGTCGGCCAGCCTCAGTATTCTCGGCAAGGGCGAGGCGACGCTGCTGATTCTGCATAGCGGCCACTTCTTCTCGCCGACGGTCATCATCGGATTCGGCCAGAATATCGCCGTGCCGGATGTCGAAGCCGGCATCGTGCCGGTCGGCTTTGTACAAGTGAGTCTGGACGGATCATGAATACCCTGAATTCATTCGACAGCCTGTTCGCCGCAGTAGACCTGGGTCCGCTGCAGCCGATGCTTGATCAACTCTTCGGTGATCTGACCGAACACATCGAGATCGCCGATTTCTTCGAGTCGGAGGAGGATGGCGTCTTCAGCTACACGCTGATACTCGGTGTGCGCCAAAGCATCCTGTTCCCGGTTCCGGGGTTCAGCGATATCCAGCTGGGTATCGTGCGTGACAGCGAAGACAAGATGCCGTTGATCCTGGGTGAGCTGGTTGTCGATGGCGCACCGCTGCGGGTCTCGATCCGGCACTTCCCATTACGGGTCGTGATCAACAACCCGATGTTGCAGCCGGTCGTCGGCGAACAAGGCGAGGCCGATGCGCTCAATGGCTTCTCGTTCGAACTCGAAGGTGCGCTGGCGGTCGGCACCGACCTTGCCATTGCGGCCGAGCTGGAAAGTTTCTCGCTGCCGCCGTTCACCGTTGTCGGCACCGGAATCCTGTTGGGGTTGGAGACCTGTCGTCTGATCACCAAGGCAGACGATGTCGACGACGAACTGCTCGAGCTGGGCTTCGATGACGAATTTCGCGGCATCCACGCGGCCAGTGCCCAGTTGTATTGGGACATCCCGTTCGCCTTGGCAGGCGCAGAGTTGCCGGGGCTGCGCGCGGACCTCGAAAACCTCGCGCTCGGCAACCAGGGGATATCGGTTGCCGCCACGCTGACCTGGCCGGTTGCACAGGACGGTCAGCAGTTCGATCTCGCACAGACCGAACTGCACGGCGCGCTTTTCGGCTGGGAATGCGCACTTGAACAGCTGCAACTGGTGATCGAACGCAATATACCGATCGGAACCAGCGCATCGGCGTATCTGCGCATCCCTTTCCTCGATCGAATCGTGCGTACCGAACTCGGCTACCGCGAGGCGGACGGGCAGGGCTACCGCTTCAACCTGGTCATCGATCAGGCCGACGGCACGCCGATCAGTGTTGCCCTGGGCCATGACAGCTATGCCCTGCGGCTGACCAATCTGCGCATCGAGGGCGACTTCACCAGCGAGGGCGAGTTCGCGCTCGAGGGGCAGGCCGACATCACGCTCGACCTGCCGGGTCTGAGTGTCGCCGCGACCGCCGCGCAGCTGTCGGTCGAGCACTTCGCTGAGCTCGATGCCCTGCGCATCACCTTGCCACAGGTCGAGATCGAAGGTTATGGACAGCTTGAGCAGGCCCAGCTGATCGTCGTGTTTGCGGACGATGATGACGGCAACCCTGAACTGCAGATGCTGGAGCTGGTTGCCACGGTGCAATGGCAGGACATCAGCGACCGTATCCAGCTCGACCGCAGCCTGCCATTGCTGCCGTTGCCGCCGGATGATGCCGAGGTCACGCTGCGTGCGCTGTGGGTTGGCGATCAGCTGCAGTTCACCCTCGACGCGGCGCTGGACGAGGTCGACAATCTCTGGCGATTCATTCCCGAGGCCGCGCGACCACAGGTCGACGACGCCCACATCGAGATCGCACTGGTCGTCGATGGTGACGCGTTCAATGGTGAACTCGGGCTGGCCTTCGCCCTGCGTCTGCCGGATATCGCCGGATTGCTTCCGGCCGGTATCGATGATGCCGTGTCGATCGAAACCGGTGATGAATCCGGTCAGATCCACCTGCGGTTCGTCGCCGAGATCGGAGACCAGGCCGACGGTGACACAGCCGGTAAGCTGACCGCCAGTGTCGAAGACCCGCTTTCGCTGTCCCTGCAGCTGCCCGGTCTGGTCTTGCCGCAGGCGCCGATCCAGATAGCGATCAGCGATATCGGAATTGCGTTGACCGCGGACGGCGACGATATCAGCGGCACATTCGAGTTCGCTGGCGACTTCGTGCTGCGTCCGATATTGCCGGCGTCGGCGCTCGGCTCGGCACCGCCGATGATGGCGCAACAGCTCGATCGCCTGCTGCAGCTGGCACGCTCAGTCGACCTGAGCGGAACTGCCTCAGTGACACTCGGTCTTGCGAATGACAACGCCTGGTTCGAGGCCGAATGCACCTTCGACCAGGCCGGGTTGGAACTGGATCTGTTCGACATGCTGGCCAGCTTGACCGGCACCGCCGACACCCTGTTCGCCGCCGGCACCGATAACGAAATCGATCTGGACATCGACGTCGCGGTTGAATTGCGCCGTATCTCGCTGTCCATCGGCAGTGCCACGCCGAGTGCGGATGGCGTACCGTTCGGCTTCGGTATCAGTGCGGTGTTCAGTGTTGCCGGGCAGTCTGCCGATCTTGTCTTCGACCTGACGCATCAGAGCCTGAGTTTCGGCATCGACCGGCTGCGCATTCCGATCGCGATTCCGCCGCTGCCACTCGATCGTGCCGACCTCGACCGACTGCGCGATGCGGCTGGCCAATGGGACTACGTCAACCGCTGGCAGGCCGAGATCGAGCCCGAGCTGGATGGACTGATCGAGGAGGACAACCGTCTGCTCGACGAGGCGCGCGAACTGCTCGCGCATTACCAGGATGAGGGTGCCGATGCACACGCCCTGTTCGAGCTCGAGTTCCGCGCGATCCCCGCGATCCAGAAGCGCCTGTTCGACGTCGTCGGGCGCAAGTTCCTGTACCAGGCAGCACTTGCCGTGCACCAGATGCTGGGTCGACTCGGTGTCGACGGCAGCCAGTCGACCTATCAGCAGGGGATGGAGATCTACCAGGATGCCGTCGACGCCGTGCTTGGGTCGCTGCACTTCGACACCCTGCTGCAGTTCGAGATCAGCGATGCGCGTTTCGTGCTGCCGTTCAACGATCCGTCGGATATCCGCGTCGAGGGTGGCGCGTCGATCAAGGGCTTCGCGCCCGACGATCCACTGGCGCCGCTCGGCGACCTGGTGTTCAGGCTTGGCCTGTCGGCCGATGCCATCTACTTCGCCGTCGAGGGTGGCGCAGCGCCAATCCCGCTGCCGGACTTCGGTCGCTATCCGGGCAGTGCGGTGAATCTCGATCGGCTGGTGATCGGCTACGGCTACAGCAAGAACAGCCTGAAGATCGACTTTGCCGGCGAACTGATCCTGTCTGCAACAGCTGATCGACGATGCCGACACGTCGGCCGAACTCGGCTTCGGCATACGTCTGCCCGAGAACAACAAGCTGCAGTTCAAGCTCGACCTGATACCGGTCACGCTGGGCGAGGTCGATTTCGTGATCCCGCTGGTGGCGTTCGACATCGACCTGCGCAGTGACCGGCCACCGTCAGCGCCGCCTTTCGGGACTGCCGGCCGGCATGGGACGGCCTGCAACTGCACGTGCCCGGTATCGTGCATGCGGACCTGAAACGTCTCGCCTTCTCGCCATTCTTCGGCCCGCTGCCGGCGGCCAATTACAAGTACGTCTACGACCTGGAACTGGGCGACGACGAGGTCGGCCTGCGGCATGTCGCCGACTACAGCATGATCGCGCCGATCGCCGGCAGCATCCCGATCCCGTTCCTGGCCGATATGGTGCCGTTTTTCGAGCGCTTCTGCCTCGACCTGCGGATCGCCGGTTTCGGGCTGAAGTTCGACCTGGCGCGGCCGTTTCCCAAACCGAGTCCGCTGCTGATCTTCGAACTGCTGGGATTCCTGTCCGATACCTCGGTGCCGATCGATCCGAACGGCCACATCGCCGGACTGATGTATGCCGAGCTCTATCATGGTCGCATCAGCGTGCCAGAGCGGGTACAGGCCCTGTTCCCCGCGGCCAACGGCATCGTCGGTCAGGATCTGCAGGCGAAGATCGATGTCACGACCATCATCGCGCTGTATCAGCAACTGCAGGGCCTGTGGGACGCGCTGCAGCAGCGCCTCGCCAACGGCAGCGCATCGACCGCCGACTGGCTGCAGGAACTGGCCGACCAACCGCCGGCAGTCGGCGTTGCCGAACTGCTGCGCCTGTTACCCGAGCATCTGCGCACGTTACAGCTGGAGGGGCGGTTCCTGCACTTCGAGGCCAGCGCCACGTTCATGCTGGCACTGGCGAGCGATATCGATGCCGCATTCGGTGATGCCGGGCAAGGGCCGCCGCCACCGCCGGGCGATGCCTACGAGCCGGTGTTCGCCAACGATTTCAGCACGGCGTCGCTGGCCGGCTGGCAGCGCTATAACCACGGCCTCAAGCGTGGTACCGGTAACTGGCGGGTCGTGCAGGGCCAGTTGCTGCAGGACAACAATGTCGGTGACAACTCGCCCGGGCGCTATGGCGCGATGCTGGTCTACGAGGCACTCGAGATCGACGACCTGCGCCTGTTGGTCACGGCCAGTTCGACCGACAACGACGGTCTTGGCGTGGTCTTCCATGTGCAGAACGCGCGCACCTTCTACCGTTTCCGCATGACCGAGGAGCAAAAGGAATGGCGGCTCGACAAGCTCGATGACGGTCGGGTCACGACGCTGTTCAGCAGTGAGCGCAGCTTTGTGCGCGACAGGCGTTACGACATTCGTATCGAAACCGTCAGCCGCGCCGGCGACAGCGCGGGTCTGCCGGCGCGCAGTGCAGGTTCGGGTACCGGCAGGCCGGGTGAGCTTCTTGATGTTTCCGCGCTCGTCGATGCGAAGGGGCAGAAGCCCTTGTCGATCACCCGCGTCCGAATCTGGGTGGACGGTGTTGCCTGGTGCGATGTCGATGATGCCGATGAGGCGCTCACCTTCGGCCATATCGGGCTCGACAGCTGGTGGAACAGTGGTGCACGTTTCGACGACCTGCAGCTGTTTGCGCGCTGGCAACCGGTACTCGGCATCGGCCATGCGCTGAGCGCCGATGCGCTGCCGGCACTGGCGAGTACCCTGTCCGGCCCGGTCGGTGAGGCACCGGCGGCACTGGTCGCGTTCTCCAGCCAGGATATCGCCGCCGCGCTGGCCGATGCACCCGCGCTCGCGGTCGCGATGACGGCGCGTGTGCGACTGGCCGGTAGCCAGATATTCTCGATGATCGGCTGGATGACCAGCGATGGTCGATACGGCCTGTTGTCGCAGCTGAACCTGTCGCCGCTGCAACTCGACGTGGCCGGCATACCGATAGCAATGCCGCTGCAGATCGATGGTCGACTGGCGTTGACCGGCCATAGCGCAGGTGCCGATTCGCACGTCCGGGTCGAGGCCTCGGTGTTCGCCGACTGGACCCTGTTGCCTGGCGCCGCCGGCGGACTGCCGCTGGCGCGCCTGCTCATCGGTACCGCCGAACAGCCGGTGAGCTTGCGCATGTCGTCCGATCGCGAGTTTGCATTGCAGGGCGGGGGTGAACTGCAGCTTTTCGCGCAACAGCTGGTCATCGAAGGCGAACTCGACGTGAGCCATGCGCATGCGCTGATCAGCGGTGAGCTGACTTTCGAGCCGGATGTGTTCATCGCCGGGCAACGCTTGCTGTCATTGCAGGCCGCGATGCAGGGGCGCGTCAGTCCGGGCCAGGGCGTGGCCCTGCAGGGTGAAGGTATGCTGTCGCTGTTCGGCCGTGCCTTCACGGCCGGTTCGGTGCGTATCGCCGAGCATGTCATCGAACTCAGCGCCGAGGTTGGAACGGGCACCCGGATTGGCAGCTGGTCACCGGCCGGGTTGCCGCTCAAGCAGGTTCGCCTGGCGCTTGCCGGCAGCCTCGATTTCAGCGCGCCAGCACCGGCGCTCAGGCTGCGCGGCGATGGCGGCTTCACGTTGCATGGTGCGCAGGTCGAAGGCAACTGCCGGATCGAAAGCCAGGGCAGCGACTGGCTGCTGGCGGCATCGGGCCGGCTGTTCTGGCAGGGGCGCAACTGGATTGACGGCTCGCTCACGCTGAGCAACGACGGGTTCGAGATCAGCGGCCGCGCCGACTTCGGCATCCGCCTGACACCGACCCAGTTACCGGCCGGTATCGAGATCGCCGGCCTGCACCTGCGCGCATCGGTTTCCGGGCGCTTCACACTGAACAAGGCCGGCCAGCTCACCAGCTGGTCGTTCGATCTCGACTGGCAGCTCGCGGTCAGGCTGCCCGGTACCGACGACACGCAGGCACTGCCCATTGCCACGCAACATCTGCCGGTTTCGGGCAGCCTGGCGGGCACAGACGTGGTGATGCCGCTGGCGGATCTGGTCGCATTTAACGGCCTGACACTGTTCGACCTGGATCAGTTCAGCGTGCTGGTGCCAACGCTCGATCCGGATTCGGGGCAGGCCATCTACCTGCGCAACGCGCTGCACGTGGATGTCGATGGTGACGGTGGCGACGTGACCTTCCTGACCCCGGTGCCACCGGATGACGATGCGACGCCGGTATTCGAAGTACCCGGCCTCATCGGCTTCTATGAAGACTCGGTCGCTATCGATCTGCCGGGCCTGTCGTTGCCGGTGCCGGTATTGAGCACCGAAGCGGCCGACAGTAGCGATACACCGCTGCTGCGCGTTCCCGGACCGGGTTTCGAACAGGTATCGCTGGGGCGTATCCGTTTCGACAACACCGCCTTCGCGCTGCAGCTCGCATGGCAGGACGGCAAGCTCGGCGTACTGATCGCCGGCGAAGATCGTTTCGTGCCGTTCGATGGCAACCTGTTCCTCGGCATCATCGTTGTGCTCGGCGACGTCACGGGCAGCTGAAGAAGTCGTGGTGCGCCTGGTGCCTGCCCTGACCGCGCTAACCCGCATATTGCATGAAGGAATCGGAATTTCTGGAAAGGCTGGCTAAGCAGCTTGGGCGATCGGCCGAAAAGCCATAGCCGTAGCTATGGTTTGAGGGGGATCGTTCAAGATGCGACGCCAGATTTTTCAGAAAACCGATTAGGACAAACTGCTACACAAACGAAAGCGGCCGAAAACTTGAATACGCCTGCGACAACACCGCAAACCAGGACTTGTTCATCCGCCTTCATGCAAAATGTGGGCTAACCCTGTTCCTGGCGCGATTCTTCGGTGGAAACTGCCTGGTTTCTTCCGGCTTTCTTGGCGCAGTACATCGCTTCATCAACAGCCTTGATGAATGCTTTCATGGATGTATCGCGTGCTGGTTCGATCGTGCCAAAGCCAACGCTCATGGTTACCTGGCCGGCATCGCGAACGGCCGGTGACATCGACGACACCAGGACCAAAACCCGTTCTGCAAGCATCCGCGCACCCTCCATAGGGGTCGAGGGCAGCACGAAGGCGATTTCCTCGCCCCCGTAACGTGCAACCAGGTCACCTGGCCGTTCCGCCGCTTCATGCAATACCGTTGCAATTCGTCGCAGACATTCGTCACCGGCGATATGACCATGGGTGTCGTTGTAGGACTTGAAGTGGTCGATGTCTGCGATCAGCAGCGACAAGGGCATCTTCTGGCGAATGGCACGGGCCCATTCCAGTTCGATGTATTCATCGAAACGGCGCCGATTCGCGATACCCATCAACGGGTCTTTGCGTGAAAGGACTTCCAGTTCCTGATTCGCCAGTCGAAGTCGTTGCTCCGCCAGTTTCGTTTCATCTACCTGAGACCTGAGGGCATCGCTACCACGCAATAGATCATTCGAGCGCCGCACCATCAGCCGGATATAGCCGGCCAGCAGGCCGGTAAACAGCAGTCCGCCGAGTAGAATCGGCCATGCCAGATAACCCTCGTTGCGTCCGAAGTCGTCATTGGCTGGCGCCAGTACCAGTTCGAACTGTCGCTCGGCCAGGTTGAAACGGTGTGAGTGATTCACCCCGCCAAGGGGTGGTGCAGAGGGTGTCTCTGGATACTCATCGGGATTCTGTCCAGCGTGGTGAAAATACAGGTACTGCTGGTCCCGTTCAGCTGAACGGTCAAACAGCCATAGGGTTAAGTCGAGGGAACGCAAACCTCTCAGACTTCTTTCTACACCGTCGCCGATCCGGTAGACAGCGGAAGCGACGCCCCTGACTTCTCCTCCCACAGGGCCCGAATCGTTACGTTCAAAAACCGGACTGATCAGCAAGACACTGAACTGATGTCCCCGCTCCTGCACCAGGCGGATTCGCGCCGTGCTGGTGGTCCGTCCGCTTTTGATCGCGCCGTCGATCGCGGCACGTCTGATGGGGTTGGAATACAGATCGAAACCATGCGCGGTCTCGTTAAGTTCGAAAGGTTGAATTTGCAGAATCGGAAAATGCACTGGCTTTGCCGTGGCAGGTACAAGGGACTTGTCCGGGCCAATCTCGGTAATTCGAAATCCCGGGAAATCGCGCTGCGCTTCCCGTTCAAACAGGTCTCTGTCCGCCCTTGCGACTCTGGGCGCCCATCCCAGAGCGGAGATCGTTGGATGTCGATTCAGCAGGGGCGCCGAAAAATCAGCGAATTGGGCCGGTGATACGGTTGTCGTGGTGTAGTAAAAGGCGGCTACGGATTCGATTGAGTAGATCGCCTGCGACAAACCGTCGACGATGCTGTTGGCATAATCACGGGCCTGGATATCAAACTGCACACTGACCTGGTCTCTCGCGTGATTTCGGACGGTCACAAATGCCACCAGTGACAGAACAACCCCGATAGCGATAACTCCCGCCAGCACACTATTGTCGCGCAGCTTTCTAGTTGGTATCACGGCGGTCCCGACCCGATCTGACGTTCACGGCAAACATGTTTTTCGATTCCACGGCAACGTGCCTTGCTTTTCGAGCAGGCTTCCCTGCCAACTCGCCGTCCAGGTATCAGCCTCGCTTGCGTCAGCAGCAGGTGCCAGGCCGGCAGCATCAATGTGATGCCGGCGAACTGTTAACGTACTTTAATTATAGTTGTAATGTCGATTGGCCGGTCGCGAACCGTCGCTCCGGTACCGGTCTGAGAACGAAGGCTTGGCGCACGATCCGCGTGGCCCCTTTTTTCTTTCTCAGCGGCTGAACAGACTTCAGTGTACGAAACGAAGAACGCCCCGCATCTCTGCAGGGCGCATGGATCAGAGCTTCCGATGTCGTCTGCGTCCATTGCAGGAGCAGTGCCAAATACCGGGCGATCAGGGCGCTGCAGGCTCTTCTGAGCGCTGCACGCATAAAAGGGTTAAGGTGTCCGCGCTGGACTGATTTGGCGCGTCGCAGCTTGCCGCTGGATCTACGCTCACAAAACTCATCCAACCCCTGAGGGTATCCAAATTATGAAACTGCATAAAACCGTACTGGTCGCGGCGCTTGCTGTCGCAACAACGACTGCTCACGCATGGTGGGGTGGTTCGCCGATGAACGGTTCTTCATGGGGTGGTGGCTCTCCGTGGGGTGGTTCGCCGATGAACGGTTCTTCATGGGGTGGTGGCTCTCCGTGGGGTGGTTCGCCGATGAACGGTTCTTCATGGGGTGGTGGTTCTCCCTGGGGCGGTTCGCCGATGAACGGTTCTTCATGGGGTGGTGGTTCTCCCTGGGGCGGTGGCTCTCCATGGGGTGGGATGCCTTGGAGTGGCGGCGGCTACAACAATTCCAACAACAACGGTTACGGCAGTGGCATGGGAAACATGGGTGGCCAGCAGTACCGCGGTGGTGAGGGGTCGGGCGGTGGCGATTTGGGTATGGATCTGTCGGGTCGTGGCAACAGCGACATGCGTGGCTATGGCAGTGGTTATGGTGCTGGCGACGGACAGGGGCGCGGCTACAATCGCAACATGCCTGACTACGGCGGCTACGGTCAGGCACCGTATGGCACGGGCATGCCGCCGATGCCACCAGCACCGATGGGGCCTGCCGCGCAATAACGCGCGGCCAATTCGAGTGGCGGAGTAGGTTTGCGCTATCTCGAGCGGATTCGCCTGGCGGTGTTCATCAGCGCCAGGCAATCCTTCAATAGCCTGCATGTTGCACCAGTCGATCGGGGACGGGCGCGAATGAATAGGCTGGGGTGGGGCGCAACTCCTGTTCGGGGTGCATTCTCTAAAGTACTGTTAGTCCCGAGTCCCCGAGCTATCCGGGCCCTCGCTTGCCCAGGCACGCTTGGACTTGCCGTTGCGATGCACTTCCCTGTGCATTGCCCTGCGGGCCAGGTTTCCCTCCAGGGTGTCGTCCAAACGCTCCTTGCCGGCGCGATCATCCCGGATACTGGTGCAATTTGCAGGTTAGGGAAAAGCGCTCCATCGGTCTGTTATCCCGACAGTATTCCTGTATAGCTCAGCTTTCGAGTGTAACCATCAGCGGCTTTTTCGCGAACGCACCGGGTTCAGCGGGTCACCCGAGCAGGTGGCCCTGTCCGAACCCGCAGCCGCGGGTTTTCAGCAACGCCAGTTGATCATTGGTTTCGATCCCCTCTGCGACGAGCGTTTTTTTCAGGGCCGGCGCCATGTCAACGTCTTTCATCAACAGGCTTTCCGTGATCTCGAGGAATTGAGCCGTGCCCGGCATGTTCCCGTCGTGCCAGGGCCTCGAATCCGACCACCTGCATGTCGCTGAGTCGTACGATGGGCTGGAAGACCGGTTTTGAGCTGGTTGGTCTTCAGGCCCTGGCGCAGTTCGGCCTCCATGCTGAGCCGACCTGAGGCCTGCAGCTTCATGTTTCGCTTGAAGAATTCATAGCCATCCCCGACCGGTCGGAGCCGGGCACGCGGAGTTCCTGCGTCATGCTGGGCGCAGGCCAGGAAGACACGAACCAGGCCACCCGGCGCAGGTGGGCGCGAACACCTTATTCGTAACGCAACGCCTCGATCGGTCGCAGGCGGGCCGCCTTGCGGGCCGGGTGCAGGCCGAAAAACACGCCGACCAGGCCGGCGAAAAAGACGGCGATCAGGATCGAGCCGAGCGTGATGCTCACCGGAAGTGCCGAGAAGCGGGCAACCGCCATTGCCCCGGCGATGCCGACAACGACGCCCAACAGGCCGCCGGCAGCGCTGAGCAGGAGCGCCTCCAGCAGGAACTGCCACAGGATATCGCGTTGACGCGCGCCCAGTGCCATGCGGATACCGATCTCGCGGGTCCGCTCGGTGACTGACACCAGCATGATGTTCATGATCCCGATACCGCCGACCAACAGCGACACCGAGGCAATGCTGCCCAGCAGCCAGCTGAATACCCGTGCGCTCTCCTCCGAGGACTGGGCCAGTTCGGCGCGGTTGTGGGCGCGAAAATCATCGGGTCGGCTCGCAGGCAGCCTGTGGCGAGTGCGCAGCAACCTTTTCACGTCCTCAAGCACGAGGGATGAAGCATCGCGTCCGGTCGTCGTGATATCGATACGGTGAATGTGGCTGACGCCGAGCAACTTGCGTTGTACCGCGGTTACCGGCATGAACACGGCATCATCCTGGTCGGTGCCCCATGCCGTCGCGCCCTTGGCCTCGAGCACGCCGATGATCTTGCAAGAGGTGCCCTTGATAATCAGGGCCTCGCCCATTGGGTTGGCCAGGCCGAACAGCTCCCGTGCGACCGTCTGCCCAAGCACACATACGTGTGATGCGCCGAGCACATGCTGATCGCTGATAAACGCGCCATCCGCCAGCGACCAGTTGCGCACATCGACGTACGCGGGCGTGACGCCCTCGATCGAGGTGCCCCAGTTGGCGCCGCGGTAGCGGACCTGGCCGCCGCCGCGAATGCTCGGTGCCACCGCTACCACGTCCGGCAGATCGGCGATCGCGACGGCATCTTCGTAGGTCAGGCTGGTCCGACTGCCGGCACCGGTACGCACGCCGCCTCGGGTGACAGTGCCGGGACGGATGACCAGGGTGTTGGTACCCAGGCTTTCCAATGTCTCGGCGACACGTTGCTGGGCGCCGGCACCGATCGAGACCATCGCTATCACCGACGCGACGCCGATGATGACACCCAGCGCGGTCAACGCGGCGCGCGTCTTGTTGCGCCACAGGGCGCGTAGTGCGAGCTGAAGGGCGGCTTTCCAACTCATACGTGCTCCTCGAGCAGGCAGCCATCGCGAACGACCAGGGTACGCTGCGCATACCTGGCGATCTCATGTTCATGTGTGATCAACATGATGGTTACGCCCTCGTCACGGTTGAGGCTATCGAGCACGCCCATGATGTCCGCGCTGGTCGCCGTGTCGAGGTTGCCGGTAGGTTCATCTGCGAGTAGCAGTGTTGGGTGGGTGACCAGCGCGCGGGCGATGGCCACGCGCTGCTGCTGGCCGCCGGAAAGCTGACTGGACTGACTGGTCAAGCGTTCGCCCAGGCCCAGGTGTCGCAATGCCTCGGTGGCGCGCCGGTGGCGTTCTTTACTGTCGACGCCGGCGTAGATCAAGGGGGTTTCGACATTCTCGAGGGCGCTGGTACGTTTCAGCAGGTTGAAGTTCTGAAACACGAAACCGATTTCACGGTTGCGCAGCTCGGCCAACTGGTCGGAATCCAGGTGCGTGACGTCCTGACCCTGCAGGTGATAGCTGCCGCTGTCGGGTATGTCCAGACAACCAAGGATGTTCATCAGGGTCGATTTGCCCGAACCGGATGGTCCCATGATGGCGACAAACTCGCCGGCACCAACCGTCAGGTCGATACCGCGCAGTGCAGGCACATTGACGCCGTCCAGCGCATAGGTCTTGTGCAGCCCTCTGACCTGTATGACCGGTGCGTCCACGGCAGACTCAGAACAGGCTCAGGCCGAAGCGGCGCTTGATTTCGGTTTTACGTTTCGTCGGAATCGCGATGGCCATTCCCTCGCGCAGTTCGTCACTGCGTACCTCGACATAACGTTCGCCGAGGATGCCGGTCCGCAACTTTATCGGCCGCAGGCCATCAGGGTGCGGCGTCCATACGATACGTTCGTCCGACGCCAGGCCAATGCGCAGCGCGGCCAGCTCATCTCGTGGCCAGTCCGGGACAAAACGCATCGCCGAGCCGGGTAGCTGTAGTGCCTCTTTCTGCTCAGAAACCTGTATCGACACGGTTGCCGTCATTCCGGGTTTCAGGGCCATATCGGCATTGTCGACATGGATGACGCTGTTGTACTTGACCACGCCAGACTCGACTTTTGGTTGCAATCGCACCTGTGCAAGGCGACCTTCGAACTCCCTGCCCGGGTAGGCGAAAACGGTAAAGCGCACAGGCTGGCCTTCACGCACCTGCCCGATATACGACTCGTCGACGTCGGCGTCCACCTGCATGCGCGTCAGGTCGTTGGCTATCGTAAACAGCGTGGGTGCCTGCAGGCTGGCAGCGACTGTCTGGCCCACGTCGACGTCTCGCGATATGACCACGCCATCGATCGGCGCATAGATGGTTGTGTAGGCGAGATTGACCTGTTCACGTTCACGTCCGGCCACCGCCTGGGCGACCGCGGCTTTCTGTACCTGGTGCTCGACCTGCGCAGAGTCGTAAGCGAAGCGTGCTGCGTCGCGTACGCTTTCGGCTGTCAGCTTCTTGTCGAACAGGTCGCTCTGGCGTTCCAGTTCACGCTGTGCATCGAGCACGCTTACCCAGGCCTTGTCGACGCCCGCCTCGGCACTTTTTACATTCGCCTGCGCTTCGGATAGCTCGGCGCGGAACACCGCCGGGTCGATCTGTGCAACGACCTGGCCTTTCTTCACATGATCGTTGAAGTCGGCATACAGGTGTTGAATAGTGCCCGAAACCTGACTGCCGACCTGCACCGTATTGACCGGGTTGAGCGTTCCGGTCGCGGTTACCACTGCGGTGATATCACCGCGTATCACCTTGACCAGGGCATAGCCCGGTTGCATCTCTGCGTCGGTCGACGCATTAAGCCAGACGCCGATTGCGGCCAGCAAGGCAACGAAAGCGCTGGCAAAAAGTATCCTGGTATTCATTCTTTTCATAAGACATTGGACTGCCGTGCAGCAGCCAATGTTCATCACTCAGATGTTTCAAAGTGATTCAGTATTCACCCCGAACTGTGAACTGTTTCGCTTGGCCGGTAACACTTGGATACATTCGGTTACCCGGGTGAAATTCTTTTCACGCACATTCCCCGTAACCTTGTCTCCGCTGATTACGCACGGTCCTTCGCAGTTTTTGCGAGCAGGCCGGAAGAAGCGCCGCACACCGTGTGGCAGACTATGAATCAATGAGGAAACGATCCCATGAAGAACACCCTGAAAGTTGCCGCTATCGCCTCCCTGTTCGCCTCGGTAACGGCTTTTGCCCACCACCCGGCAGCAGACGTCGTTGACCCGGAGATCTATGAACTGATCGACGAGAACGTCGCAGATACGCCGCATGCTGATCTCGTGTTCGATGATATGGGCCGGTAATCATCGGCGACGACTGCCCGGCAGGCGCAGGGTAGAGGAAAAGCGGTCCGCTGGTGCGGGC
>CAVRBK010000008.1:0-32142 GCA_963719025.1 uncultured Gammaproteobacteria bacterium | reverse complement strand
AAAAAGCGGCGCGTTTCCGCGCCGCTCGACTGTATGGGGTGGACGATGGGGCTCGAACCCACGACCACTGGAATCACAATCCAGGGCTCTACCAACTGAGCTACGCCCACCATAGCAACCGGTTTGCCTCACAGTGTGCGCCTTGACAGGACCGATCAACCTGCCAGCGCCGCCTCGCGGCTTATTTGGCGCCCCGAGGAGGATTCGAACCCCCGACCAATAGCTTAGAAGGCTACTGCTCTATCCGACTGAGCTATCGGGGCCGAACTCCGATATCTTATCTCTAAATATGGTCGGGGTAGAGAGATTCGAACTCCCGACATCCTGCTCCCAAAGCAGGCGCGCTACCAGACTGCGCTATACCCCGAAATCTTCGTTAACTTTTTGCGAAGGCGCTGAATGATACGCGCCACCCGATTTCCCGTCAATCAACCATCGATGCTCTGCTATCATCCGGCCTTTCCCCTGCACAGACTACGGAAGCAGATTGTCCATGAGCGCCCAGATCCTCGATGGCAAGGCCATCGCCGCCGACCTCCGCGAACAGATCAAGATCAAGGTTGAAGAACGGGTCGCCGGCGGCCATCGCCCGCCCGGCCTGATCGTCGTGCTGGTCGGCGAGAATCCGGCCTCCCAGGTGTACGTGCGCAACAAGCAGAATGCCTGCCAGCAGGTCGGTTTCTACTCCGAACTCATGCAATTACCCGTCTCGACCAGCCAGCAGGAACTGCTCGACCTGATCGATGAATTGAACGGCCGCGACGAGGTCGACGGCATCCTCGTGCAGCTTCCCCTGCCCGCGCAGATCAACGAGGACACGGTCACCGAGCGAATCCTCCCGACCAAGGACGTCGACGGCTTCCATCCTTACAATATCGGACGCCTGGTACTGCGCCAACCCCTGCTGCGGCCGTGCACGCCGAAGGGCGTGATGACCATGCTGGCACGTACCGGCATCGACCTGGTCGGCAAGGACGCGGTGATCATCGGCCAGTCGAATATCGTTGGCCGGCCGATGTTTCTGGAACTGCTGATGGCGCGTTGCACCGTGACGGTCTGCCACAGCAAGACCGTCGACCTGGAAGGCAAGGTCCGCGGCGCTGATATCGTGGTCGCCGCGGTCGGGGTGGCGGAGTTCGTCAAGGCCGACTGGGTCAAGCCCGGTGCGATCGTGATCGATGTCGGCATCAACCGGCGCGAAGACGGCACCCTATGCGGCGACGTGGATACGCAGGCGGTCAGCGAGGTCGCGAGTTGGATCACGCCGGTCCCGGGCGGCGTAGGCCCGATGACCGTCGCCACGCTGCTCGAAAACACCCTGCTGGCGGCCGATCTGCACGACCGCATATCGATCTAGACAACGACCTCGCTGCGCCCCGCCCGCTGCGCTGCAACGAGCTTTTCCGCAACCCGGGCGCGAAACGGCGCCAGGGGCTCTCCGCAATCACGCATCGACGCGCCGATGCCGAGGGTGATCTTGATCACGTCACCCTGCAGATCCAGTTGCTGTGCCGACAGCAACATGGCAATCCGACGACCAAAGGCCAGCGCCTGTTCGATTGAATCACAGTGCAGGTAAACCACGAACACCGACCCATCGTCGCTTGACGCCAGATCGCCGCCGCGCGTCTGCCCGCGGATCTGGCTGCCGACCAGCGCCATGACCCGTTCGACCCCGGCAGTTCCATAGCGGCGCTGGATCTCGTCCAGCGCATCGGGGCGCAGCATCATCATGGCGAGCGCACTGGCCCCGGCGCGCTCATCGCGGGCAATGAGCCCCTCAACCATGTCATCGGCATAGGCCCGGGTATGCAGGCCAGTGAGGGGGTCACGGATGGCGGCATCCCGTGCGGCGGGTTGCGCCTTGAAATAGAAAGCCGCGGCGGTCAAAACGATCAGCAGGCCCAGCGGCAACAGCACCTCGGCACCGCGGACCGGTGCAACTGCCATGGCTGCCAGGCGACCACCGCCGAACCAGCTGCCCAGCATCGCACCCGACAGTCCGATACCGATCAGCATCAACAACAGCAGCGCCCTGCTCGTCAGCCTGTGCTGTGCGCCGTCACGCGTTCCGTCCATGCCCTTGTCCGTTGTGTTTTCTGTTTCGCAAAACGACGAAATGTCGCACCTTGCTCATCTAGCGGCCGCAGCGCTTTTTCTTAAACCCCGGTGAGCGGTGTAAAATCGCCAGCTTCGCTCATTCGAACCCTACCCAGCAGAGAACCATGGCCCAATACATCTACACCATGAACCGTGTCAGCAAGACCGTACCGCCCAAGCGGCAGATCCTGCGCGACATCTCCCTGTCCTTTTTCCCGGGCGCCAAGATCGGCGTACTGGGCCTCAACGGATCGGGAAAATCGTCACTGCTGCGGATCATGGCCGGCGTGGATACCGAGATCGACGGCGAGGCCCGGCCGCAGCCGGGCACCAAGGTCGGATACCTGCCGCAGGAGCCGCAACTCGATCCGGAAAAGGATGTGCGCGGTAACGTCGAGGAGGCACTCGGCCACATCACCGAGGCGACCGCCGAGCTCGACAAGGTCTACGCCGCCTATGCCGAAGCAGACGCCGATTTCGACGCCCTGGCCAAACGCCAGGCCGAACTGGAGAATATCCTGCAGGCGGCCGATGGGCACAACCTGGAGCGCCAGCTCGAGGTTGCGGCCGATGCCCTGCGCCTGCCGCCATGGGACGCCGACGTCACCACGCTGTCCGGCGGTGAGAGACGCCGCGTCGCCCTGTGCAAACTGCTGCTGTCCAAGCCCGACATGCTGCTGCTCGACGAACCGACCAACCACCTCGATGCCGAATCGGTCGCCTGGCTCGAGCACTTTCTGCACGACTACCCCGGCACCGTCGTCGCGGTCACCCACGATCGCTACTTCCTCGACAACGTCGCCGGCTGGATCCTCGAACTCGACCGCGGCCACGGCATCCCCTGGGAGGGCAACTACTCGTCCTGGCTGGAGCAGAAGGAGGCCCGCCTGGAGCTCGAGGAGAAACAGGAGCAGGGACGGATCAAGGCGATGAAGGAGGAACTCGAGTGGGTACGCTCGAACCCCAAGGGTCGCCAGGCCAAGAGCAAGGCCCGCCTCGCGCGCTTCGAGGAACTGCAGAACCAGGACTTCCAGAAGCGCAACGAGACCAACGAGATCTACATCCCGCCGGGCGAACGCCTCGGCGACCTGGTGATCGAGGCCGAGGGTCTGCAGAAGGCCTTCGGCGACAAGCTGCTATACAAAGACCTGAGCTTCAACCTGCCCAAGGGCGGCATCGTCGGCATCATCGGTCCGAACGGTGCCGGCAAGACCACCCTGTTCCGCATGCTCACCGGCGAGGAAAAGCCGGATGCCGGCGAACTGCGAATCGGCGATACCGTGCAGATTGCCGCGGTCGACCAGAGTCGCGACGCGCTCAACGACAGCAAGACGGTGTGGCAGGAGATCTCCGACGATCAGGACATCATCACGGTCGGCAACTTCCAGATGCAGTCGCGTGCCTACTGCTCGCGCTTCAACTTCCGTGGTGCCGACCAGCAGAAAAAGGTCGGCGACCTGTCCGGCGGTGAGCGCAACCGGGTGCACCTGGCCAAGCTGATCAAGTCCGGCGGCAACGTGCTGCTGCTCGACGAACCGACCAACGACCTCGACGTCGAAACCCTGCGCGCGCTGGAAGAGGCCGTTCTCGCCTTCCCCGGCTGTGTCGTGGTGATCTCGCACGATCGCTGGTTCCTCGACCGCATTGCCACGCATATCCTCGCCTTCGAAGGTGATTCGGAGGTGGTCTGGTTCGAGGGCAACTTCGCCGACTACGAGGAAGACAAGAAGCGCCGCCTTGGCGACGATGCGGTCAATCCACACCGCATCAAGTACCGGCGCATCGACGCCTGATCATGAAACGGTTGTTGTTGAAGGAGCAGGCCGTGGTGCCGTACAGGCTTATTGGTCTCTGGCTCGCGCTGTGCCTTGCGGCGGCAAGCGGTACCCAGGCCGCACCGGCCTGGGGTGAAAATCCCCAGGCGGCAACGTACCCGGCATTTGCCCCCGCCGATGCCGAGCCGCGATACAGCACCGACAACCTTGTGCTCACCAGCACGCTGGTACCGGGCGGGGCACCCTATCCCGGCACGCACTTCACCGTGTTGCGCGAGGAACCCGACGCCTTTGGCAAGACCCGCCTCAAGACCATGGCGAACAGCGGACCCAATGCCCGGGCCGGTTTCTCGCTCGCCCCGGGGCGATATCGGGTGCAGGCGCGCAACGGTGCAGTGACGGTGGAGCGGCCGCTCGAGATCCCCGCGCGCGGCGCCCTTCACCAGGAGGTCCCGCTGGATGCGGGCATACTCGACATCAGCAGTGTGCTGCGCGCCGGCGGCGAACCGGCCGAACAGAGCTGGTTCCGTGTCTTTCGCGACGAGCCGGATTCGTACGGCCGCCCATCGCGGGTGCAGGTCGCCGGCAACGGCTATGCGAGCCAGGCCGACTTCCTGTTACCGGCGGGTCGCTACCTGGTTGAGGTCCGGATGGGCGACACCAGGCGTGAGCAATCCATCGATGTCGCGGCAGGCCTGGTAGCCCCGCACGAGTTCATCCTCGATGCCGGCGTTGTGGCATTGCATGCGGTACTGAGCGCCGATGGCGAACCCGCACATGGCGCCAGGTTCAGCGTGCATCGCAAACAGACCGACGCCGACGGCCACGAACGCTGGACCGAGTTTGCCGGCAGCGATCCCGCGCCATCCATCACCTTTGTCCTGCCACAGGGCGAATACCTCGCCCGCGCCTCACTGGGCCGCGCAACGGTGGACAGGCTGATCCTGGTGAGCGCCGGCGAAATACAGTCCAGCGAACTGGTGCTGGATGCCGGCGAGGTCCTGGTTTTCGCAACGCTGAGCAACGAAGACGAGGTGCTGCTGGACAGCTGGTTCTGGCTGCAGGCTGTCGCAGGATCTGATGCCGCCGCCGCCAACATCGACAGCACGCCGCTGGGACCGTTCGCCAAAGCCAGCTTTATCGTCCCGGCCGGCCGATACAAGGCCATGGCAAAGGTCGACCAGGCACTCGGCGGCACCATCATTGACGTTGTCGCCGGCACAAACCAGCGCGTCTCTGTGCCGATACCCGGTGCGCGGATGACCCTGCGCCTGCAAGACCCCACCGGGGCCGGCCCTGTCGAGCCCTGCTGGTTTTCGATCTATCGGGTGGAAACCACCCAGCGGGGCGCGATCCGGCATCGCATCTTCAACGACGGATTCTTCACCGAGGCCAGGATCATCCTGCCGGTTGGCGACTATGTGGCCTCGGCGCATGCCGGAAACCTGGTCGGCGAAGCGGCATTTTCAGTGCATGCCGGTGAGTCACGCACCGTGCTGCTTGCGCCCCGACCCTGACCACTGAAGGTATCCACAGTCCCAGGGCAAGGCCGGCGGCGTATATACCGGTCGAATCGATGCGTTCGCTGGAGAGAGAGAATTGAATCGTGGTGCGGGGAGACTGCGTCGCCAACACCTTTTCAGCGCCCGCCCCCGGGCTACGAGACTTACTCTGCTACCGGTGCCGCCATGGGTGCAACAGGCGGATAGCCGTAAGGTGCGCCGTAGTAAGGCGCATAGCCGTTGTATCCGTAACCGTTGCCATTTCCGTAGCCATAGCCATTGCCGTTACCGCGGCCTTCGCCCCGCATGCGTGCGGTCATGCTGAAATCGAAGGTGAAGTCAGCCTCGGCATCGCCGTTGCCGATCCCGTCGAATACGCCGTTGTTGTAGGCGTTGCCGTAGCCGTAGCTGCTGTTGTCATTCCAGCCCCAGAAGGCCGAGGCCTGTGCCGATGCGATCAGTGCGGCGATTGCGATTATCTTTTTCATGGTTAAATCCCCAAAAACGTATGTCGTTCCGGCGGCCGCAATGCCAACCGATCCCGGTGTATGAATGCAGTATATAAGTATTTGCTTAATTTGCAAGTGTTGCAGTGCGCATCGTATGAGCAAAGGCTTTCCCTCACCCCCCCGTATCCCCGTTTCCGACAGGGCGGCATCCCGAATATGACTGACACCAAACACTTTTTTGATCGCGCCAACCATCTGCTTGATCGCTGGGAACGCGTCCTGGACGGCCGCGCGGTGGCGCCGGACTGGACCCACGATGCGTATCGCTGGCGCAATGACCGGCACGGTCTGCGGCTGGTACCGGTGAAGCATCCGCACCGGGTCGATCTCGACGACCTGCTGTGCATGGATGCCCAGAAGGCCGAAGTCGTGCGCAACACCCGGCAGTTCGTGCGCGGCAGACCGGCCAACAACGCCCTGCTCTGGGGCGCCCGCGGCACCGGAAAGTCCACCCTGATCAAGGCGGTGTTCAACGCCTTTGTCGATCAGGGACTGCGCCTGATCGAGGTCGAGAAGGAGCACCTGGTGGACCTGGCCGACATCGTCGAGACGCTGGAGGGACGCCAGGAACGTTTCCTGTTGTTACTGCGACGACCTGTCATTCTCCGCCGACGATGCCGGTTACAAGTCGCTCAAGGCCGTGCTGGAAGGGTCCATCGCCGAGCCCGCCGACAACGTCCTGATCTACGCCAGCTCGAACCGGCGCCACCTGCTGCCCGAGGCCAAGAGCGACAACCAGGATGTGCACATCGTCGATGGCGAGATTCACCCCGGCGAGGCGATCGAGGAGAAAATATCGCTGTCTGAACGTTTCGGCCTGTGGCTGTCCTTCTACCCCTTCGACCAGGATCAGTACCTGGCGATTGTCGAGCACTGGCTGACACGCCTGGGCGCCGGCAGCTGCCGCGATGAGCCGACCCGGCTGGACGCACTGAACTGGGCACGTCAACGTGGCTCGCGCAGCGGCCGGGTCGCCCGCCAGTTTGCGATCGACCAGGTGGGCCGCCATGCCTGACGACAGCGTCCGCATCCGCCCGGTCGACTTCAGCCGACAAGGCGATATCGACAGCTACCTCGCGATGCTGGATGCCTATGCGCGCGACCCGATGGGCGCCGGCACCGGTCTGCCCGATGGCACACGCGAACGCCTGGCCGACGATCTGGCCAGACGTCCGGGGGTACATGGCCTGCTGGCCGAACACGAGACCTCGCCGATCGGTTTCGCCACCTGTTTCCTCGGCTATTCGACGTTCCAGGCGCGCCCGCTGCTGAATATCCACGACATCGCGGTGATACCCGAATGGCGCGGTCGCTCGGTGGCACGCCAACTGCTCGCCGCGATCGAGCAACTGGCCCGGCAACTCGGTTGCTGCCGCCTCACCCTGGAGGTGCGCGCCGACAACCCGCGCGCTCGTGCAATCTACGAGGCCACCGGGTTTGCCGCGGGCACCTGCAGCCTGTTCATGGAAAAGCCGCTGTAGCCGCCGGATTGCTCAGCGGGCCGCGGCCATGCGCTGTGAACGCCCCAGGCGTTGCAGCACATCCGGCCGCCAGCGCGCCAACAGCAGCAGCACGAGGACCGAGCCGTAGATCAGCGGCTGCAGGAGATCGGCCTTGACCAGCCAGATGTAGTGCAACACCCCGAGCACGCCGACGGCATAGACCGCGCGATGCAGGCGCCCCCAGTTACGACCAAGGCGACGCATCATGCCGCGCGTCGACGTCAGTGCGAGTGGCAACAGCAGCAACCAGGCGGTGAAGCCGACCGTGACGAACGGCCGCTTGGCGATGTCCGCCACGATGTTCGACCACAGCAGTTCCTGGTCGAGCCATATCCAGGTCGCGAAGTGCAGGCTGATGTAAAAAAACACGAACAGCCCGAGCATGCGGCGAAAACGCTGCAGCACCGTCCAGCCGGTCAGGCGGCGCAGCGGCGTCACCGCCAGGGTCAGCAATAAAATTCGCAAGCCCCACTGTCCGGTGACGTCGGTCACCCGCTCCAGCGGGTTGGCGCCGAGATCGCCCTGCAGCGCACCTTGCAGCAACAGGCCAAATGGCAGCAGGCAGGCCACGAACACCAGTGGCTTGGCGACAAAACGCACCCAGCGGTCACTGTTCGGTCCGCCCGGCATCAGTAAAACCGCGACAGGTCCATGCCGCGGTAGAGGTCGGCCACCTGCGTCGGCGTAGCCGTTGAACAGCAGGGTCGGGTGCTTGCTCGAGAACAGTCCCTCGCCGATGCGGCGCTCGGCGTGCCTGGCTCCAGCGCGGGTGGTCGACCTCGGGATTCACGTTGGCGTAGAAGCCGTACTCGCGCGGCGCCAGTCGTTCCAGCTGGTCGTCGCGGCTGCGTCTCGGTGAAGCGGATGCGCACGATCGACTTGATGCTCTTGAAGCCGTACTTCCAGGGCACGACCAGGCGCAGCGGCGCGCCGTTCTGGTTGGGCAGCACGCTCGCCGTACAGGCCGATCGCGAGAATCGTCAGCGGATGCATCGCCTCGTCCATGCGCAGGCCCTCGCGATAGGGCCAGTCGAGCACCGCGCGCCGCTGGCCCGGCATCTGCTCGCGGGTCGACCAGCGTCTCGAACGGCGACGTACTTCGCCTTCGAGGTCGGCTCGAAGCGCTTCAGCAGGTCGCCCAGCGGGAAGCCGACCCAGGGGATCACCATCGACCAGGCCTCGACGCAGCGCAGGCGGTAGATGCGCTCCTCGCATGCGGAGCGCGCTTGAGGAGGTCCTCGATGCCCGATCGTCCCCGGCGCTTCGCACTTCGCCATCGACCGTCACCGACCAGGGTCGTGTCTGCAAGCGTGCCGGCATTTTCGCGCCGGATCGGTCTTGTCGGTGCCGAACTCGTAGAAGTTGTTGTACGTCGTCGCATGTTCATAGGAGGTGAGTTCGAGATCACGTCCGTAGGGCGATTCGATCACCCCGGCAATCGGCGTACCCTTCCCAGCCGGCTTGACCAGCGCCGACGCGGGTCCACCGATCAGGCCACCGATTCCGATCGCCGCGGCACCCTTCAGGAACTCGCGCCGTCTGGCATAGATTCCGGGATCGGTGATTTCCGACGGTTTGATGTCACTCGGTCTCTTGATCAGCATGCGGTTTTTTCCTTTTCGACGGCTCGCCACTATGACCGGCAAACCCGGCGATAGATTTCAATCGGCATCCCGGTCGGCGCCACGGTTTTTCCAGGCCTGCCACAGCAGCGGGATCAGCGCCCCGACAAAGGTCGCCGCCATCGATAGATCGGTCGAACCACCAAGGCGCAGCATCGCGAACCCGGCCCCGCCACCGAGCAGCACCGACAACAGCACCAGCCTGACCCGGCGACACAGCGGGCACCCTTCGCTCATCCACACCTCGTTGGCAGCCGATCACGGCTTGAGATCCCGGCCGCTTCGTATTAAAAAAACCCATGCCCCAGTCCGCAGGCTCCGACACGATACGCTGTTTCGGCCAACGCATGCTCAGCCCCTATCACGGGGTGATGCATTGCGTGGTGACCGACTGGGCCGATGCCGCCACGTTGCTGGAGGCCCGCCTGCGGCGCAGCCAGGGGGCCGATCCGGGGCGCGCGCGCACTACGGGTACGGGTACGGCCGCACTCTCGCCCTACTGCATCGAGATTGCGGACGACTGAGCCGGCAGGCGCTTGTAAGCTGACAGCCCCAGCGCGCAATACCGGTTCACGCCCATGCCCAAAATGTCCAAGATGTCTCGCGGTTACCCAACGATCGTCGCCCTGCTGTTGCTCGGCCTGTCCTGCAGCAGCCTCGCCGCAGCGCCACTGACCACGCAGAAAATCAGCGAGCGGGTGTACGCCCTGGTCGGCCCCTACGGCCAACGGGCTCCGGATAATCTCGGCAACAACGCGACCTTCGGCGTCGTCATCACCGGCCAGGGCGTGCTGCTGATCGATTCGGGTGGCACCTACCAGGGTGCAGCGGCGATCCATACGGCAATCCGGACCATCACCGACCAGCCGGTGCGCTGGATCATCAACACCGGTGGACAGGATCACCGCTGGCTGGGCAACGGCTACTTCAAGGCCCTCGGTGCGGAGATCATCGCCAGCCGCAGGGCGGTCGAGGATCAGCGTGCGCGGACCCAGGATCAACTCTTCGTGCTCGGCAACCTGGTCGGGGATGCCGGGCTGAAGGGCACAGCCCCGGTCTATGCGGACCGCCAGTTCGACGACCGGCTGTCGCTCACCCTCGGCGGGGTCAGCATCGAGATTCACCATGTCGGCCAGGCCCACACCCCGGGTGATGCCTTTGTCTGGCTGCCCGGGGAATCGACGCTGTTTTCCGGCGATATCGTTTACATCGGCCGCATGCTCGGGGTGATGCCACATTCCAACAGCCGCTCCTGGATCGCCGTCTTCAACACCATGGCGGCATTCGCACCGACCCACCTCGTACCGGGCCACGGACCGGCGACCGACCTGGCGACCGCACGCAAAGACACCCTGTCTTACCTGGTTGGCCTGCGCGAACAGGTCGAGGCCTTCATGGATGAGGGACGCGGGATCGAGGAGATCGGCAGTCTCGACCAGTCGGCCTTCGCCTACCTGGTCAGTTACGACGAGCTGAAAGGCCGGAATGCCCAGCAGGTGTTTCAGGAGATGGAATGGGAATAGCGCGCTTAGCGACCCATGCCGGTGGTGAACAGGGTCGAGATCAACTGCTCGACCGGTGCGTTGTCATCGGTCAGAACCGGCACTGACGCGGCCAGCCCGGGGTCGCGCAGATGGTCCGTGACCCGGCTCCAGCTGCGCACCGGCCGGGTCACGGCATGCAGACGTCCGCCCTGGCCGGCCAGCGTGGTTGGAACACCTGAGGCGCTGAGCACATAGGTGACACGCCCGGGTGCCTGTGGCAGCTCGTGCAGCCACACATCGACATGGGCAAACACCTGCCCGAGGGTCTTCACCATCGCCGCGGCAAGTCGCCCCTGCGGATAGGTATCGACCAGGTTGAGCACGTAGATGCCATCCTCCGCCAGGCGTTGGCGTAGCAGCCGGGCGAACTCCAGGGTCACCAGGTGGTATGGAACCGACACGTCGTGAAAGGCATCGCCAACGATGATGTCGAAGCGTTCATCGGCCGGCAGTCGACGCAGAATGGCACGCGCATCACCATGCAGAACGCGCATGTCGGAATCATCCAGAAACAGCTCCTCGCGGGCGATCCGGGTCACCATGGGATCGAGCTCGGCCACCGTGATCGCAACCGGCATATTGGCCAGCCACAAGGCGCGCGGCTGCGTGTAGGCACCACCGCCGACAAAGAACGCCCGAAGCGTCGCCTTGTCATGGTGATGACGGCACATCAGTTCCTGCATCAGCTGCACGTAGGGCGCGCTGAGGTAGCTGCCATCGTTCTCCATGTTGGTGCCATGCAGCAGGTGGTCGAGGACCAGGCTGCGCGCATCACCCAGGCTCGGATGACGCCCCTCGTCGACCGTGCGGATACAGAAATAGCTGCTCTCCGCCTCGCATGGCGACGCCAGCGCGGAGTTCGCCAGGGTGCTCCAGGTGAGTCCGCCGGCCGCCAGCACGGCCACCAGCATGGCCAGTGAGTGACTGCGAACATGCCGCGGCCGCAGCAGCAGCATCCCGGTCAGCAGCAGCAATGCGCCACTGGTCAGCACGACATCGCGTGAACCCAGCAGTGGTATCAGCCACCAGGCCGCGGCAAAGGTACCAACGATGCTGCCGGTCGCACCGAGCGCATGCATCATCCCGACGATATGTCCGGGGTGCTGGCTGTGCGACAGCGCCATCGTCGTGAGCAGGGGGGTGACGACACCGATCAGCAGCGCCGGCAGAAAGAACAGCGCCAGCACCAGGAGCAGGCTGGTGCTCAGAATCGACAGCTCCACCGCCTGCAGCTGTTGCGCACTCAACCACAACAGCCACGGAATCATCAGTGCCGACAGGCCAGCCGCCATGAGGACTATGCCTGCCGCGCCTGCACGCGCCGAGCGGTCGGCCCACCAGCCCCCCAGCGCATTGCCGATCGACAGGCCGGCGAGCACCACCCCGATCACCGCCGACCAGGTATACAGCGACACGCCGACGTAGGGCGCGATCAGGCGCGCGGCGACGATCTCGAGCACCAGCAGCAGGGCCGAGCTGAGAAACACCGCGCTGGCATACAGCAAGATCTTGCGACGATCGGTATTCATGCCAATGTGCATCTCGTGCCTGGCGCAGGCGGCGCCGTTTCAGTAGTGCGGTGGCGGTGGCTCATTGCCCGCATCGTCGCCCAGCGGCGAGGGCTTGAGTTCACGCACCAGCTCCAGCAGTTGCTTGATCTCGCGCTGCAGGGTGGTGATCGCCTGGTCCTGTCGCGCAACCGTACCGCTCAGGGCCTCGATGGCCAGTTCCTGATGTGTCAGGCGGATCTGCAGATCTTCAAGTTCCTCTGACATCAGCTCAACCAGCGGCGGGCGTTGCGGAACAGGCGACGCCACGGGGCATCCTCGATCCAGTCATCCGGATGCCAGGAATTCTGCACCGCCCGCACCACCCGTTCGGGATGCGGCATCATGATGGTGACCCGTCCGTCGTTACTGGTCAGCCCGGTGATGCCCTGCGGCGAACCGTTCGGATTGGCCGGATAACGGCTCGCCGGATCGCCAGTGTTTTCGATGTAACGCAGTGCGACCTGCGCCTGGACGGCCTCGAGCTGCGCGGAGTTCGCGAACTCCGCCCGACCCTCGCCGTGGGCAACGGCGATCGGCAGGCGCGAACCGGCCATGCCATCGAGCAGGATCGACGGCGTCTGCTCGACCTCGACCATGACGAAACGCGCCTCGAACTGCTCGGAACGGTTGCGCACGAAGTGCGGCCAGTGCTCGGCCCCCGGAATCAGCGATTTCAGGTTCGACAACATCTGGCAGCCGTTGCAGACCCCGAGACTGAAGGTGTCTTCGCGCGCGAAGTAGGCACTGAACTGGTCGCGCGCCCGTACATTGAACAGGATCGACTTGGCCCATCCCTCGCCCGCACCCAGCACATCGCCGTAGCTGAAGCCGCCACAGGCCACCAGCCCCTGGAACGCATCCAGCCCAACGCGACCGCTGAGGATGTCTGACATGTGCACATCGACACATTCGAAGCCGGCCTTGTTGAACGACGCCGCCATCTCCACCTGGCCGTTCACGCCCTGCTCGCGCAGAATCGCGACCCGCGGTCGCCCGCTCTCGACCAGCGGCGCGGCGATATCATCGTTGTGATCGAAGCTCAGCTGCACCGACAGCCCCGGATCGGCTTCGGTGATCCTGGCAAACTCCTCCTCGGCACAGGCCGGATCATCGCGCAGCGCCTGCATCTGCCGGGTGGTCTCTGACCATGCCTGCTGCAGTGTGGCGCGCGACGCCGTGAACACCGCGCGGCTGCCGTGGCTGATCGCGATATCCGCAGACTCGTTGACGGTACCGATCAGCTGACAACACTCGCCCAGGCCTGCACGTTCGAGGACACACAACACGTCATCGCTGTCGCTGTGGCGCACCTGCAGCACCGCACCCAGTTCCTCGTTGAACAGCACCGCGAGGTCGTCGCCGGCCAGTCCCGCGAGGTCCACGTCGAGACCGCAACGCCCGGCAAAGGCCATCTCGCACAGGGTGGTCAAACAGACCGCCATCGGAGCGATCGTGGTAGGCCAGCATCAAACCGTCGCTGTTGAGCGCCTGCACGGCATCGAACAGGCCCTTGAGCAGGCCGGCGTCCTCGATATCCGGGGCATTGTCACCGATCTGCCGATAGACCTGGGCAAGCGCGCTGAGCGCCGAGGCGATTGCGCCCCTGGCCGAGATCGATCAGCACCAGGTCGGTGTCGCCGTGATCGGTCCGCAACTGCGGCGTCAGCGTCCTGCGCACATCCGTGACCGGGGCAAAGGCGGAGATGATCAGCGACAGCGGTGCCGCCATGGCCCGCTGGCTGTCGTCCTGCTGCCACACCGTCTTCATCGACATCGAGTCCTTGCCGACCGGGATCGCGATGCCCAGCGCCGGACAGAACTCCATCCCGACCGCCTGCACCGTGTCGTACAGCCGGGCGTCCTCACCGCGATGACCGGCGGCGGCCATCCAGTTGGCCGAGAGCTTGACGTCGCCCAGCGCATCGATCGCGGCCGCGGCAAGGTTGGTGATGGCCTCACCGACCGCCATGCGACCCGATGCCGGGGCATCCAGCAGGGCCAGCGGCGTGCGCTCGCCCATGCTCATGGCCTCGCCGCAGTAACCGTCGTAGTCCGCCACCGTGACCGCCACGTCGGCCACCGGCACCTGCCAGGGCCCGACCATCTGGTCGCGCGCCACCATGCCGGTAATGCTGCGATCGCCGATGGTGATCAGGAAGGTCTTGTTGGCCACGGTCGGCAGCCGCAACACACGCTCGGCGGCCTGGGCAACGCTGACACCGTCGAGTTGCAGGGCCTCGCCGGTGGCGACACGCGCGCCACGTCGCGATGCATGCGCGGCGGTTTGCCGAACAGCAGCGACATCGGCATATCGATCGGCCTGTGCATCGAAATGCCGGTCGCCCAGCAAGCAGGTGCTGTTCGTCGGTCGCCTCGCCGACCACCGCATACGGGCAGCGCTCGCGCGCGCAGATCGCCTCGAACTCGGCCAGCTGTGCACGATCGACCGCCATCACGTAGCGTTCCTGCGACTCGTTGCACCAGATTTCCATCGGCGACATGCCCGGGTCGTCGTTTGGCACCTCGCGCAGTTCGAAACGGCCGCCACGGTCGCCGTCATGCACCAGTTCCGGCAGCGCGTTCGACAGGCCGCCGGCGCCGACATCGTGGATCAACAGGATCGGGTTGTCGTCACCGCGCTGCCAGCAGCGGTCGATGACCTCCTGGCAGCGTCGTTCCATCTCCGGGTTGGCGCGCTGCACCGAGGCGAAATCGAGATCCTCGGCCGAGGTACCGGAGGCCATCGACGAGGCCGCCCCGCCACCCAGACCGATCAGCATGGCCGGCCCGCCGAGCACGACCAGTGGTGTGCCGGCCGGAAAGGCCTTCTTTTCGACATGCTCGGCGCGGATGTTGCCCAGCCCGCCGGCCAGCATGATCGGCTTGTGATAGCCGCGCAGCTCCGCACCACCCTCGCCGGGCACCTGCTCCTCGAAGGTGCGGAAGTAGCCCAACAGGTTGGGACGACCGAACTCATTGTTGAACGCGGCGGCGCCGATCGGCCCTTCGAGCATGATGTCGAGCGCGCTGACGATACGATCCGGCTTGCCGAAATCCCCCTCCCAGGGTTGCTCGGCGTCGGGAATCCGCAGATTGGATACCGAGAAACCGCACAAGCCGGCCTTCGGCTTGGAGCCGATGCCGGTGGCGCCCTCGTCGCGGATCTCGCCACCCGCCCCGGTTGCGGCGCCCGGATCTGGCGAGATCGCCGTCGGGTGATTGTGCGTCTCGACCTTCATCAGGATGTGGATGGGTTCTGCGTGCCGGGCGTAGACACGTGACGCCGCATCCGGGTAGAACCGGTAACCCTCGCAGCCGCTGATCACCGCGGCATTGTCCTTGTAGGCCGACAGCACGTCGGCCGGCGCGTTCCTGGTGGTGTTGCGGATCATGGCAAACAGCGAGTGATCCTGCGCCTCGCCGTCGATCGTCCAGTCGGCATTGAAGATCTTGTGTCGACAATGTTCGGAGTTGGCCTGGGCAAACATCATCAGTTCGACATCGCTGGGATTGCGCCCCAGTGCGGAAAAACTCTCGACCAGGTAATCGACCTCGTCGTCCGACAATGCCAGACCAAGAGCGCGGTTGGCAGCGACCAGGGCATCGCGACCACCGGACAGCACGTCGACGCTGTTGAACGGGGTCGGCTGGGCATGCCGGAACAGCACCTGCGCGTCCTCCAGCGCATCGCAGCACGATCTGGGTCATGCGATCGTGCAGGCGGGCCGCGATGGCCTGCCGGGCCTCTGCATGCGGATCCCCACCACTGATCCGGTAGGCGATACCGCGCTCGATACGAGCGATTCGGCTCAGGCCGCAGTTGTGGGCGATATCCGTGGCCTTGCTCGACCAGGGCGACAGGGTACCCGGACGCGGCACGACCAGGAACAGCGCCCCCGCCTGGTCGGCCTCGCCATGTGCCGGACCGTAGTCGAGCAGGCGCTCGAGCACGCCCGTCTCGTCGGCACTCAGTTCGCCATCGGCATCGACAAAGTGCACGAACGCCGCGCTCAGACGCGCTTCGCCAGCAACGATCGGCGAGAGTCGTGCCATCAGTTTGTTCAGCCGGAAGTTGGAAAGCGCGGGTGCGCCGCGCAGTATCAGCATGGAAACCCCAAAGAATGAAGCCTGATGGGAAGCGATCAATGATACTGCAGGCGCCGTGCGCCGTCAGTCGGCGATCGCGAACCAGTCGCTCGTCTCGTCCTGAATCAGCAGACTCAGGCAGGCGGCGACGTCTGCCGACACCGACTCCAGCGCGGCCCGCGCCAGCTCCGGCGCATTGTTCTTCTCGCTGAGGTGCGCGGCGACCAGGTGGCGCAGACGCGCTGGTCGATGCGCGCCAGAAAATCGGCCGCCTGGGCGTTGTTGAGATGCCCGTAGTGACCACCGACGCGCGCCTGCAGGCTCGGCGGATACGGGCCCGCGGCGAGCATCTCCAGGATCGTGATTGCACTCGAGCAACAGCGCATCGACCTCGTCATAGGCCTCGACCACGCGCGGCGTGATGCTGCCGAGATCGGTCAGCAGGCCGAGACGGCGCTGTCGATGGCGAAACACGAACTGGGTCGGCTCGCGGGCGTCATGCGGCACCGGCACCGGGGTGATCTGCAGTTCGCCGATCTCGAAAGGCACCGTCGTGGCTGGCGAACAGCTCGAGTCGGTCGATGCGGCCGAAATCGGCCGCATGCCAGGTGCCGTGCGTCATCCATACCGGGAGATTGAAGCGCCGCGCCACCGCGCCGACGCCACGCATGTGATCGCCGTGCTCGTGGGTGACCAGGATCGCCGCGAGGCCCGGTCGGATCGACCGCGAGGCGCTCGCAGCGCGCCGCAGACTCGCGCGCGGCGAAACCGCAATCGACCAGCACGCGGGTCTCGCCGGCCTCGATGAGCGTGGCATTGCCGCGGCTGCCGCTACCCAGCGAGGCGAAGCGAAAGGCCATCGACGGTCAGCGAATCTGCTCTTTCAACAAGGTCAGAATGCGCAGTGCGGTCGGCGACTTGTCCGCCTGGCCCTGCTCGTCGGCGACGCTGACCACGGTCTGGTCTGCCTGGCTTGCGACCTTGACCTGGTAACGATTCACCTTGTCGAGTTCCTTGTCGTCCGACCAGAAGGCGAGCTGGACAGCCAACCCTTGTCGGCATCCTGCTTCGACGGGTCGTTGTAGCGCACGTAGTAGATGCCGGCGGAACGATCCCGATCCTCGACCGCGAAGCCGACGCGATCGAGCGACAGGCCGACCAGTCGCCAGGCGCGGCTGAACTGCTCGTCGATAAGCAGTTCGATGCCATCACGGGTGTTGATCAGCTGCGAACGGGCCTGCTTGCGTTCACCGCGCGCGGCCAGCTGGACGCGGGCCCGCTCGTCGGCGGCACCCATGAAGACCATCATGCGCCGCAGCATCTCGGCCTCGAGCTCAGGATCACGCTCGCGTGGCACCCACACGGTGTTTTCGACATCGCCACTGCTGTCCTGGATCACCTGCTCTTCCATGCCGAAGTGGGTCAGGTAGACCTCGGTCGCGTCGTCTCGCTGTCGCGCTCCAGGCGAACGCGGTACTGATCCCGCGTGCCGGTCTCGTACAGGCCGTCGAAGGCGCGGCGGATCGTATCGGTGATGAAATCACGACTGATCTCGGCGCGGTTTTCCAGCCAGGAGGTGCGCATGATGCCGACGGTCGGGTCCTGTTCGAGCATCAGGATGCCGTCCTCCTGCCAGAAATCGATGACGTTCTGCCAGACATCGTCGACCGGCGCACCGACCAACAGCCAGCGCACGTCACCATCGCGGCGAACCTCGATATCGTTGATCTGCGGCAACACGCCGCCACCCGCCAGCTGGGGGCTGTCGCCGCCGCGCAACTGGCGATCGGTGACGTACTCCGAGTAACTGGTCGATACGCCGCCGAAATTGTCCGGCACGCTCATCTTGTCGTTGATCCGCTCCGAGGTGAGATCCGGCGGGACCTCGAGATTCCTTTCGGCCTGGCGCTCGCGCTTGTACTCGACCGCCTTGTCCGGCAGCACCTCGTCGACGTTGACACTGCTGCAGGCGACGAGGCTGGTGGCGACCAGCATGGCACCAAGATTCCGGATCAGCTTGATTATCATAGTAGTTGGGTTTCCCGCGCTGCCGATTCACTCAGCAGGCTGTCGACTGGATTCAGAGTGCGCCCGCCTGCTGCAGCGACGCGCGCAATTGATCGTGGAATGCCGCCGACAACCATGTCAACGGCAGACGGATGCCTTCGCCGATCCGCCCCATCTCGGCCAACGCCCACTTCACCGGTATTGGGTTGGCCTCGACAAACAGGTCGCTGTGCAGACCCGCGAGAGCGCGATCGAGTTCCGCGGCTCTCTGTGCGTCGCCCGCCAGGGCGGCGGCACACATCGCATGCATCGCCGCCGGCGCCACGTTGGCGGTCACCGAGATATCGCCGTTGGCACCGAGCAGAATCGCCTCGCGCGCGGTGGCATCGTCGCCGCTGTAGATCGCAAAGTCCGGCGACGTCATGTCGCGCAGGCGGGTGATCCGCTCGAGCTGACCGGTGGCCTCTTTCACGCCGACGATGTTGTCGATCGCGGCGATCCGCGCCACCGTTTCCGGCAGCATGTCGACCGCCGTGCGTCCCGGCACGTTGTACAGGATCTGCGGAATATCGACGGCCTCGGCGACCGCCTTGTGATGCTGGTACAGCCCTTCCTGGGTCGGCTTGTTGTAGTAGGGCGTCACCAGCAGGCAGGCATCGGCCCCGGCCTCGCGGCGCGCAGCGCGTCAGCGCGATCGCCTCGCGGGTCGAATTGGCGCCGGTGCCGGCGATCACCGGAATGCGTCCGGCCGCCTGCTCGACCACCAGCGCGATCGTGTCACAATGCTCCGGCTCGTCCAGGGTCGCGGACTCGCCGGTCGTGCCGACCGCGACGATCGCGTCGGTGCCCTGTTCGACGTGCCAGTCGATCAGGCGCCGAAAGGCCTCCCGGTCGACACTGCCGTCGGGGTGCATTGGGGTCACGATGGCAACCAGACTGCCCTGGATCATCAACCGCTCCGCTTTGATTGCAAGCTTTCCATTTTATCCCGCTGGATTTCCAGGTGCCAAGCAACAATCTGCTTCACGCCGGCTTTCGATGCCCCTATTAACACGGTCAGCTTGAGCCGGATGGCCGCTGCCAGTAGAAAACCGCCCAGATTACAACGAGGACCAGCAGCCGATGAGCGATTCCGGCGACAGCGTACGCGAGATCAGGATCAACCCCATTGTGCCGACCGAATCCGTGCTGGTGGCCACCGCCCGCGGCATGCGACCGAAGAATGACGAGGAACGGGTCGAGCGCGACACCCGCGCGGTGGTCGAGACCTGCCCGTTCTGCCGCGGCAACGAGGAACGCACCCCGCCCGAGATCATGAGCTATCCGGACGATGCCCAGTGGGATGTGCGTATCGTGCCCAATCTCTACCCGGTGCTGGGCGACGACCGTTCGGCAACCAACATGGCCTTCGGCCTGCAGCAGGTGATCGACGGCTACGGCCGGCACGAGGTCGTGATCGACAATCCGAATCACGGCATCGCGCTGCACGAAATGACGCACGAGCACCTGGCCAACCTGTTCTCAGTCTACCAGCAGCGCATGGCGGAGCTGTACGAATCCGATTCCCGGCTGAAGTACGTGCTGGTATTCAAGAACTTCGGTGCCGCCGCCGGCGCCAGCATCCCGCACACCCACAGCCAGATCATCGCCACCCCGGTAGTCCCGGAGAACGTGCAGAACGAGGTCCAGCACAGTCGCGACTACCAGCAGAAGTACAACCACTGCGTGTTCTGCTCGCTGATCGACGAGGCGCTGACCTACGAGGCCACCATCTACGACCGTGATTCGGGGCAGATCCGGCGCAAGATCAATGTCGGCCAGTACGTGGTCGAACGTGGTGAGCGCTTTGTCGCCATCAAACCGTTCGCCAGTCGCTTCGAGTGGGAGATCCACATCCTGCCGTTGCAGCACGAGGCCGACTTTCTCAAGGCCACGCCCGAAGACATGGCCGACTTTGCGCGGGTGCTGAAGCGCACGATGGCGCGGCTCGACAAGGTCGTCGGCGGCGTGCAGTACAACTTTTTCCTGCACTCGGTGCCGCACGGCGGTGAATACGGCGATTGCGACGACAGCTATCACTGGCACCTGGAGATCTGTCCGCGCACCAGTATCCCGACCGGTTTCGAACTCGGCTCCGGGCTTTTCGTCAGCACCGTGAGCCCGGAACTTGCCGCCGAGGCGCTGCGCGAAGCAGACATCGACGGCGACTGAAACGGTTCGCCGGGGACCGAATCCAGGTTTCCGAGACAAACTCAGGCCACAGCAGTACACTCGCGGCTATCTTCCTGAAACGTTCTGCTATCACGCGCAATGCCAGCGAAAAACAACCACCTTGTCATTTCCGCCCTGGGCAAGGACCGCCCGGGCATCGTCGACCAGCTCGCCAAGGCGATCTACGAACTCGACTGCAACATCACCGACAGCCGCATGACCGTGCTCGGTGGCGAGTTCGCCATCCTGCTGCATGGTCGAGGGCCCGTGGAACCTGCTCGCCAAGCTCGAAGACATGGTGCCCGAACTGCAGGAACGCCTCGAGCTGACGATCACCACGCAAGCGCACCGAGGAACGCAGTGCCGAGGCCAATCTGCTGCCCTACGGCGTCGACGTGGTGGCCCTCGACCACCCGGGCATCGTCTACAGCCTGGCCAGTTTTTTCTCCGACAAGCAGATCAACATCGAGGACATGACGACCAGCTGCTATGCCGCCGCGCACACCGGCACCCCGATGTTTTCGGTGCGCATGAACATCGGCATTCCGGCCGATATCCATATCGCCGCGTTGCGCGACGAATTCATGGATTTCTGCGACAGCATGAACATCGACGCCGTACTCGAGCCGATCAAAGGCTGATCACATCCAAGAGGCATACCAAGCAGATGAGTGCACCTGCCATTGGCAAGAAAATCCCCGACATCACGTTGCACCTGACCGGGAGACCGCGAGGTCCAGCTGTCAGACTACCGCGGCAAACCGTTGGTGCTGTATTTCTACCCCAAGGCCAGCACCCCCGGTTGCACCCAGGAGGGTCTGGACTTCAGCGCAGCCATCGCCAAGTTCCGGCGCCAGTCCTGCGTGATCCTCGGCGCGTCGCGCGACAGCCTTAAAGCGCAGGAGAACTTCAAGGCGAAACAGGGTTTTCCGTTCGACCTGGTGGTCGACAAAGCGGAAACCCTGTGCAAGGCATTCGATGTGATCAAGATGAAGAACATGTACGGCAAACAGGTGCGCGGCATCGAACGCAGCACCTTCCTGATCGACGCCGACGGCGTACTGCGCCAGGAATGGCGCGGCGTCAAGGTCAAAGGCCACGTCGACGAAGTGCTCGAGGCCGTCAAGGCCCTGAAAAAATAAATCCTCTGTCCCCGCATCCAGCCCTTCCGGAGCATCATGGGAATCAAATCGCGCGAAGACAAGAAACTCTTCGTCCTCGACACCAACGTGCTGATGCACGACCCCACCGCCATATTTCGCTTTGCCGAACACGACATCTTCCTGCCGATGGTCGTGCTGGAAGAGCTCGACCGGGCCAAGAAGGGCACGTCCGAGGTCGCGCGCAACGTCCGCCAGGTCAGCCGGTTCCTCGACGAGACTGATGTCCGATGCCTCCAAGCAGGACATCGACTGCCGGCCTGCCCCTGCCCTGCACCAGTTCGCTGCGTGTCAATGGCGAAGACAGCGACGCGGATTGCGGCCACCTGTTCTTCCAGACCCAGCTGCAACCCAAACAGCTGCCGCCGACGCTGCCGGGCAATATCCCCGACAACAACATCCTCGGCACCGCCCTGGCGCTGGCCGAGATGGCGCCGAACCGCGCATGTCACGCTGGTATCGAAGGACATCAACCTGCGCATCAAGGCCGCGGTCATCGGCATCCACACCGAGGACTATCACAACGACCAGGTCCTCGACGACGTCAACCTGCTGTACAGCGGCGAGGCCGAACTGCCGGCGGACTTCTGGGACGAGCACAGCAAGGACATGGAATCCTGGCAGGAAGAAGGGCGACAACCTATCTACCGGGTCAAGGGTCCGGACACCGCCGGCTGGTATGTCAACCAGTGCCTGTACATGGAAAGCGACCCGCCGTTCGAGGCGATCGTGCGGAAAAGGACGGCGACGATGCGATCATCGAGATCGTCAACGATTACCGCTCGAGCAAACACGCGGTCTGGGGCATCAGCGCGCGCAACCGCGAACAGAACTTCGCCCTCAATCTGCTGATGGATCCCGAACATCGACTTCGTCTCGCTGCTCGGCACCGCCGGCACCGGCAAGACCCTGCTGGCGCTGGCCGCCGGTCTCGCCCAGGTGCTCGACCAGAACCGTTTCCGCGAGATCATCATGACCCGCGTCACCGTGCCGGTGGGCGAAGACATCGGTTTCCTGCCCGGCACCGAAGAAGAGAAGATGACGCCCTGGATGGGCGCCCTGATGGACAACCTCGAGGTGCTGACCCAGACCGAGGGCGGCGAATGGGGCCGCGCCGCCACCGACGACCTGCTGCGCTCGCGCATCCGCATCCATTCGCTCAATTTCATGCGCGGACGCACCTTCCTGAACAAGTACATCATCCTCGACGAGGCACAGAACCTGACGCCGAAACAGATGAAGACCCTGATCACGCGCGCCGGCCCCGGCACCAAGATCGTCTGCCTCGGCAACGTCGCGCAGATCGACACGCCCTACCTGACCGAGACCACCTCCGGCCTGACCTACGTGGTCGACCGTTTCAAGAACTGGCCGCACGGTGGCCACATCACCCTGCTGCGCGGCGAACGCTCGCGCCTGGCCGACTTCGCCTCGGAGGCGCTGTAAGCCAGCCGACGCCATGCCATAGCGATACCCGCGACCGGGCGGGATTCGCGGATGCACCGTGCCTGCGCTCAGGCGAGCGAACGTCCTTCCATGTGTTCGTGTAGCGCCTTTTCGGCACGATCGAAGGCAACCTCCACCTCCTGAAACAGGCGCGCCGCGCCGCGGCGTCACCCGCTCGCGCATGCTGCTCGGCCTCGCGCGCGAGTCCCGAGACCTGCATGGCACCGACGTTGGCGCTGCTCGACTTGAGCGAATGCACCGGTATCACCATGGACGCCGTATCCGACCTGGCCAGCGCCTGACGCGCCTCGTCAAGCAACTGTGGCGCATTGCGCAGATAGGTGCGCAGCAGGCTCAGGTAGTCCTCCTCCATGATCTCCTGCAGTTCCCGCAGCACCTTCGGGTCGAGCACCGGCACGCTCCTCCGCGTGGCGCCGGTTCGCCGCCGGCTGCTCTGTCGCACCCTGCGCGGGCTGCGCTTTTCGGCGACAGCCAGCTGCTGACGCATTCGCGCAGCTGCTCCAGACCCACCGGCTTGGCCAGATAGTCGTCCATACCAGCGGCGATACACTTCTCCCGGTCACCGGCCATCGCGTTGGCCGTCATGGCGATGATCGGGGTCGGCGCCCTGCCCTCGCTCGCGCTCCAGCTGGCGGATCTGCGCCGGTCGCCTCGTAGCCATCCATCACCGGCATCTGGCAGTCCATGAAGATCATGTCGAAACGCTGGAATCGAAACCGGTTCAGCGCCTCGCTGCCGTCGGCCGCGGTCTCGCAACGCAGACCCAGCTTGGACAGGACCTTGCTGCACCACGCCCAGGTTCACCGGGTTGTCCTCGACCAGCAGCACGCGCGGTGCAAATTCGCCGCGCAGTCGGCAGCATCCGGCTCGTCCAGGGCGACATCGTCGCCGAGACATTGAGATCATCGTAGATCTCTTCCGGCTGCATCTCCGCATTGCCGAAGTGCTGGCTCTCGACATCGAACAGACGGTGCAGCATCCGGCGCAGCGGTTCCGGGCGCAGTGCATCGGCCAGCACCAGCACACCGTAATCACGCTTCAGCTTGTGCGCCAGAGTCTCGAGCCGCACCGAGACCAGGATATTGAGTCCCTTCAACTCATCCACCGCGCGAATCTCGGCCAGCAGGTTGGGCAGCCGCTGCTCGATGCCGGTGCCGTCGATCAGCGCCAGTTCGTAACCCCAGCTCTGCACCGAGCATTGCGGTGGAACGCAGGTTGGCCAGTGCATCCTGCGGCGTCACTCGCCGTCTCCTCGACAACCCCCCAGGTGCGCAGGTTCTGCGACACCCGTTGCCGCGACCTCCTCATCGCCGATCAGGGAGAGGATACGCACCCCGTTCAGATTACGGCGTGCCGACGGCACCTCCATCACCGACTTGCGCAGCGGCACGAGGAACCAGAAGGTCGAACCCTGGCCCAACGCCGAGCGCACACCGATCTTGCCGCCCATCAACTCGACCAGGCGCTTGCAGATCACCAGCCCCAGCCCGGTTCCACCATGCTTGCGCGTGGTCGATGCATCGGCCTGGGTGAACAACTGGAACAGACGATCCGCGGTCTCCGGCGACATCCCCACGCCGGTGTCGGCAACCGCGAACAGCAGCTCGACCTCTTTCTGGCTGCTCTGGCCGCGCGACACCTCGACCCGGATACCACCCTCCTCGGTGAACTTGATCGCGTTGCTCACCAGGTTGATCAGCACCTGGCGCAGGCGGATCGGATCACCGCGCACCACCTGGGGCACCTCCTCCGCCACCCGCGCACTCAGCTTCAGATTGTGGTTACGCGCACTGCCGCTCATCAGCTCGGTCACCGACCCGACCAGGTCGCGCACATCGAGCTCTATCGTCTCGAGCTGCAACTTGCCCGACTCGACCTTGGCGAAATCGAGAATGTCGTTGATGATCCGCAGCAGGTGACGTGACGAGCCCTTCGCGGTGCGCACCATCTTGATCTGCTCGCGATCCAGTCGCGTATCCTGGAGCATTTCGAGGATCGGCAGAATCCCGTTCAGCGGCGTGCGGATTTCGTGACTCATGGTCGCCAGAAACTCCGTCTTGGCGCGGTTCGCGTCCTCCGCCAGGTTGAGGATCTCCGCCAGCTCCGCCTCGAGCGTATGGCGTGATTCGACCGACTCGTTCAGCCGGGTCTGTGTTGTCGCCAGCTGGTTCTGCAACTCCGACGCCTCGAACCTGAGGTAGTGCATATCCCCCTTGGTGAGGTCGGCGCTGCGCGCATAGATCCCAGCCATCAGCGCCAGAAAGGCCAGCGACACCCAGAGGCCGAGCGGCAGCAAATAGGCGAGCAGGCCGTACTCCGGGAAAAAACCAAACGCCAGGGTAAACAGCAATTGAACCAGCAACTGGGCCGACAGGCCGGCGAGCCAGGCCAGGCTCGGCAGCAGCGACACCGACAGCGCCAACCAGGAGATCACCAGCAGGCTGGTCAACGGCGGCTCCTGGGTCACGGCAACCGCCGAGGCGAACGACCATGCGGTGCTGTTCAGGGTCATCACCGCCACCACGACCAGGCGCCAGCGGTTGAGCGAATGCCGACTGAGCATGTGGCGGGCAAGCAAGGGGCCGCCAAAGGCCGCCAGCAGTGCAGGCGCAGCCGCCCAGGCGAGCCAGTAACTGTCGAGTTGGGTAACCGAGGTGCCGAGCCAGGCAATCAGCGCAACCTGCAGCAGCAGAATCCCCCCGGCCAGACCGGCGAGACGCGCACTGTGTTTGAGCCCTTCAATCCCGATCAGACCCTGCAGCGCATGATCAGCATCGACCGTCGACTGATCCGGCGAAACAAGATGTCGTTCCAGGGGACTCACGTTGCGACGGGGCTCCAGTGGCCGAGGGCAATATTTCGGTCGTTACCCAAATGAAACAGGGCTTTAGCTGTCATCATTGTGGCAGACTGTGAGGAGATAGCATATCGTTATACCTTGAACTGCGAAGGCAACCTGCCCAGTCGCGGTTCGAAGCAAAAATCACCCCGCAACCATGGCGCCGACACCACACGATATGGACGCTGATCACGCGACAGAACAAGCAGGTTTCTTGCGGCAACTACCAAAGCGGGTTGCGGCGATCGAGGAGGTCTGGTCGCGTCTCAGTTCGGGGCCCTGGGAAGCAGCGCAGCTCGACGCCCTGTACGAGCGGGTGCGCGAGATTTCCGACAGCAGCAAGAGCCTGGCCTTGTTCCAGCTCAACGAGAGCGTGTTCTCGCTCGAGGTCTACCTGAGCTCTTTCGTCGGTTCGGATCTGCGTCCTGACGAGTCACAGATCAGTGCGATTGACGGGCTGGTGCGGGCGGTCAAGATCGCGGCCGAGAGCACCGGGAGCATTGAAGCCGAGGTGGACGAACCGCATGCCAGCGTGACCATCTTCACCCTGGGCGACAAAGGCGGCGTCACGGCCGAGCTGGCGGACGCCCTGCGTGGCAATGATTGCGACGTGCAGTATTTCTCCGATGCGATGACCCTGCTGCACCAATTGCAGACACGTCCGCCCAGGGCGATCATCGCCGACACCGCGATGATCCCGGGCATGCCGCCACTGTCGGCCGAACTGGTGCGCCTGCGCACCCACGTGTCGATGCAGATCCCGCTGATCTTCGTCAGCAGTTCGACGACACTGCAGCTCCGGGTCGACGCGATCCGCGCCGGTGGCGATGGTTATTTCGTGGCCCCGCTGGATGTCCAGTCGGTCGCCGCCCAGATGCTCGAGATGGCGGCGTCGGGACAGCGCAACCCCTCGCGGGTTCTGGTGGTCGAAGACGATCCGACCCAGGCCGATTTCGCCGCATCCATCCTGAAGAAGGCCGGCATGGAGGTACTGCAGGTTACCGAACCGGCGAAAGTGATCGATGGCCTGCGCGAATTCAAGCCCGATCTCATCCTGATGGATATCTACATGCCAGAGGTCAACGGCATCGAGCTGACGACGATCATTCGCGACCACCAGGAGTTCGTCACCATCCCCATCGTGTTCGTTTCCGGTGAGCAGAATACCGAGCGCCAGCTCGATGCACTGAGCGTCGGTGGCGACGACTTCATCGCCAAGCCGATTCGTCCCAAGCACCTGGTCGGGGTGGTCGAGACGCGCATCCGGCGTGCCCGCCAGTTGCTCAAGGCCACGGGACAGCCGCCCAAACATGACCGGGTGACCGGGCTGTTTTCACGCCAGCATTTTCTCGACAGCGTTGCCAAGCTGATCGACGAGCCGCTTGGCGCGACCACGGCCGCCGTGCTGCTGGTGCGCCCGGATGGCCTGGATATCCTGCAGGAAGAACTTGGCGTCGGCGGCGTGGACCACCTGCTGGCCGAACTCGGCACACTGCTGGACGACCAGGTTTCCGGAAACGATCTGGCCGCGCGCATCGACGACCACAGTTTTGCCCTGCTGGTGCGACGCGAATCCCCGCAGGCCCTGCTCGACCTCGGACAACAGATTCTCAACCAGATCGTGACCTACACCTTTGCCGACAACCGCCAGCTCAATGGCAGTATCGGCCTGTGCTACCTGGACGACAGCACCGCCGATGCAACCGGTATTGTGAGTCGCGCCAAGCAGGCCTGTGACGAAGCGGCCGGACACGGCGGCAACCGGATACATACCCACAGCGCCGATAAGGAGAGTCGGGAGGTTACCCCCCTCCCCGAGGCCGATATCGGCCAACGGCTGAAGGCCGCGCTCAGAGACGACGGATTTGTCGTTCAATACCAACCGATGCTGGACCTGCAGACACGCGGCAGTGAAACCTACGAAATCGTGTTGCGCCTGGCCAACTCGCGCGGCGACCTGATTGGTGGACAACAGTTGCTGGAGGCCGCAGAAACCGCGGACCTGTGTAACGCGTTGGATCAATGGATCCTCGAACGGGCGATCGATATCCTCAAACAACGCCGTGAATCCGGTCGTCGCACGCTGATGTTTGTGCACCAGTCGTCGCACAGCGCGTTGAGCCCCGATCTGCCGACATGGCTATCCGGCAGGCTGCGCGCAAAGCAGGTCGTTGGCACCGGGCTGATCGTCGATTTCCGCCTGCCCGACCTGTCGCACAATCTCAAAGTCGCCCAGCAGAACATCAAGGCCCTGCGCGAGATGGATGTCGGGGTCTCGCTGTCCCGCTTCCCCGAGAAAGAGGCCGCGTTCAAGGTCCTGCGCTTTCTGCAGGCCGGCTATATCAACATCGCGCCACGTCTGCTCAAGGCGGAACGCCAGGTCATTAGCAGCGTTATCCGGCATGCGCACGAGGCCGCGGCGAAGGTGATCGTGTCCAATGTCGATGATCCGCGCAGCATCGATCTGCACTGGTCGTCCGGCGCCGATTACCTGCAGGGCAACTTCATCCAGCGCCCGCTGGAGAACATGGACTACGATTTTTCCCAGGTCGTAATCTGAGTCCCCTTGCTGAACCGTCAACAAGTCGCTGCTTTTTCCGCCAGTTTTCCGCAGATCAGCGCGGACGCCGAACTGCTCGATGCATTGTCCTCCCAGGCCATCGGCACGATGCTGGGCCGTGGACAGACGATCTGTCACCAGGGCGACAACTGCAGTCACCTGGCGCTGGTAATCGCCGGTACGGCCCGGGTATTCAACCTCGCCGAATCGGGACGCGAGATCACCCTCTATCGCGTCGAACCCGGTGAATGCTGCATCCTCACCGCATCCTGCATGCTCAGCGGACGCACCTTTCCGGCCAATGCCACGGTCGAAGCCGATATCGAGGCCGTACTGATCCCGCAGCCGCAAGTCAGCGCGTGGATGAGCGCGCATGAAACCTGGCGCCATTACCTCTGGAACCTGCTCGCGGAACGCCTCGGGGACGTCATCAGCCTGGTCGAAGAGGTCGCGTTTCGACGCATGGACAAACGTCTGGGAGACTACCTGGTGCAGCACGCCAGGCAAAAAGGGCCGTTGCTGCAGGCAACCCATCAGCAGATTGCGGCCGACCTCGGCACATCGCGCGAGGTTGTCAGCCGCATGCTCAAGGACTTCCAGCTACGCGGTTTTATTGCTTCGGGTCGCGGTCGCATCGAGTTGCTTGATCTGGACAGCCTGGGATCGATTGGCCACGAAAGTGATTAAGTCACTGACGCAAGGGCGCGGACCGCATAGGCTTGGATCGTCCGCAATTCAATTCGACTCACCAGGAGATTTTTCATGACCAAGAACATTGGCAGCGTAGACCGCATCCTTCGCATCGTTGTCGGCGCCGGCCTGCTCGTGTGGGGCTACATGGAACAGAACTGGCTTGGGGCCATCGGCCTGGTGCCGCTGTTCACCGCCGCGATAGGCTGGTGCCCGGCCTACGCACCGTTCGGCATCAAGACCAACAAAGGCTGATAACCGACTCAGGGGCGGTGCACTGGCATCGCCCGGATCAGGCCGGCCCGGGGAGCGGCTTTGGCGTCGGCCATGCACGCAGCACGGCATTCACCAGGGTCGCCAGCGGTATTGCAAAGAACACGCCCCAGAAGCCCCACAGCCCACCGAACACCAGAATCGCAACGATGATCGCGATCGGGTGCAGATTGACCACCTCGCCGAACAGCAGCGGCACCAGCACGTTACCGTCCAGTGCCTGAATCACCAGGTAGGCAACCGTCACCCAGATGAAGTCCGGCCCCCAGCCCCACTGGAACCAGGCCACCAGCATCACCGGGAAGGTCACCACGGTCGCACCAACGTAGGGAATCACCACCGACAGGCCGACCAGCACGGCGAGCAGCATCGCGTACTGCAGGCCAAAGTAAGAGAACGCCAGCAGGCTCGCCGCCCACACGATGATGATCTCCCAGAACTTGCCCCGCACGTAGTTGCCGATCTGCCGATCCACCTCGAGCCAGACCCGGTCGGCCAGGCCGCGCTCTCCCGGCACCACCCCGGTGAACCAGTGGATGATGGCATCCTTGTCCTTGAGGAAGAAGAACACCAGCATCGGCATCAGCACCAGGTACACGACAATGGTCAACACACCGACCACGGATGCCAGCGACACGCTGAGCACCTCCTGCCCGTAGCTGGCGATCTCGCGCCGCACCGCATCCAGGATCTCTTCCGCCTGTTGCGGCGAGACCACCTCGGGAAAGCGTTCCGGCAGGGTCATCAGGGCCGTCTGCCCTTCCGCAATCATGTTGGGCAACTGCTGGATCAAATCGGTCACCTGGCGCGACAACAGCGGCATCAGGCCGAACAGAACCAGGGAAACGAACAGCAAGAACGCAACGAACACGATCGAGGCCGCGATCCAGCGCGGCAGACCGCGGTCTTCGAAGATCAGCACCAGGCCCTCCAGCAGATAGGCAATCACGGCGCTGGCCAACACCGGCGCGAGCATATCGCCCATGGTCAGGATCACGGCAAAGCCGATCGACAACACCAACGTCAGAAAGACGATCTGCGGATCGGAAAAGGTACGCCTGAACCATTCGGTGATGAGTCGCATATTGTCGTTCTTCTGTTTGAGTTACGCGTAGATCTATCGGCGACTTCGGGCGGTGCTGCGGTGAAATACCAACGACGCAGGCCGAATCACCGGAGGCTCCAGCTCGACATAGACCATCAAGACGCAGAGTTTACGCGTTCATAGTGCTGGCGAAAAAGCACTTCCAGTTCATCGATCACGGCGACAGCCGGACGCCCCTGCATCACGTGCGCCGTCATCAGTGCCGACGCCTCGTGCAGCAACTCGTCTTTGTTCAGCATGTAGAACGTTTTGGTAAGGCGGCGCATCGCCGCAACCACGCTCTCTGACTCGGGCCGGGGAATATCCGCAGGCTTCTGTTCGCCGGCGGGCTCGCCACCCGGAGACCGGGTTTGCTCTGCCAGGAAGGCGGCAAAGCTGATGACACTCTCGCGATCGATATCAGACAATTGGCGAAACAGTTTCAGCAGCCGCTGCTGTTCCGGCGAACCGGGCAACTTAGGGGGTAGCATCAATCGTCACGGTGATCCTCACAATACTGGCGGGCGAACTCGAGCAGTTCCTCCATCACCCGCACACGAAACTTCTGTTTCTGGTGGACGAAGGAAAACGGACGTTCGAGCGGCGGATCCAGCTCGATGGCCACCAGGGTATCGAGGCGAAGCTCTTTCTGAATCGTGGCATTGGACACCACCGAGATACCCATGCCGGCCTCAACCGCACCCTTGACCGCCTCGGGACTGCCCAGTTCCATCGCGACGTTCATGCAGGTATCGCATTTCGACCAGCGGGTGAGATGCTCGGCGATCACCTCACGCGTGCCTGAGCCCTCTTCGCGGCAGATGAACGGGTACTCGAGCAGGTCGTCCAGCGTGATCTTCTTCAGGCCGGCCTTCGGATGCCCCGGCGGCACGATAGCCACCAGGTTGTCGCGACGGCACTCGTCGACCACCAGGTTCTTGTTGCTGACCGGCGCCTCGACCACGCCCAGGTCGATGGTGTTGTTCTCCACCATGGAGACGATACCGTCGGTGTTCGACACCTTGAGATGGATGCTGACATCCGGGTACTTGGCTGCGGAAATCGCCCAGCAGGGCCGGCAGCATGTACTCGGCGATGGTCGTACTCGCACCGATGGTCAGCGAGCCGCTGATCTCGCCCGTCATCTCGCGGACGGCATTTTCCATCTCGCCATACAGCTCGAATATCTTGTCGGAGAACTGGTATACGCGCGCACCGGCCTCGGTGAGGCTGATGCGGTTGTGGGTGCGGTCGAACAGGCGGGTATTGAAATATTCCTCCAGCTGGCGGACCTGGAAGGTCACCGCCGGCTGGGTCATGTGCAGGGTCTCGGCCGCCTTGGTGAAGCTGAGCAGGCGCGCCACAGTATGGAAGACTTGCAACCGACGATCGGCCATGGATCAAGTACTCGCAGTGGGTCAATAAACGAGCTTTATATTATAGCCAGTTAATAAAGCAAAGTCTGCCGTAGCTGGCAACGATCGCTTCCCGGTCCTTTCGGACGCATCCTGGCGCCCCGATTCAGTGGTATTTCAATCGAATTTCGCCTAGCCTTCGCAAAAAAATAATGAAACAAAACAAGGGACGTAACTTCGTCACGACCGAGGGGAATAAACAACCGATGTCAGCATATGTCAGAACTGAACCAAGCAGACGACATA
>CAVRBK010000007.1:0-30717 GCA_963719025.1 uncultured Gammaproteobacteria bacterium | reverse complement strand
CTGGGCCAGGGTGGTGCCGAAGATGTTGCCGTCACCGTGCATGTCGATAGTGGTGTGACAGTCCTGACACAGCAGGCCACCCTTTGGATTCTCCGGTCGTGACTCGATCTGGTGATGCAGGTCATCGGAGATGAACAGGTAGTTCTTGGTGTGCAGCTTCGGCTGCTTGTTGCCGTTTGCGTTGTACGGCGAACCATAAGGGAATTCCATCAGGCCCTGGTAGGTAACACCGATTCGCTTGCCGCGATTGTGGCAGGAGTTACAGGTCTCGACCGGGATACCGGAGTATTCCACGTCACCGTGCTTGACCACGGTCTTGCGGGTGGCCTGGATCTTATGCGTCAGCATATGACCCTTCTGTTCCTTGTTGATGGTCGGGTCCTTACCCTCGTAGTAGCCCTCGTTGCCATACGGGATGTGACAGGACGAGCAACCCATGCCGCGGTAGTCACCGCGCTTCTCACGACCCTTCACACCGACGTGGCAGCGTTGGCACTGCTGACGCTGGTAGGTGAAGCCCGCCAGCTTGGGGTCTTTCTCGATCTCCTCGACACTCGGCTGCGGCACCATCTGCAGCTCGGTCGGGAACTGATCGCCATGCGCGGCAACCATGGCCTTCATGTACTGCTTGTACTGCTCGGTACCCACCTGTGGCACCTGGCCGTCGGTATCCTTGACGTCGTAGTTACCCCAGGGAACCTTGTGGTCCTGAACCTCGGCGATACCCCAGGTATGCAGGTTGCCCTGGATCTTGCCGGCCTCGGTGTTCATCAGGGAACGCTCGACGCGGTAGGCGTAACCGGCGTGACACTGTCCGCAGGTTCTGTCTGCAATCCAAACCGAACCCGGATCGGGGTAGTAGGTCTTCGGGCCATTGCCGTTCTTCAGACCGTCGGGCGAACCCTTGTGCGCGGCCTCGAACGTGGTGCCCTTGGGGTCGCCACCATGACAGACGACACAACCGGCGGGGTCGCCATTGCCGGCGCCGATCGCCTTGATCTGCAACATCATTGCCGAGTTGCTGTCGCGGATATCTTCGATACCGTCGTGACAACTCAGGCAACCTGCCTTGCCGGAGGGTGCGACTTTCGCAACCGATGCAAGCACGCTGCCACAGGCAACGAGCAGCATGAGTGAAATTATTAGCCGTTTCATGGCGGACTCCTGGTGGTGTTGTGCGTCGACCGGTTCGACGCGCACTTCTTGTTCAACACCACAGGGAAAGCAGGTTCCGTTCCGGAATCAAAATCACCTGCCGATCACTTGACCCTGGTCAAATGCGGCCAGGACAAAACCCTGAATTCAGCGTGTTAGAGACCTGGCAGTTGGTATGACCAGTGCGGGGCCGCCGGCGCTTGATCGAAACAGACCGAACGATTCGTTCAGCATCGGGGCTTGAGCTGTCAGCGATTGAACAGATCGTTCAAGCACTGTCGGGCGCACCGTCGTCCATGCCGGCCGGTGGGGTCAGCCCATACTCTCGCATCATGCGCCGCAGGCGCGGGCGCGATACCCCGAGGATGTCGCAGGCCTCGCCACGGTGCCAGCCGGTCGCCTGCAGCACGCGCGCCACATGCTCACGTTCCATCTCGGCGAGGCTGCCCAGCCCGATCGGCGACGCCTGCGATGACCCCCTGTTGGCCGAACAACCGCGCAGCTCGTCAGGCAGCAGATCGACGGTCAGGGTATTGCCGGCGGAAAGGGCGACGGCCTTCATCAGGATGTTTTCCAGCTCGCGCACATTGCCTGGCCAGGGGTAATCGGCAAAACAATCGAGCACCGCCTGGTCGATATGGGTAATGCCGCTGCGCAGCTCGGCATTGATCCGGCCCAGCAGCGCCTGCACCAGGTCCTCGAGGTCGTCGGGGCGTTCACGCAGCGGCGGGATATGCAGATTCACCACCCGCAGGCGGTAGAACAGGTCTTCACGAAAGCGGCCCTGGGCAACGCATTGTTCGAGTTCGACATTGGTCGCCGCCACGATCCGCGCATCGGTATGCCGTGAGGCCTTCGCGCCGAGCGGGGTAAACTCCTTGTACTGCAGCACGCGCAACAGCTTGGCCTGCATCGCCGGCGACATCTCGCCGACCTCGTCGAGAAAAATCGTGCCGCCCTCGGCCAGGGCAAACTTGCCCAGTTGCTTGCCGACGGCGCCGGTGAAGGCGCCTCTCTCGTGCCCAAACATGTCCGATTCGAGCAGGCTTTCGACCACCGCTGCGCAATTGACCACCACGAACGGCCCGGCGGCCTGGCCGCTGGCATTGTGCACCGCGCGCGCGACCAGCTCCTTGCCGGTACCGCTTTCACCGGTGATCAGGACCGTGGTACTGCTGCGCGCGACCAGCCCGATGGTCTTGAACAGCTCCTTCATCGCACGGCTGCGGCCCACCATCTGGAAACGTCCACCGGCGACGTCATTCGCACTGACCAGGTTGTCGCCGCGCTCGATGCCGAGGATACGTTCGACCGCCGCATCCAGTTCGTCGATATCGACCGGCTTGTGGATGTAATCCTCGGCGCCGTGCTGCATCGCCTCGATCGTGGTGTCCATGTCGTGGAAGGCCGTGATCATGATCACGTGCGGCGCCGGGTTCAGCGCCTTGAGATCGGGCAGCAATTCAAGGCCCGAGCGACCGGGCATTCGGATATCCAGGATCACCAGTTCGGGGTGACGGTCACGCGCGGCCGCGAGGCCCGCCTCGGCCTCGTGCGCCACCGTGGTCTCGTGGCCCTGCGCGCGCAGGTGCAGCTGCAGGGTGCGCGCACTCGCCTGATCGTCGTCCACCACCAGAACCTGGCTCACGATGCCGTCCTCTCGCTTTCCCAGTCTGCCTGCTGTGCCGGCCGCAATGCGGCCAGCGGTGTTACCGGCAAGGTTAGCACCGCGCAGGTCCCCGACGGGTCGTTGTCCGACAGCGCGACCGAGCCGCCGTGCAGATCGACCAGCTGACGCACGATCGCCAGGCCCAGGCCCGTGCCCTTGGTGCGGGTGGTGAAAAACGGCTCGAACAGGCGCTCACGCACCTCGGGATCGATACCCTGGCCGTTGTCGCAGATCCAGAATCCGACCCGTCGCCCATCCGTACGATCGAGCAGCCTGACGCTGACCGTTACGGCACGCTCGCTCACCGGCCGCGCCGTGGTGGCCTGCAGGGCGTTTACCAACAGGTTGGATAACAGCTGGCGCAGTTTCGACGCGTCACCCGGAAAGGTCGGCAGGCCAGGCTGGCAGTCGATCGTGACCTCGGCAGCCATATTCCGCGATGCGCCGACGCACGGTGCCGATCACACCATCCAGCAGTTTCTCCGCGTTCAGCCAGGCCACCTTCATCTCGCCCGGCCGCGAGTAGGTGAGCATGTCGGTGATGATGTCTTCCATGTAGTGGATCTGTTCCTGGCCGATGCTCGCAAGCTCACGGGCCTCCTCGCCGGTCGCCTGCTTGCCGAGAATCTGCACCGCCATCTTGACCGACGACAGAGGATTGCGCAGATCGTGCGCCAGCATGGTCGACATCTGCCCCATCGCCGCCAGCGCCTGCGCCCGGGCGAGCTCCTGGTTGCGTGTATCCACCTCGTTTTCCAGGCGCTTGCGCTCGGTGATGTCCTCTTTCACCGCGAGAAAATGGGTCACACCACCGTCGATATCGCGCAGCGCCGAGATCACAGCGGCCTCCCAGTACAGCGAGCCGTCCTTTCGCTGATTGTGGAACTCACCGCGCCATTCACCACCGGCCTCGAGTGCCTCCCACAGGCGCTGGTACTCGTCCGGCGCGGTCTCACCGGATTTGAGCAGGCGCGGATTTTCACCCTTTACCTCGGCAAAGGAATACCCGGTGACCTCGGTAAATTTTCGATTCACGTACTCGATCCGACCACTGCGGTCGGTGATCACCACAATCGCCGGACTCTGCTCCACCGCCTGCGACAGCTTGCGCACCTGGTCCTCGGTGCGTCGCCGCTCGGTAACGTCTTCGCCGATCGCGGTAAGGCCGATGATCCGTCCCTCGGCGTCACGTGCCAGGGTGTTGTTCCAGGCGATCAGGCGACGTTCGCCATCACGGGTGCAGACCTCACCCTCGAACTCGGCCGGCAGTTCGCCGTGCTGCGCCAGGCGGTCGATGACGCGACGCACCATCGCGCGCTGTTCCTGGGGCACGAAACGCTCCAGCCAGGTGCGGCCGATCACCTCTTCGCCGCGCCAGCCGGTCAACGCCAGCAGGTAGTGATTGCAGAACGTCAGCCGACCACGCAGATCGACCATCAGCGCCGCCAGCTCGATATCTTCCAGGGTCTGACGGAAGCGCTGTTCATAGGCGCGCTGTGATTCCGCGGCACGCCTGTGCACATTGGCGCTGGCGACCAGCCAGGCGAGCAGCGTCAGCAGGCCAAGGATGCCCAGATAAAGACCGACATGCCGCCGTACGAAGGTGCCCAGCCCGAGCGATGCGACGTCCAGGCTGACATGCGAGACCACCTTCCATGCCTCACCCTGCGCGGTCGCTACCCGGCCCGGTGGCAGTGCGACCGCGGCCCGCGCCGCCGGCCATACCGTGGCGTAGGTGAAAAGACCGTTGGGGGTTGCAAATTGACCTTCGACATCATCGGCGATGTGCCGCCAGGCGGCGGGGAAGCGGCGCCTGAACGTGTCCTCGCGGCCGTACATGAAACCCCAGGCCTCATTCGGTCGCGGACTGCTCAACCAGTACCCGGCGCCATTGAGCAACTGCACATGGTCGGCAATGTTCGCCGCCGCCTGGCGGAAACGTTCGAGCAGTCGCTCTCCCAGGTAGTTCAGCACCACCAGGCCCTGGCGGTTGCCGTCGGCGTCAAAGACCGGGGTGGCGAAGCGCAGCACCGGCTTGATCGGTTGTTCGAGGGTGCCGTCCTCGACGTTCAGATCGAACGGGGAAAGATAGACCTGGCCGCTGCGCAGGCGCAGCGCCTTGTCGACATAGTAGCGGTTCGATTTGTCCTGCAGCCGGGCCGGATCAACCAGCGCAGGAACGCCATCGGCCAGGTTGACCCGAACGACCTCGCGGCCGCGGATGTCGATAAACCGAATCTGGTCGTACATGCCTTTTTCGCGCGCGAAGGTGACGAACACCTCGGCCAGGTAATTGCGCCGGCCTTCGGCCAACGCCGCGTCGAAACTGAGGTTTTCGATCAGCCGCCCAAGGAACATCAGATCGGTCGTGACCGCCGAGATATCCGCGACCAATGCGCGTCGACCCAGCTCGACGTTGAGTGTCTCGGTGGTATCACGGCGGGTCCGGTCGGCACGGTAGTCGATATAAAAATGCACCACGATCACGGCACCCAGCAACAGGGTCAGGGCAACACACAGACCCACGAACATCGGCCAGCTGCTCGGCCTGCTGAACGATGTCGTCGAACCTTCGCTCACTGCCGGTCGGGTTCGGTTGGGGGTGCGAGACCGCGATGCATGGCGCCCTGGTTGCGGGTGACGGAAAGTGACTGCAGTGTACGACGCCGACGCCGTCGGGAGCCACGACGGAAAGATTGTCGGGCACGCCGGGGTAAAGATCGCTGTGTTTACGCCGAGACCTACTCCAGGCACCACGGTCCCGCGGTTTTAATCGTTTCGCTCGCGGTTCCGCCGGCTTGCCTGGACGGATAGCGCGACCAAACCACACCTCATCCATTCAGAGATAAAGAGCAGATGACTTTTCTCAGTCGATTCACCCTCAAGGCCCGGCTGTCGTTCCTGGTTGGGTTCGCGGCACTTCTGATGTTGATAATCGGCGCCTTGGGTGTGAGCGCCATGCATGTGGGGCAGGCCTCGCTGGAGCGGGCTTACGAACAGCGCCTGGTGCCGACGAGTCGATTGAACAATATCATCGATCGAATGCATGCGATCCGCAGCATGCTGGTGTTTGGACTGCAGCATGAGCCCGGCTCAAAGACCGAGAAATGGCATAAACACGACATCGGCCTGCACACCCGTAGCGCAGAAAAAAATATCGGGCGGATGGATGAGGCGTGGGCATCATACATTTCTGGCAAATTGACCAAAGAAGAGCGGGTACTGGCCGAGGCATTTGCCCAACAACGTCTCGCGTTCGTCAATGACGGCGTGAAACCGGTCGTCGCCGCCCTTCAAGGCGGAAACTACCTGGAAGCGACACGGATCCTGCTGGAAGAAACCAACCCTGCCTTCCTCAAGGCACACAAAGCCGTTGGCAAGCTCCTGCAGTATCAGCTCGACACCGCCAAGGCGGTGCACGATACCCAGGTCGAACGCGGCCTGATGGTACAGAACATCTCTATCGGCTTGATTTTGGCGAGTATCGGGCTGTTGAGTCTGCTCGCCTTCGTGACGATTCGTGGCGTCGGCGAGGCCGTCGACCGGTTGAGCACCGCGTCGGCAGAGCTGGCCGCCGGCAACCTGACCGCGCGCTGTGATTATCGGGGTAAGGACGAACTTGGCCGGATCGCGGCCGCCTTCAACGCCATGGGCGGTCGCTTCCACGAGGTCATCAGCGAATTGACGAGTTCCACCAGCCAACTGGCCGCGGCGGCGGAGGAGACCTCGGTGATCACCGAACAGTCCAGTGCACGTACCCGCGAACAGTTGTCCGGGGCGGAGCAGGTGGCAACGGCGATGAACCAGATGGCCGCTACCGTTCAGGATGTGGCGCAAACCGCGGCGATCGCCAAAACGGCCGCCAACGAGGCCGACGTAAAGGCCGATGAGGGGAGGGAACTCGCGGCATTGGCCTTGAGCGCCACGCAGAGCCTGGCCGACGAGGTGCGGCAGGCTGCCGAGGTGATTCATCAGCTGGAGGCGGAGAGCGAAAGCATCGGTGGCGTACTGGATGTGATTCGCGGCATCGCCGAACAGACCAACCTGCTGGCATTGAACGCGGCCATCGAGGCGGCGCGTGCCGGTGAACAGGGGCGCGGGTTTGCGGTGGTGGCTGACGAGGTGCGCACCCTGGCCGGCCGCACGCAGGATTCCACCCGGGAGATCCAGCGCATGATCGAGGGCCTGCAGCAAGGTGCGAAGCGTGCTGCAGGGGCCATGGAGAAGGGACAGGCCAAGGCGAAACACGGTCTCGAGCAGGTCGAACGTGCCGATCAGGCCCTGGACGGGATCAACCAGGCAGTGGCACAGATCAAGGCGATGAACGAGCAGATCGCGACGGCCGCGCAGGAACAAGGCACGGTGGCGGAAGACATCAATCGCAACATCGTCACGATCCGCGATCTCTCATCCGCCTCGGCAGATGGCGCCGAACAAACCGCGGTGGCGAGCACGCAGCAGGCACGTCTGGCGGCGAACCTTCAGACAATTGCGACCAGGTTCACCATCTGAGCAAAAGACCATCCGCCGAACGCCATCAGGTCGGCAACCATGCGATCTACCGGGATCCACAGGCGCGAGGTCAGGGCACCGAACGGCAGGGATACGGCCGAGAAGGCGCCAGCGCTTAGCTACTCCACGGTCACCGACTTGGCGAGATTGCGGGGCTGATCGACGTCGGTACCCTTGAGGATAGCCACGTGATATGACAACAGCTGCAGCGGGATCGTGTAAACGATCGGCGCCGTGCCCGCGCAGATGTCGTCCAGCGTCAGATTCTGGTAGCGGTCGAGCGAGATCTTCACCGTCTTGTCGCTGAACAGGAACAGCTCTCCGCCACGCGCGCGAACCTCCTGCAGATTGGACAGCACCTTCTCCAGCAGCGGGTCGTCGGGCAGGGCGCAGACCACCGGCATACGCTCGTCGACCAGGGCCAGCGGCCCGTGTTTGAGTTCGCCCGCCGGGTAGGCCTCGGCATGGATATACGAGATCTCCTTGAGCTTCAGCGCGCCTTCCATCGCGATCGGGTAGAAGGTGCCGCGCCCGAGAAACAGGGCGTTATCCATGTCGGCGAAGGATTGCGCCATCGTCTCGATCGCGTCGCTGAGCTTCAGCACCACCTCGACCTGGCGCGGCAGGGCCTGCAGCTCGTCGACCCAGTGTTTCTCCTGTGCGGCATCCAGGCCGCGGCGCTTGGCCAGCGCCAGGGTCACCAGGCGCAGTGCCACCAGTTGGGTGGTAAAGGCCTTGGTTGAGGCCACGCCGATCTCCGGACCGGCACGGGTCATCAGCGCCACATCGGATTCGCGCACCAGCGAGCTCTCGGGCACGTTGCAGACCACCAGGCTGCCGATATAGCCGGATTGCTTGGCCTCGCGCAGGGCGGCCAGCGTGTCGGCCGTCTCCCCCGACTGGGAAATCGTCACGAACAGGGTGTCGGGCTGCACCACGGTCTTACGGTAACGAAACTCGCTCGCGACCTCGATCTGGCACGGGATGCCGGCCTCTTCCAGCCAGTAACGCGCGACCATGCCGGCATGATAGCTGGTGCCGCAGGCGATGATCTGCACCGCGCGGGTGCGATCAAACAGATCTTTGGCGACATGACCGAAGCTCTCCTCGAGCAACTTGCCCTTGTGGATGCGACCCTCGAGCGTCTCGGCGATGACTGCCGGCTGCTCGTAGATCTCCTTCAGCATGTAGTGCCGGTAGGGGCCTTTCTCGGCACTCGACGACGACAGCTGGCTGGTGCGGATCTCGCGCTCGACCGGTTCGCCGGCGGCATCGAAGATGGTCACACCATCGCGCCGGATCTCGGCCAGATCACCCTCTTCGAGAAAGATGAAACGCTGGGTGACCGGCAACAGGGCGAACACATCAGAGGCGATAAAGTGCTCACCGACCCCAATGCCGATGACCAGGGGGCTGCCGGCACGGGTCACGATCATGCGATCGGGCTCTTCCGGGTGGATCACCGCCAGCGCGTAGGCACCGAGCAGGCGCCCGATGGCATTGCGGGTCGCCTCGGCGATATCCTGACCCTGACCCAGCAACTCGGCCAGCAGATGCGCAATCACCTCGGTATCGGTGTCGGAGTTGAAGGTATAACCCTGGGCCTCAAGTTCACTGCGCAGTTCGGCGTGATTCTCGATGATGCCGTTGTGTACGATCGCGACATGTTCGCCGCTCATGTGCGGATGCGCGTTGCGCTCGGCGGGCATGCCGTGGGTGGCCCAGCGCGTATGCGCGATACCGAGTGTGCCTGCGACCGTGCCCTGATCGAGCAGGTGCTGCAGTTCGGCGACCTTGCCGACTGAACGGATGCGCTGCAGATGGCCCGCCGCATTGCGGATGGCGATGCCGGCCGAGTCGTAGCCACGGTACTCGAGACGGCGCAGTCCCTCCATCAGGATCGGGACAACGTTGCGTTCAGCAATGGCTCCAACGATGCCGCACATGGCTACTTCTCCAATTCAATAAAACAAAAATGCGGGGCGGCTGGGCCGGCGCAATCAGGCCTTCTTGGTCGGGCGCAGCCAGTTCAGGCTCGTCTGCTTCGCGCGGGTCAGGGTGAGTTTCCCGTCGGGCGCATCCTTGCCGATAACCGAGCCGGCACCGATGGTCGCATTTACCCCGATCGTTACCGGCGCCACCAGCGCCGAGTTCGACCCGATAAAGGCATGGTCCGAGATCACGGTCTTGTGCTTGTTCGCGCCATCGTAGTTACAGGTGATGGTGCCGGCCCCGATGTTCACGCCTTCGCCGATCTCGCTGTCACCAATGTAGCTGAGGTGGTTTACCTTTGAGCCGAGTCCGACGATCGATTTCTTGATCTCGACGAAATTGCCGACATGCGCGCGACCGAGCAGTTCAGTACCCGGCCGCAGCCGCGCGAAGGGCCCGATCTTGCTGGCTGCGCCCACCGAGGCGTCCTCGATCACGCAATTTTCGAGGATCGCGACATCATTTCCGATATGCGCGTCGCGCAATACGCAGTTGGCGCCGATGGTTACGCGGTCACCGAGGGTGACCTCGCCCTCGAGCACGACGTTGACATCGATCTCGACATCCTGGCCGTGTTGCACACGTCCTCGCACATCGAGCCGCGCCGGGTCACGCAGGGTGACACCGTCGGTCATCAGTTGGTCGGCAATCCAGCGTTGGTGTGCGCGCTCCAGGGTTGCCAGTTGCAGGCGATTGTTGACGCCCTCGGCCTCCAGGGCGGACTCCGGTTGACCGACCTGAATGTCGTAGCCGTCAGCAACGGCGGTCGCGAGGACATCCGTCAGGTAATACTCGCCCTGTGCATTGTTGTTCGACAGGCCATCGAGCCAGCGGGCCAACTCGTGACGCGGCATGAACATGATGCCGGTATTGATCTCGGTGATCGTCAGTTCCTCGGCGCTGGCATCTTTCTGCTCGACGATGCGCTGCACGCGACCACCCTCGTTGCGCACGATCCGGCCATAGCCGGTCGGATCATCGAGGGTGACGGTCAGCAGGCCGAAACCATTGTGTGCGGCGTCGATCAGCTGCTGCAGCGTCTCGGGGCGGGTCAGTGGTACATCGCCGTACAGAATCAACACCTGGTCGGCGCTGCGCAGCGCCGGCATCGCCTGCTGCACCGCATGGCCTGTGCCCAGTTGTTCAGCCTGTTCAGCCCAGCGCAGATCCGGCTGATCGGCAAAAGCCTCGCGTACCTGTTCGCCGCCGTGGCCATACACGACCACGATCTCGTCGGGCGACAGCGCACGGGCGCAATCGATCACGTGTCCGAGCAGGGACTTGCCAGAGATCCGGTGTAAGACCTTGGGCATGGCGGATTTCATCCGCGTACCCTGGCCAGCAGCAAGAATGATGACTCCGAGGCCCATTGTGGTTCCTTCTACACTCAGTTGATACTGGTTGGACCAGGCATCTGTACGGCATGAATGCCTGATGTCTTTTCTTCACCGGGGCGTGCGTCGCGCACCTCGGTAATGCTGACGCGTACGGTCAATGCCTTGCCCGCCAGCGGATGATTGCCGTCTACCGTAACCTGGCCATCTTCGATCCGTGTGACATAGAAGGATTTGGCCTCACCCTGATCGTTCTGCATCTGCACCTCCGCACCGATCGAACGGAATTGCGGTGGAACGTTGTCGATGGAGTCGGTGAACGTCAGGCTCGGATCATGCGGGCCGAAACCCTGCTCTGGCGGGACACTGACCTCGACCCGCTCGCCGGCGCGCTTGCCGACCACGGCCTTGTCCATACCGCCTATCAGTTCGGTATCGCTGCCATAGACGAAGCCCAGCGGGACATCGTGCTGTTCAACGACGTCGCCTTTTTCATCGACGATCGTGTAGGTCAGGGCAACGTATTTACCCGGTTTTATAATCTCTTCAGTCATCTGAACTCTGCCCTTACTGCACTGTTGTCGGCGGGTTTCGTGATTCTATTAGTGAATCTTGGATTGGGTGTCACAGCGCTCGTTGGCTCGATCGCTGATTGGGCCCTGATTGGAATGAAAAACGGCCCTGACGATGAACGTCAGGGCCGTTGATTCTAACATCGGCAAGAATGAATTTAACGGGTCTTGCGCAAGCGCTCGATGGCTCGCAGCTGGGCAACCGCTTCGGCCAATTCGACCTGGGCCTTGGCCAGATCGATATCTGCCGCACTGTTGGCCAACGCGTCTTCGGCACGACGCTTCGCGTCTTCCGCCGCGGCCTCGTCAAGATCTGCGGCACGGATGCCGGTATCGGCCAGCACGGTCACCTTGAAGGGCTGCACTTCGATCATGCCGCCGGAGACATAGAAATGTTCCTGCGCCTTGCCACCGCCGTGCTCAACCCGAAGCTCGCCCGGCTTGAGCTGGGTAACCAGCGGCGCGTGGCGCGGTGCGATACCGATCTCGCCCATTATCGCCGGCGCGTAGATCATCTCGCCCTGTCCAGAGAACAGGTGGCCTTCGGCGCTTACGATGTCGACATGGATGGTCATTGCCATCGGGTTTCTCCCAAAATCAATCTAGGCCGCTTTCTCAGCCCTTCTCGGCATTGGCGACGGCTTCTTCGATGTTGCCACACATGTAGAACGCCTGCTCCGGCAGGTGATCATATTCGCCGTCAAGGATCGCCTTGAAGTTGGCGATGGTCTCTTTCAGCGAAACGTACTTGCCAGGCGCACCGGTGAAGATCTCGGCCACGAAGAAGGGCTGCGACAGGAAGCGCTGCATCTTGCGGGCGCGCTGCACGACCAGCTTGTCTTCTTCCGACAGCTCGTCCATACCGAGGATCGCGATGATGTCCTTCAGTTCCTTGTAGCGCTGCAATACGCCCTGCACACCGCGTGCGACGTCGTAATGCTCTTCGCCGACGATGTGCGGATCGAGGATACGCGAGGTCGAATCCAGCGGATCCACCGCCGGGTAGATACCCAGTTCGGCGACCTGGCGCGACAGTACCAGGGTGGCGTCCAGGTGGGCGAAGGTGGTGGCCGGGGACGGGTCGGTCAGGTCGTCCGCCGGTACGTATACCGCCTGGAACGAGGTGATGGAACCGGTCTTGGTGGAGGTGATGCGCTCCTGCAGAACACCCATCTCTTCGGCCAGGGTCGGCTGGTAACCCACCGCGGAAGGCATACGGCCGAGCAGCGCCGATACCTCGGTTCCCGCCAGGGTGTAACGGTAGATGTTGTCGACGAACATCAGCACGTCACGACCTTCGTCGCGGAAGTACTCGGCCATGGTCAGGCCGGTCAGCGCCACACGCAGGCGGTTGCCGGGCGGCTCGTTCATCTGGCCGTAAACCAGGGCCACCTTGTCGAGTACGCCACCTTCGGACATCTCGTGGTAGAAGTCGTTACCTTCACGGGTACGCTCACCGACACCGGCGAATACCGAGAAGCCGGAGTGCTCAACCGCGATGTTGCGGATCAGCTCCATCAGGGTAACCGTCTTGCCCACGCCGGCGCCGCCGAACAGGCCGACCTTGCCGCCCTTCTGGATCGGCATGATCAGGTCGATAACCTTGATGCCGGTCTCGAGAATCTCGGTGGTCGCTGCCTGGTCTTCGAGCTTCGGGGCGATCGCGGTGAATCGGCATGCGTTCTTCGGTGGCGATCGGGCCGGATTCGTCGATCGGTCTGCCCAGCACGTCCATGATGCGGCCGAGCGTAGCCTGGCCTACCGGCACCTGAATCGCCGCGCCGGTATTCGAAACCTCAAGACCGCGTTTCAGACCGTCGGTGGAACCCATGGCAATGGTACGTACGACGCCGTCGCCCAGCTGTTGCTGCACTTCCAGCGTCAGATCGGCGGATTCGATCATCAGTGCATCGTAAACCTTCGGTATCGCGCCACGCGGGAACTGGACGTCCACGACGGCGCCGATAATCTCAACGACATTACCCGTGCTCATTGGCTTTTCCTCTTGGCTGCCGCGGCAGCATCACAATCGTTAAAGTCTAAATTTCTCAATGTCGTCTTGCTACGACACGGCCGCGGCGCCGCTCACGATCTCGGAGATCTCCTGCGTGATGGCGGCCTGGCGCGCCTTGTTGTAGATCAGCTGCAGTTCGTCGATCAGGTCGCCGGCATTGTCCGTCGCGGACTTCATCGCGACCATGCGTGCCGACTGTTCGCAGGCACCGTTTTCAACCACCGTCTGGTATACCAGTGACTCGATATAGCGGGTCAGCAGGTCGTCCAGCACCTCTTTGGCGCCGGGCTCGTAGATATAGTCCCAGTGATGCTTCAGCTCTGCGGCATCGTCGCCAGCGGCCAGCGGTACCAGCTGTTCGACGGTCGGCTGCTGGGTCATGGTGTTGACGAACTGGTTGTAAGCGATCCTGATCTCGTCGATCTCACCGTTCTCGTACGCATCCAGCATCACCTTGACGGTACCGACCAGATCGTCGATATGCGGCGCATCGCCCAGGTGCGTGGCCTGGGCCGATGACCTTGCCGCCGACGCGACGGAAGAATCCGAGCGCCTTGGTACCGATGGTGCAGAACTCAACCTCGGTACCGGACTCGTGCAGCGCCTTGATCTCCCTGCACCATGCCGCCGGAACAGGTTGCTGTTCAGACCACCGCACAGACCGCGGTCGGACGAGATGATGATGAAGCCGATACGTTTGACCTGACGGGCATGCATGAAAGGATGCTTGTACTCCGGGATTCGCAAGGGCGACGTGCCCGATAACCTGGCGCATCTTGTCGGCGTAGGGGCGGGTAGCCTCCATCCGGTCCTGCGCCTTGCGCATCTTCGACGCAGCGACCATCTCCATCGCACTGGTGATCTTCTGAGTGCTCTTGACGGAGGCAATCTTTGTGCGGATTTCTTTAGCGCCTGCCATGTGTTCTCACCTAACTCCAGCGTTTCAAACGCAAAGGTCTCGAAGACTCAAAGTTCGCAAAGGGTTCGAAGAGTGCCGCGGCAACCGTCGATACAGTGTGTGCGCTGCGTCTTTGTGTCCTTTGTGATTGTTACTCGGTTTACCAGGTACCGGTGTCCTTGAATTCCTTCAGGGCATCGTGGAACGCACCTTCCAGTTCGTCGTTCCAGTCTGCTTCGGCATTCACCGTGGCGACCAGGTCGGCCTGGTTGGCGGTCATGTAACTGTGCAGCGCCGCTTCGAAATCGACGATCTTGTTGACGTCGACGTCATCCAGATAGCCTTCGTTGGCAGCAAACAGTGACATTGCCATGTCGCAGATCGACAGCGGCGTGTACTGCGGCTGCTTCATCAGTTCGGTAACACGCTGACCACGTTCCAGCTGCTTGCGCGTGGCTTCGTCGAGATCAGAGGCAAACTGCGAGAACGCCGCCAGTTCACGATACTGCGCCAGTGCCAGACGAACGCCACCACCCAGCTTCTTGATGATCTTGGTCTGGGCCGCACCACCGACTCGGGATACCGACAGGCCGGCGTTGATGGCCGGACGCAGACCGGCTGCGAACAGGTCGGATTCGAGGAAGATCTGACCGTCGGTAATCGAGATAACGTTGGTCGGTACGAACGCCGAAACGTCACCCGCCTGGGTCTCGATGATCGGCAACGCGGTCAGCGATCCGGTCTTGCCTTTTACTTCACCGTTGGTGAACTTCTCGACGTAATCCGCGTTGACGCGCGAGGCACGCTCGAGCAGACGCGAGTGCAGGTAGAAAACGTCACCCGGGTAGGCTTCACGGCCCGGCGGACGACGCAGCAACAGGGAAACCTGGCGATAGGCCCAGGCCTGCTTGGTCAGGTCGTCGTAGATGATCAGGGCATCTTCGCCACGGTCGCGGAAGTACTCACCCATGGTGCAGCCGGAGTAGGGCGCGATGAACTGCATCGCGGCCGAATCGGCGGCCGGCGCGGCAACGATGATGGTGTGTTCCATGGCATCGTGCTCTTCCAGCTTGCGCACCAGCGCGGCGATGGACGAGTTCTTCTGGCCGATGGCGACGTAGATACACTTAACGCCGGTGCCTTTCTGGTTGATGATCGCGTCGATCGCGATAGCCGTCTTGCCGGTCTGGCGGTCGCCGATGATCAGCTCACGCTGGCCACGGCCGACCGGCACCATGGCGTCGATCGCCTTGATGCCGGTCTGCACCGGCTGGTCAACCGACTTACGCTCGATAACACCCGGGGCGATTGCCTCGATCGGGGCAGAGGTTTTGGCGTTGATCGGGCCCTTGCCGTCCATCGGATGACCCAGGGCATCGACCACGCGGCCGAGCAGCTCGGGGCCGATCGGCACTTCGAGTACGCGGCCGGTACACTTGACCGCATCGCCTTCGGAGATGTGCTTGTAATCACCCAGTACCACCGCGCCGACTGAATCACGCTCAAGGTTGAGCGCCAGTCCGTAGGTGTTGCCAGGGAACTCAAGCATCTCGTACGACATGGCGTCTGCCAGGCCGTGGATGCGAACGATACCGTCGGTTACGGAAACGACAGTGCCTTCGTTGCGAGCTTCGGAAGTCAGATCGAATTTTTCGATCTTGCTTTTGATCAGCTCGCTGATCTCGGAGGGATTCAGTTGCATGGTTGCTTACCCGATTAGATTCCTAATTCGTTAGCCAGCTGGTCGAGCTGCCCGGAGACAGAACCGTCGATCACCATATCGCCGGCGCGCAGATGGAAGCCGCCGATCAGTTCGGGGTCTTCCGTCGCTGGTGATACGGATCTCGCGGCCGAGCTTGCGCTTGAGCGCCTCGGCGAGTTTCTGTTCCTGTGCCGCGTTGAGAGCGAATGCGGTAGTCACGTGCACATCGAGCGTGCCTTCGTGTTCCGCCTTGCGTCTCTCGTAATGGCTGGCAATTTCCGGCAGGACCGGAAGTCGGCCGTTGGCGACCAGCAAGCGGACCAGGTTCTGGCCCTCATCGCTCAGTCGGCCACCGCCGATATCCAGTAACAGCTCGGTCATCTGCGCCTTGTCCAGCTTTGGACTGGCGATCAGTCCTGAAAGCGCCGGATCCCGCGCAGCGATTGCGAGCATGCCGAGCATGTCAGACCAAAGGTCCAGCTTGTCTGTCTCGACCGCACGCGCGAAGAGTGCTTCGGCGTAGGGTCGTGCGATTGTTGTAGCGTCTCCAGCCATTCGATTGCCTTAGATCTGGTTAGCCACGGATTCGACGATGTCTTGATGAGCGTTCGCGTCGATCTCTTTGCGCAGGATTTTCTCTGCACCCATGACAGCCAATTCGGCCACCTTGGTGCGCAGGACCTCGCGGGCCTTGTTGGTTTCCTGCTCAATTTCCGCCTTGGCAGCGACCAGTTGACGATTGCCTTCTTCTTTGGCTTTGTCACGGGCCTCTTCGATGATCATGGCCGCCTGCTTGTCAGCATTCGACTTGACCTCTGCAGCCTGTTTCTTGGCCTCGAGCAGTGTTTCCTTGGCCCGCTTTTCGGCAAGCTCCTGCTCATGCTGTCCGCGCTCGGCGGCAGCCAGGCCTTCGGCGATCTTGGCTTTGCGCTCGTCCATCGCCTTTACCAGCGGCGGCCAAACGAACTTCATGGTGAACCAAACGAACACCGCGAAGGACACCAGCTGGGCAATAAGTGTCAGGTTGATATTCATCCCGAAACCTCGTTAAGACGAGTTAAAACAGTTCGTGAGTCGCCGACTTAAGCAGCGAGCGCGAACAGAACGTACATGCCAAGACCCACAGCGATCATCGGTACGGCGTCGGTCAGACCCATAACGATGAAGAACTGGGTACGCAGCATGGGAATGAGTTCCGGCTGACGTGCAGCGCCTTCGAGGAAGCGGCCACCCAGGACGCCGATGCCGACAGCGGCGCCGACGGCACCCAGACCCATCATGATCGCAGCAGCGATGACCAGCAGAGCTTGTTCCATGATTGTCTCCCGTTAGTTCAATCAGGTAGTTAAAGAAAAAAGTGAATTCAGTGATGTTCAGAATGCGCCATGTCCAGATACACGATGGTCAGCGTCATGAAGATGAACGCCTGCAGCGTGATGATCAGGATATGGAAAATGGCCCAGCCCAGTTGCAGCACGCCGCCGAAGAGGCCGAGTGCCCATACCTGCGCTGTACATGACTGCGATCAGGATGAAGATCATCTCACCGGCATACATGTTGCCGAACAGACGCAGTGACAGTGAAACCGGCTTGGCGATCAGGTTGACGCCTTCGAGAATCAGGTTGACCACGGTGAAGAACGGCTTGAGCAGCGGATTCTTGGTCGCGAACGGCATGCCGGTCAGTTCACCGACGAAACCGCCGACACCCTTGATCTTGATGCTGTAGAAGAGGATCAGCACGAACACGCCGATCGCCAGGGCGAAGGTGATGTTCGGATCGGTGGTCGGCACCACCTTCATGAAGTGGATACCGAGCAGGCCTGCAGATATAAGGAATCAGGTCGACCGGCACCAGGTCCATCAGGTTCATCAGGAAGACCCAGACGAACACGGTCAGCGCGAGCGGCGCGACCATGTCATTCTTGCCGGAGAACGATCCGCGCACGCTCTCGTTGATGAAGTCGATCATCAGTTCGACGAAATTCTGCAGCCCGTGGGGCACGCCGGCGGTGGCCGTCTGGGCCGCCTTGTAGAAGAAGTAGCCAAACAGCGCGGCGAGCGCGATCGACCAGAACATCGAATCGAGGTGGATGGCCCAGAAGCCCATCGCCGTGGCCTCGTGCGGCAGCGTGCGCGATACCCCAGTGCCCGTCGGGAAACTGACCAAAGGTGAGGTTGGTCAGATGGTGCTTGATGTACTCAGCAGATGTCAGCGTTTCAGAGCCAGCCATTTTTCTCTTTTCTCTTTGCGTTCATCCGGCGATGCGATTCGCCAGCATCGGCGGCAAAACCTGTACAGCAAAATAGGCCCCAAACAGGGCCAACGGGCTTAAGCGGATCAAGCCAGATGATCACCGCCGCAAACGCCAGCGCGGTAAACGCCAGCTTCATCAATTCTCCGCCGTAAAACTGGCCGACCAGCTTTCCCGGCTCTCCGGCGCGATACCGGCCAAAGACCCAGTAGGCGAACAGGGCATTGGCGATCGTCGCTGTCGCACCTCCGATGAGGGCGAAAAGACCGTGCCACAGACCAAAAACCAGTCCGACCAGGGTCACAATCAGGGTGGCAACTGCCTGCGCGATCAGTATTCGCTTGGCCCGATGCGCATCAAGATTCTGCATTTGCGGCATCCTGAGCGCTATAGATCGAGCCGTTGAGAGCGCGCGAAGTATAAGAATTCCAGGGTATAAGGTCAAACGATCATCTGATAAGAAATCTAAAGGGTAACCCTCAGAATTTTCACCGGGCGCCCGATTCGAACACCCTCACTGGATGTGATCGAGGATTCCTTCCAGTTCCTCCAGCGTGTTGTAGCTGATCACCAGCCGGCCCTTGCCACCGGTACCCTGCTGTAGCGCGACCTTGGCGCCGAGCCGGTCGGTCAGGTCGGACAGCAGGCGGCGCACATCCGGGTCTTCCTCTTCCGGCTGGCGCGCGCTTCGCCGGCGCGCGGCTGATTCAGGCGCCGCACCAGGGCCTCGGTCTCGCGCACCGACAGACCCTTGGCCGCCACCTGGCTGGCCGCCTCGGTCTGCGGCTGCGCCGCTCGAGCGCCAGCAGGGCGCGCGCATGGCCCATCTCCATTGCGCCATCTTCCAGCAATTGTCTTGACCTCTGCATTGAGATCCAGCAATCGAATCAGATTGGTCACCGTGGTGCGCGACTTGCCGACCGCCTGGGCCACCTGCTGGTGGGTCAGCTCGAACTCGTTGAGCAGGCGGTGCAGGGCGGTGGCCTCTTCGAGCGGGTTGAGGTCGTCGCGCTGGATGTTCTCGATCAGCGCCATCGCCATGGCCGCCTGGTCGTCGACATCGCGGATCACCACCGGCACATCGGCAAGACCGGCCAGCTGGGCGGCCCGCCAGCGGCGCTCGCCGGCGATGATCTCGTACTTCGTCTCGCCGACCGGGCGCACCACGATCGGCTGCACCATGCCCTGGGCGGTGATCGAATCGGCCAGTTCGCGCAGCTTGTCCTCGTCGAAATTGCGCCGCGGCTGATAGCGGCCGCGCTGGATCAGGTCGACCGGCAGGCTGGCCTGAGCGCACGGCTGCGGTCGCCGAGGTATCGACTGCTCCGGCGTTGTTCGTTGTCCGCTGGCTGCGACGCGCCGAGCAGGGCGTCGAGTCCGCGGCCGAGGCCTCTTTTCTTAACCATGGTCAGGCAGGTGCGTTCGAGTGTTGCGGGAGATGGCGACGCGTCATCTCGCTGGCCAGGGCCATGTAGCTGATCGCGCCGCGCGACGATTTATCATACAGCATGACCGGCAGGCCATGACTGGGCGCCTCGGCGACGCGCACGTTGCGCGGGATCATGGTGCGGAACACCTTGTCGCCGAAATGCTGGATCAGCTGCGCCGAGACCTGGTTGTCGAGGTTGTTGCGCGGATCGTGCATGGTGCGCACGATGCCCTCCATCTCGAGGCGCGGATTGCGGTGGTCCTTGATCTGCTGCACCGTGGCGAGCAGGGCCGACAGACCCTCGAGGGCGTAGTACTCGGTCTGCAGCGGCACCAGCACGCTGTCGGCCGCGACCAGCGCGTTCAGCGTCAGCATGTTCAGCGACGGCGGACAGTCGATCAGGATGTAGTCGTAGATCGGCCGTGACCGGCTCGAGCGCCAGCGCCAGGCGCTTTTCGCGCAACGGCGCCTCGAGCAGCCGGACCTCGGCGGCGGTCAGGTCGCCGTTGGATGGCAACACGTCGTAGCCGGCCTGCTCGCTGCGCTGCAGGCATTCGGCGAGCGGCTGTTCGCCCATCAGTGCATCCAGCGTGGACAGCTCGAGCGGCGTGCTTGTCGATGCCGCTGCCGGTCGTGGCGTTGCCCTGCGGATCGAGGTCGATCAGCAGCACCCGGCGCTTCATGGCCGCCAGCGCCGCCGCGGTGTTGACCGCCGTGGTGGTCTTGCCGACGCCGCCCTTCTGGTTGGCGACAGCGATGATTCGTCCCATGGTGGTCGACCCGATGTTGTCTGTGTGATCGACCGGCGGGCGGTGCCGGGCCGATAATCATAACCGCGCCGGGGAAAAAAGATAGCCTGCACGGCCTGCCACAGACGCCCGGTGGCCGATCGGTCGACGCCGGCGAACCGGCCTAGGGCCGGCGGCGCAGGATCACCAGGTGCCGTTCAGCGGATTCGCCGGGTACGCGCAGCGGCTGTACCTCGGCGGCCAGATCCGCCGGCAGCTCGGCGATTTCCGCGCTCGGCACCGCGCCCTTCATCGCCAGCCAGCAGCCATCGTCGGCCAGCAGGCCGGCCGTGCCGGCCACCATGTCGGCCAGGGTCGCGAAAGCGCGCGACAGGATTCGCGTGTAGTGGCCCGGGCGGTCGAGTCGCTCGACCCGGTGGCTGATCACCTCGACGTTCGCCAGACCAAGTTCGCCGACCGCCTGCTGCACGAAGCGGGTCTTCTTGCCATTCGTGTCGAGCAGGGAAAAGCGCAGGTCGGGCCGCACAATCGCCAGCGGGATGCCGGGCAGGCCGGCGCCGGTGCCGACATCGAGCACCGGTCCACTGTCGGTCCAGCGCAGGATCGACAGGCTGTCGAGCAGTTGGCGCCGCACCATGCTGGCCGGGTCACGCACCGCCGTGAGGTTGAAGGCGCGGTTCCATTTCGCCAGCAGCCCGAGATAACCCAGCATTGCCTCGCGCTGCTCGGGCTTGAGCGCCAGGCCCATCGCCGCCAGGCCGTCGTCGAGCTGGGCGGGCCAGTCCTCGTGAATGGAAACCAGGGTCGTCATAGGGTGATTCTACCCAAAGTCAGCGGTAGGCCAGGCAGGCATCGTGCGTTATCGCTTAACATCGGCCAACCGACGCGATCGAGGCCCTGAATCATGCTGAAGCTCTATGGCATCGCCCAGTCCCGCACCTTCCGCCCGCTATGGCTGCTGCACGAGCTCGGGCTCGAGTTCGAACACGTCCCGCTGGATTTCCGTGGCGAGGCGCTGAACGACCCGGCCTACCGGGCGCTGAATCCGAACGGCCGCATACCGACCCTGGTCGACGGCGACCTGGTGCTGTGGGAATCGATGGCGATCAATCTGTACCTGGCGCGCAGGTACGGCGGTGACAGCGGACTCTGGCCGGACAGCATCGAGGGCGAGGCGCTGGCCCTGCAGTGGTCGTTCTGGGTGATGACCGAGGTCGAGAGCGCCCTGCTCAGCGTGTTGATGCACAGCCGCGTGCTGCCTGAGGACAAGCGCGACCCCGACAAGGTCAGCCGCAATCTCGGCGTGCTGAAGGCGCCGTTCAAAATCCTCGACCAGGCGCTCGACAGGGCGCGACTACCTGGCCGACGGGCACTTCACGGTCGCCGATCTGAACGTCGCGGCGGTGCTCGTCCTGGTGCAGGCCGCTACGACTTACGCTGGAAGAATATCCGGCGCTGGATGCCTGGCTGGGCCGCTGTCTCGCGCGCCCGGCACGCAAAACCGCGCAGCTCGCCTGAATGACAGCCACGACCCAGGCCGCCGAGCGTTTCCTCTGGCTGCTCAGCTTTGCCGCGTCGCTGGCGTTCGCCACCTGGCAGACCCTGCTGAACAATTTCGCCATCGAGCAGGCCGGCTTCGGCGGCGTGCAGATCGGCATCCTGCAGAGCCTGCGCGAGGTGCCCGGCTTTCTGGCCTTCACCACCGTGTTCGTCCTGCTGCTGTTGCGCGAACAGACCTTTGCCGTGCTGTCGATCGCCCTGCTCGGCCTCGGCGTGGCCCTGACCGGCTTCTTCCCGCAGGAATACGCCTTCTACCTGACCACGATCCTGATGTCGGTGGGCTTTCATTACTTCTTCACCCTGCAGAAATCGCTGGCCCTGCAATGGGTAGCCAGCGAACGCACACCGGTGATACTCGGGCGGCTGTCGGCCGCGCGTTCGTATGCCGCGATCCTGGTGTTCGGCATGATCTGGCTGGGCCTGGAATTCTGGCAGCTCGGGTTCGAATGGATCTACCTGCTGGCCGGTGGTGCCACCGTGGTTCTGGCGATCTGGAGCTGGCGGGCCTTTCCGCGTTTTTCCCATCACGTGCCGCAACACAAGCACCTGCTGATGCGTCGCCGCTACTGGCTGTACTACGCGCTGACCTTCATGAGCGGGGCGCGACGGCAGATCTTCGTCGTATTTGCCGGTTTCCTCATGGTCGAGAAATTCGGCTACGGCGCATCCGACATTGCCCTGCTGTTCCTGCTCAATCACCTGGTCAACACCTGGGCCGCACCGCGTATCGGCGCGCTGGTGGCGCGCTGGGGCGAGCGCTCGGCGCTGACCCTCGAGTACGTCGGCCTGATCGTGATCTTCACCTCGTACGCCTTCGTCGACGTGGCGTGGCTGGCCGGCGCTGCTGTACGTCCTCGACCACCTGCTGTTCGCGATGGCGATCGCGATCGAGAGCTATTTCAAGAAGATTGCCGACCCGCAGGACATCGCCTCGACCGCCGGCGTGTCGTTCACCATCAACCACATTGCCGCGGTCGTGATTCCGGTGATCTTCGGCTTCGTCTGGATCCACTCGCACGCCGCGGTTTTCCTGATGGGTTCGGTGATGGCCGTCGGCTCGCTGCTGCTGGCGCAGATGATCCCGCCAGAACCGGCAGGCGGCGTTGAAACCCGCTTCGCCCACTGACCCGGCGGCGCCCGATCACTCCGTCGCCGGCGCGGCCCCGTGCAGTTCCGCCAGCTGGACATTCGCGCGGAACAACAGCGCGTTGTCGCGAATCACCCCGAACACCCGGTAGCGCCGCAACAGGGTGTCGGCATCGGCCGATCCCGCGACTGCATCCTCGAGCGGCCCGTCGACCAACAGGTGCAGACGTTCATTGCTGCGCAGCGTGCGTTGCAGACGCCGGTCGACCGAGATCTGGTGACTGGTGTAGACCACCGGATCGGCCTGGAAGTCGTAACCCTGTTGCCAGGCCTGTTCGAGCAGACCGCATGACAGCAGGGCCGCGGTGAACATCGGCGGGAACACCACATATTCGTCCAGCTCGTCGAAATAATCCTGCTGCGTGCCCAGCCCGGCGAGGACGAAATTCTTGCCGTTGCTGGTGGTCAGGAACTTGCGCTTGAGAAAGTAGCGGCCGTCGCCGATTGGCTGGCGATCGGGCAGGGTGGCCAGGTCCGGCAGGGTCGACAGGTCCGCATCGGCCAGAAACCGCGGTTCGGCGGTTTCACTCTGCGTGCCCATCAGCACCGGGGTGTTGTCGGCCTTGCGCACGATCGCGCGGGTCGACAGGCCGCCACCGCTGGCCGTCTTGTCGACCGTCTTGCGCAGCTCGACATCGAACCGCTCGCCCGGCCTGAGCGCACCGACAAACCGAAACTCGTAGTTGCTGAACGGCAGCCCGCGATCATCGCTGATCGACGCGGCGACATCGCCGCGGTGCCGGCGCTCGAGCAGATCGCTGACCAGGAACTCGGTCTGAAAGCCGAGCACGATGGTCGAGCCGAAGGGATTGGCGCGGATGTTGCGCCAGCGTTTCGGGTCGTGAAAGGGATTGAAATCGTCGGTGGTATTCCTCGCCACATCGATGTGCAACTGATCGAAACAGTAGCGGCCTGCTGATGTGCTCATGATGTTGCTCCATGCACGGCTTGTGCCTCAGGTATCGGTCGGCGGGCCTGGATTCTTTACCGGCCGGCCCGGCCGCCGCTGGCGCGCCGGCCGAGAAAGCGGATCAGGCCGACTTCTTCTTCAGATGGATCAGCAGCAGTGATACCGCGGCCGGCGTGATCCCCGGGATACGCCCCGCCTGCCCGATCGTCTCGGGACGATGACGCGACAGCTTCTCGCTGACCTCGGACGAAAGGCCTTTCACATGGTCATAGTCAAAGTTCTGCGGCAGCTGGATCGCCTCGGAACGGCGCGCCCGATCCACCTCGTCGCGCTGGCGGTCGATGTAACCGGCGTACTTGGCCTGGATCTCGACCTGCTCGACCACCTGCTCACGGATGTCATGGTCGATTTCGACCGATCCCACGACCGGGATCGCGGTGACCGAGGCATAGCTGGCATCCGGTCGGGTGACCAGGTCGATGGCGCGCGACTCCTTGCGCAACACGTCACCGATCAATGCCCGCCCATCGGCCTCGCTGAGATCGGCCGGGCGGACCAGGCTATCGCGCAGGCGCTGCTGTTCGCGCTCGATCGCCTCGCGCTTGCGCTCGAAGAAGGCCCACTGTTGCGTCGCCGACCAGCCCCAGCTCGCGGCCGATCGTGGTCAGGCGCAGATCGGCATTGTCCTCGCGCAGCATCAGCCGGTACTCGGCACGCGAGGTGAACATGCGGTAGGGCTCGAGCGTGCCGCGGGTGATCAGGTCGTCGACCAGCACACCGAGGTAGGCCTCGTCGCGGCGCGGTGCCCAGCTGTCGCGATCCTGCACCTGGCGCGCCGCATTCAGGCCGGCCAGCAGACCCTGCGCCGCGGCCTCCTCGTAGCCGGTGGTGCCGTTGATCTGGCCGGCGAAGAACAGGCCGTCGATAAAGCGCGTCTCCAGCGATGGCTGCAGATCGCGCGGGTCGAAGAAATCGTACTCGATGGCGTAGCCGGGGCGGGTGATGCGCGCCTGCTCGAAGCCGCGCATCGAGCGCACCAGCTCCCACTGCACGTCGAACGGCAGCGAGGTCGAGATACCGTTCGGATAGACCTCGTTGCTGGTCAGGCCCTCGGGCTCGATAAAGATCTGGTGCGAATCCTTGTCGGCAAAGCGCACCACCTTGTCCTCGATCGACGGGCAGTAGCGCGGCCCGACGCCCTCGATCACGCCGGTGTACATCGGCGAACGCGACATGCCGCCGCGGATCACCTCGTGGGTGCGTTCGTTGGTGCGGGTGATGTGACAGGGCACCTGGCGCGGATGCTCGGCCCGGCTGCCCATGAACGAGAACACCGGTTCCGGATCGTCACCCGGCTGTTCCTCGAGCACCGCGTAGTCGATGGTGCGGCTGTCGATGCGCGGCGGCGTGCCGGTCTTCAGGCGCTCGACGTTGAACGGCAGTTCGCGCAGGCGCCGCGACAGCGCATTGCTCGGCGGATCGCCGGCGCGCCCACCCTCGTAGTTCTCCAGGCCGATATGAATCCGTCCGCCGAGGAAGGTGCCGACCGTCAGTACCACGGCCCGGGCGCGAAACTTCAGGCCCATCTGGGTGACCACGCCGGTCGACCCGCTCGCCTTCGACGATCAGGTCGTCGACCGCCTGCTGGAACAGGTCGAGATTCGGCTGCGACTGCAGCGCATCGCGCACCGCGGCCTTGTACAGCACCCGGTCGGCCTGCGCGCGGGTCGCCCGCACCGCCGGGCCCTTGCGCGAGTTCAGGGTACGAAACTGGATACCGCCAAGATCGGCGGCGTGCGCCATCAGCCCACCCAGGGCATCGACCTCGCGTACCAGGTGACCCTTGCCGATACCGCCGATCGCCGGATTGCAGCTCATCGCGCCGAGGGTCTCGATGCTGTGCGACAGCAGCAGGGTACGCACGCCCATGCGCGCAGCCGCCAGCGCGGCCTCGGTGCCGGCATGGCCGCCGCCGACCACGATCACGTCATAGCTGTCTGCATGGAACATCGCATAACCCTCTGAATCTTAGTCGCTTATTCTAAACGCTAATCGACATCCCTGCCGCCTTGTGATGTTGCCGGCGCGCCCCGGTATAGCGGCCGGCGCAATGTTCGGCGCAGCCACACGGTCTTGTTGGAGCGGACACCTGGAGAACCCCGATGCGTAGAACACGAATGATACTTCTTGCCGTGGCAATGGCATTGGTCGGCTGTGCACAGGCGATCGACCGGCGGCCGATGCCGGAATTCACCACCGACGACCCACAGGACTGGTTCAACAGCGAGCCGCTGCAAGGCAAAGACCTGCGCGGCAAGGTGCTGCTGATCGATGTCTGGACCTTCGATTGCTGGAACTGCTACCGCTCTTTCCCCTGGCTGAAGATGCTGGAGATGGACCTCGGCGACCAGCCGTTCCAGGTGATTGGCATCCACAGCCCCGAGTTCGACCACGAGAAGGAGCCCGCCCGGGTGGCGGCGAAGATCCGCGAGTTTGGCCTGCAGCACCCGGTGATGATGGACAACGACTTCGCCTACTGGCGGGCGCTGAACAACCGCTACTGGCCGGCCTACTACCTGGTCGACAAACAGGGCGTCATTCGCCACCGGCATGTCGGCGAGACCCACGCCGGTGACGCGCGCGCGGTCAAGATCGAGGCGCAGATCCGCGCCCTGCTCGATGAATGAGCGTGATGGGCCGCGCAACGTGGGTCGACCGCATTGCATATACTGAACCGAACAGGAATCATTTCAGGTGTCACCGATGTTGATATGCCTCCGCAAAGGCCTACCGATGCTGCTGGCTGCAGCCCTGACCGGCAGCAGTCTGCCCGTGCTGGCCGAAAACCCACCGATGATCGACGAACTGCGCGACATCGTCGATAAATCACGGCGCGAGCGCGCGGCCGACCGCTGGCTGCAGAACGCCCTGGAGGACCTGCTGCTGAAGTACGACACCCCGGTGCAAAGCGACATCCTGTTCGAGGATTTTTCTGACGGGGATTACAGCCGCAATCCGACATGGCAGGTGTTGCAGGGCCACTTCGAGGTGATTCGTGGACAGGGCCTGGTGTCGCGGGTGAACGATGGGACAGGCAGCGGGGTCACGGCGAACGGCGCTCCGCCACCGGCCTCCACCGCCGACGCGCTGAGCGGCCTGATCGTCGGCGCGCTGCTCGATCGGGCGCTGGGCCCGCAGGACAGCGCATCTGCGTCTGAGAGTGGCACGGTGGCCGGGTCGACCGGCCCTGCAGAGATCCGCCTCAAGGCCGGTGTGAGCAACGCCTTTGTCCTGGATCTCGGCTTCCGCCAGGACGCTTCCGCCGACGCCGTTGTGGAGCTGGCCCTGCTGCAGAGTGAGGCGGGGCGCTACGGCTACCGCTTGCGCCTGCATTCAGGCCGGCAGGGTTTCATTGAACTGCAACGCATCCGTGGCGGCCAGGGTGCCATCGTGCAGACCCGCGGGCTCTCGCGCTCATTTGCCGATGGCCAGCTGCACGAGCTCAGCTGGCGGCAAAGCCCCGATGGCACGGTAACGGTGCTGGTCGACGGCCGTACACTGCTGAGTGTGCGTGACCGCGCGTTTCGCGATCCCTATCCCTGGTTGCATCTGCGTAACGAGCAGGGTGCACTGACCGTGCGGTCACTGCGGGTCAGCGGCAGCTGACTTGAGATTTGCGGGCCACCGCCGATAAGTCGCTAACCAGGGATAGCCAATACATCGAGTCCAAAATGTCGAACAGCGCATTGCAACCCGCAGCAGCACCCGGAGACGATGCCATACTGCGTCAGGTCCTGGACGACGCCGGTCAGCTTATCGTCGGCAAGCACGACGTGCTGCGCCTCGCGCTGACCTGCGTGCTGGCGCGGTGGTCACCTGCTGATCGAGGACGTACCCGGGGTGGGCAAGACCACCCTGGCGCATGTGCTCGCCCGCCTGCTGGGGCTGGATTTTCAGCGCATCCAGTTCACCGCCGACATGCTGCCGGCGGATATTCTCGGCGTGTCCATCTACGATCGCCAGGAAAGCTGTTTCCACTTTCATCCCGGACCGGTCTTCGCCCAGCTGGTGCTGGCCGACGAGATCAACCGGGCCACGCCGAAGACCCAGAGCGCCCTGCTCGAGGCCATGGAGGAGCGCCAGGTCACGGCCGACGGCGAGACCCGCGAGCTGCCGAACCCTTCTTCGTCATCGCCACGCAGAACCCGCGACACCAGATCGGCACCTTTGGCCTGCCCGAATCACAGCTCGACCGTTTTCTGATGCGCATCAGCCTGGGCTACCCGGATGCCGCGCCGGAGCGCGAACTGCTGGCCGGTGACGATCGGCGGGAGATGCTCAAGGATGTTCCGTCGCGCATCGACGCCGACACGCTGCTGGCCTGGCAGGCGCAGGTGGACCAGGTGCATGTCGCACCGGCATTGCTCGATTATGTGCAGTCCCTGCTCGACGCGACGCGCAACTCGCCGCGCTGGGAGATGGGCCTGTCGCCGCGTGCCGGGCTGGCGTTGCTGCGCGCGGCACGTGCCTGGGCGATGATCGACGGGCGCGGCCAGGTGGTGCCGGAAGACGTGCAGGCGGTCTTGCCGAGTGTGGCCGGACATCGCCTGCAACGTCTCGACGGCGATGAGTGGCCGCCGAGGTTGCGCGGCCTGATCGAAGCCGTGCGACATTCCATGGAGAACAGATTGCCGCGAGCGCATGGCGTCTGCCAACTGGGTGACACCGATCGAACGAGCGGGCGTCGACTCGGACACGGTCATGCCGAGGTCGGCGCGCCGCGTATCTATATCCTTCCGACCCGCTACGGTTTCATCTTCGCCGTGCTGGTGTTCCTGATGCTGCTGGGCGCGGTCAACTACGGCAACAACCCGGCCCACCTGTTGACGTTTCTGCTCGCGGCGCTGGGCAGCAATGCGATCTACCTGACCTGGCGCAACCTGCGCGGCCTGAAACTGCGCTGCCTGGGCTGCGCGCCGGTGTTCGCCGGGCAGCCGCGCTTCTGCTCGAACTGCAGGGCGACGGGCACGAGCGCCCCGCGCTACAGCTGGGATTCGACGGCAGCGAACCGCTGCTCCTCGACCTGCCTGCCGGCGGTGACGCCGTGCGCCGGGAACTGCGCCTGGGCGCGTACCCGCGTGGCGAACATCCACCCGGTCGACTGGTCATCAGTACCCGGTACCCGGTCGGGCTGTTCCGCGCCTGGTGCTATGTCGACTGCGACCGGCCGGTGCTGGTCTACCCGAAGCCGGGCCCCGCCTGGGAGGCCGGGGGCGACGCTGCCAACGCGGCCGAAGACGGCCGCCGGCAGCGGCAGCGAAGATTTCGTCGGTCTGCGCGCGTATGTCGCCGGAGACCAGCCCTCACGCATCGACTGGAAGAGCTATGCACGCGACCGTGGTCTGAACACGCGGCTGTTCAGCGGCCTGGCAGAGACCCCGGTGTGGTTCGACTGGGGCGATGCACCGGGCGCCGACACCGAATCACGGCTGTCGGCTATGTGTCGTGCCGTTATCGATGCCGAGGCCGCGAGGTCGCGTGTTTGGCCTGGTAACGCCAGCGCAGACGATCGCGCCTGGCGGCGGTCCGGCGCACCGTCACCAATGCCTGCGACATCTCGCGCTGCACGGTGAACCCAGATGGGTGATGTACTCGCCACGCTGCCGATACCCGACGGCTGCTCGGCGACCTGCTGCTGCTGCTCGCGACGCTGATGGCACCGCACATCGTCAACCTCAACCCGTCGATTCTCGGCTTCTTCTACCTGGCCCTCGCCTGGCGACTGGGCGCGATCCATTATCCGGGCTGGATGCCCGGCCGCTGGTCACTGTTGCTCCTGATGGTCTGCGCCCTGGCACTGGTGATTTTCTCGACCGGTCTGTACGACGGGCGGCTCGCCGGTACCGCGCTGCTGGTGGTCATGCTCGGACTCAAGCTGCTCGAGCTGCGTGCACGTCGCGATATCCATGTCACCGTGTTCCTCGGCTACTTCCTGGTGCTGACGCAGTTTCTGTACAACCAGTCGTTGTTGCTGGCGGTCTACCTGTTTATCGGCGTGCTGGTACTGACCGTGATCCAGGTCGGTCTGAACCGCGTGCACGTCGATCTGCGCCTGGCAGCTGCGCAACACGGCCGGCATGCTGGCCGCTGCGCTGCCGCTGGCCACGGTCGTGTTCCTGCTGTTTCCGCGCCTGGACAGCCCCTTGTGGGCGATCAATACGCCGAGTGCGACCACCGGTATTTCGGGCGAGATGACGATTGGCGATATCGGCAAGCTGTCGCAGTCGAACGAAAATGCGTTCCGCGTGCGCTTTTTCGGCGAACCGCCGGAACCTGCCAAACGCTACTGGCGCGGACCGGTGCTGTGGCAGACCGATGGTCGGCACTGGGTGCCGGCCGGAATTCCCCCGCTGCAGGCAGACCGCATCGAACCGGCCGGGAAGGCGCCGGTGGACTACGAGATCACGCTCGAACCGACCGGTGAATACTGGTTGTTCGGCCTCGACCTGGTGCGCTCGAACCCCGCCCGAGACCCGTTTGAACACCAATTACGCACTGGTCGGCGAACAGCGGGTCAATCGACGCCGGACCTATCGGGCGGTCTCGGTTCCGGACTTTCGCATGCAGAGCCTGAGCGAGCGCGAACAGCGCCTCGCGCTACAGCTGCCGGAGCAGGTTTCACCGCGGGTCCGCCAACTGGTGAGCGACTGGCAGAAGCGGGTGCGATCCGGCACGGCCGCTGCAGCTGGTCAGGCAGGCGCTGGATTATTTCCGCAACGAGCCCTTCGTCTACACCCTGGCACCGGGGACACTGGAGGGGG
>CAVRBK010000006.1:0-34717 GCA_963719025.1 uncultured Gammaproteobacteria bacterium | reverse complement strand
CCAGATCGCTGACAACCAGGCGCATCGTCTGATCAAAAACCTCACGCCTGGGGCCTACACGTTCATACTTTCGGCAACCAAGCTGGTGCCGAAACGCCTGATGCATGCCAAGCGCAAGACCATCGGGATCCGTATTCCGGACAACGCGGTGGCGCTGGCGCTGCTCGAGGAGCTGAACGAGCCGCTGCTCAGCAGTACGCTGATGCTCCCGGGCGATGACCTGCCGATGATGGATCCTTACGAAATGAACCAGACGATCGGCCACGCCGTGGACCTGATCATCGATGGTGGCTACTGCGGTTTTGAGCCAACCAGCGTGGTCGACCTGCACGAAGAGCCGCCGAGGGTGCTGCGTGTGGGCAAGGGCGATGTCAGCCTTTTCGAATCCTGACCTGGTTCTGTGACCCCGCAGGTATAATCGCCGCCATGGATGAACTCAATATCGCGCAGCGTATTGCCGTTTGGGCATTGCCGCTGATCTTTGCCGTTACCGTGCACGAGGCGGCGCACGGCTGGGTGGCCGACCGTCTGGGCGACCCGACGGCACGCAAGCTCGGCCGTATCACCTTCAATCCGATACCACACATCGATCTGGTGGGAACCGTGCTTGTGCCGATGCTCATGTTGAGCTTCACCGGCTTTCTGATCGGCTGGGCCAAGCCTGTTCCCGTGTCGGTGGGGCGTCTCGGCTCGCCGAAGCGTGACATGGCGATCGTCGCGGCGGCCGGCCCGGCGGTCAACCTGGTGATGGCGGTCATCTGGTCGCTGGTGCTGCTTCTGGCACACAGCCTGGTGCACACCGCCCAGACGCTTGCGGTGCCCCTGCTGCTGATGTCGGTAGCCGGGGTTTTCGTCAACCTGGTGCTGATGGCGATCAATCTGCTGCCGGTGCCACCACTGGACGGCGGGCGCATCCTGACCGGCCTGCTGCCCATGCCGCTGGCCCGTGTGTTTGCCAAAATCGAACCCTTTGGGATGATCATCCTCATTTTGCTGCTGATCAGCGGTGTTGTGGGCCTGGTGCTGGCGCCGATCGTATTCGGCGCTATCGGCGTATTACCCGGCTCGGAGCTGGTGTTGGGTATACTGCCGACCTTGTTTCCGTAGGAGAAAACCTTGAACGCCGTCGCTGCACAACACGCCCGTGTCCTTTCCGGTATGCGCCCCACCGGTCGCCTGCATCTTGGTCACTACCACGGGGTGCTGAAGAACTGGGTCGAACTGCAGCACGAGTACCAGTGCTTCTTCTTCGTCGCCGACTGGCATGCGCTGACCACCCACTACGACGATCCGAGCATGGTGCCGCAGAGCATCTGGGACATGGTGATCGACTGGCTGGCGGCCGGCGTCAACCCGGGTGAGGCGACGCTGTTCGTCCAGTCGCGGGTGCCCGAGCATGCCGAACTGCACCTGCTGCTGTCGATGATCACGCCCGCTGGGCTGGCTCGAACGCGTGCCGACCTATAAGGATCAGCAGGAAAAGCTCAAGGAAAAGGATCTCTCGACCTACGGTTTTCTCGGTTATCCGCTGCTGCAGGCAGCCGACATCCTGATCTATCGCGCCGGCCTGGTGCCGGTGGGTGAAGACCAGGTGGCGCATGTCGAGCTGACCCGCGAAGTGGCGCGACGCTTCAACCACATCTACGGACGTGAGCCGGACTTCGAGGAGAAGGCCGAAAAGGCGATCAAGAAGATGGGTAAGAAAAACGCCAAGCTGTACAACAACTATCGTACGCGCCTACCAGGAACAGGGCGATGACGAGGCGCTCGCGGCAGCGCGCGCGCTGCTGCGAATCGCAACAGAATATCGGGATCGCTGATCGCGAGCGCCTGTTTGGCTATCCTCGAAGGTGGCGGCATGGTGATCCTGCCCGAACCGCAGCCACTGTTGACCAAGGCGTCCAAGATGCCGGGGCTGGATGGGCAGAAGATGTCCAAGTCCTACGGCAACACGATTGCCCTCGATGCGACGCCCGAGACGGTCGAAAAACAGATGCGCACCATGCCCACCGATCCGGCGCGGGTGCGGCGCACCGACCCCGGTGACCCGCAAGGTCTGTCCGGTGTGGCAGTTCCACCAGGTGTATTCGAATGACGAGGTGCAGGACTGGGTGCAGCAGGGCTGTCGTACTGCCGGTATCGGCTGCATCGAGTGCAAGCAACCGGTGATTGACGCGGTACTCGCCGATCTCAAGCCGATACAGGAACGTGGCAAGGAGTACAGCGAGCAGCCTGATGTGGTGCGCAACATCATCAACGAGGGTTGCGAACGGGCCCGTGAAGCGGCGCGTGAGACCATGGACGAGGTGCGCCACGTCATGTCGCTCGACTACTGATGCAAGCGGATGAGACGGTCTTGAGCGCAGCGGGCCACGAAGCCGTAACCCCGCAACAGGCGGAGATGCCCTTTGCGGTTGTGCAGGGCGAACCTCAGTTCAATCTGCCGAAAGACCTGTACATCCCGCCGGATGCCCTCGAGGTGTTTCTCGATGCCTTCGAGGGCCCGCTCGATCTGCTGCTGTACCTGATCCGGCGTCAGAATCTGGATATCCTGGATATTCCGATCGCGGATATCACCGAGCAGTACATGGACTACATCGACCTGATGAAAGACCTGCGCCTGGAACTGGCAGCCGAGTACCTGGTGATGGCGGCGATGCTTGCCGAGATCAAGTCGCGCATGCTGTTGCCGCGTCCGCAGGTCGAAGAAGATGATGAACATGATCCGCGGGCCGAGCTGATCCGGCGCCTGCAGGAGTACGAGCGTTTCAAGCAGGCGGCCGACGATATCAACGAACTGCCGCAACTCGGGCGGGACGTATGGCCGGTGAGCGCCGATGTGCCACATAAGCATGTCGAGCAGGAACCGCCCGATGTCGATTTGAAAGAAGTGCTGCTGGCGCTGAAGGACGTGCTGCACCGGGCTGACATGTTCAGCAGTCACCAGGTGACCCGCGAGCATCTGTCGTTGCGTGAGCGCATGAGCCGGGTGCTCGAGGCGGTCAGTGGCGATCGTTTCTCGGCGTTTACCGATCTGTTCGACATCAGCGAAGGGCGACAGGGCGTGGTCGTCACCTTCATGGCGGTATTGGAACTGATCAAGCAGCAGCTGATCGAGCTGGTACAGGCCGATGCCTTCGCACCGATTCACGTCAAGGCGCGTGGTGGTTGAGCCTATGTCCGAACCTTCGAGCTTGAAGAATATCGTCGAGGCTGCCCTGCTGGCAGCCGGTCGCCCCTTGTCGCTGGATGCGATACAGGCATTGTTCGATGAAATGGAGCGTCCCGACAAGAAAGAGCTGCGTGCCACCCTGCAGGAGTTGACCGGGGACTACGAGGGACGCGGCATCGAGGTGGTCGAGGTATCGAGTGGCTGGCGTATCCAGGTTGGTGCCGCCTGTTCGCCCTGGGTCTCGCGCATGTGGGATGAAAAGCCGGCGCGTTATTCGCGTGCCCTGATGGAGACGCTGGCGCTGATCGCCTATCGGCAACCGATCACGCGCGGCGAGATCGAGGATATTCGTGGCGTGTCGGTCAGTACCAATATCGTCAAGACCCTGATGGAACGCGACTGGGTTCACGTCGTGGGTCATCGCGATGTGCCGGGCAAGCCATCCCTGTATGGCACCACGCGCGAGTTCCTCGATTATTTCGGGCTCAAGTCGCTCGATAGCCTGCCAACGCTGGCCGAACTGCGCGATCTCGACGAGATCAATCGCGAGCTGGATCTGAATGACCCGGAGCATACCTCCGGGGAAAAGGAACAGAATCCCGATTCGGATGAAGACGTTGACCAAAGCGTATCGCAAGACACACTTGCCGAAGCCGAAGCCGAAGCCGAAGCCGAAGCCGAAGCCGAAGCCGAAGCCGAAGCCGAAGCCGAAGCCGAACCGCCGAAGCCGAAGCCGAAGCCGAAGCCGAAGCCGAAGCCGAAGCCGAAGCCGAAGCCGAAGCCGAAGCCGAAGCCGAAGCCGAAGCCGAAGCCGAAGCCGAAGCCGAAGCCGAAGCCGAAGCCGAAGCCGAAGCCGAAGCGCGGGAGCAAAAAGTATGAAGCCGAAGGAACTGGAGGGCGATCGGCTGCAGAAACTCCTGGCCAACGCCGGTTTCGGTTCGCGCCGTCAGCTCGAGTCGTTGATCAGCGAGGGCCTGGTCAAGGTCAATGGTGTCGTTGCCAAGCTGGGCGATCGGGCCACCGCCGAGGATCGCATCGAGATCAATGGCCGGCCAGTTGGTGTCAGGCGTCTGTCCGGCAATGAACGCTTTGTGATCATCTATAACAAGCCCGAAGGCGAGGTGGTTACACGCAACGACCCGGGCAGTCGCAAGACCGTGTTCGGCAGCCTGCCGCGGCTGCCGACCGGTCGCTGGATTGCCGTTGGGCGGCTGGATATCAACAGCGCCGGTCTGTTGCTGTTTACCAACGACGGGGAACTGGCCAACCGCTTGATGCATCCGCGTACCCAGATCGACCGCGAGTATGCGGTCAGGGTCAACGGCGAGGTTTCGGATGCGATGGTTCGGCAGCTGGTTAACGGTGTCGAGTTGGAAGACGGTCCGGCCCGCTTCGAAGATGTCGTGGAATCCGGGGGCGAGGGCAGCAATCGCTGGTTTCACCTGGTGATCATGGAGGGTCGCAAGCGCGAGGTGCGCCGTCTTTGGGAGGCCGTTGGCGCCACGGTGTCGCGTCTCAAGCGGGTTCGCTATGGCCCGATCATTCTCGACAGCAGCGTAAAGGCCGGGCAATGGCGCGAGCTGACCAAGGAAGAGCAAATCGATCTGCTGCAGGTGGTTGATCTGCGAGACAAGCGCCCCTGGGGTAGCCTGAGCCGCAAGCCCGGCAAGAAAAAGCCGGCCTCTTCGTCGTCGCCGTGGAAGTCGCAGCGGCGTCGCTGACGGTGGGGGCCATCCCGCGCAGTCGTTTTTCGCCGCAGCCGCGCGAGCTGATTGATCTGTACGAACGGCTGTTATCCCGCTATGGCGAGCAGCCCTGGTGGCCGGCAGAGACGCCGTTCGAAGTCGTGGTCGGCGCGGTGCTCACCCAGAACGCGGCCTGGAGCAATGTCGAGAAGGCAATCGATCGTTTGAAGGCATCGGGCAATCTGTCGCTGGATGCCCTGCTGGCCACCGATCACGAGACCCTGGGGGAACTGATCCGTCCGTCAGGCTATTTCAATATCAAGGCGCGACGTCTGCGTAATCTTTGCGAATATCTCGCCGCCCAGGGTGGACTGGAGACGTTTGCCGGTATCGATCTCAAGGAGCAGCGTATCGGCCTGCTCGCGGTGAACGGCGTGGGTCCGGAGACTGCCGACGATATTCTTTTGTATGCCCTGGACCGCCCGGTATTCGTCATCGACACTTACACGCGTCGTTTGCTGCAACGCTATCGTCTGGCCGTCGGTGACGAGCCCTACGAGGACCTTCGTCAGGGATTCGAGGATGCGCTGCAGTCTGATGTATATCTGTACCAGCAGTACCATGCGCTGATCGTCATGCACGCCAAGGAGGTGTGCAGAAAAGCGCCGCTGTGTGATCAGTGCGTCATGGCGACACATTGCCCGACCGGGGCCGGCGTCAGCTGAAACCGCGTTTCGTTCAGGCCAGAAGGCTTTTGTTACGACCGTTGTTTTTGGCCGTGTACAGGGCCTTGTCGGCACGTTCGAACAATTGGGCGCCCTGTTCGTTTTCCTGCAGGCGGGCCGCCCCGACGCTCACCGTGAGCTGGGTCCGCCGACCGCGAACCGACTGCAGGGCAGCGATGTTTTCGCGAATCCGCTCGGCCAGCAGCATCGCGCCATCCTCGCCGGTGTGACTGGCCAGAACCACGAACTCCTCGCCACCGAAACGGAACATCAGGTCGCTGCGACGGATCGTGTTGGCGATGGTCTGCGAGACCGCGACCAGCACGTCGTCGCCGAACGCATGGCCATAGTTGTCGTTGAAGACCTTGAAGTGATCGATGTCGATCACCAGGATCGACATGGGTGTTCCCTGGCGATGGGCGAGATCCACCTCGCGGGCCAGTGAACTGTCCAGTGCCATGCGGTTGTGCGCACCGGTCAGCGGATCGAGCGAGGCCAGTTCCACGGCGTGTCGATAGGTAAGGGCATTGCGTAGCGGATACACCAGGGCACACAGCAGGTTCTCCAGCGAGGTGATCTCCTTGTCGACAAAGGGGATCTCGCGGTACACGCGTACCGTGCCGAGTGATTTCTCTTCGAGTTTCAGGTCGTAGGTGGCGCGGTGAGAGGCCTCACGCCCGTAGCGCATCTGCGTGTCGGTCCCCGGCAGGGTATACATGAGGCCGTCGATCTCGAGGTAACGCTGGATCTCTTTGCCGAACATGTCGATTTGCGCGTCGATATCCAGTGTGGTCTGCAGGATGCTCGACAGCTCGAGGACCCGCGGGCCCAGGTTTTCAGGAGCGGTCTGATGAACGGTGCCGTGAATCTGGTGTGGATCGACCACTGCGAGATTGCCTGTATTGAGATAACCGAGAGGTTCCATGATTGCCTGTCTCTGTGCGGTGTGTGCACTCGAAACGATGCGAAACCCGTGCCAGAATTATTATAACCAATAAAAACAATGCCTTAAATAACCTGCTGGTCGAGATGACGGTTTGGCGTCATAAATTCTGCCTGACCTGAAATTCCCAAATGACAGTTTGCCGGCGCTTTTCGCGAACGAGGTTCGGCGCCGATATCCCGACAAACCGCATTTCCCTTCCTCGCCAGGGGGAGCAATTTCTGGCGTTTTTGCTGGCGGGTCGGCACGATGGGGAGGTCATATCGAGACGAGGAGGGGCCATGCGGCACGTTCCAACCTTTCTGTTGATGTTCCTGTTCCCGGCCTTTGCGCTGGCCGCGCAGGCACCCGGACATCCGACGGCGCTGGAAGCCGGCATGATCAATCCCGGATACCAGGACAAGCCTGCTTGGTTCAAGGAATCGTTCCTCGACCTGCGCGAAGACATCGGCGAGGCGAGTGAGGCGGGTAAACGGGTGTTGCTGTACTTCTACCAGGATGGTTGCCCGTACTGCGCCAAGTTGCTGAATGACAACTTCGGCAATCGTTCGATCGCGGAAAAGACCCGCACGGGCTTCGATGTGATTGCCATCAACATGTGGGGTGATCGCGAGGTCATCGATCTTGCCGGTGAGACGACGACGGAAAAGGCCTTCGCCGGCGCATTGCGCGTTCAGTACACGCCGACGCTGCTGTTCCTGAACGAGCAGGGCAAGGTCCTGCTGCGAATCAATGGGTACTTCGCCCCACACAAGTTCGATATCGCGCTGGATTTCGTCGCTGGCCGTCACGAGTCGAGCGGGCGCTTCCGCGACTACTATGCGAAGGCCGCAGCGGTGCCGGCCAACGCCCAACTCAACGCACTGCCGGGCAGCCTGGCAAAGCCCCTGCAACTGCAGTCGCGCGGTCAGAGCGGTCGCCCGCTGATGGTCCTGTTCGAACAGGGCAGTTGTGCGGACTGCGATGAACTGCACCGTGACGTAATGCCTTTGCCGGCCGTTGCCTATGCGTTGACCAACGTCGACGTGGCGCAGGTGGATATTTGGTCGACCGACATGCTGCAGACGCCGGACGGACGTACGATGACGGCGCGTGACTGGGCGCGCGAACTCGGCGTTCAGTATGCCCCGAGCCTGGTGTTTTTCGATGCCAATGGCGCCGAGGTGTTCCGTACCGAGGCCTATCTGCGATCGTTCCATATCCACGGTGCCATCGATTACGTGGTCACGGGCGCCTATCGCCGGCAGCCCTCGTTCCAGCGTTTTTTGCAGCATCGCACCGAGATGCTGGCTGCCCGCGGGATCGCGGTCGATCTGATGAATTGAACCCTGGTCGGTGGCGGGACGGATCCCGTTCAGCGTAACAGCGCGACACTCTTGACCTGTGCGTAGACCTGTTTGCCGTCTACCAGGCCGAGTGTGCTGGCCGATTTGCGGGTCAGGCGCGCCAGTATCGGGGTGCCATTCGCGCTGAGGCGCACCAGCACCTGGGCGGTGCCCTGCGGCACGATTTCCGCGATGGTTGCCGGAAAGATGTTGAGGATGCTGGTGTCCGACTGGTGTTGCAGGGTCAGACTGACATCACGTGCCACCACTCTCAGGCGCACGCGTTGTCCGATCGGCAGGTCGCGTCGCGTGACGGTGAACCGGCCGCCGGGGAAGGTCAGATAGGTCAGATCGAAGGCATCGTCATGCGCGGTCACGACGGCCTCGATGAGCGCGGCCGCCTTGTCGGTATGCGCCAGTGGCAGATCGGTCCGGGAAAAGACCTCGATGGTGCGACCGCTTGCCAGTACCTCTCCGCCATCAAGCAAAACCAGCTGGTCGGCGAGGCGTGCGACCTCACCCGGTGAATGGCTGACGTAGATCACCGGAATCTCCAGTTCCTCGTGCAGGGATTCGAGGTACGGCATGATTTCGTGTTTGCGTTTCAGGTCGAGCGCCGACAGGGGTTCGTCCATCAGCAACAGCCTCGGGCTGGCGGCGAGGGCCCTGGCAATCGCGATGCGTTGGCGTTCGCCGCCCGATAGCTCGGCCGGATGCCGATCCAGCAGATGGCCGATACCGAGCAGGCCGATGACATCGTCGAGCGGAATCTTCCGCTCGTCGGGTCGCAGGCGTTTCAGACCGAATCGCAGGTTGTTCGCGACATTGAGATGCGCGAACAGGCTTGCCTCCTGAAAAACATAGCCGACCGCACGCCGGTGGGGTGGCACGAAGGTCTGCCGGTCCTGCCAGACGCTGTCGCCGACGCGCAGATAACCCTCATCGCCGCGCTCCAGTCCCGCGAGGGCGCGCAGCAGGGTGGTCTTGCCGCATCCGGAGGGGCCGAACACACCGGTGATGCCGCGCCCCGGCAGTTCCAGGTCCACACTCAGGGTGAAACCCTGCTTTACGATTTTGAGGCGCGCCTCGATGGTCATGGATGCCACAACGAGAAGCGGCGATTGATCGCGAACAGGCCGAGCAGCAGGGCGAACGACAGCGCCAGCAGCGCGCCGGAGAGCCAGTGTGCATGCGCGTAATCGAGCGCCTCGACATGCTCGAAGATCGCGATCGACAGGACCTGGGTTTCGCCGGGGATATTGCCGCCGATCATCAGCACGACACCGAATTCACCCAGGGTGTGGGCGAAGCCGAGCACGGTCGCGGTGAGAAACCCCGGCCTGGCCAGCGGCAGTGCCACCGTGAAGAAGCGATCGAGCGGCGAGGCGCGCAAGGTCGCGGCGACTTCCAGCGGGCGCTGGCCGATCGCGCGGAAGGCCTCCTGCAGGGGCTGCACGACGAACGGCAGCGAATAAAACACCGAGCCGATCACCAGGCCGGAAAACGAAAAGGCCAGTGGTTGCAGGCCCAGCGTCTCGGTGAGTCCGCCGACCGGACCTCTCGGGCCGAGCGCTATCAGCAGGTAAAAACCGAGCACCGTGGGTGGCAGTACCAGCGGCAACGCGATCAAGGCCTCGATCAGAAAGCGAAAACGCCATCGGGATCGCGATAGCCACCACGCGAGCGGCGTGCCGAGCAGCAACAGGATCAGCGTGGTCGCCGTGGCCAGTTTCAGGGTGAGGACGAGGGCGGTCAGGTCGGCAGCGTTCAGCATCAGGGTGCAGCGTATCCAAATCCCTGAATGATCGCGAGCGCCTCGGACGAGCGGGCAAAGTTGAGAAAGCCGTGCGCTGCGCTCCGGTCATTGAGCATGACGACCTGTTGCTCGATCGGCGCATGCAAAGACGTGGGTACCGTCCAGTTTGTGCCACGCTGTTCCGGCGGGAGAGAGAGAACCTGGGACAGTGCCACCAGCCCGAGTTCGGCGTTGCCGCTGTGGGTGAAGTGAAATGCCTGGGCGATGTTTTCGCCACGAATCAGTTTGTGCTGTGTCGCGTTCCACAGGTCGAGCGACTGCAGGGTCTGTTGGGCCGCCTTGCCGTAGGGCGCGAGACGCGGGTTGGCGATGGCCAGACGATTGAAAGTGGCTTTTTGCAGAATCATGCCATCGCCGAGCTCAAGGCCCTGCGGCGACCAAAGTACCAGTCGGCCTTTTGCATAGGTGAAGCGCTGTCCTGCGACCGTCTGGCCGGCCTGCTCCAGGCGCTTCGGGCGCTCGGTGTCGGCAGAAAAGAACAGATCGAAGGGTGCCCCGTTGCTGATCTGCGCGAAGTGCTTGCCCGATGAGCCGCGGCTGACGACCACCCGGTGTCCGCTGCGCCTTTCGAACGTTTCGGCCAGCACATCAAGGGTCGGTCCGAAGTTGCTGGCCACGGCGATACGCAGGGTGTCGGCTTTTGCTGCAGGGCCGGTAAGGACAAGGCCGAGCAGCAAGATCAGCAACATCGTTTGCCCGATCCCGCGCTGTATCGGCGAATGTGCACACATGAAAACCAAGATTGCCGGTCCTGCCCAGGAGAACGTTGCGGCAACTTTAACCTGCAAATTGCATCAGTATCCGGGAAGATCGCGCCGGTCAGGTGCGATTGGACGCCGCGCCGGAGCAAAAACCATAGGCATCGAAACAAGCGCCCCTGTCGGCCGGTCTGATGCCCAGGAGAGGCAATGAGGGATGCTGTCATGCGGGTATCGGTTCTTGGTGGGGTGTTGTTCGCGCTGGGATTGCTGGTGTTCATGTTTGATTCGCCAGTGGGCGATACCGCCAACGGCTTTGATCTGTCCGGTAGCCTCGTGCCGATCGATCAGATCCATTCCGGTGGGCCTGAGCGTGATGGCATCCCGGCGATCGACGAGCCACGGTTTGTGGGTGCCGACGCCGTGAGCCTGGCGGCCTCGGCACGCGTTCTGGGCCTGGTCGTCGGCGGTGAGGCGAAGGCCTATCCGGTCGAGATACTGAATTGGCACGAGGTGGTCAATGATGAAATCGGTGGTGCTGCGGCGACGGTTACCTATTGTCCGCTGTGTGGCACGGGGGTGGCATTCGGTGCCGGGAAACAGGGCGGTCGTCTGCAATTCGGCGTTTCCGGGCTGTTGTACAACAACGACGTCCTGCTGTACGACCGCGAAACCGAATCGCTGTGGAGTCAGCTGCTCGCCAAGGCGATATCGGGGCCGCTAAAGGGCAATCGCCTGCAGCCCCTGCCACTGCTGCATACCAGTTGGGAGGCGTGGCGGAACGCGCACCCGGACACGCTGGTGCTGTCGCGCGATACCGGGTTCAGTCGTGACTACGATCGAGACCCCTATGCCGGTTACGCGCAACAGGATGCGGTGTATTTTCCGATGCGCGCCCAGTCAGCCCGCTATCATCCAAAAGAGCGCGTGCTGGGGATCGAGATCGACGGTCGTTTCAAGGCCTATCCTGTTGCCGAGCTGTCACGCCACGATAAGCGCGAGTTCACCGATCAGTTCGCCGGTCAGACCCTGACCATTCGTTTTGATTCACAGGGCCGCAGCGCGAGTGCGTTCGACCCGGTGGGACGCATGCTGCCGGCGGTCAACGCCTTTTGGTTCGCCTGGTATGCGTTCCATCCGGAAACCGAGGTGTTTACCGCCGAATAAGCGAATCAGTCTTCCCAGCGCAGGCGCTGGCCATTTGCCGAGCCGCTGTCCGGGCCCATCGCCCATAGGTAAAGCGGCGCCAGCGTTTCGGGTGTCTTCAGGGTGCTGTTTTCCTCGCCGGGAAAGGCTTTTTTGCGCAGTGCCGTGAGGGTCGGGCCCGGATCGATACAGTTGACCCGGATGGCACTTTTCTCGAGCTCGGCGGCCAATGTTTGCATCAGCCCTTCGACACCGAATTTTGAAACACCGTAGGCGCCCCAGAAGGCCTTGCCGCTCTGGCCGGCCTCGTCCGTGGTAAACAGGATGCGCGCGTCGGCCGATTTTTCGAGCAGGCCCATGCAGGCCTGGGTAAGCAGGAACGGCGCGGTCAGGTTGACCTGGAGGGTCTTCAGCCAGTCTTCGCTGTCGTAATCCTTGATCCGGCTCAGATAGGGCAGCAACGCGGCATTGTGCAGGATGCCGTCGAGGCGACCGAAGTTGCTTCCCAGGGTGCCGGCCAGTTCGTCGTAGTCATGCGGTGTGGCACCCTCGAGGTGCATCGGATAGATCGCCGGTGTTGGGCCGCCCCCATCCTCGATCGTGTCATATACCGCCTCGAGCTTCGGCACGCTTTTGCCCAGCAGCACGACGGTCGCACCATGCATGGCGTAGGCGATTGCCGCGGCCTTGCCTATCCCGTCGCCGGCACCGGTCACGAGCACGACGCGGTCTTTCAAAAGATCTTTGGCAGGTTGGTAGTCAGCGTGCATAAAAGGGTCTCAGAGTGATTAACGGCACCGCCATGCGGTCCACAGGTGAGCGATTGGCGCCCGGTCGACCAGTTCGTCACTGACCGGGTAGCGCCGCTTTTCCAACTTGGCATGCAGTGCCCGCGTCAGCGCGGTAAATCGGCGCGCAGTATCGGGCACGGCCTCGTGCGACAGTGCCACCCCGTGATCGGGATAGCGGGCAAGGGCTGCGCATTGACTGACACGTTCCCCGTCGCTGATCTGCCGCAGACGTGCTGCCTCCAGCCCGGCAGGTACCCGCTGTGGGTGCTCGGCGAGTTGGCGGATGCGCTCGACGGCCTCGCAATAGGCCCCGAGTGCCATGCAGCGTTGGCTATTGTAGTCGTAAGCGCTGTCCTGTTCGCGCAGCAGGCGAAAGAAATTGCCGCCATTGGCGCGGCAGGCGTGGGCAAAGTCGTCGGCGTCGCTGAGTTGTGGGTGGAGAACCTGGTGCTCGGCGGCATCGACGATTTCCAGCATGGGTTCCTGTGCGGCAGCCGAAAGCCCCGAGGTCGCCAGATGGATCATCAACGGGTGGCGCGGCGACCGACCATTGGCGAAGCCGGTGATCTCTTCCCGCCACCAATCCAGTTTCAACCGTGCGGCACCCTGATCACCAGGACGGTCGGCGATCGCTTGCACGAGTCGATACCAGGCAAACAGCTGGGCGGTTCTGAGTCGGCCAGGTTCGGGCGAGAAGCGCACCGCGTAGTAGGCGGCACTGCCGATCGGTGTCGCCTGGTTGGGAAAACCCCAATCCCCGGCATCAACTCCGGCTGGCATGATTGGCCAGTAGCGGGATCAACTCCGCGGCCCCGGCGATCGTGAGATCGGACTGCCAGTGCTCGGGCGGGTCTTGCGGATGCAGGTATCCGTACAGGGCGCCGATGGTCAGGCAGCCGGCGGCCCGGCCTGCCTCCATGTCGCGGCCGGCATCGCCGATATACCAGGTGGCGGTCGGTGCGCGCTGCATCAAGCGGCAGGCGTGCAGGATAGGTTCCGGGTGGGGCTTGCGGTTGCTGCAGGTATCGCCGCTGATGACGCAGGCCGCGCGCTCACGCAGCGCCATCGCATCGACCAGCGGGTCGGTCAGCCAGGCCGGTTTGTTGGTCACGATTCCCCAGGGGATGCCGGCACCTTCGAGGTTTTCCAGGACAGCGGCCATGCCGGGAAAGAGGCGCGTCTCGCGCACCAGGTTGTCGGCATAGACGTCCAGCAGGTACTGGCGGCGCTGTTCGAAACCTGGCGCAGCCGGTTCCATGCCAAAGCCGAGTTTGATCAGCGCGATGCCGCCGTGCGAGACGACCGGACGGATCCGTTCGTAGGGCAGGGTTGGTTGCCCGTAGGCCTCCAGTGTCGCATTGAGCGCATAGGCCAGGTCGGGCCCGGTATCGGCCAGGGTGCCGTCGAGGTCGAACAATACGGCTTCAGGGGGATTGTTCACGCCTGGTCTTGTCGTTGCGTGGCAACCATGTAATTGACGTCGACGTCGCGCGGATCCAGTTTGTACACCCCGGTCAGCGGGTTGTAGGTCAGGCCGGTTATGTGTTCGCTGTCGAGCCCGGCGGCGCGGATCCAACGGTCCAGTTCGGCCGGCCGGATGAACTTCGCATAGTCATGTGTACCCTTCGGCAGCATCCGCAGCAGGTACTCGGCGCCGACGATGGCAAACAGGTAGGCCTTCGGGTTGCGGTTGATGGTCGAAAAGAACACCTGGCCGCCTGGCTTGACCAGGGTGGCGCAGGCGCTGATCACCGAGGCCGGATCGGGCACATGCTCAAGCATCTCCATGCAGGTTACGGCATCGAACTGTCCTGGCATCTGCTCGGCAAGCTCTTCTGCGGTAATGCGCCGGTAGTCCACCTGCTGACCGGTTTCGAGCAGGTGCAGGCGCGCCACCTCGAGTGGTGCCTCGCCCATGTCGATACCGGTGACGTTGGCCCCGCGCGCCGCCATTGATTCGGCCAGAATGCCGCCACCGCAACCGACATCCAGCACGTTTTTGTCGGCGAGGCCGACGCGCTGGTCGATGTAGTCCAGGCGCAGCGGGTTGATCTCGTGCAGCGGTTTGAATTCGCTGTTGGGATCCCACCAGCGCGATGCCAGTTGTTCGAATTTGTCGACCTCGGCATGGTCGACGTTGGCTGCTGCACTCATGGTCTGCGACTCGGGTAGGGGTGTTTGCGGATTATAAGCCGCTGCTCCGGGCAATTCAGCGAAAGCCCTGCGGATCAGGCGGGTTGCGCCGCGATCTTGTCGCGCCAGGCACCGGCGCGTTGCAGGGTCAGGGGCAGATCGATGGTGGTCAGCGCGCGGTTGTTCAGCACATGCCGGCCACGGATCCAGACGTGACGAACCTGTTCCCGACCCGCGGCGTAAACCAGCTGCGAGACGGGGTTATAAACGGGTTGGGTCTCAGGCTGCATCAGGTCGACGGCCACGATATCGGCCGACTTGCCCGCGGTAAGCGAACCGGTCAGCTGCTCGATGCCGAGCGCGCAGGCGCCGTTCAGGGTCGCCATCTGCAGGGCCGTCTCGGCGGGCAGGGCGCATGCATCCGCGGTCTGACCCTTGGCCTGCAGGGCCGCAGTCTGCATCTCCGCCAACATGTCCAGATCGTTGTTGCTGGCTGCACCATCGGTGCCCAGGGCAACCGTGATCCCGGCGGCGGCCAGCTTCCCGACCGGACAGTATCCGGACGCGAGTTTCAGATTCGACTGCGGGCAATGGACGACGGTTCCGCCGCCATCGGCGAAGGCGCCGATCTCGTCATCCTGTAACTGGGTCATGTGCACCGCCACCATCGCCGGGCTGATCAGGCCAAGCTGCTGCAGGCGCTCGATCGGTCGCCGGTCAAACTGTTCGAGACTGCCTTTGACCTCGGCGGCCGTCTCATGCACGTGCATGTGCACCGGCAGCTCGAGCTCGTTGGCCAGGGTGGCGATGCGGCGCAGCGGTGCATCGGATACCGAGTAGGGCGCATGTGGGGCAAAAGCCGTACGCACCAGCGGGTCGCTACGGAACTGGTCATGCACGGCAACGGCGCGGTCGAAGTATCCGTCGACATCGTCGGCCCAGGCCGAGGGGAAGTCGATGACGATCAGCCCGACGGTCGCGCGCATGCCGGCCTGTGCGGCAGACCCGTCCGGTCACGTCCGGAAAGAAGTACATGTCGTTGAAACAGGTGGTGCCGCTGCGGATCATCTCGGCGATCGCCAGACGCGAGCCGTCGGCGACGAATTCCTCGTGGACCCAGCGCCTCTCGGCCGGCCAGATGTGGTCGTTCAGCCAGCTCATCAGCGGCAGGTCGTCCGCCAGGCCGCGGAACAGGCTCATCGGGCTGTGCGTGTGGGCATTGATGAGACCGGGTATCAGGGCGTGTCCCGGCAGGTCGATCTGCTCGGCGGCCTCTATCTGCGCGCGTGCCTGCCCGGTGGGTATCAGCGCCGTGATTTTCCCATCCTCGACCGCGATGCTGTGGTGTTCGAGGATGCCCGGTTGGTCGACCGGGATCACCCAGTCAGCGTGGATCAGCAGGTCTGCGCGCACGAATCTTTTGCCGTTGCCAGTGGTGGACGGCATAAAATACCGCAATTCGGCGTTCTGCCCCTAACCGCATCTCTGCCACTACGGATCCCATGTCTGTCATGAAACAAGTCACCCTCGATATTGCCGTGTCTGCCGATCAGGCCATCGTCTGGCGGAACGACTGCCTGTACCTGCTCGATCAGCGGCTTCTGCCGGCACAGGAGGTGTTTGTGGAATGCGTCGACGCGTCGACCACCGCCGAGGCGATTCGCGCAATGGTGGTACGTGGGGCGCCAGCGATCGGGATCACCGCCGCGTACGGCGTTGTCCTCGCGGCGCGTGAGCGTTTCGCGCGCAATCGTGCGACCTGGAAGGCGGATCTCGAACAGGATTTTGCAACCCTGGCCGGGTCGCGACCGACCGCGGTCAACCTGTTCTGGGCCATTGCCCGCTTCCGCGAGATTGTGGCCGGTCTCGATGATGCCGATCCGCTGCCGGCCCTGTTACTGGCAGCTGTCACCCTGCACCAGTCAGACCGCGCGGATAACCAGCGCATGGGTGAGTTTGGCGCCAGCCTGATCAAAGGCCCGACGGCGGTGATCACGCATTGCAACACCGGCGGGCTGGCGACCGGGGGCTGGGGGACCGCGCTCGGCGTGATTCGCAGTGCCCATGCCCAGGGTCTGATCGACACCGTGTACGCGGACGAAACCCGGCCGTGGTTGCAGGGTGCGCGCCTTACCGCGTGGGAGCTTGCGCGTGATGCCATTCCGGTCAGGCTGATGGCCGACGGCGCCGCCGCCGCACGCATGGCAGCCGGCGGAATCGGCTGGGTGATCGTTGGCTCCGATCGGATCGCGGCCGACGGCGATGTCGCCAACAAGATCGGCACCTACGGCCTGGCGGTTGCGGCGCGCCATCATGGGGTCAGGTTCATGGTTGCGGCACCCACCTCGACGATCGACCTGGATACGCCGGATGGCGCGGCGATCCCGATCGAAGAGCGGCCGGCAGAGGAGGTCCTGCACTGTGCCGGTCAGCGCATCGCGGCGCAGGGTGTCGGTGCATGGAACCCGGTATTTGATGTGACGCCGGCCGGCCTGGTCGATGCGATCGTGACCGAGCGCGGGATCATCGAGCAGCCAAACCGGGCGAAGGTGGCGGCGCACATGGCAGGCGATTGAACGGGTCTGCAGCTGCACCGGCCTGCGTGCCGGCGAATGGTGCAACCCGGATGCGGCTGACCCGTGTCCGCGGGTCCCGCCGCTCGCCTCAGGCCGCCAGGCGCGAGCGCTGTGCCCGGTTCAGCGCGCTGATGACCGCGCCGAGCGAGGCGCTGACGGTGTCGCGATCGAAGGCAACGCCGGCGGTGCGCTGACCGTCGATGTTCAGTTGCACGTAGGCAACGGCCTCGGCCTGCGTGCCCGCACTCAGCGCGTGTTCGCTGTAGTCGACAATCGCAAGCTGGACACCAAAGGCCGCAGACCAGGCCGCGACGAACGCCTCGATGGCACCTTCGCCCTTGCCACGGATCGTCTGCGTGGTGTTGTTGATGCGCAGCTCGGCCTCGATCTCGTCGATGCCGGCGTCGCGCTGCAGGCGGTACCCCTGCAGGGTTGCCGGCAGACGCGCATCGGCGAAGTGTTCCAGGAACAGTGCATGGATGCGTGATGCATCGATCTCTCCGGCAATGTGCTCGCTCTCCTGCTGCACGATCTGGGCGAGGTCGATCTGCAGCCAGCGCGGCAGGATCATGCCGTAGTCGCGCTCCATGACGAACGCCACGCCACCTTTCCCCGACTGACTGTTGACCCGGATCACGGCCTGGTAGTCGCGTCCGAGGTCGCGCGGATCGATCGGCAGGTAGGCGACCTGCCAGGGTTCGTCGGCGGCCTGTTGATGCAGGCATTTGTGGATGGCGTCCTGATGGCTGCCGGAAAAGGCGGTGTACACCAGTTCGCCGACCCACGGGTGACGCGGGTGTACCGGCATACCGGTACAGTGCGTATACACCTGCACGATCTCATCCGGGTTGGACAGGTCCAGTTGCGGGTCGACGCCCTGGCTGTAGAGGTTCATCGCCAGGGTCACGACATCCATATTGCCGGTGCGTTCACCGTTTCCCAGCAAGGTGCCCTCGACACGGTCGGCGCCGGCCATCAGGCCGAGCTCGGTGGCGGCCACCGCGCAACCGCGATCGTTATGGGTGTGCAGCGAGACGATCAGCGCTTCGCGGCGCGCCACTTTCTGACAGAAGTACTCAACCTGGTCTGCAAACACGTTCGGTGTGCTGCTTTCGACCGTCGCCGGCAGGTTGATGATGCAGGGGTTTTGCGGCGTCGGCTGCCACACCGCGGTGACCGCGTCGCACACCTCGACGGCATAGTCCCACTCGGTGTTGGAGAAGCTCTCGGGCGAATACTGAAACACCCACTCGGTATCCGCATACTTGCCGGCCTCTTCGCGCAGCAGGCGGGCGCCCTCGACCGCGATTGCCTTGATCCCGTCGCGGTCACGCCCGAACACGCGCTCCCGTTGCACCGTGGATGTCGAGTTGTACACGTGCACGATCGCACGGCGGGCGCCACGCAGCGCCTCGAAGGTCCGCTTGACCAGTGACGCGCGGGCCTGGACCAGCACCTGGATGGTCACGTCGTCGGGGATCTGGTTCTCCTCGATCAGCCATCTGACGAAGTCATAGTCGGGCTGGCTGGCCGATGGGAAGCCGACCTCGATCTCCTTGAAGCCGACACCGCAGCAGGAGCGCCCACATGCGCCGTTTCTGTCCGACCGACATGGGTTCGAGCAGGGCCTGGTTGCCATCGCGCAGATCGACGCTGGCCCAGATCGGGGCCTGCTCGATGGTGTTGTCCGGCCACTGTCGATTGCGACGTTGCGGCATGCTGATCGGGCGGTACTTGCGATGGTCGAAACTGTTCACCTGATGTCTCCGGGGTCTGAATCGGGTTGGTCCGTCGGCGTCCTCCCCCGATGGGGGAGGGATGTGCGATGCCTGGCGGCCGTCCTTTTGGGGCTATGGCCCGCTGCGCGGGACCTTGTGAGTCGCTGGCAGCGTGTCGCCGGTTTGTAGCCGACGTTGAAAGGATACGACGGGTCGGCAGGTGTTTTGTTGCGAATATGCCCAATAAATCATTTTTTATAGCAATTTAATATATTTACTTGGGCGTTTTCGGGTGTAATCTGCCGTAAGACCCGTATGGAGAGGAGAATCATGGAACTTAATCGCTACGATCGTCGTATTCTCGAACTGCTTCAGCAGGAGGGGCGGATCAGCAACCAGGATCTGGCGGAGCGTATCGGTCTGTCGCCGTCGCCCTGCCTGCGGCGCGTGCGGGCGCTGGAGGATAGTGGCGTGATCGTCGGCTATCACGCCCGGCTGGATGCGCGCCGCCTTGGCTTGAGCCTTATGGCGTTGATTCACATCTCCATGGACCGGCACACGCCGGAACGTTTCGCCAATTTCGAACAGCGGATCGCCGAACTGCCCGAGGTCCTGGAATGCCTGCTGATCACCGGGCAGGCCGCGGACTACCAGCTCAAGGTGGTTGTTCGCGACATGGATGCCTACCAGGCCCTGCTGCTCAATCAGATAACCCGTATCGAGGGCGTTAGCGGGGTGCACTCGAGCTTTGTGATGCGCCGCGTGGTGGACAAGACGGCGTTGCCGCTGGCCTGATGACATGGGTCAATGCGCCAGATTGCCTGTCGGATTACGATGGCGCGATTCGATTTGAAGAGATTGGCACGAAGATGCATGCAGTTGCTGTTTCCTGCGGCCTTGTGATGCTCGTCCTGACGGCATTTCCCGGCAGCAGTGCGGCAGATTCAGAGACCACCGCCTACTGCGCGTGGCAGGCCGAGAACTACGCCATCGCCGCGCCGCTGTGTGGCCTGATCGGCGATGCGCAGCGTGGGCGGGTCCTGGCCGCCGACAGTCATGGCGGAAACTGCCTGGCCTGTCACGAGATGCCGATTCCCGAAGAACCGTTTCACGGTAACGTCGGTCCGCCGCTCGATGCGGTGGGCGCGCGCTACAGCGCGGCGCAGATCCGTCTGCGGATTGTCGACGAGCAACAGTTGAATCCGATAACCATCATGCCCGGGTTTTACCGCGACCCCGCGCTGGCAAACCGGATTGCCGACGACTTCTGGGGCAAGACCTTTCTCAGCGCGCAACAGGTCGAGGACCTGGTCGCCTACCTGGTGACCCTCAAATGAAGGGCGCCACGCAGATCGTGTTGGCACTCGGCCTGCTGCTGTTCAGCGCTGCCGGCCGGGGCGAGGTCCTGAGTGGCTATGCCTTTCTCGATGAATCGACCCGGGCGATGCAGGATGACGACTTCGAAAATCCCGGCATGGTCGCGGTCGACCGCGGTGCCGAACTGTTTGCGCAGCATCGCGAGGCCGAGGAGTACAGTTGTTCGAGCTGCCACGGTGCGGAAGGTGAGAGGCTGAATCCGCAGGAGATCGCCCGGTATCCCGTATTCGACCCCAACCTGGGCGGTCTCGTGACGCTGCAGGAGCGGGTCAACTATTGCTGGGAGATTCACATGGACCGTTTCCCGCTGACCGCCGGCCATCCTGACCTGATCTCACTCGAGACCTTTGTCCGTCACCAGGCCAAGGGTGAGCCGGTCAATGTGCAGACGGACGGTGATATGGCGCCGCTACTGGCCGCGGGCGAGGCGCTGTACAACACCCGTTTCGGACAGCTCGATATGGCCTGCCGGCATTGCCATGTGCAGCACCAGGGCCAGATGCTGCGTGGCCAGCGGCTCAGTCAGGGACAGGCCAACGGGTTTCCCGAGTATCGTCTGGGTCGCGGTCGGATCACCAGCCTGCAGCAACGCCTCACCGAGTGTTTTGTGTCGTTTCGCGCTGAGCCGTTCGAGGCCGGCTCCGAGCAGTACAGGCTGCTCGAGTTGTACATCATGTCGCGCGGCAACGGCCTGCCGATCGAAACGCCGGCGGTTCGTTTCTGAATCGGCCCTCGGAAGAGCGCAAAATTTGAGATCAGGTTTTGCGAGAATCGATTCTGGCGCCCTGTAAGCCGCTCTGTGCGCGTTTTTTAGGCATGTCGCACCCCGGGTATTGTGATACTATTCAGCGCTTGATTCGCCCCAAAAAAAATAAAACAGCCCTGTCCAGGGCAATGGCCGTCTGCCGCTGGGGTGTGCATCTGGAAGACCGTATATGACCGAGTTCGCCAAGGAAGTTCTCCCCGTCAATCTCGAAGACGAGATGCAGCAGTCCTATCTGGACTATGCAATGAGCGTCATCGTCGGGCGTGCGCTGCCCGATGTGCGGGATGGCCTCAAGCCGGTGCATCGCCGGGTGCTGTTTGCGATGGGAGAGCTCGGCAACGACTGGAACAAGCCCTACAAGAAATCGGCGCGCGTGGTCGGTGACGTCATCGGTAAGTACCACCCGCACGGCGATACCGCGGTGTACGACACCATCGTGCGCATGGCGCAGCCGTTTTCGCTGCGCTACATGCTGGTCGACGGGCAGGGCAACTTCGGCTCGGTCGATGGCGACGCCCCTGCGGCGATGCGATACACCGAAGTGCGCATGTCGAAGATTGCGCACGAGCTGCTCGCCGATATCGACAAGGACACGGTCGATTTCACGCCGAACTACGACGAGTCTGAACACGAGCCACAGGTGCTGCCGGCGAAGTTTCCCAACCTGCTGGTCAACGGTTCGTCGGGAATCGCCGTGGGCATGGCGACCAATATTCCGCCACATAACCTGACCGAGGTGATCAACGGCTGTATCCGCGTGATCGAGGATCCGCAGGTCAGTATCGACGAGTTGATGGAGATCATCCCTGCGCCGGACTTCCCGACGGCGGCGATCATCAACGGGCTCAGCGGCGTGCGTGACGCCTACCGGACGGGTCGCGGCAAGGTCTATATCCGCGCCCGCACCCTCATCGAAGAGATGGACAACGGCAAGCAGCGCATTGTCGTCAACGAGTTGCCCTACCAGGTCAACAAGGCCCGCCTGCTGGAGAAGATCGCCGAGCTGGTCAAGGACAAGAAGCTCGAAGGGATCACCGAGCTGCGCGACGAGTCCGACAAGGACGGGATGCGCATGGTGATCGAACTGCGTCGCGGCGAGGTTGCCGAGGTGGTGCTGAACAACCTGTTCCAGCAGACCCAGATGCAGAACGTGTTCGGTATCAACGTGGTCGCACTGGTCGATGGCCAGCCACGCACGCTCAACCTGAAACAGCTGCTGGAGTACTTCCTGCGTCACCGCCGCGAGGTGGTCACCCGTCGCACCCTGTTCGAGCTGCGCAAGGCGCGTGAGCGCGCGCACATTCTCGAGGGTCTCGCGGTCGCGCTGGCGAATATCGACGAGGTCATTGCGCTGATCAAGGCGGCGTCGAGTCCGGCCGAGGCGAAGAAACAGCTGGTCGAGCGTCCCTGGCAGTCGGGCGCGGTCGAGGCGATGTTGTCGCGCGCCGGTGCGGATGCCTCGCGACCCGAGGAATTGAGCCGCGCATTTGGTCTGACCGATGACGGCTACCGTCTTACGGAGACCCAGGCGCAGGCGATTCTGGATCTGCGTCTGCAAAAGCTGACGGGGCTTGAGCAGGATAAAATAATCAATGAATTCCAGGACATACTGGATAAAATTGCGGATTTACTTGAGATTCTATCCAGCCCCGAGCGGCTGATGCAGGTGATCGAAGACGAGCTGCTGGGGATTCGCGAGCAGTTCGGCGACGAGCGCCGCAGCGAGATCGTGGCCAACCGCATGGATCTGACCCTGGAAGACCTGATCACCGAAGAGGACGTCGTGGTAACGATGTCGCACCAGGGTTACGCCAAATCCCAGCCGGTCGATGCCTATCGGGCGCAGCGCCGCGGTGGTCGTGGCAAGACGGCGACCGCGACCAAGGACGAAGATTTTGTCGACAAGCTGTTCGTCGCCAATACCCACGACACCATCCTGTGCTTCTCGAGCCGCGGCAAGTGTTACTGGCTGAAGGTCTACGAGTTGCCGCAGGCCGGGCGCAACGCGCGTGGCCGCCCCATGGTCAACCTGCTGCCGCTGGAGCAGGGCGAGCGGATCAACGCGGTGCTGCCGGTACGCGAGTACACCGAAGACCGCTTCGTGTTCATGGCGACGGCGTCCGGTACGGTGAAGAAAACGCCGCTGGTCGATTTCTCGCGTCCGCGCTCGAGCGGCATCATCGCGGTCGATCTGCGCGAAGACGATCAACTGATCGGCGTTGCACATCACCGACGGCAGCGAGAGCGTCATCCTGTTCACCTCGGCCGGCAAGGCCATGCGGTTCAAGGAGTCGGATGTGCGCGCGATGGGGCGTACCGCCTGCGGTGTGCGCGGCGTCAGACTCGGCAAGGACCAGCGTGTGATCTCGCTGATCATCGGCGACGACGGTGACGTCATGACGGTGACCGAGAATGGTTTCGGCAAGCGCACCGCGATCAGCCAGTTCCCGGTTAAGGGACGTGGCGGCATGGGTGTGATCTCGATCAAGACCTCCAATCGCAACGGCGCACAGGTCGGTGCCGTGCGGGTTGACGAGGATGACGAGATCATGCTGATCACCGACGGCGGTACCCTGGTGCGAACCCGTGTCGCCGATGTCTCGCAGATGGGTCGTGACACCCAGGGTGTGACGATGATACGCCTGTCGAAAAACGAGAAGCTGATCGGCATCGAGCGTGTGGACGCGCTCGACGACGACGATGCGGATGATGGCGACGATGTGGCCGATGATGTCGGTGATGGCGATGCCAGTGTCGATGGATCGCCGATCGATTGATAATCCATCGACGCGATAGAGGCGAGGTGCCGGGGCCTGCACGACAGACGATATACGGCGTTTCGTCAATCCTGATGCGCCCCGCTGTATCGGCCGGATTTTTTGGCCCTCCTGACGGTGCCGGTTTCGGCATCGCGCCCAAACAGTTTTATTACCCAGTAACCAGACGAGATCCACAATGACCCGTGTATACAATTTCAGCGCCGGCCCGGCCGCGCTACCCGAGGACGTTCTGAAGCAGGCCCAGGACGAGATGCTCGACTGGCATGGCGCCGGCATGTCGGTGATGGAAATGAGTCATCGCGGCAAGGAGTTCATGTCGATCGCCGCAGCAGGCCGAAGCCGATCTGCGTGAGTTGATGGGCATTCCGGCGAACTACAAGGTGCTGTTCCTGCAGGGCGGTGCATCCAGCCAGTTCGCGATGGTGCCGATGAACCTGATCGGGCGCACCGGCAAGGCCGATTACTTCCGCACCGGTTCCTGGTCGAAGAAGGCGATCGCCGAGGCCAAGCGTTTCGGCGAGGTGAGCGTGACGGCGGATCGCGAGATCGACGGCAAGTTCACCAGCGTGCCGACTGCCGACGGTTTCAGCGTGTCGACGGATGCGGCCTACCTGCACTACACCCCGAACGAGACCATCGAAGGTGTCGAGTTCCCGTATGTGCCGGATACCGGCGACGTGCCGCTGGTCGCCGACATGTCCTCGACCATCCTGTCGCGTCCGATCGATGTGTCGCAGTTCGGCCTGATCTACGCCGGTGCGCAGAAGAACATCGGCCCGGCCGGCCTGACCATCGTGATCGTGCGCGACGACCTGATCGGCCAGCCCGATCGACGGCACCCCGGCCATGTTCGATTACGCGACGCATGCCGAATGCCGATTCGATGTACAACACGCCGCCGACCTACGGCTGGTACCTGGCCGGACTGGTGTTCAAATGGCTCAAGGAGAAGGGTGGCCTGCAGGGCATGGCCGAGATCAACCAGCGCAAGGCCAGCATGCTGTACGACGCGATCGATGCCTCGGCTTTTTACGCCAACCCGGTCGATCGTGGACTGCCGTTCGTGGATGAACGTGCCGTTCACCCTGGCCAACGCCGATCTCGATGCCGAGTTCCTGGCGCAGGCCGGCGCGGCCGGTCTGAAGACGCTGAAAGGGCATCGCTCGGTCGGCGGCATGCGCGCCAGCATCTACAACGCGATGCCCGAAGAAGGCGTCAGGACGCTGGTCGAATTCATGGCTGAGTTCGAGCGCACGAAAGGCTGACAGACAGCAGGACGCAGCGCGCGCGGGGGTCGTTGACGGCGCCCGTTCGGTTCGCGCGGTATCGAACCCCGCGGTGGGAGACGGTGCTATCAGCATGTGCCATCCGCGCGCTGGCTGAACAAAAATCAACAGGACAGGGCAGATGTACAAGATTCAAACACTCAACAATATTTCGGTGGTCGGTCTCGATCGCCTGCCGCGCAGCGACTACGAGATCGCCTCTGAAATCAGCAACCCGGATGCCATCCTGGTGCGCTCAGCGAAGATGCACGACATGACGCTGCCATCCTCAGTAAAGGCGATAGGCCGTGCGGGTGCGGGCGTCAACAATATCCCGGTCGATGCAATGACGGCGGCGGGGATCCCGGTCTTCAATGCGCCGGGCGCGAATGCCAATGCGGTCAAGGAACTGGTGGTTGCCGGCATGCTGATGGCCGCGCGCAATATACCGCAGGCCTGGCGTTTTTCGACTGGCCTTTCCGGTGAGGATGCGTCAATCAACAAGGACGTCGAGGCCGGCAAGAAGAACTTTGTCGGATTCGAACTGCCGGGGCGGACGCTGGGCGTTATCGGTCTCGGTGCCATCGGGGTAAAGGTTGCGAACGCGGCGCGGGCCTTGGGAATGAAAGTGATCGGCTACGACCCGACCATCACCGTGCGCGCGGCCTGGGCGTTGGAGTCAGACGTCGAACATGCGCTGTCTGTCGATGACCTGGTCGCGCGATCCGATTTCATCACCTTCCATGTGCCGCTCACCGACACCACGCGCGGCATGATCAATGCCGACCGGCTGAAACTGATGAAAAAGAACTCGGTGCTGCTGAACTTTGCGCGTAACGGCATCATCGACGACGAGGCCGCGGTAGCGGCATTGGACAGCGGCCATCTGTACGCCTATGTCTGTGACTTCCCCAGCAACCTGCTGAAGGATCACCCGCGGGTGATTACCCTGCCGCACCTCGGTGCATCGACCTCGGAAGCCGAGGAGAACTGCGCGGTGATGGTGGCCGACCAGGTGCGCGAATGGCTGGAGGACGGCAACGTCAGTAACTCGGTCAACTTCCCCGAAATCAATCTGCCGCGTACCGAAGAAGGTTACCGCCTTGCCGTGGTGAACAGCAATGTCCCGAACATGCTGGGCCAGGTGTCGACCGACCTCGCCGAGGCCGGGCTGAATATCATCGACATGTTGAACAAGTCGCGGGGCGATATCGCGGTGACGCTGATCGATGTCGACCAGGCGCCCCCGGACGCGGCAGTGCAGAGAATCCGCGACATCAACGGTGTCCTGTCGGTGCGTTGCCTCGGCTGTGAATCATGATGCCGCTCGTGCCGGGAATCGCTGATCGGCTGGTGTACTGAACCCCGCGGCGGTTTTTTTCCGCGCATCCTGCGAGCGGCTACGGGTTAGACTTCTGCCATGAGCGAAGAACAGCAGCTGGGTCTCATCCGTGACCGGATCGACGACCTTGATCGTCAGATTCAGGATCTTCTGAACGCCCGCGCCGCGGCTGCGCAGGAGGTTGCGCGCATCAAGCTGGCCTCTGATCCGGCGGCGGTGTTTTACCGTCCCGAACGTGAGGCCCAGGTGCTGAGCATGGTCAAGCAGCGCAACAAGGGGCCGCTGGGGGGCGAGGCGATGGCGCGCCTGTTCCGCGAGATCATGTCCGAATGCCTGGCCCTCGAACTGCCGCTGAATATTGGTTATCTCGGGCCCGCGGGCACCTTCACCCAGGCGGCGGCGCTGAAGCATTTCGGTCATGCCGTGAGATGCATGCCGATGGCAGCGATCTCCGACGTTTTCCAGGAGGTCGAGAGCGGCAGTTGCCACTATGGTGTGGTGCCGGTGGAAAACTCGAGCGAAGGCGTGGTCAGTCATACGCTCGACATGTTTCTCAACTCGCCATTGCAGATCTGCGGCGAGGTGACCCTGCGCATTCATCACAACCTGTTGGGACGCGATGCCGACCTGAGCAAGCTGAAGGTGGTCTATTCGCACCAGCAGTCGCTGGCCCAGTGTCGCGGCTGGCTGGACCGGCATCTGCCGTTCGTCGATCGGGTTCCGGTCGGCAGTAATGCCGAAGCGGCGCGGCGTGCCGAAGAGGACAGCGGATCGGCGGCGATCGCGGGTGCCATGGCGGCGGAGCTTTATGGCCTGCAGGTGCTGGTGCCCAACATCGAGGACGACCCGGGTAACACCACGCGTTTTCTGGTGATCGGTCAGCAGGCCGTTCCGCCTTCGGGAAATGACAAGACCAGTCTGCTGTTGTCGACCAGGAACGAATCGGGTGGCCTGCATCGGCTGCTCGAACCGTTGGCGACGCATGGCATCAGCATGACGCGGATAGAGTCGCGGCCTTCACGGCGCGGTAACTGGGACTATGTCTTCTTTGTCGATATCAACGGGCATCGCGATGACCCGGTGATTGCGCCGGCGCTGGCGGCGCTGCAGGCCCAGGCCGGCATGTACAAGGAACTGGGCTCGTACCCCAAGGCGGTCCTGTAGTTGCCCAGGCAGTGGCCCGATTCGCCGTGCGCGGCGGCGACGGCCTTGTCGTCTGTTGCAGAGCAGTTGATTTCCATCGTATGCCGGCTAAACATGCCGGTTCTTTTTGGGCGGACCTGTTGATGAAGAATCGGTTTATCGATCATGCGGCGCCGGGGCTGGCCTCGCTCAAGCCCTATGTGCCGGGCAAGCCGCTTTCCGAGCTTGAGCGGGAGTTCGGGATCACCGGATCGATCAAGCTGGCCTCCAATGAAAATCCCCTGGGGCCGAGTCCCAGGGTGCGAGCAGCGATTGAGGCCGAACTGGCCGAACTGACCCGTTATCCCGACGGTGCCGCTTTCGAGTTGCGGCGTGCGCTGGCGGCGCGGCACAAGGTGGATGCGGCCTGCATCACCGTGGGCAACGGGTCGAACGATGTACTCGACATGATTGCGCGCGTGTTCCTCTGGGCGGGTCGCGAAAGCGTGTTTTCGCAGTATGCCTTTGCCGTTTACCCGCTCAGCAGCATGGCGGTGGGCGCCACCCTGCGGGTTGTCCCGGCGCTGGACTACGGTCATGACCTGGACGCCATGCGCGCCATGCTGAATGCGCATACCGGGGTGGTCTGGATCGCCAATCCGAACAACCCGACCGGTACCCGGCTGGGCGGCAGCGCGCTCAAGGAATTTGTCGCGGCCGTGCCGGAGCACACCATCGTCGTGGTCGACGAGGCGTATTTCGAATACGTCGACGAGGACGATCATCCCGACGCCACGCAATGGCTCGATGCGTTCCCCAACCTGATCGTTACCCGTACCTTCTCAAAGGCCTATGGGCTGGCCGCACTGCGCGTGGGCTACGGTATCTCGCACCCGGATATCGCCGACCTGCTGAATCGTGTGCGCCAGCCGTTCAATGTCGACAGCCTTGCCCAGGTGGCGGCGATGGCAGCCCTGGATGATGACGACTACCTGCGTCGCTCGGTCGCCGTGAACGATGAAGGGATGCGGCAACTGGTGGATGGCGTGACCCGACTGGGGCTTGCCTACATTCCATCGGCCGGCAATTTTCTGACCATCGACCTGGGACGCGATGCCGCCGCCGTCGATCAGGCCCTGCTGCGCCACGGTGTGGTGACCCGCCCGGTGGCGAATTACGGGCTACCCAATCATTTGCGGGTGAGCATCGGTCTGGCGGACGAGAATGCGCGCTTTCTGGATGCGCTGGAGCAGGTGCTTTGAGTGTGGCGATCCAACGGCTCGCGGTGATCGGTGTCGGCCTGATCGGTGGATCGCTGGCGCGAGGTCTGCGGGCTGCTGGTCGGGTTGGCGAGATCGTGGGTTGCGGGCGCGGCGCTGAAAACCTGCGTGAGGCGGTGAGACTCGGCGTGATCGATCGCTATTCGCACGATGTCGCCGAGGCGGTATCGGGGGCGGACATGATCTTTCTCGCTGTGCCGCTGGGCGCGATGCGCGACACCTTCGCGGCGCTGCGCGGAGCGGTATCCGCTGGCGCATTGATCACCGATGGCGGCAGTGCCAAGGCGAGCGTCGTCGATGATTGCCGTGCGGCGGCCCCTGAACTGCTGCCGCGCTTCGTGCCCGGACACCCCATTGCCGGTACGGAGAACAATGGCGTGGCCGCCTCATTTGCCGAGTTGTACCAGAACCGTCGGGTGATCCTGACGCCGCTGGCCGAGAACGCCGCGGCCGACGTCGTGCGGGTGCGCGAGATGTGGACGTCGTGCGGCGCTGAGGTCACGGAGATGGCGGTGGCGCACCATGACGAGGTGCTGGCGGCGACCAGTCATCTGCCGCATATGCTCGCCTTTGGCCTGGTCGACATGTTGTCGCGCATGAAAGAGAACGACGAGATCTTTCGCTATGCGGCCGGTGGTTTCCGTGATTTCACCCGGATCGCGTCGAGCAATCCGGTGATGTGGCGGGATATCTGTATTGCCAATCGCGAGGCGCTGAGCCCGATGCTGGCCTCGTTCGCCGAGGAAATGGATGTGCTGGCAAAGCGTATTGCCGAGGCCGATGGCGATGAACTGTTACGCATCTTCGAGAGCGCCAAGACGTCACGTGACCGCTTCGTCGACGGCCTGAAGTAAGCGCGGTTAACGCCATGTTTTCCCTGTAAATACTTGTCTTTTTGGCGGTCTGCGACTAGCCTTTGCCGCCTTTATTTGCGCAGGATGTTCCATTGATAGCCAACAAGGTCCAATTCGTCGCCAGGCCCGGTGGCCGGCTCTCCGGTCGATTGCGTGTGCCGGGCGACAAGTCCATTTCCCATCGTTCCATCATGCTCGGCTCGCTCGCCGAGGGCACCACGCGGGTCAGCGGTTTTCTCGAAGGCGATGACAGCCTGGCCACCTTGCGTGCCTTTCGTGCGATGGGCGTGGCGATCGATGGGCCGGTGGATGGCCGGGTGACGATCGAAGGCGTGGGGATGCACGGACTGCAGGCGCCGGACGGGCCGTTGGATCTCGGCAACTCCGGTACCTCCATGCGCCTGATGTCGGGCCTGATGTCCGGGCAGGGGCTCGATGTGACGCTGATCGGCGACGCATCGCTGTCGGGGCGGCCGATGAAACGCGTGACCGATCCGTTGGCGACCATGGGTGCATCGATCGACACGGCCGATGGCGGCACGGCGCCGCTGCATATCCATCCGGTCGAGGGCTTTGCACGGCATCGACTACGTCATGCCGGTGGCCAGTGCCCAGGTGAAATCCTGCCTGTTGCTGGCCGGCATGTACGCCGAGGGCGAGACCTGCGTGACGCGAGCCGGCACCGACCCGCGATCACACCGAACGCATGTTGCAGGGCTTCGGTTACGAGGTGCGTCGCGAAGGCAGTCGCGTCTGCCTGTCCGGGTGGCGGCACGCTGCAAGGCCTGCGATATCGATGTGCCGGCCGATATCTCCTCGGCGGCCTTCTTCCTGGTCGGCGCCAGCATTGCCGAGGGCTCGGACCTGCTGCTCGAGCATGTCGGCATGAACCCGACGCGCGATGGTGTGATCAACATCCTGCGCCTGATGGGCGCCGACATCGAGGTGTCGAACGAGCGCGAGGTCGGTGGCGAACCGGTTGCCGACCTGCGGGTGCGCTCGGCGCCGCTGAAGGGCATTCGTATCCCGGAGGACCAGGTGCCGCTGGCGATCGACGAGTTTCCGGTCCTGTTCGTCGCGGCGGCCTGTGCCGAGGGTGAGACGGTGCTGACCGGTGCCGAGGAACTGCGGGTCAAGGAGTCCGACCGCATCCAGGTGATGGCCGACGGTCTGCTGGCGCTGGGTGTCGACGCCCGGCCGACGCCCGATGGCATCGTCATCCAGGGCGGTGCCGATCGCCGGCGGGGCGGTGGACAGCCACGGCGATCACCGCATTGCGATGGCCTTCGCGATGGCGGCGTTGCGCGCCAGTGGCGATATCGAGATCAACGACTGCGCCAATGTGAATACCTCATTTCCGCGGTTTCGTCGAACTGGCCGGCGGTGTCGGCTGCCGGGTGGAGTGCGCACGATGTCGGATAGTTGCCCGGTCATCACCATCGACGGACCGAGCGGCTCGGGCAAGGGCACGGTCACGCAGCGCGTGGCCGATCGTCTCGGCTGGCGTGTTCTCGACTCCGGGGCACTCTATCGCCTGGTCGGCTATGCCGCCGATCGGGCCGATGCGGATTTCGAAAATCATAATGTAATTAAAACGATAGCGCTGAATCTTAAAGTCGATTTCGCAGATGGTGCGATCCTTCTCGACGGTGATGAGGTGACGAATCTGATCCGCACAGAGACCGCCGGCAACAACGCCTCGAAGGTGGCCGCGATGCCCGCGGTGCGTGACGCGCTGCTGGAATGGCAGCGGGACTACGCCAAACCGCCCGGCCTGGTGGCCGACGGGCGGGACATGGGGACGACGGTATTTCCGGCGGCCGGGGTCAAGATTTTTCTCACCGCCAGCGCCGCGGAACGCGCCGAAAGGCGCTATAAGCAGTTGAAAGAAAAAGGATTGCCTGCTAACCTCGCGCGCCCTTACAGCTGAGATTGAAGAGCGCGACGCGCGCGATCGCAGTCGTTCGGCCTCACCGCTGGTGCCTGCGGTGGACGCAATCGAGATCGATTCGACCAGCAATGAGCATCGACGAGGTAGTGAATATCGTGTTGCACAAGGCACATGAGGTCTTTGCGACACCGCTTTGACGGCCAAGCCGTTTTAGCTAAACAGGGCGCCCGGGTAAACGGGTGGTCATTCTAAACTCTTGAAAAATCCGGAACGGGTTCGCTCGCCGGTGGGATGGTCCGTCACAGTGCGGATCGGGAACACATAATGTCTGAAAGCTTTGCCGAGCTCTTTGAACAGAGCCTTGTTAATACCAACCTCCAGCCCGGTGCCATCGTCATCGGTACCGTTGTCGCCATCGAAAACGACCACGTGATCGTCAATGCCGGTCTGAAATCCGAAGGCGTCATTCCCAAAGTCCAGTTCATCGATTTCGACGGCAACATCGAATGCGCCGTGGGCGATCAGGTGGAGGTTGCACTGGATGCCGTCGAAGACGGTTTCGGTGCTACCCGTCTGTCACGCGAAAAGGCCAAGCGCCATCACGCGTGGAACAAGCTCGAGAAGGCTTTCGAGGCAGAAGAAATCGTCATCGGCCGCATCAACGGCAAGGTCAAAGGCGGTTTCACCGTCGAACTCGATCAGATCCGTGCATTCCTGCCGGGCTCGCTGGTCGATGTTCGCCCGGTGCGCGATACCTCTTACCTGGAAGGCAAGGACCTGGAGTTCAAGGTCATCAAGCTCGACCAGAAGCGCAACAACGTGGTGGTTTCGCGTCGTGCAGTGGTCGAAGCAGGAATACAGCGAAGAGCGCGACAAGCTGCTGGAGAACCTGCAGGAAGGCCAGGAAGTCAAGGGTGTGGTCAAGAACCTCACCGACTACGGTGCGTTCGTCGACCTCGGCGGCATCGACGGTCTGCTGCACATCACCGACATGGCCTGGAAGCGCGTCAAGCATCCTTCCGAGGTTGTCGAGATCGGTGACGAGATCGACGTCAAGGTGCTGAAGTTCGATCGCGAGAAGATGCGTGTCTCGCTCGGCCTCAAGCAGATGGGCGAAGATCCGTGGGAGAACATCACCCGTCGTTACCCGGAGAGCACCCGCCTGTTCGGCAAGGTTACCAACATTGCCGACTACGGTGCGTTCGTCGAGATCGAAGACGGTGTCGAAGGCCTGGTTCACGTCTCCGAAATGGACTGGACCAACAAGAACGTGCACCCGAGCAAGGTTGTCACCCTGGGTGACGAGGTCGAGGTCGTGGTGCTGGATATCGACGAAGAGCGTCGTCGTATCTCGCTGGGCATGAAGCAGTGCCAGGCCAACCCCTGGGAAGATTTCTCGACCCACTTCAACAAGGGCGATCATGTCAGCGGCGTCATCAAGTCGATCACCGATTTCGGTATCTTCATCGGCCTGGACGGCGGTATCGACGGCCTGGTTCACCTGTCCGACATCTCGTGGGATGACACCGGCGAGGCGATGATCCGCAACTTCAAGAAGGGTCAGGAACTCGAGACCGTGGTTCTGGCCGTCGATCCGGAGCGTGAGCGTATCTCGCTGGGTATCAAGCAACTCGACAAGGATCCGATGTCCAGCTTCCTCGCTGTACATGAGAAGGGTTCGATCGTTCACGGCACGGTGCAGGAAGTCGACGCCAAGGGTGCGGTTATCGCGCTGGAAGAGGGTGTCGAGGGTTACCTGCGTGCCTCCGAGCTGTCGCGTGATCGTGTCGAAGATGCGCGCAGCCTGCTGAAGGAAGGTGACGCGGTCGAAGCCAAGTTCATCGGTGTCGATCGTAAGAACCGCACGATCAGTCTGTCGATCAAGGCGAAGGACTACGATGAAGAGAAGGCGGCAATCGCTACCTACTCGGGCGATGCTGCGAGCGTCGGTACGACTGCGTTCGGTGAGTTGCTGAAAGATCATCTCGAGTCCAACAAGGACGACTGAGCGCGCTATACAACGATAATGATGGCGGCTTAGGCCGCCATACTTACCTCGGACTGGGCTGGTTTTTTTGATGACCAAATCGGAACTGATCGAAATCATTGCTCGGGAGCAGAGCCATCTGGCTTATCGCGACGTTGAGCTGGCTGTTAAATGCATGATCGAGCAGATGAGCCAGGCGCTGGCCTCCGGTGAGCGTATCGAGATTCGCGGGTTCGGCAGTTTTTCACTGCATTTTCGGCCACCGCGGATGGGGCGCAACCCGAAGACGGGTGACTCGGTTGAGTTGAGCGGGAAGTATGTGCCGCATTTCAAGCCGGGTAAGGAGCTGCGTGAGCGGGTCAATGAAAAATTTGAGACCGAAACGGCTCAGCAGGAAGAAGGCAGCATGGTCTGACACCCTGCGTGACCTGTGAAGACGTTGACAAACCGGTGACTTCACCGGTTTTTTTGTGCGCGAAAGAATCGTTCTGCACGAATGGCACGCCGCTTACCCGTCGCTTTGCTTCGCCGGCAGCCGCTGCTGTGGGAGGTCGCGAAAGCTGATCTCGCTCTCTTGCGTAACGGATGCTCCAGCGGTATCACTCGATGGGCTGGTACGTCTGCCTTGCTGCCTATGCCCCTGCGTCAGGCGTGTCTCGGCCGCCACCAGGCGCTGATGCAGCGCCTTGCTGTAAGGCATGGCATGTGCGCGGGGTTGCCGATGCTGTGCGCTTTGCACCCATAGCAGGATGCGCCCCGGTGAATCCTGCTGTCGATCCGGCTCGTCGATCTGGAAGGCCAGCAGTTGAAAGCTGTCGGGCAGTGGCGACCCGCTGGGCCAGCCGGGCAGCCGTTCGAGCAGGAGGTAGTGGCCGAGGTAGAAAAACGGCAGGGCACAGAGGATCAGGACGATCTGCCAGCGTGGACGGCGCGCCGGCGAGCCCAGCAAGAGTGCGAGCAGCGCGACCGGTAGCAGGTAGACAAGTGTCAGGCCCAGCTGGGCTGCCTGGCTCACTGCTCAGGGCCCGCTTCGAGGGCGTACGGGGTCAAGGTTTTCTTCAGGTCGTTGACGTCATGGATGCGGCCCTTGCGGTCGAGTGAGAAGCGTACGGCGGTCTGCTCGTCATCCTGGCTGGCAAGTGACAGTCGGCGAACGAACACGGTCTCGAGTGTCGGATTGACCTTCTCGACCTTCACCAGTGCCTCCAGCGGTCCGGACTGTGCGGCCGTATAGTAATAGAGGTTGACGGTGTACTCGCCGGGGATGATGCCGCGGATGGTTACCACCTCCTGGTTGATCGGGTACACCAGCTCCTTGCCATGGT
>CAVRBK010000005.1:0-80763 GCA_963719025.1 uncultured Gammaproteobacteria bacterium | reverse complement strand
CACGAATGATCGGACGGCCCGGGAACGGCCGCACCTCGACCGGATCTTTCAGCTCGGACACCGGGGTGATACAGGCCAGCTTGTTGACGCCATTGACGTTCACGCCGTCGGAGCCACAAACCCCTTCGCCGCAGGAGTGACGGAAGTTGAAGGACTCATCCTGACGTTTAACGTCCAGTAAGGCATCGCGCAACATCATGCCGCGCGTGACTTCGACGTCAAACTCCTGCATGTAGGGCTTGCTGTCGCTCTCGGGGTTGAATCGGGAAATCAGAAACTTCATGGACAGCTCCTCAGTACACGCGTTCTTTCGGCGGGAAGGTTTCGACGGTGAGCGGCTTGGTGCGCACCGGCTTGTAGTCCATGCGGTCGTTCTCCCTGAAGTACAGGCTGTGCTTCATCCAGTTGGCATCATCGCGGCTTGGATGGTCAGGACGGGAGTGCGCCCCGCGGCTTTCCTGGCGCATGGACGCCGAATAGGCAATGGCGATACCGGTATCGACCAGGTTCTCCAACTCCAGGGCCTCTACCCGCGCGGTATTGAAAACCTTCGAGTGGTCGTTGAGGCGCACGTCCGGCAGCTTGTCACGCAGCGCCTTGAGCTTCTCCATACCCTCGACCATGATCTCCTCGGTACGGAACACACCGGCATGATCTTCCATGGTCTTGCGGAATTCATCACGCAATTCGCGCACCGAGATGCCCTCGCCCGTCTGATCCCAACGGGTCAGGCGCGCCATGGCCTGCTCAACGCTGGTTTCGTTCATTGGACGGTGGTTCTTGTTCTCTTTCAGATTGTCGATGACATCGAGCCCGGCAGCGCGCCCAAATACGAGAATATCAAGCAGTGAATTGCCGCCCAGGCGATTGGCGCCATGTACGGACACGCAGGCGCATTCGCCCGCCGCGTACAGACCGGGCACCACCTCTTCGCCAGTACCCTCGGGCACGATGACGCGTCCGTAGGGATCTGTCGGTATACCGCCCATCACGTAATGCGCTGTCGGGAACACCGGCAACGGTTCTTTCACCGCGTCGACACCGGCGAAGATCCTGCCGCTCTCGCGAATACCCGGCAGTCGCTTGTTGATGATCTCCTCGCCCAGATGATCGAGCTTGAGCAGCACGTGATCCGCATCCGGCCCGCAACCACGGCCTTCCTTGACCTCGGTAACGATGGCGCGCGAGACAACGTCGCGGCTGGCGAGGTCCTTGGCATTTGGCGCATAACGCTCCATGAAGCGCTCGCCATCCTTGTTCACCAGGTAGCCGCCCTCACCGCGCACACCCTCGGTGATCAGCATGCCCCTGCCGGCGATGCCGGTCGGGTGGAACTGGAAAAACTCCATGTCCATCAGCGGAATGCCGGCACGTAGCGCCATGGCCGTTCCGTCGCCCGTATTGATGTGGGCATTCGACGTGGTGCGATACACCTGTCCGCAACCGCCAGTGGCCAGCACGGTGGCCTTGGCCTCGATCAGCAGCGGTTCACCTGTCTCGATCTCCATGACCAGCGCACCAAGAATGGCGCCCTCGTCGTCCTTGATCAGATCGACGGCAAAGTACTCGTCGAAGAAATGGGTACGGGCGCGCACGTTCTGCTGGTAGAGCGTATGCAGGATGGCGTGTCCGGTTCGGTCAGCGGCCGCACAGGTGCGGGCCGCCTGGGCTCCACCGAAATCCTGACTCTGTCCGCCAAAGGCACGCTGATAGATCTTGCCATTGTCGAGGCGGGAAAACGGTACGCCGTTGTGTTCGAGTTCATACACGGTCGGAATCGCTTCGCGGCACATGAACTCGATCGCATCCTGATCCCCGAGGTAATCGGAGCCCTTCACCGTGTCGAACATGTGCCAGTGCCAATTGTCGGGCAGGACATTGGCGAGCGCCGCATTCACCCCACCCTGTGCAGCGACAGTGTGTGAGCGCGTGGGAAATACTTTTGATACCACCGCAACCCGCGCGTCGGTATCGGCCAACTGGATTGCTGCATTGAGACCGGCACCACCGGCACCAATGATCAGGGCGTCGAAGCGTCTTTTGTTTAAAGCCATTGTGTTCTTCTTTCGTTGGGATCTAAGTCAGACCAGGCGGACCAGGATGAGTGCCTGAGCGGCCCACAATCCCATTGCGACGAGCGATAGTGCGACCACGCCAAGCGCCGTGGCCCGGTAGGTGATCGGATGAACGTAGTCGATCAGCACGTCGCGTACGCCGATCCAGGCATGCATCAGCACGCTGACCACGAACAACAGCATCGCCACGCTGACCACTGGGCCTCCGATCCACGCCTTCAGCTCGGCATAATCCGCCGGCGCAGAGAACAGGAAGCCAAAAACAAGATAGAGGGAAAACAACCCAATATAGATTGCGGTGAGACGCTGGATCGCCCAGGCCTTGAGGCCGGATGCTTTGCGGCTCATAGCACACCTCCTGTCAGCAGAAGACCGAGTATCGGACCGGCCACGCTGACGGCCAGCGCCGTCTGGCGTGCCATCTCCTTCTCGACACCCATATCCACATCGATCAACAGGTAGCGGATACCCGCCAGCAGGTGATGCATCAAGGACCACATCAGAAGGAAGATGAAGACCGTACCAATGAACCCGTGAACTGACTCGTGGGCCTGGGCATAACCCTCGGCACCGGACAGCGCAAGATTGAGCAGGTAGATCAGGTAGGGCAATACGAGAAACATGAAGATCCCGGTAGCCCGGTGAATGATCGACATGATTCCCCCGATGGGGAGCTTTATTTTGGTGAGATCCAGGTGGACGGGGCGACGTGTGCTTGCAGTCATTCGCTTTCTTTTCACTGTTTGGCCTGAATAAGTAATAGCGTATTTAAGGGACTTGGCGGGAGAAATCAATGTTTAATACGGACGACCGTCCAAGACGATCTGTTGCGCCGCAACAAAACTGTCGCAATATCGGGGGTTTAAGTCGAACCGAACGAACGAATTTGGCCTAAGCATTTAATTTTTTTGACCCTTTGCCCGTTTCAAGGCCAGAGCGGCAGTCCGACAGGAATCGGCGAAAAGGTCACTGGCACAACCGGTTTTCGCGCCGGCAACGCCCACAGTTTCACGAATCGGTGGCATGCACCACCTTGTGAAAATTCAAAGTGCGTCTTTCAGGTAGCGGAACAGCTTGCGTCCCGCCCCAGCCGGCTTGCCCGACTCTCGCTCGCGCACGGCATCGCGGCACAGACGTCGGACGTGTTGGCGATCCAGCGTATCGTTTGTCGTGAAAAGCGCCTCGAGCGCCGTATCGCCCTCCTCGATCAGCCGATCCCGCCAACGTTCGATCTCATGAAAGACCTGGTTCGAGCCGACCCGCTTTGACTGCTGATCCGCGATATACACGCGCACCTCCTGCAGTTCCTCGGGATCCATCAGTTTCACGCAATGTTTTATCTGCCGGTTTCGCGCGCCCGAAGGCCGCATCGCACGCAATTCGGCAATCGCCTCGCGCAGGGCCTCCTCGATATTCAATTTACGCAGTTGACTATCGCTCAGAGTCGCCATCTGGTCCGCCAGTCCCTGCAACGCCAGCAGCTCACGTTTGCGCGCCGATTTGCTGGGCTTTTCATTGACAGGGGCCTCTGTCGTGCTTTCGTCACTCATGACTCGTTTATCTCTTCCATATGTTCGATGCGCAGTTGCAGGCTTACCCTGCCCTGCCACTCGTTCTCGTCCAGTCGATAGGCCGCCCGGATCCGTGGGGGCATTTCCGGCATCTGCTCGACCGCGTTGAATGCGATGGCGTCAGATGCTGTCTGGCCGCCACAGGGTTGAACAAGCAGTTTCCAGTGTTTTTCGCCGACAACCCGACTGCTGAGCACATCAAACTCGTCATCGAATATCGGCTCCTCGAATCCCTGGCCCCATGGACCGCCATTCATGATGTCACGCGCGGTATCCAGCGAGATCTCCTCGGCTGCTATCTGTCCATCCGAGACGACACAGGCCTGCAAATGGTCGGCACTCAGGTGCGAACGCACCACCGTGTCAAACGCGTCAGCAAACCTGGCGAAATCGGTCTCCCTGATCGACATGCCGGCCGCCATCGCATGTCCGCCGAACTTTTCCAGAACCGATGGATGCCCCACGGCAACCTCATCGAGTGCATCGCGGATGTGCAGGCCGGGCACGGATCGGGCCGATCCCTTGATCCAGCCATCTCCACTTGCGGCGAAAACAATCACTGGCCGATGCAGACGTTCCTTGATCCGAGAGGCCAGTATGCCGATGACGCCTTGATGCCAGGCCTCCCGGTACAGGCACAACCCCCAGGGCAGCGCGATCTCGTCATCCGGCGCCCACTCAGCCAGCATCGCCTCGGCCTGCTGCTTCATCTCGTTTTCGATGGTGCGCCGCTCTCGATTGAGTCCATCGAGTTCAGCCGCCAGCTGCCGTGCCCGCTCCGGGTCGTCAGTGAGGAGACACTCGATGCCGAGGGCCATATCCTCCAGCCGTCCGGCCGCATTCAGGCGCGGCCCCACCGCGAATCCCATATCCACCGCCTGCGCGCGCGCTGGATTGCGCCCGGCGATGCGCAGCAGGCGGTGATGCCGGGGCGACAGCGCCCGGCACGGATGCGAGCCAGCCCCTGGTGCACCAGTATCCGGTTGTTGCGATCGAGCGGGACCACGTCGGCCACTGTGCCGAGGGCGACCAGGTCGAGATATTCCGCCATGTTCGGGTCAGCGATGGCGTGGGATTCGAACCAGGCGATTTCGCGCAATCGACCTCTCAGGCCAAGCAAGACGTAAAAGATGACACCCACGCCCGGCCAGTGCCTTCGACGCAAAGGCGTTGCCGCTGAGGTTCGGGATTTACCATGGCATCGGCATCGGGCAGCGTATCGCCCGCCAGATGGTGGTCGGTCACCATCACCTGCCAACCCAGCTTTTTCGCGGCGGCGACACCGGCCACGCTGGAAATGCCGTTGTCGACCGTCACGATCATTTGCTGGTTCCCGCGAACGCGCGAACTCGACGATCTCCGGCGTCAAGCCGTAGCCGAATTCGAACCGGTTGGGCACCAGGAAATCCACATCGCTGCAGCCGAAAGCCCGCAGCGCACGCACCGCCAGGGCGCAGCTGGTTGCCCCGTCTGCGTCGAAATCGCCAATGACCAGAATGCGTTGCTGCCGCTGCAGCGCAGCGACCAGCAGATCGACCGCAGCGTCGAGCCCCGCCATCCGGCTCGGCGGGATCAGGCCTGCGAGGTCTCGCTCGACATCACGTGCCGATGCCACCCCGCGTGCCTGGTAAAGACGCCACAGCAAGGGCGAGACACCTTCCGGCGCGATGCGGTCTTCATCCCCCACCGGCGCGGGGCTCTTACGAACAATGGCACTTTGCATCCGATCCACTGCCCCTCCGGCGCGTATTAACTTGTTTTAAGACTGACTGGCGCGCACAGAATAACAGGATGGATTGCTATGATGGCCAGCATATCCACCCGAGAATGCGATGGACCTACAGCAACCCCCTTCTCACTCCAGACCGCAATGGCTGCCCGGTCCGGAACATCCAGAGCCCGCCGCCAACACCGTCGATATCTGGAGAATCATGCTGCCCGCCGAGGCGCCCCGCGACCGGGCGCATGCGGCCATGCGTGACATCCTTGCACGCTATCTGCAGTGTCCATCGGAGGCGCTCGAGTTCGATCGCCACCCCGCCGGCAAACCTCTTCTCAGCGAGCCGCCCGGAGATCTGCAGTTCAACCTTTCGCACAGCCATGGCATGGCCCTGCTGGGCGTCACCCAGGAGCATGCCATTGGTGTCGACATTGAGCGTGCACGGGAGATCGAAGACCCGCTGCGTCTCGCCCGGCGGGTGATGTCGGAGGCGGACGTCAGCGAACTTGAGGCCGTGCCCGAAGGCGAGCGAACGAGCGCGTTCATCCAACGATGGACCAGCTTCGAGGCCCGTCAGAAGGCCTGCGGACTCGGCATATTTTCCCGGGCCGCTGATCCCTTGCAGCTGCATACCTTCAGATTCTCACCGGCCGACCGCTACTACGCGAGCATGGCGGTGCTCAATCCCGGGGTGCCACAGGCCCCGCGGTTTTTCGATTACCGGGGCGCATGATTCTGCATCGCCCTGCGGTTATCATACGACCCGGCAGAAACCCCTCAGCGATAGAAAACAAAGGACCCCCCTCGAATGTCTTCGAACTCGATTCTTGTAACCGGCGGCGCCGGCTATATCGGCAGCCACACCGTGCGTCAGCTCGGTGAGGCCGGCAAGAAAGTCGTCACCCTGGACAACCTGTCCAAGGGCTTCCGCGAGAATGTCCTGTACGGCGATTTCGTGGAGGGCGACACCGCGGACAAGGCGTTGGTCTCCCGGGTGCTGCGTGAACATGCCGTCGACACGGTAATCCACTTCGCGGCGCATACCATCGTGCCGGAATCCGTTTCCGATCCATTGATGTATTACCGCAACAATACCTGCGCAACACGCAATCTTCTGGAGTGCTGTGTTGATGCTGGGGTCAAACACTTCGTTTTTTCGTCCACTGCGGCGGTTTACGGCATCCCGGACGACGAGCAGTGCTGGGAAGATACCCCGACCCAGCCAATCAATCCCTACGGCATGTCGAAGCTCATGACTGAGCACATGCTACGCGACCTCGGTGCAGCGTCCGACCTGCGTTACGTCATCCTGCGCTACTTCAATGTCGCCGGATCTGACCCGGAGGGCCGCATCGGTCAGTCGACACCGGGCGCCACACTGCTGATGAAAGTTGCAGCGGAGCACGCTGTGGGCAAGCGCGACGCGCTGTATATCTTTGGTACGGACTACCCGACGCCCGATGGTACGGGTGTGCGCGATTATATCCACGTCGAGGACCTCGCAGATGCCCACCTCAAGGCCCTCGACTACCTCGCAGGCGGCGGCGAATCGCAGATCCTGAACTGTGGTTATGGCCATGGTTACAGCGTGCGCGAGGTACTGGACACCGTCCAGAAAGTGCACGGTGCACCACTGAATATCATTGAGGAAGCGCGCCGTGCCGGCGACCCTCCGGCGCTGATTGCCGGCGCACAGAAGGTCCGAGACGTGTTGGGATGGGCGCCTCGCTATGACGATCTCGAGGAGATCGCCCGAAGCTCACTGAATTGGGAGCGCAAGCTCGCAGACCGCGAGGCATGAGCGAACTGCAGATCCTGGTTCTGGCGGTTGTCCAGGGGCTGACCGAGTTCCTGCCGATCTCCAGTTCAGGTCACCTGATTTTGTCACCGTACCTGTTTGGGTTTTCGGACCAGGGGCTTGCGTTCGACGTCGCTGTACACCTCGGCTCGCTGATTGCGGTGATGGCGTTTTTTCGCCGCGACATCCTCGCGATTGCCTCTGGCTGGATCCTATCCTTTACCGGCCGTCGCGAACAGACGACGGAAAGCCGCTTGGGCTGGGCGATCATTATCGGCACCATTCCGGTCGTGGTCGCCGGGCTGCTGCTGAAATCGTATGTCGAGACCGCGTTGCGTGAACCCTGGGTGATCGCCTTGACGACAATCTTGTTCGGCCTGCTGCTCGGATTCGTCGACCTGAAGGCCCGGCGCGAACGTGACATCGACCGGCTGACACCGGGCGACGCCGTCATTATCGGCCTGAGCCAGGTCCTCGCCCTGATACCGGGCACATCGCGCTCGGGTATCACGATGACCGCCGGCCTTTGGCTTGGCCTGAATCGTGCGGCGGCGGCGAGATTCTCGTTTCTTCTGTCGATTCCGACCATACTCGCGTCGGGTACCCTGGTGACCCTCGACCTGGCACAGGAGAGCACCCCGGTCGACTGGGTATCGCTGGGCACCGGCGTACTGTTGGCCGGCGTTGCCGCCTATATCACGATCCACTTCTTTCTAAAGTTCATTGAGCGTATCGGCATGTGGCCGTTCGTTATTTACCGACTGCTACTCGGGGTGGCCATTCTCTGGCTGGTTTACTGACGCGCCTTCTTGATCAGATCCTCTACAAATCTCACCGGGATTGCATAGCTGATACCGGAAGGATTCTCGAGTACCGCCTCCTTGTTGCTCTTGATCAGCACACTGTTGATCACACCAAGCACCTCGCCTGATTGTTGATCGTATACAGGGCTCCCACTGTTCCCGGGATACGCCGTTGCATCGAGCTGCAACACATCGAAGGGATCGCGCATGGCGCGGATCATCTTCGCCGTGAGCACCCGCGAACCCAGCTGCGGAGGTGCCATCGGGCTGATCGCGGAGATGATGCCCCGATGGGTGACCGGATAGAGGCCAAGCACCATGCCCATCGGGAAACCGGTAAAGGCGATATCGCGCCCTTCCCTCGGCTTCGCGCGCCCCGACAGGTTCAGGGCCGGCAGGGGTTCGCTGATGTAAAGAACCGCCAGATCGTGTTGCGGATCCTTGGCCAACACCTTCGCGGCGTGGAACCGGGCGGTGCGTCCGCGGCCGGAAAACACGCCGAGCCGCTCTTTCTTCGCCTTGTCCAGCTTGTCTGGCAGCACGTGATGATTGGTCACGACAAGATGGCCATTGCTCACCACGAACCCGGTTCCCCTGAATTGTTGGCGTGGGCTGCCGCTAGGGAGAAAGGTGCCAACGGCGACAATCGAGGGCCTGACCTTGTCAATCGTATCCGGCAGACCGGCCAACCCGGGCACGGCGACCATCAGCAGCACACTGCCAACGACTGCCGCGAGAAGCCGCGCGGTCCCGGGGAACCCGCTCCGTTTACCGTTATAATCGCCGTTCAAAATTAATCGCAGTTTTTCCATGGCCTACTTACTCCACAAACTGATTCTCGACGCCGCTCAGCGTACACCGGATGCCCCCGCGCTGCTGTTCAGGCAGCAGACGCTCACTTATCGTGAACTCGCCGAACAGGTGAATCGAGTCGCATCCGGACTGCGCAGCCTGGCGGTCGTGCGCGACGAACGCGTCGCCATCTATCTGCCCAAACAGTTCGAGACCGTAATCGCAATTTTTGCTGCCGCCGCTGCTGGCGGGGTCTTCGTGCCGGTGAACCCGATCCTGAAACCGGAACAGGTCGGCCATATCCTGCGTGATTGCGCCACCAGGGTCCTGATAACAAGTCCTGATCGCGCACGGTTACTCAGCGATACGCTCGCCGAATGTCCTGATCTTGCGCAAATCGTCGTCACTGGAAGCGATACCCCTGAACGGCATCCCGGGCTGACCTGCGCATCCTGCAACTGGGATGAGCTGCTGGGCGATTCCAGCCCGCCGGACATTCAGCGCATTGACAGCGACATGGCGTCGATTCTCTATACGTCGGGCAGCACCGGACGCCCCAAGGGCGTCGTGCTGTCCCATCGCAATATGCTCGCAGGCGCGGAAAGCGTCGCCAGCTATCTCGAGAACCGATCCGACGACACCTTGCTGGCCGTCCTGCCCTTCAGCTTCGACTACGGGCTCAGTCAGTTGACCACGGCGTTTCATGTCGGGGCGTCCGTCGTATTGATGGATTACCTGCTGCCGCGTGATGTCATTCGCGCCGTCGCGCGTTTCGGCGTCACCGGCCTGGCGGCCGTCCCTCCCCTGTGGAACCAGCTCGCCGGCCTGCCCTGGCCGGATGAGGCCGTTGCGAGTCTGCGCTATATCACCAACTCCGGCGGGGCCATGCCGATCGCAACCACCGGACAACTGCAGGCAGCACTGCCAAAAACCAGTGTCTATTTGATGTACGGCCTCACCGAGGCGTTCAGATCAACCTTCCTGCCTCCGGATCAGGTCAACGCCAGGCCCGAGTCCATGGGCAAGGCCATACCCAACGCCGAGATCCTGGTGGTCCGACCCGATGGATCGGAATGCGCAACGGATGAGCCGGGTGAACTCGTGCACAGGGGGGCGCTGGTCGCCCTGGGTTACTGGGGCGACAAGGAAAAGACGGACATCCGCTTCAAACCTGCGCCAAACCAGCCGGAAGGGTTACCAAACCCCGAGCTGGCGGTGTGGTCGGGCGATCAGGTGCGGCGTGATTCCGACGGGTACCTGTACTTTATCGGCCGCAACGACGAGATGATAAAGACCTCCGGCTATCGAGTTAGCCCGGGGGAGATCGAAGAGGTCGTCTACCAGATACCGGATATCGAGCAGGCCATCGCATTCGGTGCGCCCCATCCACAGCTGGGCAGCGGCATCGTGCTGGTGGTCAAGGCCGCTGACGACCTGGTGAGCGAAGATGCTGTTCTGGATCATTGCCGCATTCACCTGCCGATGTTCATGCTGCCCGGGCACGTGCACATGGCGGCCGATCTGCCACGCAACCCCAATGGCAAGATCGATCGAAAGACCTTGTCGAACCAGTTCGCCAGGATTTTCGAAGCCCGGGAAGATGCCTCATGAATGACAAACCCCAACATGCGCCGCTGACCCAGTTTCCTATTGTCGACGACGAACTCGTTGTCGGCGGCCTGAAGATCCGCCAGCTGGCAGCCCAGGTCGGACAGACGCCGTTCTATGCATACGACAGGGAGGCAATGAGCCGTCGGATCAGCGATCTGCGAGCGGCGCTGCCGGATGGCATCTCCATCCACTACGCGATGAAGGCCAACCCGATGCCGGCGGTGGTCGATCATATGGCCAGCCTCGTCGATGGTCTGGATGTCGCGTCGCTGGGCGAACTCCGGATTGCATTGGACAGTGGCACGGCCGCTGCCGAGATCAGCTTTGCCGGCCCCGGCAAGGGTGACGATGAACTGCGCGCCGCCGTGGCGTCCGGCATCACCTTGAATATCGAGTCCGCCCGGGAATTCGAACGGGCACTGCAAGCGGGGGAATCCCTTGGCATTCGGCCGCGCGTGGCAGTTCGGGTCAATCCGGACTTCGAGCTCAAGTCCTCGGGGATGAAGATGAGTGGCGGTCCCAAACCCTTCGGTATCGACGCAGAACAGGTGCCTGACCTGCTCAAACGGATCGGCGAGACCGATGCCCATTTCCGCGGGTTTCATATCTTCAGCGGATCGCAAAACTTGCGCCCCGACAGCCTGATTGAAGCGCACGATGCAACCTTTGAACTGGCCTACCGTCTTGCCGCAGATGCGCCCTCTCCGGTCGAGATGCTGAACATCGGTGGTGGCTTCGGGATTCCGTACTTCCCGGGTGAAAAGCGGCTCGATCTCGCCCCGATAAGCGAAAACCTGCAACCTCATCTTGAGACCTGCGGCCAACGACTCGGCGATACCGAGATCGTCATCGAGCTTGGGCGCTACCTGGTTGCCGAGGCGGGAGTTTACGTATGCCAGGTTATCGACAAGAAGGTATCTCGCGGCGAGACCTACCTGGTCACCAATGGCGGGTTACATCATCATCTGGCGGCTTCGGGAAATTTTGGCCAGGTCATCAGGAAAAACTACCCGCTTGTCGTCGGCCATTGCGTCACAGGCGGGTCGCGCGAAAAAGTCTCTGTGGTCGGGCCGCTTTGCACACCGCTGGACATTCTTGGTGATCGAATGGAACTCGGTGCAGCCGACGTCGGCGACATTATCGCTGTCTTGCAGTCCGGTGCTTATGGTTATTCCGCGAGCCCACACCTCTTTCTGGGGCATCCCGCCCCATTGCAGGTGCTTGTCTAGGATCCGCCAGACCCTGTACCCACTCACGGCTCCATCGTGCAACCTTTCCGCGCCACTCGGCGCGCGAAAACGTGTGGTCAGCTTGTTCCAGTCGGCTTACCTGAACCATCTCGGATTCAAACCATTGCCTCCACTCGGCTGACTCGTTGACGCGGCTTTCATACTCTTTCGCCGTCAGATCCTGACCGCTGAGAATGATCAGAACCGGGCGGTTGAACGCGAGTTGCGCCTCGCAAAGTCTTGTCGGCAATGGGCGGCTTTCCGATTGCACCGACGTGGTCCGCTTTTTTCTCGCCTGACCGAGCTTTGCCAGAAAGTCACCTATGGCTGCTCTGGGATTGACCTTGAACGAGAACATCTTGTTCCAAAAATCGGCGCTGAGCAGACGCTTTGCATAATAGTGCTTGATATAGGCCTCCGCCTGCCCTTCCGGCGTTCGTGCCCAGGGATTCAAAGCAATCTGCCCGATAACCCGGTTTCTGCCATCCTCCGAGCCGTAAAACGCATTGGCGGTTGCCGCATCGCATAGGCCCCAGAGGACAACGGACTTCAGACCGTCCTGATGCGAAAAGAAGACCTCTTCCGCGGCCGTGATATCGTCGGCAATACCTTCGAAATCCCGGCGCACGCCCGCACTATCGCCCAAGCCGCGATAATCGAATCGAAAAACGGGAATACCAGCCGCCGCCAGATCGCGCGCCAGAAGGACAAACTGGCGATGACTCCCGACGCGGTACTGTGGTCCACCGACCACCAACAGCACGCCAATCCCTGCGCTTGCAACATGTGCCGGCGGGTGCAATATGCCGACCAACTCGTCGCCTGCGCATTCAAAAATGATCGGGGTTTCGCTGAGCATGTCAGATGGACGCCCCAACCCAGGTCGCCACTGCTTCGACAACGCCTGGGCAGTCCGCAAGTTCCTGGGTAGCCCAGAATTGATCGCATGCCACGACTGAAGCATCAACATTGACTCCCGCTTCCATCCATTGATCAATCAGCTTTCTGCTCTGGGGCATGAGCGGCCTGTCCTGCTGCGCGACCAATTCCAGCCAGCGAACACCCTCGACGCAACTGGGGGCGTTATCGGCAAGAGAGAGCGAGCCCAAGCCATTGGCAAGCTCCGCAGAGATACTGTATCCGGCAACTTCCAGAAAACCATCCTCCTCCAACTTGCGATTCAATCCGCCAGTTGTTTCTCTTGCGCCACCCGAGATACCTGCGGCGACTCTGAGACGGAGAATCTGGTTCAACTGCTGCCGACCCTCCGCCAAGGGCTGAATCAGAACCAGGCGTTTGCAATCGTGGCGAACGGCGGCTTCGGCAGACAACAGGGCGCCTGCGCGAAATCCAACAAGACTCACAGTGCGCCCATGCGCGAAAGCGTCGATCACACAATCGATATCACGGCGCCAATGCTCCAGGGTCGCCTCGGAAAAGTCGCCCTCGCTGTCTCCGGTTCCGAAGGGGTCAAAACAAACTGTCGGATGGCCACTCTCCGCAAGCGCTCGACCCAATGCTGCCATCACGTGGCGTGATTTGTTCATTTCCTCGCCGAACGGCGGAACAAGAACAAACGGCGCGAGTTTCGGTTTACGCGGCGAGGGATACCATTGAACACAGAAAATCTGTCCGACGGAGCCCTGGATAAAGCAAGCAGACCTCACCATCGTGGCTCAATCAGAATTTCGACTGAACGAACTCTGCGAGGTTACCCAGGGTTTCGAAGGTTTCGCCATTTATGTCGTCGTCTTCAACCAATATGCCTAACTGGTCTTCAAGTGCCGTGATGACACTTACTACGGCCATGGAATCGAACTCGGGAATATTCCCCAGCAACGCCGATTCAGGCTGCAACTTGGCGGTGCGGTCACCAAGTTGCAAGACATCCCCAACAATTTGGCGCACCTGTTCAAACGTTGTCATCAGAAACCCATTCTCATTCAAAATGTAATCACGCGGATGCGCGAGTATACCAAAGGGCGACGGTTGGGGAGCCCAACCGCATCAGGCATAATCCCGTTGGTGGGAAAAACGGCGGCACAGCAAGATACAGCTTCGCTTATCGTGTCATCCCAACTTGCATCTGAACTTCCTGTTTCGAGGAGCCCGGCTTGATTATCTCTGGCGTTGTTGGACGAATCTGCGCTGAACACAGTGAGTACCCGGACCGCGGACTCCGCGAATCTCTCGACTCACTCGGTATCGGAACAAATCGTAGTCCGTTGTCCGCTGATTTGTGTGCCATCGCTGCCTCCCAGGGACAGACACTATCCGATGCAGCCATCTTCTGCGCAGTGAGCGGGAATCTCGATTGGCTCAGTTACGAAATTTCCGACATCCAGATAAAGCAGGGGGCTGCTGCCGCCCTCCTGCATGCCTACCGCCAACATGACGTTCGACTTCTCGACCATATCGGCGGCAGATTTTCGATCGCAGTATGGGACCGGCAAAAAAGAAAGGGATTGATCGCATGTGATCGCTTCGGCCAGATGCCAATTTATTGGTCGACAGGTTCTTCTGGCGAACTGGTTTTCGGACCAACAGCGACATCGGTAAATATCCTGCTCGGTCAAAAACCTGAAATCAGCGATCAGGGCATCTTCAACTACCTGTATTTTCATATGGTACCCGGCCCGGACACCATCTTCCGCGGCGTGCAAAAGCTCATGGCCGCTCATGCCTTGATTCTGCAGGATGGAGAATGCAAGCCGGTAAGGTATTGGGAACCAAAGTTCGACGAGAACGCTGATGCCTCTTTTGCCGATGCATCAGAAGAAATGATGGGGCTCCTCAGCAGCTCGGTGGCACGACTTGCAGAGGACGCTGATACAGGGGCTTTTCTAAGCGGTGGGCTGGATAGCTCGACCGTAGCCGGCCTTTTGGCCAGGCACCGCCCCAACCCGAATACCTATTCGATCGGTTTCGACGCGCAAGGATACGACGAGATAGCCTATGCAAAGATCGCCAGCGAACGATTTGGTACGGTCTTCAATTCCTATTACGTTACCCCGGAAGATGTGCTCGATGCGCTGCCGAAGATCGCGGCGGCCTATGACGAGCCTTTCGGAAACTCATCCGCGCTACCCGCTTATTTCTGTGCGCAGTTTGCAGCATCCGATGGAAGAACGCGCCTGCTTGCTGGCGACGGAGGTGACGAGATTTTCGCCGGCAACGAACGATATGCCAAACAGCAGGTGTTCGAACGCTATGGATTGTTGCCAGCCTGGTTTCGCAATAGTGTCATGGAGCCGATGGTCGCTTCGGCTCCCAATGCGATTCCAAAAATCGGGAAAGCACGATCGTATATCGATCAGGCTAACGTTCCCTTGCCCGATCGCCTGCAGACATACAATCTGTTAAAGAGACTTGGTGCCACAACGATTTTCACAGACGATTTCCTCGATGCAGTCGATCTGGAACTCCCGAGCCAGCTGGATCGTGACATCTATGATGCTCCGCACGAGGCCTCGCGCCTGAACAGGATGCTCTACCTCGACTGGCATCACACCCTGACAGACAACGATCTGCGCAAGGTTAACCGGATGAGTCAGCTGGCTGGCATTGAAGTCGAATATCCCATGCTTGATGACCGGCTTGTTGAGTTTTCCACACGCGTGTCCTCACAACGAAAGATGCGCAATAACCGATTACGTGATTTTTACAAGAAAGCTGTCACCGGGTTCCTGCCAGAAGAAATCATTACGAAGCCCAAGCATGGATTTGGACTTCCGTTCGGTGTGTGGATGGAAGAGCATGCAGGCCTGCAGGAACTCGCATCAGACAACCTCGCCAGAATGGCCAAACGTGGCTATGTAAAACAATCCTTCGTTGACCAAATATCTCATCTACACACGGCCCAGCACTCGGGATACTACGGCGAATTTATCTGGGTACTGATGATGCTGGAACTGTGGTTATCAAATGCAGGCTACGAACCTTGAGGTTACATTATCCGACAGTGAAGCCTTGCGAAACTGAATCAAAGGTATGAAACATTTGCGTGACACAGAAAACCGCTATTTACTCACCAAATTCCGCCCGGATTTTTTCCAGACCGATATGCCTGACATCCTTACCTTTTACAAAATAAATTACATATTCTGAAATATTGCAGCAACGATCGCCGATACGCTCCAGCGACCTGGCTGACCAGATCAGATCGAGAACACTTGGTATAGACCGTGGATCCTCCATCATGTAGGTCATGCTTTGGCGCATGATGCTTTCGTATTCCTTGTCGATATTGACGTCTTCATGGGCCACAGCAATTGCTGCGTCGACGTCCATGCGCGCAAAGGCGTCCAGCGCACCATGCAACATCTGCCGGACCTGGGCGCCAAGATGCGCAATCTGGCCGAACAGGTTTCGTCCATGATCGCCATTGGCGGCACGGATGGCCATCTGTGCGACCCGTTTTGCTTCATCACCGATCCGTTCAAGGTCAGCGGTTGTCTTGATGACTGCCAGCACCAGCCGAAGGTCGCTCGCTGTGGGTTGTCTCAGCGCGAGGATGTTGGTGCAGCGCTCGTCAATCTCTACGTCGAAAGCGTTGACCTTGTAGTCATTTGAGACCACGTCCTGCGCGGGATCTGACTGGCCTTTGTCCAGCGCATCGATAGCCATACCCAATTGCTGCTCAACCAGACCGCCCATGGTAAGTACGCGCGAACGCACTTCTTCGAGTTCGGCGTTGAACTGCTGTGAGTAGTGATGTTTGAAATCAGGCGTTTCCATGAATCCCGGCCTCCGTCGCCGCTATGTGAGTTTATCGGCCGAAGACGGAAAACTTCACGGGGAATCTCAAGTGCGAAATTCTATCAGCGACGGACCCTCAACGCGGGAAAAATCCCGGTAAAGCGGCTGCCCTGCCCCAGGTTGCTGGAGATTTCCAGCCGGGCCGCGTGCCTGCTCATGATGTGCTTGACGATTGCAAGACCCAGCCCCGTGCCACCACGCTCACGCGATCTGCCCGCATCCACGCGGTAAAACCGTTCAGTCAATCGCGGCAGATGCTCCGCGGCGATGCCTGCCCCGTCGTCTGCAACCGAAAAGGCCGCACCATCATCCCTGTCCTGCCAGCTAATCACGACACGCCCCGCGGCCGGCGTATGGTTGACCGCATTCACAACCAGGTTGGTCAGTGCGCTGCGCAGCTGTTTTTCGTCCCCGAGCACGCGACGCGACGAGGAGATATCACACTCGATCGTCGGCACATCATCGCGCAATGCCCGGCATTCCCCCGCTATGGCCTGGCACAACTCGCCCATATTGACCTCATCCTGACGATTCGGGCGGGCCCCGCTCTCCAGTCGCGCGAGCAGCAACAGATCTTCCACGATCTGGCTCATCCGGGCCGCCTGCTGGCCCATCAACTCCAGGGGACGGGCCAGAGCAGGACTTTTGCCACCGTCACTATCCTGGAGATTTTCAATGAACCCACTGATCACCGTCAGTGGTGTTCTGAGTTCATGCGATACGTTCGCCACGAAATCCTTTCTCATGCGTTCATGCTGCAATCGTTCAGTGATGTCCTGTGCCAACAGGAGTGTCTGCCCGTCGCCATAGGGTGTCAGCCGCACTTCCAACTGGCGCTCCACATTGCCCGGCGCGGTAGTCTGCAGGATCGATGAATAATCCCGTCGCGTGAGAAAGGCGACCATGTCTGGCGCCCGAAACAGGTTCAACAATGGCTGCCCGACATCCTTTGCGGCCTTCAGTCCCAGGAGCAGGCTTGCCGCATCGTTGAACCACCGGATACGCCCATCCGGATCGAGTGCGACTGCAGCATCTGGCAACGCGGAGGTCGAAGAGGCGTACTCGTTGAGCAGTCCCGCAAGGCGTTTCTCGCGCTGCGCCTGGCGCCGCGCGATTCTCGAGATGCGCGAATAGACGTCACCCCAAAGCCCGAAGCGAATCGGAATCTGCGATGGCTGCGAGTCGCCGAGCCAGTTCGCGAGCCGCCACAGGTTGAAAAGATTACGGAAGGTATAGGCCAGGAGGGCCAACAACAGGAAAAGTGTTATCTGATCGAAGACGGAACCAACAAACCACGCCAGGGCAATCAGTACAGCGATACGCCAAACCTCTTGTGCCCAGTTTGGTCTGGCGTTCAACTCGGCCTCACAGAGAACCGGTAGCCGACTCCCCTCACCGTCTGCACCATCTCGTCCAGTTCATGTGGCTCGAGCGCCTTGCGCAAACGCCGAATGTGCACATCGACGGTGCGTTCCTCGATGTAAACATTCCGACCCCAGACAAGATCGAGCAACTGTCCGCGCGAATACACGCGTTCCTGGTGAGTCAGGAAAAAGTGCAGCAGTTTGAACTCGGTCGGGCCAATCGAGACCGGCTGATCGTCGGCCAGCACGCGATGCTGCATCAGGTCCATTTCCAGCCGACCGTTCACCCGGATGAGCTCGCTGCTGTCACTACCGGCGCGACGCAAAACTGCCTTGATCCGGGCGAGCAACTCGCGCGTCGAGAACGGCTTGGTGACGTAATCATCGACGCCGGCTTCCAGCCCCTGCACCTTGTAGTTCTCGTCATCGCGCGCTGTCAGCATGATGACCGGCACGTCTCCGAGGTGGTCATCGCGCTTCAACCACTTGGCAAATTCAAGGCCACACATACCGGGCAGCATCCAGTCCAGAAGAATCAATGCCGGGCTGCGATCTGCAACGATACGCTGGGCCTCCCCCGCGCTCGCCGCCTCCATCACCTCGTAACCCGCGCCCAACAACGTCGCCGCGAGCAACTCGCGCACCGCGGATTCGTCTTCAACAACAAGAATCTGTGTCACAGCCACTGAAATTCACCTGAATGGAATTCTGATAGCGCGCCATTACAGAGAACCCATGTGACAAAGATATGACGGTATTAGGTCAGCGGAGCGAGAAGCCGGGCGTAAATCCGAAATATCGGGCGAAAGTCTCGCCCAGCGCCGCACCGAATCGGTTGGCCAACCGCGCCAGAGGATCCTCCTTGGACGTAAAATCGACGATATCCTCAGCACCGACCACCTCGCGGGCCACGTACCCGGCGCTGCCAATCGCATCAGCCAATCCCAGGGCGATACCCTCCTCCCCGTTCCAGAAAAGACCACTGAACAGGGTCTCATCGTCGCCCGTCAGCTTGTCACCACGTCCGGATTTGACCGCATCGATGAAGGTCTTGTGCAGTTTGCCCAGCAGTTCTCTCGTGTGCGCCGTGTCGAATTCACTTACCGGGCTGAACGGGTCCAGAATCCCCTTGTGCTGACCGGCGGTCATCAGCCGACGTTCCACGCCGAGCTCATCCATGGCCTCGACGAAGCCGAATCCGTTGATCAGTACGCCGATCGAACCGATCACACTGGATTCGTTGACATAGATCTCGTCAGCGGCCGCGGCGACATAGTATCCACCCGATGCGCACATATCGCCGACCACGGCATAAAGCGGCGTGTCCGGATACTTCTCGCGCAGACGAAGGATTTCCTTGTACATATAGCTCGACTGAACCGGCGACCCTCCCGGCGAGTTGATACGGAGGATCACCGCCTCCGTGTTGTCATCCTCAAAGGCATCACGCAGTCCGGTCACGACATTGTCGGCCGAGGCCTTTTCACCTGGCGCAATAAGCCCCTCCAGTTTGACCAGCGCGGTGTGCGACTCCTTACCCATGGCCTTGTCAGACCAGTCCTCGGGCAACAACAACACCAACAGGCCGAACAGGTAGGTGAATGTCAGGAATTTGAAAAATATCCCCCAGCGCCTCGTCCGGCGGCGTTCCCGCAACGCATCGGTTGCGAGCTTTTCGACCAGATCGCGATGCCAATCCTGCGTGTCATTCTTCTCAGGCCGCTCCATTTTCACTACTCCCCTATCGACTGCTTCACTGGAAAGCCCAACCAGTGCGAAAGATCAAAAAGATTTTCGAAACAATGTGTTGCACCATGCGCCATCAGACGCTCCGGCGCGTGTACCCCGTGCGAAACACCGACCGCCGATACCCCGGCATTTGCCGCCATCTGCATGTCGTACTCCGTATCGCCGACCACCAGGGTTCGCCCGGGCGGCGTATCCAGATCGGTCAGAATATCCAGCAGCATCTGCGGATGTGGTTTGGAAAATGTCTCATCGGCACACCGCGTGTGATGGAAAAAGGCCTGCAAACCACTCTCGTCCAACGCCTTGTCCAGGCCCCGGCGGCTCTTTCCGGTCGCCACGGCAAGCAGGTGGCCGCCGGCGTGCAGCGTCTGCACCAGGCTTTCTGCGCCGGCAAACATGCGCGAGGGCTCCGCGTCGGGTCCCAACCAGTGTGTGCGGTAGGCCTCGACCAGGGCGGCCAGAGAGGAGGAACGCTGGCCGGGAAACAGGCGGGCCATTGCCTCGTCCAGGCCCAGCCCGATGATATCGCGCGACGCCTCGTTGCTCGGCACCGCAAGTCCGACATCGGCCGCCGCCAACTGAATGCAATGGACGATCCTCGCCTCCGAATCCATCAGCGTGCCGTCCCAATCGAATACGATCAGATCGTAGGTGTTCATGCGGTTTCCAGATGCTCCAGCAATTCGGTCAATTCGGTGGGCAACGGCGCCTCCAGCGTGAATCGCTGCCCGGCCTCAGGCCAGTCGAAGCGCAGCGACGATGCATGCAGAAAAAGCCGCCGTAGCCCGAGTTTCCGGAAATGGCTATTCGACGCCTCGTCACCATACTTCGGGTCGCCGAGGATCGGCATGCCTCTGGCCGCCGCGTGCACGCGAATCTGATGCGTTCTCCCGGTCTCGAGCCGGGCCTCAACCAACATCGCCTGCGCAAACCGCCGCACCACCTTGAAGTGGGTGACCGCCGCCTTGCCCTCAGGATCGACCCGCACAACACGCTCGCCACTTTGCAGCGTGTTTTTGCGCAACGGCAGATCGGTCCTCCACGCCCCTTTATGAGAACCGCCCAACAACAAAGCCGTGTAGCGCTTTTCGATTGCCCCGGCGCGTTGGAGTTCCTGCAATGTCCGCAGCGCGCTGCGCTTTTTTGCAAGCATCAGGCAACCGGAGGTTTCCCGATCGAGCCGATGGGCCAATTCCAGGTAAGGTGCATCGGGGCGAGACGCTCGCAGTATCTCGATCACACCATGCGACAGTCCACTGCCGCCATGCACCGCAACGCCGGAAGGCTTGTTGATAATCAAAAGGCGATTATCTTCATAAATTATTGATTTCTCAATATTTACAATAGCCTTCGCCGAAGGGCCCGTAATCTGGCGCTCGGACTGGCGTACCGGCGGAACGCGAACGATATCGCCAATGCACAGGCGCCGGTCAGGCTTGCACCGCCCCTTGTTGACGCGCACCTCGCCACGTCGCAGCACCCGGTAAACCCAGCTGCGCGGCACGCCCTTGAGCAGCCCCAGCAGGAAGTTATCCAGCCTCTGGCCGTCGTGATTTTCGTCGATTGTGAGCAACTGCACCCGGCCGGCGCGTTCAATCGCGTCAGCCATGATGCACCGACTCCTGCAAAAAATGATGCATCTGTCTGATAATTTGATATATTTTGTCGACGTCAGGTTTCACTGGACCCGCACACCGAGTGTCTGTGAGCCTGGACCTGACGGATGAATTATCTGCCCCGGGTGATTTTCCCGGCGCATTGTGAAGCGCGCATGCATGTGGCGCAAATCTCTCCACGTTGCTTTGCTGTTCGTGACGAGCCAATCGCGTCCCCACTGACGGACGGATGCGGTGCGATCCCATGCAATAAGCGCCTCTAGACATCGGTATGGCTGAATTGTGACACGCGCCCGATGCGGTTACCCGCAGGAGAAACGCAGAACTTCAGCCATCCCCTAATTGAATTTGCCTTTGACAGGTTTGCCGGCGACAAGCGGTTTGCCAACTGGGCTGATTGTTCTGAGCAATCGGTTCGGCCGTTGGCGTCCACACGCTCGTAGCGCTGATGCTGCAAGGCAATAAGGAACAATATATGAAGCGTATGCTGATCAACGCGACTCAGCCTGAAGAGTTGCGTGTGGCCATCGTCGATGGCCAAAAGCTTTACAACCTCGATATCGAAGCTCCCGGCCGGGAGCTCAAAAAAGCCAATATCTACAAGGGACGCATCACCCGCGTCGAACCCAGCCTGGAGGCCGCCTTCGTCGAGTACGGCGCCGACCGGCATGGCTTCCTGCCGATGAAGGAGATCTCGCGCGCCTACTTCAATGCCAAGGCGTTCGATGACGGCAAGCGCAATATCAATGAGCTGCTGAAAGAGGGCCAGGAAGTCGTCGTCCAGGTCGAGAAGGAAGAACGCGGCAACAAGGGCGCCGCACTGACCACCTTCCTCTCGCTGGCCGGCCGCTACCTGGTGCTGATGCCGAACAACCCGCGCGCCGGCGGCGTCTCGCGTCGCATCGAGGGCGAGGATCGCTCCGAACTGCGCGAGGCCATGAGCAGCCTCGAGATCCCCGAGGGCATGGGCCTGATCGTGCGCACCGCCGGGGTCGGCAAGAGCGCCGAAGAACTGCAGTGGGATCTGGACTACCTGCTGCAGCTGTGGAACGCCATCGAGCAATCGGCCAGCGAGAGAAAGGCGCCATTCCTGATCTACCAGGAAAGCAACGTCATCATCCGCTCGATTCGCGATCATCTGCGCGCGGACATCGGCGAAATCGTCGTCGACGAACCACAGATTCATCGAGCAGGCCCAGCAGTTCATCGAGCAGGTCATGCCGAAGTACCTGCGCAAACTGCGCCTGTACGAAGACGAAGTACCGCTGTTTTCGCGCTACCAGATCGAATCCCAGATCGAGTCGGCGTTCAGCCGCGAACTGCGACTGCCCTCCGGCGGTGCGATCGTCATCGATCACACCGAGGCCCTGACCTCGATCGATATCAACTCGGCGCGCGCAACCAAGGGCGCTGATATCGAGGAAACGGCGCTGAACACCAACCTCGAGGCCGCCGACGAGATCGCTCGTCAGCTGCGCCTGCGCGACCTGGGTGGCCTGTTCGTCATCGACTTCATCGACATGACGCCTTCGCGCAATCAGCGCGAGGTCGAAAACCGCCTCAAAGATGCGATGAAAGAGGATCGCGCCACGGGTGCAGATCGGCCGCATCTCGCGCTTTGGTCTGCTCGAAATGTCGCGCCAGCGCCTGCGTCCGTCCCTTGGCGAATCAGCCCACCAGGTCTGCCCACGCTGCGACGGCCATGGCTACATCCGCAGTGTCGATTCGCTGGCCCTGTCGATCCTGCGCATCATCGAAGAAGAAGCGCTGAAAGAAAATACCGGCCGGGTCACCGCGCAGCTCCCAGTCGAGGTTGCGACCTATCCTGCTCAACGAAAAGCGTCAGATCATCGCCGACGTCGAACAGCGCCACGAGGTGGATATCGTCCTGATTCCCAATCGCCATCTGGACACCCCGAAGTACGAGATCGAGCGCGTACGTCGGCAGGACATGGAGGAGCGACGACGCCCCGAGCCACACCCAGGAAAAAGGTTACGAACCCGACAATCTGCCCCCGGCGCAGCGGGCACCCGCCCGAATCGAGCAGGCAGCGGTAAAACCGATTGCTCCGGCCTCGCCGGCACCGCGGCCGACCGAAACAGCCCCGCCTCCAACCCCGGTTCCGGTCCCGGTCCCGGTCGCAACGAACAACGAAAGTGGCTTCATCAAGCGCCTGTTCAGCAGCATCTTTTCACCGCGCGACGAGCAGGCGGCAGAACCGGCGGACGCAGAGGCGAAGAAAAAGCCGGAATCCAAAGCCGGCGAGCGCCAGGAAAAGAATCCCAACAACCGTCGTGGCGGGCAGCGCAGCGGCAACCGACAGGGCGGCGAGAACAGGCAGGGGCGCAACCGTCGTGGCGGACGCGGCTCCAATGCGCAACGCGGCGAGACTGGCAACGAGAAAAAACCGGCCGACAGCGAAAAGCGCAGCACCGAGAATCAGCCTGCAGCCAATGCGCCTGAGTCAAAGGAGCGGACTGCAGAGAACGCCGATGGCACACCAAAGCGCAGTTCACGTCGCGGTCGTCGTGGCGGGCGTCGGCGCCGCGGTGGTGCTGATAGAGCCTCAACTGGCGGCGAGAACGCATCCAGCACTGAGAAGACCACTGCCGCGCCAACGACCACCCAGGCCAAGCCCGCCAGTGAGAAACCTGCGCCGGCGAAGCCGGAATCGCGTGGCGAGGAGAAAAAACCTGCCGCGCCCCGTCCTACACCACCGGCATCAAAGCCGTCTGGCAACATTGACGCCAAGCCCGCGACGGCGAGTCCAGAGAAGTCGGCAGTGACGGCTCAGCCAGCGGCGGGACCGAAGGCAGATCCGGCACCAAAACCGGTGGCGGAAAAGCCCGCCGCCGCAGCGCCGACCCCGGCACCTGCAGCAGCAAAGCCTGCCCAGGCGGAGCCGGCCCCCAAGCCCGTGGCAGAAAAACCGGTCCGAGCGAAGCCTGCTCGCAAGCCCGTGGCCGAAACGCCGGCAGCGACGCCCACAGCGGCCCCCGAGAAGCCAGCGAAACCCGTACAGGCTGCTGCTCCGGCCGAGAAGGCGCCGGCACGGGCAGCACCGCCGAGCAAGGCGGCCAGCAAAGACGTTGCCGCAAAGCCGAAACAGGAAAGTCCGAAAGCGGACAAACCCGCTGCGGCGGCTGAGCCGGCGGTGAAAACGAAGACCGCGGGTGAGAATGCGCCGAAGCCGGCAGCTAAGGCGCCGCCAACCCCACAGGATTGACGACCAAAGGTTTGGGAAGGCACCCGTTGCAGCACAGGCGTGCTGAAACGGCCCTTCCGGCGCCTTCCTGATTGGGCGGAAGCTAGCGGAGGTGGCGCTGCCGGATTTCGGCGAGCAGACCGGCCGAAGCGGCCTCAACAAGATCGAAGACGCGTTCGAAACCCGATGCCCCGCCGTAGTACGGATCCGGCACCTCGCGGGTACGCATCTGTGGCGCGAAATCCATGAACATGTGGATCTTGTCGACATGCTCGTTCGGGCAGATCTCGCTCAGCGATATGTAGTTGTCCTGATCCATTGCCACAACATAATCGAACTGATCGAAATCCTCGGCACTCACGCGCCGCGCCACCAGATCGGAGAGATCCACGCCTCGACGCTGCGCCGTTTCCTGCGCGCGCTTGTCCGGCCCATTGCCCACGTGGTAAGCATGGGTACCCGCCGAATCGATACTGATAGCGTCCATCAGACCCTCAGTTTCCACCAGCGCGCGGAATACACCATGCGCAGTCGGAGACCGGCAGATATTGCCCATGCAAATAAACAGCACCTTCACCTTGTTCAATGACTTGTTCCTCGGAGCGACCCGGTATTTTCAGGGATGTCTTCTATCATGAGCGAACCTACCCTGCACCGTAAACTCGAACAACTGATCGGTGGGCAATTCGACTATCTCGACGAGGCCTGGATACTGATCGAGGTACTTGGAGACATCGACAGCATCGTGATTCGTCGCTGCAAAGACTGCCAGGCGGACAGCCCTGTGCAGCAAAACGCGTATGGTGCACCGAACCGGCGGGCCGACGGAACACTCACCCTGCCCATCTCGGATCCCTCGGGCGAAGGCTACTCGCAAGACGTATTGCTGCTGCTCGAAGGCCGCAGAACGACGCCATCAGGCCAGTAGCTTCGCGATGCGGGCCAGATCCTCCGCCGTATCCACGCCGGGCGGTGGCATCTCGTTCGCCGTGTCGACCGCAATCCGACCGCCATTCCACAGCACGCGCAGTTGCTCCAGCGATTCCATCCGCTCTATGGGCGCCATCGGCAAACCCGAATACCCCGCCAGAAACCCGGCACGGTAGGCATAGATGCCGAGGTGACGAAACACACCCTGCAGCCATTCCCGCGTCGCGGTCGATGCCGGATCGAACAGGTCGCGCTTCCATGGAATCGTGGCGCGACTGAAATACAGGGCGTAGCCGTCGCGATTACTGACGACCTTCACGGCATTCACATCGAACAGCTGATCCGGATCATCCAATGGCACGCAGAGCGTCGCCATATCGGCCTCTTCATGGCTGACCAGGGTCTGTGCCACCTGGCTCAACAGCCCCGGCGGCATCAGCGGCTCGTCACCCTGCAGATTCACCACAATCGTATCAGCGGACCACCCAATGCGTGAGACCACCTCGGCGATCCGATCGGTTCCACTGGCATGCTCAGGCGAGGTCATCACAACCTGGTCGGCGAACTGTCGGGCGGCGGCCGCGATCCGTGCGTCATCGGTGGCCACAACAATTTCTTCGGCGCCGCTTTCCCTGGCGCGCTCGAACACATGCTGGATCATTGGCTGGCCGGCGATCTCCAGCAACGGTTTGCCAGGCAGGCGCTGCGAACCGAATCTCGCCGGTATAACAACCTTGAAGGCGGTCATCGCCTAACCTTCAACCTCTTCATCAGCGGGAAGCGCGCGCGCCTCCTGCTCAAGCATCACCGGAATACCATCCCGAATCGGAAAACCCAGTCTGTCGACCTTGCAGATGAGTTCACCCTCTTTGGGCCGATACACCAGCTTACCTTTACAGATCGGACACACCAGGATGTCCAGCAGTTTTTTGTCCATCGACGATTTCCTTTAACGCAATACTGAGACGGTGAACGAAACGCGCATCCGGTTGCACATCAACATGGACAACCCAGCAGTTTCGGCAAGGCAGGCGACGACATTTTACCGCGTCCTTCTCGGTCATTAGAACCGGCAGACCATCATCGATCTTCAGATCATTCTCGACGTAGGGATGGTGATCCGGAAATGCATGCTCTTCCACCCGCATGCCATGGCGGCGCAACAGGTCGAAAAACCGCGCGGGATTGCCGATACCGGCCACCGCATGCACGGTCCCGCTCCCCAGGTGCGAGAGTTCCCGACGCTCGCCACCACCCAGCGGGCTGAGCATCGGCTGATAAAGCTTCATCGAGTACTCGCCCTTGCCGCCCCGACCATTGGCCACCACAAGATCCACATCCTGCAGACGGGAGGCGGGTTCCCGCAAAGGCCCCGCGGGCAGCAAAAAACCATTTCCCAGCCGACGCTCGCCATCGATCACGGCGATCTCGAGATCACGTGCCAGGGCATAGTGCTGCATGCCGTCGTCAGAGATCACGATATTGACATCGGTATAGCACCAGCAGCGCCTCGACGGCTGCCGGCCGATCCGGCCCGACGCACATCGGGCAACCCGGTTCGGGCTGCCAGCATCACGGCCTCGTCGCCAACTGTTCCCGGATCACTGTCGGCACGTACCTGCTGTGGCCAGTGTCGTGCCGCGCCACCGTATCCGCGCGAAACGATGCCGGGCCTGAACCCGCGCTGTCGGAGGAACTCGGCAAGCCAGATGACCAGCGGCGTTTTGCCCGTGCCGCCGACCGTGATGTTGCCGACCACCAGAACGGGCACAGGGAAACGTTTTGCCCGCAGCAGGCCCCAGCGATAAGCCATTCGGCGCAACAACGCGACAAGGCCGAAGAGCTGGGACAAGGGCCAGAGCAGCAGGGCTACGCCGTTTCTGCTGTCCCAGAAGTGATCGAGACGGACCACAGGTTCAGTGACTACTCGGCGCATCTTCGGAATCCGGACTGGCGCGCGACGAAGCTCAGCCTTGACCATGCCCGAGCTGGGCGGCCACATCAAGCACGGTCATCATCGATTGCAGCGGGGCGCTGCGATCGCCAGACACGATAATCGGCAGATCATCACGCCCATCTGCAACCTTTGCGAGGGTGCGGCGCAGGGTTTCAGGATCATGCTTTACCAGTTCGCGCTCGTTGACATAAAACTGGCCCTTCGCGTCGATCGTGATCTCGATCTTTTCCGGAATCGACTCGCCGACATCCTCACTGCTGGCCTGCGGCAGATCCACCTTCAGCTGGGTCTGCTTGTCGAAGGTGGTCGAGACCATGAAAAAGATCAGCATCAGAAACACCACATCGATCAGTGGCGTGATGTCGACCCGGGGTGGCTCCGAACGGCGTGGTCGCAGATTCATCTGCTCACTTCTCCCGCTCACCGTGCATCACTTCGACCATTTTCAGCGCCTGCTCCTCCATCCGGACGACGATCCGGTCGACACGTCCGCTGAGATAGCGATGAAAAATAACAGCGGGGATCGCCACGGAGAGGCCCGCGGCGGTGGTGATCAATGCCTCGGAGATTCCGCCTGCCAACACCGCGGGATTGCCCACGCCCGAGCTGGTTATGGCGGTAAACACCTTGATCATCCCGATAACGGTGCCCAGCAAACCGAGCAGCGGTGAGATATTGGCAATGGTCCCCAGGGTATTGAGATAACGCTCGAGGCCATGCACGACCTGGCGCCCCTCCTCCTCGATGGCCTCTTTCATTACGTCGCGCGAATGCTTTCGGTTGACCAGACCGGCCGCCAGAATGCGTCCCAGCGGCGAACTGTGCCTCACTGTCGCGATATGCGCGGCCGTCAGCTGGCTTTTCTGATGCAGCTGCCAGATCTGTGCGACGAGATTGGTGGGGAGCACCTTACGACGCCGGTAGGCCCAGAGACGTTCAACAATGATCGCCATCGCAATTATCGAACAGGCGATGATCGGCCACATCAGCCAGCCACCGGCTTTCACAAGTTCCAGCACGCGGGGAGTTCCTCCGTAATAATCAGAATCTACCGAACAAGCCGGTGTCTAGTCGCCGGATGATACTGCATGGACGGCTGTCGCTGAACTGCCGTCGTGCGTCCAGATGCGGCGATGTGTCTCGCGGTAGGCCACCGGACCCCCGATCACCCCGTCGTGGCCAAAGCGAAATATCAACGTGCCGCTGAGCGAAGTATTGATTCGATGCGCACCTATCTCGCGCCAGCGCGCATCCACCTCGGCAGCCGGAAACCCGTAACGGTTGGCCCATCCAGCGGTGTACAGCACGTAATCCGGTGCGGTCGCCCGGACAAAAGCCCGACTGGACGAACTGCGACTGCCATGATGTGGTGCTACGACAACATCTGCCTGCAGCCGGTTGCCCAGGGTCATTGCCAGCCGTCGCTCAACCGCACGCTCGATGTCGCCGGTCAGCAGCAAGGTACCCGCCGCGTTTCTCACCTGCAGCACGCAGGACGCATTGTTGCCCTCCAGGATTTTACCGGGTGACGGGTGCAATATCGTGAACATCACACCATCCCACGACCACTGCTCCCCCGCCTGGCAGCGAATCGCGCCGAAACCCACACGCCCGGGCTCGCCGGACAACACCTGCGTCACCGGCACCGCCGATTTGAGCTGCCCGACGCCCCCAGCATGGTCACTGTCGCCGTGGCTCAGCACCAGCCGGTCGATCTGCGTTATCCCGCGTTGGCGAAGGAAGGGCACAAGTACGGCATCGGCCGTGTTGAAGCCCGTTGGGTAGGCCGGTCCAGTGTCGAATACCAGGGTGTGCTGACGCGTCTCGATCACCGAGCTCAGTCCCTGCCCCACATCGAGCAGGCTGAACACGAAGTCGCCATGCGCCACATCGGCATCGCGCGGCAGCAGGGACGTCAACAGCATGGGCACGCCCAGCCAACGCAGCGGCAGACCCGGCGGCATCAGCAACAGGGCCGCGCCAAAAACAAGACACAACAGCAGCAGCGCGCCGGATCCGGCCATACCGGGCAGCACCCAGGACAGTCCGCTGGCCCACGCCAGCCCCTGCTGAACCAGGTCGAGCAGCCAAGCCAGAGGCTGCAGCAGGTGGGCGCCCAGTTGGGGAGAGATCATCAGTAACAGCGCACCGCCGAGCGCCCAGGGCACGACCAGCACGCTGAACAGCGGCACGAGCAGCAGGTTGACCAATGGACTTATACCGCTCGCCGGCAGTCCGAAAAACACCAGAACCGGCCACAGAGCGAGCGTCACTGCCAATTGCATGAGCAGCAACTGGCGTAAACGACCAGCCCCAGGCGCCCACTGCAGCACCGCGAAAATCGCCAAGACCGCACAAAACGACAGCCACAGCCCGGCTTCGACGACGGATGGCGGATGCCTGGCCAGGACCAGGGCCAGGGCAACTGACAGCGCATGCAGCACGCGGGTCTCGCGGCGCATGACCAGTCCCACCGCGACCACAGCAAGCATGATCAGCGCGCGCTGGGTCGGCAGCCCCATGCCCGCCATGCCGGCGTAAACGATGGCCACAAACATGCCTGCCGCGGCGCCCGCCATCCGGGCCGGTACCCGCCCGCACAGGCGCGGCAGGCGACGCCACACGCCCCCAAGCAGCAACATCCCGAGACCGCCGACCAGGCCGATGTGCAGTCCCGACACCGCGATCAGGTGGCTCGTGCCGGTATCACGGAACAACGCCTTGTCCCGGGCATTCAGGCCCGAACGGTCCGCCACCACCAGCGCACCCAGCACCCCGCGCGAAAAATCCGAGACCGCGAGCGCACCGAGTTGGGCAAGCACGCGCTCGCGGTACCTGTCGATCAGGCAACAGTCCTCTGTCCGCAGCCGTATCGGCTCGGCGTCATCACTGACATAACCGGTGTAACGGATGCCCTGGCGATACAGCCATCCTTCGTAGTCCCAGGCGCCTGGCGACGCGTAGCCATGTGCCGCACGAACCCGCAGCGGAAGTGTCCAGCGGTCACCCGAATGCAAGGTCGGCGGGTTGCGCCACGACAACCTCAGGCGCCAGTTGCCGGTATATTGCCGTTCGCCCCTGACCAGCGATTCGATCTCAAAAATGAAGCGCGTTCGCCCCTCGTCGGCCTGCGGCAGGCCGACGACCCGACCGGTCGCGATAAACCGCGAGACAGGCTGGTCGAGCGGCATTGCCGCCGGCTGCGCAATGAGCCCGAATCCGTGTGACCAGGCAAACCCGGCCAACAACGCGACCCACGGTCGCGCGCGCCACCACGACAGCAGGATCAGAAACACAAGCAGTTCACCGGCCAGCCAGGCAGCTGGAGGCAGTCTCGGCAACTGGTGAAACAGCAGCACACCGACGCCGAACAACAGCGAAAAACGAAGCACATTCCCTCCCTGGAACGAGGCCCGTTGCGAAATTGGGGCTATCCTTAGCCCTGGAAGCACACGCAATTCCGCTACACCGAATTGCGCCCGGAAACCCTACTATAAAATACCGGGGAAGCAACGATGCCCAGCCAAGACGCTGTCAATCGCACCTGCTGGAATCGCGGCCTCCAGCCACGTGGCCCGCGGCCGCTGTAGTAAAGGAGCACCAACCATGCTTCAATTACGGCGCTTACAACCATGCGATCCCGATGCCCAGGCACCTGATTAAACGCTTAACGCCGAAACCGTCTGCGCTGAAGAAACACAAATATCTTCGGCATCTCGGCACATTGTTGCATGACGAAAACCTATGGCATCTGAATCGGCGCTCAGTCTCGGGGGGCGTCGCATCCGGCCTGTTCTGGGCCATGATCCCGATTCCGGTACAGATGTTTACATCGGCACTGTCGGCCGTACTCTTCCGGGTAAACCTGCCGATCTCAGTCGCGCTGGTATGGATCACCAACCCGCTGACCATGCCGCCCGTCTTTTACATGAACTACCTGGTCGGCACCTGGCTGCTGGGTACGCCGGCGGACGCCGGGGAATTCCATCTCTCGGTGGAATGGATCGCCAGCGAACTCAGTGCGATCTGGAAACCGCTGTACTTCGGGAGCCTTGTTCTCGGGATCCTGTTCGCGGTGCTGGGTTACTGCGCGATGCGACTCTACTGGCGCTGGCACGTGCTCAAACGTTTCCGCGAACGCGGCGGCGTCAGGAAGGCCGTCAACTCCAAACCCTAGCCTTCGTGCAGCCCGCCATCGCGCAGCGTCATCATGCGGTCCATCCGACTGGCCAGTTCCAGATCATGGGTGACGATGATGAAACTCGTTCCCTGCTCGCGATTCAGTTCTAACAGCATCTCGTAAACTGAACCCGCGGTCTGGCGATCGAGGTTACCGGTCGGCTCGTCCGCGAGCACACAGGCCGGATTGGCGACCAGTGCACGGGCGATTGCGGTGCGCTGGCGCTCCCCGCCAGACAGCTCGGACGGCTTGTGCCGGGTGCGCGCACCCAGCCCCACGCGCTCCAGCAACGCCATTGCCCGCGCCGTGGCCTGCGCCGCACCAACGCCCTGAATCAGCAAGGGCATCGCGACATTCTCCAGCGCCGAGAATTCCGGCAACAGGTGGTGGAACTGGTAGACGAAGCCGATGGCGGTATTGCGCGCCTGACCACGCTGTTTTTCCTTGAGCGCACTGAAGGGATGCCCACGCAAGGTGACCTCCCCCCGGGTCGGCAGGTCGAGCCCACCGAGACAATGCATCAGGGTGCTCTTACCGGATCCTGAAGAACCGACAATGGCCACCTGCTCGCCTCGGCGCAGTTCGAAATCGATATCAGACAACACCTCGACCGTTGACGGCCCACTGTCAAAGGTCTTGCCCAATGCGCGGCAGGCGATAACGGCTGCTTCACTCATAGCGCAGCGCCTCCGCCGGTTGGGTCCGATACGCACGCCAGGCCGGAGCCAGGGTCATCAACAGGCTCAGCAGGAACGAACCGACACCAACCATCAATACATCGCTGAACTGCACGTCGGACGGCAGCTTGGCGATGTAGTAGATGCTCGGATCGATAAACTGAATCCCGAACGCCGACTCGACCGCCCCTACGGCCGACTCGATATTCAACGCCAGTGCCAGCCCGGCGGCAACGCCGATCAATGTGCCGATCGCTCCCAGTGTGGCGCCCTGCACGATAAAGATGCGCATCACCTGGCCGGGTGATGCACCGAAGGTCTTGAGAATCGCGATGTCACTCTGCTTGTCCACCACCATCATCACCAGCGTCGAAACGATATTGAACGCCGCGATCACCACGATGAAGAAAAGTAGCAGGCCCATCATGCGTTTCTCCATCTTCAGTGCCGCGAAGAAATTGCGGTGGTAATCGGTCCAGTTGAGGACGCGATAACGCCCCTGCAGGGCCTCTGCCAACTCGAAACTCACCTGTCGCGCCATCCAGACATCGTCGATCCGGATACGCACGCCGGTGACCGATTCGCCCAGTTGCTGCAGGACGGCCGCGTCGCGGATATGCACCATGGCCACTCCGCGGTCGTATTCACCCATGCCCACCTCGAACATGCCGCTCACGGTGAAGCGTTTCAGACGCGGCATACTCCCGGCCACGGTTACCGTGATCTGAGGCACCACGACGGTAACCTTGTCGCCGACACTCACACCCAGCACGTCGGCCAGCTCGCGCCCGAGGATGATGCGAAATTTCCCCGGCTCGAGATCCGTCAGGGAACCGGCCACCATGTGATCGGCCACATCGACCACCTCCGGTTCCAGGGCAGGATCGACCCCACGCACGATCGCCCCGGTCACCTCACGGCGGTGGCTGAGCATCGCCTGTCCTTCCACGTAGGGCGCCGCACCGAGCACCCGCGGATGCTCCCGGGCCAGCGTCATCGCCTCCCGCCAGTCGCTCATGCGGCCGTCGAGCGCCTGCACGTCGCCGTGCGACGCCATGCCGAGAATCCGTTCGCGCACCTCCTTGTGAAACCCGTTCATCACCGACAGCACGGTGATCAACACCACCACGCCAAGCGCGATACCAAGCGTCGAGATCAGGGAAATGAAAGAGATGAAGTGATTGCGGCGGCGCGAACGTGTGTATCGCAGGCCGACGAAGAGCGATAAGGGATGATACATGGGCGAATTAAATCACAAAGCGTCGGTCAACCGTGGCCCCTGCTGCGCAATATTCGTTTTGAGGACACGGAATTCATCGGTAAACTCTTACAGATCAGAAACATTCGGTCCGGTCATCGGGCCCTGTCGCATCGGCACCGACCACCGGTGCTGTGTGCTAGGAACATCAATTCGGGATGGAGTTCAATATGAGAGCAGTTGGTTTTGCATTGGCCCTCCTGACCGCGGGCGCGCCGACCGCCCACGCCGACGTGCTCCTGCTGAACGCGATCGATGCCGTTCCGGCGAACAGCGAAAGCGGTCTGATGCGGCCGCACAGGGGCAGCAGCATGTCCGAGGTGTATGGCGCCTACGGCGAACCCGGCAGCGTCAAGGAGGCCATCGGCGAACCACCGATCACGCGCTGGGTCTACCCGGGCTACACTGTCTACTTCGAACACGACCACGTGATCAACGTGGTGGTTCATCGCTGATTGACCCGGTTCCCGAGGCGTGTCTGTTCGTCTGCCCGCGGAATGGGAACCGCAAAGCGGCGTCATGCTCACCTGGCCGCATGCCGACAGCGACTGGTGCGACGTACTCGACACGGTCAACCCCGTGTTTGCGCAGATCGGCCACGCCATCGCGCGACATGAGATCCTGTTGTCCGTGTGTGCCTCGGCCGATCACCTGGCCGAGGTCCGCCATAGACTCGTATGGCAAGGCGCCGATCAAGAACAGCTGCGATTCGGGATCGCACCGGGCAATGACACCTGGGCGCGTGATCATGGACCGCTGACGACACTGCGTGACCAGTCGCCCGCGATCAACGATTTCGTCTTCAACGGCTGGGGCGGCAAGTTTTCTGCGGAGCTCGATTCGGCGGTTACCGGGCAACTTCACGAACAGGGCACCTTCGCCGATGCCGCGCTGCTTCAGCATGACCTGGTGCTGGAGGGCGGCGCCCTCGAAACCGACGGGGCTGGCACGCTGCTCGCCACGCGCTCGTCGATTGTCACGACCAGCCGTAATGCCGGCCTCGACACCCGGGACATCGAACAACGGTTGACCGAGATTCTCGGCCTGCGGCGCTTTCTCTGGCTCGAGCACGGGGATCTCAGCGGTGATGACACGGACGGCCATATCGACACCCTCGCCCGTTTTGCGGATCCCGAGACCATTCTCTTCGCCACCGCGCCAGCTGGCGATCCGGACCGTGCCGCGCTGAGCGCCATGGCCGCCGAGCTGCAACACCTGCGCCGCGCCGATGGCCAGCCCTACCGCCTGCTGGCGCTGCCGTTTCCCGGCATTCACCTGGATCACGACGGCCGCAGACTGCCAGCCAGCTATGCCAACTTTCTGGTAATCAACGATGCCGTGCTGCTGCCGACCTACAGGGTCCCGCAGGATGACGAGGCCATGCAGGTCATCCGCAAGGCGTTTCCCACCCGCGAGGTGGTCGGCATCGACTGCCGCGAGATCATTCGGCAGAACGGCAGCCTGCATTGCCTTACGATGCAGTTTCCGCAGGCCCTGGAGCTGCGCAACGGCGCGGGGACAACCAAGCAATGAACCAGCCCACACTTCGCGCCGCCCTGATCCAGCACGACAACCAGGGTGACGCAGACAGCAACCTCGCATTGATCGCCAATGCGCTCGGCCACGCCGCCGCGCAGGGCGCCCAACTGGCGCTGCTGCAGGAGCTGCACAACGACGCCTACTTCTGCCAGACCGAGGACGTGTCCCGATTCGATCTGGCGGAGCCCATACCCGGCCCCAGTACGCAACGCCTCGGTGAACTCGCGGCAGAACACCAGATCGTGATCGTCGGCTCGCTGTTCGAAAGGCGCGCACCCGGGCTGTATCACAATACCGCCGTGGTCCTGGACAGCGACGGCACGCTGGCCGGGCGCTATCGCAAGATGCATATCCCGGACGATCCCGGCTTTTACGAAAAGTTCTACTTCACCCCGGGCGATCTCGGATTCACACCGATCGACACCAAGATCGGACGGCTCGGCGTGCTGGTCTGCTGGGACCAGTGGTACCCGGAGGCGGCCCGCCTGATGGCGCTGGCCGGCGCAGACATGCTGTTGTACCCGACCGCAATCGGCTGGGACATGAACGACGAGCCTGCCGAGCGCGAACGCCAACGTGATGCCTGGCTGACCATCCAGCGCGCGCACGCGGTGGCCAACGGCATCCCGCTACTGGCCTGCAACCGGGTCGGCTTTGAAGCATCACCGCGGTCCGGCGATCCGGGCATCCAGTTCTGGGGCAGCAGTTTTGCCTGTGGCCCCCAGGGGGAATACCTCGTGCGTGGCGGGGAATCCAGCGCAACCCTGATCGTCGATATTCCACGGCGCAAAAGCGAGGATGTGCGACGGATCTGGCCTTTTCTGCGCGATCGCCGCATCGATGCCTATGCCGACCTGGGCAAGCGCTTTCGCGATTGATTCTTGACGGTTTTTCTTGGTTACTTATACTCCGCAGATCGATATTTAAGGAGTTGCTAATGAATGCCGTAGCGTCTGCAGGACAAACCGACGTGCAACAGATGATGCATTCCATCATTCAGCGCATCGCGACCGGTCCGGATCTGTCCAAAGACATCAGCGAAGAAGAGGCCCGCATTGGCATGCGTGGTGTCATCTCGGGAGAAATCGACCCGGTTCGTGCCGGCATCTTCCTGATTGCCCTGCGCATGAAGCGCGAGACCCGCGAGGAAAACCGTGGCGTTCTGCAGGCCATTCTGGATACACGCAAAACGGTCACGGCCGAGGTCGATGATGTCGTGGACATCGCCGATCCGTATGACGGTTACAACCGGACCATTCCCGCCTCGCCCTTTCTCGCACCGCTACTCGCCGCCTGCGGTGTGGCGGCCTTCAGCCACGGCCTGAATGCTGTCGGCCCCAAGTACGGGGTCACCCATCGCCATGTCCTGGCTGCGGCCGGTATCAATGTGGACCTCGACCCGGTCGCTACCGCAGCGCGCCTCGCCGATCCGGACATCGGCTGGGGTTATGTCGACCAGGCCATTTATGCACCTGGCCTGCACGACCTGATCGAACTGCGACAGCGCATGATCAAACGCTCGGTGATCACCACGGTCGAGGTCCTGGCCCGACCGATCAGTGGCCGCCAGCGCACCCATTTCGTCACCGGATATGTGCACAAGCCCTACCCTCCCGTCTACGCCGACCTGGCGCGTCATGCCGGGTTTGACTCCGCGCTGATCGTGCGCGGCGTCGAGGGTGGCATCATCCCTTCGCTGCGCCAGGCGGGAAAGTACTTTGCCTACACAAACGGTGGTGAAGAAACCGGCTTCGATATCGACCCCGGCATGCTCGGAATAAACCAGGACAACCGCTGCGTTCCGATTCCCGCAGATGTTCCGCAAACCGCAAAAGGCGAAGGCGCGATTTCACTGACAGACATCGATGCAGGCGCACGCAAGGCGGCCGACCTGGGCATGGCCGCCCTGTCCGGCGAAAAAGGCGCTACCTACGATTCCCTGCTGTATACCGGGGCGCTGGTGCTTACCCATCTGGGCAAGGCCAGAGATCTGGCCGAGGCCGGCGAAAAGTTGCGTGGCGTGCTCGACAGCGGCGTCGCCGCGAAACGGGTGAAATAGTCATGCAAGGCGAATGGATAGCGGTTGCCGGCGACGGCGAACTCCTGCCCGGGCAGATGAAAGCCTTTGAGATCGGTGACAAGCGGCTTCTGCTGGTCAACGCTGACGGCCGCTTTTATGTCATCGACGAAATGTGCAGCCACGAAGACTATTCGCTGGCTCTCGGCTGCATCAAGGGCAATCGCATCAAGTGCTCGCTGCATGGCAGCTACTTCGATCTGGAGAGCGGCGCGGCACTCGATGAACCGGCCGACGAGCCGATCTGCACCTATCCGGTGAAGACCGAAAACGGTCAGATCTGGTCACGCATCACGGAATGATGCGGCGCGCTGCGGTCAGAGCGTATTCAGCCAGCCAGACACCGCCTCGATCAACGCGTCATTGTGGCCGACAAAATAATGACCGGCAGCCGGGATCCGGATCTGCCGGTTTTTTACGTTTCCGGCCGTCGACATGGCGCGCAATCTCTCTGGCGCCATGCGCAGCACGGCGGGAAAGTCCGCCGCACCAAAGAGATCGAGCACCGGCACATCGATCTTGTCCAGTGCAAATGGCTCGCTCATGGCCTGACCGTAGTCAGTGGCGCCCATGCCGATACCGATGAACCCATCGATCAGCCTGACGGCATCGGCCCCGTTCGCATTGAACCAGTGCTGCGCCATGTGCGCGCCGCAGCTGTGTGCAAGCACAACCACCCGACCGTCTGACAACGCGCGCGCCTCGGCGACCGCAGACTCGATCCGTGGTCCGGCAGCCGGAAATATCGAGACGTAGTCATAATACTTTGCCTGCTTGTGCAGAACCGGGAGCTGGATCGCCAGCGTGTTCCAACCGAAAGCCGTCAGGTCGACCCGCAATGGCTGCACAACGTCCACCCAATCCGGGTGAAAACCGCGACCGTGCAAGATGACCAATGTGCCCTTGGCCGGCTCATCACTCGTACTGGCGGCATAGATGCCGAGAAATTGCTGCCCATCGGCGGTTTTAAGCTGCAGTGCCTCCCCATCGAGGATCGCGTCGCCGATTTCAGCGGCCATCCTTCGTTCGCGCTCGAAGTCCGGTCCCGTTGCGGATTCTGCAAAACTGGCCGCTGCCGGAAACAACAGCCCCAAAACACTCCCGAAACACGCCGCCTTGAAACCCATCTCGTTGTCCCCCTCGAATCATGGAGTGGCCCGTGTCCCGGATAGCCCGGCAAGCCATTCGGATAAACGCGCCAGACTCCCATCAGGCGCCAATTCCGCAAACCTTTTCCCGATAGAAATCAGTAAATTATGATTCTCTATTGGCGTAGATTAACACTGTGTTATGAGCTATATTGCTGGTCATAGATTGAAACATGCCACCCGTATCATACGGTTCGAGCATGTCAGGTCGGAGATTTAGCGGCCCCGCAGAGCCGTACCGACAGATTCGCGGCGGACCAAACCAAGGGGGCTTGCAAGACATGCGTTTTATTCTGATCCTGCTGATCGCCCTGGTCGCGACGATTACCTGGCAGTCGGCCGCGGTCGCCAATGCCTACGTGCTGCCGGATTGGCTGTTTGCTGATGCCGAAAACAAGAAAGACGACGATAGCACGGGTGAGAAAACGACGGACGCGGGCGACCAGGAGCCCGAGTGCGAGTAGGGTCTGTCTGCAGGCAACGCCGATATTCACGTTTTTTCAGGCGGCGCCCCAGCCCGCCACCTTTCCGATTCAACAAAAAAACCGCTTTTGCGCATTCCCTCAGGAGGAAAACTGCGGATGAAAATTTCGAAAGCCGCCATGACAACCATCGCCGCCCTGGCAACGATTCTGACAGCCAATGTCTCCGCCGCAGACCTTGCGGTAGGCATCACCCGTTCCATGGACAAGATGGAAGGCATGCTGAACGGCAAAAAGATCACCATCATGCGAGATCAAAACCAGTCGAACACGGTGAATCCGGCGTTCGCAAAAACCTCGCGCAAGTGTCCGCCATTCTGCATCCAGCCGTCGCAACTCCCAGGTGGCGTTGAAACCATCGGCGAGGTTGAGCTGATTGGCTACGTGCAGAAGATGATAGCGGGTGACGACAACATCGTTCTGATCGATTCGCGCACGCCTGACTGGGTCGCGAAAGGCACGATACCGGGTGCCGTGAACATTCCATGGACCAAGCTGAACCCGGCCAAGGGTGCCGATCCGATATCGATTGGCGAGATTCTCACCGGCCAGTTCGGCGCCCAGGAACTGGAGGGCCTCTGGGACTTCAAGAACGCCAAGACGCTCATCATGTTCTGCAACGGCATGTGGTGCGGTCAGTCACCGAACAACATCAAGAATCTGATCCGCTTCGGCTACCCGGGGACCAAGGTCAAGTGGTACCGCGGCGGGATGCAGGATTGGGAGATTCTGGGCCTGACCACGGTAAAGCCCTGAAACGTCACCCTGGCTAAAAATGCCGAGGCGGCCACTGTGGCCGCCTTTTTTGTACCCGGGCAATCGGCCCATGAGGCGGACCGGGATTACCCTGTTTTCCCTGTCCCCTCGCTGTTCGGCAAGAAACTACACTGTCAGCAAAAGGCTCCATCAGGAGGCGAACCGATGGCCACAACACCCAAGCTTGTCGTTCTGAGTTTATTGTTGACCCTGACGCTACCCATGGCGCACAGCGCCGAAGAGACATTCCCACCCTACAAACAACCCAAAGCGGTTTTGGACTTTTTCTTCGCCCACCCGGCCCACATCAGCAACGGTCTGTATTGGTTGCGCTCGTTCATGAACCCGCTGACCGAGTCACCCTATGATATGGCACCCGAGTTCATCGATATCGTCGTCGTAATACATGGGACCGAGATCGTCACGCTGGCCATACACAATTACGAGAAGTATCGCGACCAGGTCGAGCGCATGCGCTATTACGCCAGTCTGGGGGTCCGTTTCAAGGCGTGCAGCCTGGCGGCGACCGATTACGGCTATGCCGCAGACAGTTTTTATGACTTTGTCGAGATCGTGCCTTCAGCCATGACAGAGATCGTGTATTGGCAGCAGCAGGGCTACGGGCTGCTGGTCCCACAGATTCACGAAAAGACCCTGACGATCGAGGAGATACGATGAGTGCTCGGCACTGAAAACAATGTGTCGCGCCCCGGAGCCAACCAGGCCGACGATCAGCAAGGTCAGCACAATCACCCACCAGCGGTTGGCGAGCAGCCCACGGAAGAATCGTTCTTTACAACCCCTGGTCTGCCGGTCGGCGTAGCGAGTGGAGATAGGCCGGCAGACCTCGACCGCAGGCCTGCAGCAGATCCCTGCTCTGGGCATTTTTTGCGGTGCCGATGCAGCCTTCGAGGGCCGCGACAATACACGCCGCCTCGTGATCGACCCCCGGCCTCAGGAGGCCCGCTGAACAAGCCCTCCCCAGGGCATCCCGAATTGCGTTCCGCCATTGCGAAAACAGCGTCTCGATGCGGCTGCGAAATCCGTCGTCGACCGGCGACATCTCCGATGCCGGCGCCATTGGCACGCCGCTTGTGCGAAAATGCCACGCTTTTGCGTCCGGACCACCGTTTTGAAACCAGTTGTACCGCCCCTTCCCAGTCAATCATCGCCACGCGTTCGCTGGGGCCGATGCACCGGCGCATCCACCGGACTCGCCATAGCGCGCAGCGTGTCGAGCGCAGCGGCGCCGATCCTCGTGGTCACAGCCGACGTGCAGGCCGCGTACCGGCTGATGGAGGAGATCCGTTTCTTTCTCGCCGATCCAACCATCGAGGTACTGAGTTTCCCGGATTGGGAGACCCTGCCCTACGACGTTTTTTCGCCGCTACCGGAACTGGTCTCGCAGCGCCTGCTGACCCTGCATCGGCTGCGACGCCTGCAGCGTGGTGTCGTCGTGGTGCCGATCGCCACGCTGCTGCAGCGCCTGCTGCCGCAGGCGTTTCTCGATGCCAACAGTCTGCTGCTGCAACGTGGCGAGGCACTCGACCTGGACCCCTTCCGCCAACGCCTGGAGGCCGCCGGTTACAACTGTGTCTCGCAGGTCATGGCACACGGCGAGTTCGCCGTGCGCGGCTCGTTGCTCGACCTGTTCCCGATGGGCAGCGACACGCCCTACCGTATCGACCTGTTCGACCGCGAGATCGACTCGATCCGCACCTTCGATCCCGAAACCCAGCGCACGCTCGACAAGGTCGAGCGGATAGAGCTGTTGCCGGCGCGCGAATATCCAATCGACCAGGATGCCATCGCGCGCTTTCGCAAGACCTACCGTGAGCAGATCGAGGGCGATCCGCAGCGCAGCCTGATCTACCGGGGCGTCAGCGAGGGTCAGCCTCCTGGCGGCATCGAGTACTACCTGCCACTGTTTTTCGAGAGCACCGAAACGCTGTTCGACTACCTGCCGGAAAGCAGTGTCGTTGTTTTCGACGCGCACCTCCAAGACGAGACCCGGCACTTTCTCGACGGCGTCGCCGAGCGCTACGAGCAACGCCGCTACGATCTCGAACGTCCACTGCTGCCGCCCGAGGCGATCTATCTCGACGCAGAAGAACTGAATGCCCGAATCGAACGATTCGGTACCGTCGAAACGGCGAAGGGAGATGCCGAGTGCGGCGGTTCAGCCGATGGTTGCATCAATCTCGCCGAGCAGGCCCGTCCCGCCAGTCGGCATCCAGGCCAAGGCCGCCGAGCCGGCGCAGGCGCTGCGTGCCGCGATGACCGGCAACGATGCCCGCGTACTGTTCGTCGCCGAAACCGCCGGACGGCGCGAGGCACTGCTCGAAACCCTGCATGGCTTTGGCATTCGTCCTACCGCCGCAAAGGACTGGCTGGCGTTCCTCGACAGCGACGTCTCGCCCTGTATCACCGTCGCCGGCCTCGAAAGCGGGCTGTGGCTGACCGATGAGCGTGTACTGCTCATCCCGGAGGCGCTGCTGCTTGGCGAACGTGTCAAGCAGCGCCGCCGCCGCAAGGGCCAGGACGCCGATCAGATCGTGCGCAATCTCGCCGAACTCACCGAGGGCGCAGCCGGTCGTCCACGAAGAACACGGTGTCGGCCGCTTCCTCGGCCTGCAGACCCTCGAGGTCGGCGGACAGAGGACCGAGTTTCTGACCCTGGAATACGCACGCGGCGACAAGCTGTACGTGCCGGTGGCCTCGCTGCAACCTGATCAGCCGGTACACCGGTGCCTCGCCGGAATCGGCGCCACTGCACCGACTGGGCAGCGACCAGTGGGAAAAGGCACGCAAACGTGCCGCCGAGCGCGTCCATGATGTCGCGGCCGAACTGCTCGACATCTACGCCCGGCGTGAGGCACGACACGGCACCGCCCTGCCGGTGCCCGAAGATGACTATCGGCGCTTTGCCGCCGATTTCGAATTCGAGGAGACGCCCGATCAGGACGAGGCCATCGCCGCCATCGTCGAGCGACATGACCTCGCCCAGACCGATGGATCGCGTGGTCTGCGGTGACGTCGGTTTTGGCAAGACCGAGGTCGCCATGCGCGCCGCTTTCATCGCTGCCAACGCCGGCAAACAGGTCGCCGTACTGGTACCGACCACCCTGCTGGCACAGCAGCACTACCAGAACTTTTCCGACCGCTTTGCCGACTGGCCGTTCAAGGTCGAAAGCCTGTCTCGTTTTCGCTCGGCCAAAGAAGCCAACCAGGTACTCAAGGGTCTGAAAGACGGCCAAATCGATATCGTCGTCGGCACCCACAAACTGCTCGGGCCAGGGCGTCAGGTTCAAGGACCTGGGGCTGGTGATCATCGACGAAGAACACCGCTTCGGTGTCCGGCACAAGGAACGCCTCAAGGCCATGCGCGCCGAGGTCGACATCCTGACCCTGACCGCCACGCCGATTCCGCGCACGCTGAACATGGCGATGTCGGGCATGCGCGACCTGTCGATCATCGCCACGCCGCCGGCCGCACGGCATCCGATCAAGACCTTCGTCAGCCAGTGGAACGACGTACTGATCCGCGAGGCCTGCCAGCGCGAGATCAATCGTGGCGGCCAGGTGTACCTGCTGCACAACGAGGTCTCGACGCATCGAGAAGGCCGCGCAGAAGATGGCCGATCTGGTGCCCGGCGCGCGCGTCGAGTTTGCCCATGGACAGATGCGCGAGCGTGAACTCGAACGCATCATGCGCGACTTCTATCACCAGCGTTTCAACATCCTGGTGTGTACCACCATCGTCGAAAGCGGCATCGACGTACCCAGTGCCAATACCATCATTATCGACCGCGCCGACAAGCTCGGCCTGGCCCAGTTGCATCAACTGCGCGGCCGCGTCGGACGCTCGCATCACCGTGCCTATGCCTACCTGATTGCGCCGCCACGCAAGGCGATGACGCCCGATGCCCGCAAACGCCTGGAGGCGATCGAATCGCTGGAAGAGCTCGGCGCCGGCTTCACCCTCGCCACCCACGACCTGGAGATCCGCGGCGCAGGTGAACTGCTGGGCGACGAACAGAGCGGACAGATCCACGAAATCGGGTTCACGCTGTACACGGAAATGCTCGAGACAGGCGGTGACAGGCGATACGCGCCGGACGGCAGCCGGAACTCGATCGTCCGCTCGACCATGGCACCGAGGTCGACCTGCACATACCCGCACTGCTGCCGGACGACTATCTGCCGGACGTGCACATCCGCCTGATCCAGTACAAGCGCATCGCATCGGCCGAATCGACCGAAGAACTGCGCGAACTGAAGGTCGAGATGATCGACCGCTTCGGCCTGTTGCCGACCCGCCGCAAACAACCTGTTCGATGTCACCGCACTCAAACTGCAGGCCCAGCCCTATGGCATCAGGAAGATCGAGGCCGGACCGGCCGGTGGCAAGATCCATTTCGACGCCGAGCCGAAAATCGATCCGATACGAATCATCCAGCTGATCCAGAGCCAACCCAAGTCTTTCAAGCTCGACGGCAACGACAAATTGCGCTTCATTGCCGATCTGAGCGATCCCGAGACCCGGGTCGACGATGTGAAGACGCTACTTGACCAATCACTCGGGATACAGTGAAGTCACCGCTTATGAATACCAGACAGAAGATCCGCAGCGCGACCCTGGCTTTTTCTTTTGCGCTGTTCGGTTTGACCGGTCCGGCGATCGGCGATACCAGTGACGCCTACAAATTCGAGATGATCATCTTCGAACGCCCGGGAGGCGTGGAGACCGAGTTCTGGCCTGCAGAGCCCGGCTCGCCGAGCCGCTCCCAGGCAGTCGCCAATCTTGAAGGTGGCGGCGCACTGCCGGCCTCATCGAAGAAGCTTGGGCCGCTGGCCTACACGCTGAAGAGAAAGGGCATGATCGTCCACAAGCATGTGGCCTGGCGCCAGGTGCCCGGCCGTCGCAATGGCCAGTCTTGGCGGTGGGTAGATGGCGGACGCCTGAACGGGCTGGTACGCATTACCCGCGGCCGTTTTCTCCACCTCGATACCGACCTGCTGCTGCGTGACGTCAACGCACCGGCGCCCTATCGGATCAAACTGAACCGGCGCATGCGCAGTGACGAGTTGCACTACGTCGATCATCCCAAGCTGGGGATTCTCATTCAGGCGACGCGACTGCGTGCCGCCGCCCCGGCACCCGAGGCGGGCGATGCCGCCAGTGGCGAACCCAAGCCGGCCACGCCGGCAGGAACTGCCCAGCCAGGCTGAATTGCCCGATCCGGTATTGGCAGAATAGCCGTGAGACCCGTCTGACACCTTTTTGTCAGACAGACACTGCACAATATGTCTCCTCTGACTGCATCAAACCGTCTGGAGCATGCCGGAAAACAGGCTCACACCGGCGCAGGAGCAGCCAACAAAGCTGGCTACGAGCGATCGTCCGATCTCGGCTCGCTGAGCAGCGTCGCCACCACACCGGTAAAACCGACCAGAAACCCCACCGGCACGAGGGCCAGAAACAGCTTGGCCGGCTCATCATGGCCCGCGAACATGAAGCCGAAGCCAGCGCCCAGCCCGACGACAGTGGCCACGGCTCCCACGATCAGCGCAATCACACCAAACTTGTGCATAACGAATTTCCCGCCCAGGCACTTGCCCCATTTATTGCCGGTTTACGCATCCTATCCTAAGCTGCGCCGGCCTCACCGATGACCCCCTGGCGGGAATAAATAACGATTCCTCCACGCCCACAGTGGATCAGCTACCAATTCCGACGAAGCGCACCAGCAATTGTATATATCTTAATATTTATCGATGCTCGTTCAGCACCACCGGTTCAGCCACGAGATCAACCTGCGTGTTCCAAGGCATAACTTATGGGCATCTCTAATGATCCTGGGTGAGCAAATTGGGCGACAGAATTCGGGCTGGCAAGGTGAAGGCCGCACGTAATAGCGGGCTATTGCGAAGGTCTTCAGCGCAGCAAGCGCGGATTATGTCGTTCAAGGTGCCATCCATGGATTGTTAGAGGTGCCCTTATCACCGGCAAACCTGTGATCCGTATCTCACCATTCGAAGCAATTTGAGAAATCCGGGGATGTTTTTCCATGTTTCGTTCGTTCTCACATCTAAGCTTTGACGTCACACACCTGTGTGCATTCGTTTGGGGATCAATGTTCCACCCCAAGAACAAATAACAACAGGGGGCAAACCCAATGAACCATTCCGTCAGATTAGTAGTCTGTTCGTCATTCCTGTGGGGCTGCCTCGGCTTCGCGGCCATGCCACAAGTCGCCTGGTCAGGCGACTTTGAAATCAAGCAGGCCAGCTGGAATGCCAGCAAAAAACGCCTGGAAGTCAAAGGCAAAGGTGATAAGCGGCAGACTGTCACCGTGACAGACGCTGCTGACCTCAATCGGATTATCGGTACCCAACGATTGAGCAAAGAGAACTGGCGCATCCGCGTGAGCAACCCCGACCAGGTGCCGTGCCGGGTCCACGCTGCTCAGGGCAATGGTCGCTCCGCCGAAGCCGATGTCAAAGGTGCACCGAGCGACTGCACCACAGCTGGCGCGATCGATACTACCAATCCGGAAGCCACCGCAGCGGCGAGCCTCGGTGACTTCAAAATCGACAGAGCGACCTGGAGCAGCCGCAGACAACGTCTGGAGGTTCGTGGCGAAGGGTCCAAGGGTGAGACGGTCACATTGACCAACGCCTTTGATACCGAGTTGGTGCTGGGCAGCGAACAGTTGGATGAGGACGACTGGCGCATTCGCGTCACACGGCCTGACCAGGTGCCCTGTCGTGTACGTGTAACGCAATCCAACGGACTGTCTGACGAGGCTACGGTCAGAAATGCACCGAACAATTGTGCACCAAGCGGTCCGGTCGATCCCCCAACGCCCGTGATAGCCGATATGACTATTGGCGACGTTATTTTCAGCGAGAGCGCGTCCGCCTCCATCTTCACCGTAAGCCTTTCGGTAGCGGCACAAGAAGATGTCCAGGTAGCATTCTCAACCCAAGACGGTTCGGCAATTGCCGGCCAAACCGGTGACTACCTGGAAACCAGTGGAACCTTGACCATCCCCGCCGGCAGCACCTCTGGGTCCATCCCGATCGCGTTGGTCAACGACAGCGCGGTGGAACCCACAGAGACCTTTGAGCTGATTCTGAGCAATCCGACCAACGCCAATCTCGCAGATAACGTTGGCGTAGCGTCGATTCTTGATGACGATGAAATCACCCCGCCGGCGCAGGATGTCTCGATCAATTCGACCAGTTGGAGTTCCAACGAGACGCTGGCCGACCCCTACGTGGAAGGCCCGGTGGCAGAACAACCCTTCGTCGGCAACAACACCCACCGGGTATTCGCAATCAACGACCTGGGTATGCATTGCGGCGATCTAGACACCCGCATAGCCAGCATTCTTCCGCCCTTTCAGGTACTCCTCGCTCAAGTGATCGAGCGTGGTGGAGAACCCAAGATTCTGGAACCAGGTACTGCGAACGTAACCTATTCAGCCGTATCGAATCCCGACGACCCGGTGTTGAGTGATCCAAACGTATTCCGAGGCGTGAGGCCGGATGGCCAGGTCTATAAAACCAACTTCTGGGACATCGCCTCGCAGGCCTACGCACCCTTCTACCCCCCCGGCATCCTTGACGCCTTCTATGATCCCCTCAATCCCGACAACAACAAGGATCTGGGCCTACCCGTGCCAAATGTCGAGGAGCTCTACATTGGTGCCGACGGCCAGTTACTGAGTGGTGACGAACATCTGGTGGCCACGCAGCACGCCATGCCGGGCATGACGGCACCGTACGTAAGCAACGTGACGCACTCCGCAAAAGAGTTTTACCGAAACAAACCTTTCTTCGTGAACTTCCCATTTGGCTACGTCGCTGAAGACCTGCGCTGGTTTGAAGGGTCAGGTATACCCATGGCGGCGTTCGACGATTTCGGTCGGGAGAACCCCTATCCAATGGTCAGAGTTCAGGCCACGGTTGGCGGCAACACGGTAGCTACGACTGACACGGTGCTTCCCATATCGGGAGAAGCGAACTGCAAGAGCTGTCACTCAGCCGACGTCGAGGTTTCGCCGGAAACTCCCAATGCTGGGGCTGCTCTCGTGAACCTGGCCGACGTGGCCACGCAGATCGATGATCCCGCAATCGGCGAATTGCCGGTCAATGTCAGCATTGAGTACGCCAGTGATATCAACATCCTGCGCCTTCACGATCAGGAGCACGGCACCAACCTGGAGAATGAGACGCCTGTTGTATGCCAGCGCTGCCACTACACACCTGCGCTGGATCTGGCACACGTTGGCCCGGTTGGCCCTGAGAACGATCCGGACAATGCGAACGGCCGCGATCAACTGAAGCAGAGCACGATGTCCAATGTTATGCATGGTCATCACGGTGCTACAGGGCTTTTCCCAGCGATCCCAGCCGCTCAACAGGCAGCAGACGGCACCATCCTCAACCAGGGTGAACGGATCGCCGCACTGGACCAGAACTGTTACCAATGCCACCCGGGAAAGAACTCGCAATGTCTGCGTGGTGCGATGTTCAACGGCGGCATGTTGTGCAGCGATTGCCATGGTGACATGGCCCAAGTGGGGAACGACTTCTCCAAAGACGTGTCACCACAGAACGTCGGCGCCTTCTCGCTGACAGGCAACTTCTACGATCCGCAAGACCCTCAGGCTCGCGTCCCTTGGGCCAACGAGCCGGGATGTGGGTCATGCCATACCGGTGACGCAAACGACAGTCTCGTGGGCACAGCGGGCATGCAAGTCAACACGGCTGACGCTGACGGTAATCCTGACGGGATTCGCCTGCGCCAAGCCTTCGTGACCGGCGACAGCAAGGCGACCCCCATCGTGCCCAGCAACAAACGGTTCGCGGAACCCGTGGTACCGCCGAGCTTCAATGGAACGGCTAACCCAGGAGCGGGCAATCCGCAGCTGTATCGGATCAGCACAGGTCACGGTGGCGTAATGTGCGAGGGCTGTCACGGAGCGACTCATGCGGAATGGCCCAATGCCAACCCGAATGCGAACGACAATGTCACAGCCAAACAGCTGCAAGGTCATACTGGCACGATCAGCGAATGTGAAACCTGCCATATCACCAGTCAACTGCCGGACGATACCGAAGGCGGACCGCACGGTATGCACCTCGTTGACGACCGACGCTTCTGGAAAGAAGGTCACAAAGATGCGGCGAAGCGGCAGAACGGCCGCCCTGGCGGAGGCACGTGCGGCTCCTGCCATGGCAGCGATCATCGCGGCACCGTACTCTCGCGGACGCCCATCGACCGGAACTGGAGTGTCGAAGGCCGCAACCGCCACGTTGCAGCCGGCGAGCCCGTGGGCTGCGATGTATGCCACAGCCTGAGCAAAAGCTTCGGCGACTAATTGCGAGATTCACATCAATGGCTCTTGGGACGACATGGATGTCGTCCCTCATTTTTTTGCTACGAACGCCGCAATGAGAAGTGAGTAAGCGAGGACACCCGCGACGCAAAAGCAATCCGATATTGTGAAGCAGAACCGGAACCACCAGGCAGCACACAAGGTTGCGCTTGTTGTATCGCTGTTGCTGCTACCTGCCCAGGCAAGCACATCTGACGAACTGACAGCATTCATCGAGTCCACCCCCCGGACACTGGCGCTACGCGATCAGGTAGGCAAACGCCATACCCTTAGCGACTATCGAGGCAAGACCGTACTCGTCCACTTTTGGGCAAGCTGGTGCGCGCCCTGCGTGCGAGAGATACCAAGCTTGCAGCGGCTCACAGCAACGCAGGACAGTGGCGCATTCGCGCTATTGGCCATCAACGTCGGCGAGCAGCCCAGGCGCGCCGCCACCATGGGAAAGCGCTTGGGACTCCGATCAACACTCCTGCACGATACAGACAGCGCGACATTCCGCGCCTGGGACGCCCAGGTGCTGCCAACGACTTTCGTTATCGACGTCAACGGCCTCGTTCGATACCGTGCCCTCGGTCCTCTCGACTGGGACAGTAGGCCCGTCCTCGATCAGCTTCGTCGACTTCTTTCAGAAAGTGCCTCAGATGGATAGCCCCGCCCCCCAATCCATCGCTCGGCACGGATGCACGAAGACCTTTGGCCCCTCCGCCTGTGCACTCCCCCCCTGCCTTGTCGCGTTTACCCGAGATCGTCAAAACGATTGCCGGCACCTTCATCGGGTCTATTCCTGCATTGGCGCTGAATCCTTCGGGAAGAGTGCGAGAACCCCTTCGGTCCTGCTCAGAGAGTCTGCATAGGCCGGCTCGTCCGGGTGGGATTGAACGAGCGGAAGCAAAATATCACGCGCCGATTCCAGGCTGACTTTGGCGGCCTGGCCATCGATCTTCGCTTGCACCAGCGCCAGTTGCTGGAAGCTGTCCGCGGCAGCAAACGCCAACGCAGCATCCCCGCCAGGGCCAGGGCCAGCGCTTAGTGCATGCCGGAGTGTGGCCGCCTCCATGAGCGCCTCTGCCGCCCCCGCGGCATCCTCGGAGAACTTCCGTGCGAGCCCCAGTGCGTGCAATATCTTCGCCAGGTCCGATTTGGCACGCGTGTCGTCGGGTTGGGATACCGCGAGCCTGCGTCGCATCGTTGCGGCCTCGGTGTAGGCTGCCAGCGTCGCCTCGACATTGCGCAGGCCCGCACTGGAATCGCCAAGCCGCTCCAGAGTCTCGGCATATTCCGCAAGCGACGCCCGGCTGCTGCCCGCATCGTCAACCCTGAGCGCACGGTAATTCTCCGCCTTCTCGGCAAGCAGCTGCTGGGCCAGCGCGAAATCCTTGCGATCCGAGGCGATCGCAGCCGCAAGGGCGAGTGACTTGATAAAGCTATCCCGCAACTGGACATTTTGCGGGTCGCCCGCGACGAGCTCTCGCCACAAAACGATCGAATCGGCAGCATAGGGGGCTGCGGCATCGAGCGCGCCGCTGTTGACCTCGATCCCGGCGAGCAACCCAAGCCTCAACGCAACGTCACGCTTCGCCACCGCATCGCGCGGATCCGCCTCCAGCAGTTCACGGGCGTTTGCCACGCTCGCGTTGAGCGCATCACGCGCTTCATCTATGCGTCCAAGATTGCTCAGAGTCTGGCCACGCTTCATCAGTACCGATCCGAGGGCCGCACGCGTGGCAAGGCTGTCCGGTCGCACCTCAAGCCACGCCCTTGCACGCGCTATTGCATCGTCGAATGTCGCTATCGCTCGCTCTATGCGGCCCATCATGGCTTCGGCGCTGCCAAGCGAATCGATGCCCGTAACGAGATTCGCGTTGGCCAAATCGTCCGTTGGCTGCTGCTCGAGGACATAAATCAGAAGCGTAACCGCCTCGGTGAAAATGGGCAGCGACCGGTCGGGATGGCCGGTGGCCATCTGAATCCCACCGAGACGATCCAGGGCGCCGGCCAGTCGATTGCGCGCCAGCTGGCCATCGGGAATGTCTCGCAGCATCTGTCGTGCCGCATCGATTGCGCGCAATTGCTGCTGGATCGCCGCCGACTCGTTGCCAAGTGCCCACTCCGCGTCACCAAGTGCCGCGTGAACCTCCACAAAGTCGATCGTGCGTTGTTCCTGCGGCGGCAGGTCTTGGAGCAGCACCAATGCGCGAGCCGCGTTCTCCCGTTGCCGGGTAACGTCGCCCGTGCGCCCAAAATGTCGAGAAAAATCCACTAACAGCGCCATCTGCTGGCGCGAGAGTTCGGTGCCGACAACGCCTCTGGCAAACAGCCGCTCGAACCGCTCCTCGGCAAATTTCAGCATTTCTTCGACTGCCGACGAGGGAACACCAAATCGCAGGGACATCTCTTCCGACATGGAGACAATCCCGGCGCCGATCCCTATCGCCTCGACCGTCATCGCCTGGGCACGCAGGTTTTCACGGTAGGCGAATGATGCGGCGACGATGGCCGCCACGGCAAGAAAGCCGAACAGAACGACCAGCAGCATCCGCAGGCGGGCTTGCGCGCGCTCCATCTTTGCCTGCAGATCGCGCAGTTCCCCGAGGTCCACCCCCATCAAACCGGCGACCAGCTTTAGAAAGCCGATCTCCTTACCGTCCCTGTGGGACCGAAAATCCGCGGCCAGGGGTTCATCCTCGCGCAAAATTTCCGGGAATGCCTCGTGCGGTTCGCCGGCCAGGATCACGGCGAGAACTGCACCCCGACCCCGGACTCGAATGAAAAAATCAATCTCCTGGTTGACCCATTTCGACTTGGCGGCCGCCGGACTGCAGCACACGATGAGTCGGTCGGCCTCGTTGAGTTTCTCTTCAAGCTCGGCGCCCAGTGCTGCCGCGGCACCCAACTCTTCCTTATCCAGGAAGAAGCGACCGAGTCGAGCGACATTGCCTCGCCTCAGCTTCTTCGGAATGCGGTACTGCTCAAGTCGACGATAGAGGCTGGTCGCCGCAGCCCCGTCACTGTGGCTGTAACTGATGAATGCGCGGAATTTATTGGTCGCCTCGGGCAAGTTAATCTCCTGCGAAAACTCGGCGGCAGGGCTCATTGGCAAGGGCCGTGGATCGATTCAGCCTATCTCACTCTGGCAGCCCATCTCAAACCGGGCACGCAGACCTGTCAAAGTAGCCAGAGTCGCATCCCGATAGTGGCACTGAGCTGCGGGGGGAAACGTAACGACTGTTATCGATCGATACTGTTGAAAACCTCCAAGCGACTCGCTTGTACAAAAACGAACCTTCACGACAGTGCCTTTGAATGGAAAGCGTCGCATCAGGTTCTGTCTGTGAGCACTCTCGCACGCGAATGATCGAGCTGTTTCCGCGTGGGTTCAGAAGGACCCGAATTTTTCAAAAGTACCCGCCATTTTCAGCTATTCCGGACCTCGATAGTGGCTGTTAACGCGCAGGACTCCACGGGAAGACAATCTGGCTGGAGGCGAGATGACACCACTGTGACCGGCGTGTTGCTTGAAGAGCTGCTCCCTTGAACACCCGTGAATTGAGAACTAGGCTCAGGTGCGAAGCCGTAAGAATAAAACGAATTTATCGAGGGAGAGGAGAACATGGGCAACTCAACGACGGACAAGTTTCTTGAAAACAACAAGTTGTATGCAGATGGCGAAGCCATACATAAGCCAACCCACCCGGGTCAGCAGGCGATCCAGCCCTCGAAGCGTGTGGCCGTTGTGGCCTGTATGGATGCGCGAATTGATGTAGAAGACCTGCTCGGGCTGCAAACTGGTGAGGCACATATCATCCGAAATGCCGGCGGCGTGGTCACGGATGATGCCATCCGTTGCCTGATCATTTCTCATCACCTGCTCGACACCAACGAGATCGTCCTGATCCATCACACACGCTGCGGCATGCTGGCTTTCACCGACGACCTGCTCAAGGCAGGTCTGGAAGGCGATGCAGCTGCCGAGGAACTCCTGGGCAAAGCCACCAATCGTAAATTTGTGGCCTGCAAGACCTCTTCTGCCACCCCCTCTGCATTCCATGCCTTCCGCGGCCCGCTGGAGGCGCTGGACTCACCACGGGACGATAAAAATATGGAGCGGCTGAGTTGGGATGTGCGCCGTTCCATAGACAGCATACTGAATCATCCCTGGATCCCCACCAGCGGCCCGGACGCCGTCAGTGTGCGTGGTTTCATCTACGACGTAGACACTGGAAAGCTGGAGGAAGTGAGCTATCCGGGTGACATGGGCTCATTTGCCTGATGACTTTATCTTACAGGCCTTGAGGAGACATGGCCTGGCGCTACCCTTATCGGGCCCCATTGAGAAGATCGTTTTGCCGAGTGATCGGTTCGGAATCTGCAAGGGCTATTCCGGCCACGGGCGGTCTTGCCTGACAACCGCCTCCTCGCTGCCCTCAGCCGTGGCCCGTGCGTCGCTCCATCATCTCGCGGATATTGTCTGTCTCGACCAAGTCGAAACCCCGTTCGAAGAGTTGTTCGGCGTCACCGGCAAGGTTCGCGGTATACGCCGCCCAGCGCCAGGGTTCTGGCCACACGGTTTCGAGCGTGTCCGGCAACAGCTCGCGATTCACGAACAGGTAGTCGGGTGCCAGGTCGGAGGCAAGTCCATGCGCCTGATCGCTCCATGCAGACAGCACCAAGCCTATCGGCAGATCCGATAGCTCGCGTACGTGCTGCAGCGCCGGATAGTCGAAAGAAATCGGAATGGATTGCGAGAGCGCCGGTCCCAGCGCATCCAGCACCAGTTCGACCACGCACGCGACGCCGAACGCCTGAACACTGGCCGACTTGATCTCGACGAAGGCGCGAGCCTGCGGCCAATGGCGCAAAAGTTCGGCGAACTCGCGCAGTGTGGCGATGCGCTCGTCGGCAAAGCGGTCGCCGAAGCGCTCCGGGTAACCGGCTGGCAAGGCCAGGATGTCGGCCGACGCCGTCTCGGCGACCAGCCGATCATGCCCGGTGACCTTCAACAGGGACTCGTCGTGCGACAACACCGGCACGTGGTCGCGACTGACCTGCACGTCCGTTTCCAGATAACAGGCACCCGCCTGTAGTGCAGCGCGAAATCCACATAAGGCGTTCTCGGGCCAGCACGCGGGTTCACCGCGGTGAGCGATCAAACGGCAATCCAAATCGCTACCTCTTGCCGGCCATAAAGGAGTCGGTGAGAAACACGAATGATTTGAACAATATTAGGGGACAAACCCCGTTATTTGCACCGAGTACCAATGCCCGTAGTTGGCCGCCTGGGTCAGCTACCCATTGGTAGTCTTCCCGGCCGGGTCGATCAGCAAATGACCGATGAGTGTCGACCATGGACTCTTACCTGAGCAGTTCGCTCAGCGCTGCCAGGGGGCGAGCCAGGGATATGGTTCTCTTCCATAACGCGGATCATAGCGCGGGTCGACGCGCTCCCCACGGCGGTACTGGTACCTCGGCTGGTAGCCGTTTCGCTGGTCCCAGCCACGCGGGTAAGCCTGGCGTGGGTCGCCACGGTAAGGCTGGTAGCGGTTGCGATCGATTTTTTCATCGTTGTGCTTGGCCTCGCGGATCATTTCCCGGGCACGTTCCAGTTCCTTCTTGATGCGTTCGCGCTCGGCTTTCGACAACTTGCCATCGTTGTCATAGCGGTCCTGCATGGCGTTGATACGACGCTGTTGGCGCTCCAGCTCGGCCACTTCCTCTCGGGTCAATTTGCCTGATTGCCAAGCATCCCGGATAAGTTCCTGCTGCTTGTCCTGGCGCTTGTCGGCCTTCGCATCGAACTTCTCTTCTTTCTCGCGGGCGGCCTGCGAAACCTGTCCCTTGCCATGTTCGCCACGCCAGTCACGATCCGGGCCGGGAGCGGCACTCGCCGTGGTAGCGGCGATCAGCAGGGCCAATGAGGCAGCACTGGTCAGCACGAAGTTGGTATTCATTGGGAATCTCCTGCTCTCTGGCATGGGTTGGGCTGTGTTCGACCTTGAGGGCCACTATAGGCGTTTCAGGATGAACCAGCGATGAACGGGGCACTGGCCCAGCGCGGATTGGACTAAACGGGCAGTTCACTGCCGATGCAGCAACTCATGATGGACCAGCACCCCGGCCGGGTGATCATGACCCGGAGCCAGAGTTCGTTTCGTAGGCAAAGAAAAAAGGCCCAGGATTTCTCCTGAGCCTTTTTAGGATGGCGTCCCGTAGGGGAGTCGAACCCCTGTCGTCGCCGTGAAAGGGCGATGTCCTAGGCCTCTAGACGAACGGGACTAAAAAACCGAAATTTTATGGTGGAGCCAGGCGGGATCGAACCGCCGACCTCAACACTGCCAGTGTTGCGCTCTCCCAGCTGAGCTATGGCCCCTCAAACGAGGCGCGTATGTTAAGACAGGCTTATGACCTTGTCTAGTATTTCGGCCAATTTTTTGCCGATTCGACGGCCTCAGGCGCTTTCGCTTTTGCCCCAGGAGTCGCGCAGCGACACGATACGATTGAACACCAGTTGGCCGGTCGTGCTGTCCTCGCTATCGAGACAGAAATAGCCCTCACGCTCGAACTGAAAACGCGCACCGCTGTCAGCGGTCCGCCAGGCTCGGCTCAACCACGCACCCGTGAGCACGCGACAGCGATTCCGGATTCAGGTCCTCGAGAAAATCACCAGCCTTGCCGGGTTCCGCCGAGCGGAACAGGCGATCGTAGAGCCGCACCTCGGCCGGCTGCCCGAGCGTGGCCGATACCCAGTGGATGACACCCCTCACCTTGCGCCCCTCGGGGTTCTTGCCCAGGGTCTCGGGATCGTAGGTGCAGCGCAGTTCAATAATCTCGCCGGCATCATCCTTGATCGCCTCGTCGCAACGAATCACGTAGGCATTGCGCAAGCGCACCTCGCCGTCGAGGACCAGCCGCTTGTACTTCTTGTTCGCCGCTCGCGGAAATCGGCCCGATCGATGATAGACCTCGCGCGTCAGCGTAATGCTCGCGACTGCCCATGGATTCGTCTTTCGGATGGTTGCCGGCCGGCAGCACCTCTTCGGCATCTTCCGGCAGATTGGTGATCACCAGCTTGAGCGGATCAAGCACGGCCATGCGCCGTGGCGCCACGGCATCGAGATGACTGCGAATGCTGTTTTCCAGCATGCCCATCTCGACCGTGCCCTCGGACTTGGTCACGCCGATCGGCGTCGCAGAAACTGCGAATCGACTCCGGCGTGTAACCACGGCGACGCAGTCCGGCAATCGTCGGCATGCGCGGATCATCCCAACCGGACACACGATTCTCCTGCACCAGCTGGGTGAGCTTGCGCTTGCTCATCACGGTGTACTCGAGATTCAGGCGCGAGAACTCGATCTGCCGCGGATGGCAGTCGATGCTGATGTTGTCGAGCACCCAGTCGTACAGCGGACGATGGTCCTCGAATTCCAGCGTGCACAGCGAATGCGTGATGCCTTCGATCGCATCCGAGATCGGGTGCGTGTAGTCGTACATCGGATAGATGCACCACTCCGCACCGGTCTGATGATGAATCAGGCCATGACGAATACGGTACAGCGCCGGATCGCGCAGATTGATGTTCGGTGACGCCATGTCGATACGCGCCCGCAGGGTCCGGCTGCCGTCGGCAAACTCACCCGCCCGCATGCGCCGGAACAGGTCGAGGTTTTCCTCGACACGTGCGATCGCGGTAGGGGCTCTCCCTGCCCGGCTCGGTCAGCGTACCGCGATACGTCACGCACCTCTTCGGGCGTCAGATCGCAGACGAAGGCCTTGCCCGCAGTCGATCAATTCGACTGGCAAAGCCGTAAAGCTGCTCGAAATAGTCCGAGGCAAAACGCAGCTCCTGCCAGTCGTAGCCGAGCCAGTTCACATCGTGCCTTGATCGCGTCGACGAACTCTTCCTCTTCCTTGGCCGGATTGGTGTCGTCAAAGCGCAGATTGCAGGTGCCCGGGTAGTCCTGGGCGATGCCGAAATTCAGGACGATCGACTTGGCATGACCGATATGCAGATAGCCGTTCGGCTCTGGCGGAAAACGCGTATGAATCTCCGCATGTTTACCACTCTGCAGATCCTGATCGATGATCTGACGGATAAAGTTTGTGGGCGTGCTCGGGACACCGCTCATGATGCTTGTTTCCAGAAAGAGAAAATCAAAGGACTGTATCAGCCCTGAATATGGGCCACGGCCTGGTCGATACGACGCAGCGTAGCCTCCCTGCCGACGAGGAATACGGTCAGGTCCAGATCGGGCGACGGTGCGCCACCGGTTACCGCAACACGCAACGGCATCGCCACCTTGCCGAATCCAACCTCCAACTCTTCCACTGCGTCGGCAACGCACTGATGGATCGCCTCGCGCCGCCATTCCGAAAGCCCGGCGAGTTTCTCGCCCACATGGCGCAGGGCCTTGTCGGCCTCGCCCTTGAACGCCTTCTTGGTCGCCGCAGCCGGATAGCTGTCGAAATCGCGGTAGTAGAATTCGCACAGCTCGGCCAGGTCCTTCAGGGTGCCTGCCCGCTCGCGTTGTGCGTCGATTACCGCCGCCAGATCGGGACCGCCCTCAGTTGACAGGCCAGAGGCATCGAGGAACTCCGTTACCAATTCGGCAAGGCGGTCCGGATCGGCCGACTTGATGTACTGCTGGTTCACCCAGATCAGCTTGTCGGTATTGAACGCGGAAGGTGCGCGGTTTACGTCAGACAAATCGAACAACTCGATCATCTCGTCGCGCGTGAACAGTTCCTGATCGCCATGTGACCATCCCAGCCTCACCAGGTAGTTCACCAGCGCCTCGGGCAGGAAGCCGTCTTCCTTGTACTGCATCACGCTCACGGCACCATGGCGCTTCGACAGGCGTGCGCCGTCGTCACCCAGGATCATCGGCAAATGGCCAAACGCCGGGATCTCCCATTGCATGGCCTTCGCCATGTTGATCTGGCGCGGGGTGTTGTTGATATGGTCGTCACCGCGGATCACATGGGTAATACCCATATCGTTGTCATCGACCACAACCGACAGATTGTAGGTCGGCGAGCCGTCTGTGCGGCGAATGATCAGATCGTCCAGCTCGGTGTTGCTCACCACGATCTTGCCCCGAATCAGGTCGTTGATCACCACATCGCCGTCGAGCGGATTGCGAAACCGCACCACGTGCGGCTGCCCGGGGTCGATATCGCGGCCGCGGCAATGCCCGTCATAGCGAGGTTTTACCTTGTTGGCCATCTGCTCGGCGCGCAGCGTATCCAGGCGCGCCCTGGAACAGGTACAACGATAGGCGTGACCGGACTCGAGCAACTGATCGATCACCTCGTGATAGCGATCGAAGCGCTGGGTCTGGTAGTACGGCCCCTCGTCGTGTTCCAGGCCAAGCCAGGCCATGCCCTCGAAGATGGCATCGACCGAATCCTGGGTCGAACGCTCGAGATCGGTATCCTCGATGCGCAGGACGAACTGGCCACCATGCCGACGGGCATACAACCACGAAAACAGGGCGGTGCGAGCGCCTCCAACATGCAGGTAACCGGTCGGGCTCGGGGCGAAACGTGTCTTGATCGTCATGAAGAAACTGCGCGAATGGCGAAACGCGGAATTCTATCAGTATCGCTGCAATTGACCAGTCGGCATTGGCACACTACCATTACGCCTCCTCGTAATAGAGGCGCGTAGCTCAGTGGGAGAGCACCACCTTCACACGGTGGGGGTCGGCGGTTCGAAACCGCCCGCGCCTACCAAATAGATCAAGGGCTTAGGCTAAATACCTAAGCCTTTTTCTTTGCCTGGATGAAAACGTAACCCAAGCGTATTCCACTTTGTGTCGCACAAACAGAAAAGGTCCCGCAGCCCGGCAGGGCGCGTGGTGAGCGCGTTTGCACACCAGTGCGGCCGGGCGGGCTCCGGTTTTCGGCGCAAAAACGTGGCCTGTCCCCCCAAATATTCCGGTGGTTCAGATTGTGGGCAGCGGGCGGGTTGACCGTGATTTCCTGCCCGCATCGCAGGAGTATCAGGAACCAATCCCGAGTACCTTAGTCAGATATTCCGTATGTACTGATATTCTGGAGAAGAGTATGGGCAATTTGATCAACAACTTCCCTTACGACGGCGTGGTCACAGTCAACCGGGTGATACTGAAACCGGATTACACTGTAGACGACCTGCAGGAGCGGGTCGCCGAGCTGTGCGAGAACGTCAAGACCTTCCACTCCGATACCGGCTTCGTTGGCGGATTCGTGGCCCTCAACAGCGGCCAGATCTCGAACGAGGGTTCGACCGTCGGCAAGCCGGTCGACAATGGACTGAAGGACCGCGAGGCTCTGATCGTAACCTTCTGGCGCTCGTTCGCCGAACACGAAGCTTCACATCGCAGCGAGACCTTTCAGCCGCTGTTCCGCAAGGTGCTCGAGTTGTGCGAAAACGGTAACGAGGAGTTGGCGTACGAAATGCTCTGGTCGGGCAAGGCATACTCGCCGCAGGATGCACAGGTGGCGCGTGCGGCCAAGGAGCGATTCGCGGCCTGATGCACTGCCGGCGACTGTCACCATGCACCGGGAAAAAGGCATGCTGTAAACGGCCTTATCTTGGGTAGCCTGCGAAAGGCCTCTGGGCATACGCCGTCTTTTTCGCTTGTTCAGGGTGTCCTGGGTTTAGACGTACAACAGTATCGCGAGATAGTGACAGAGGCTGCCTGCGAGCACGAATAGGTGCCAGATGCCGTGGGCACGCGGATACCAATGGTCTAGCACGAAGAAAATGATACCGACGGAGTAAGCGATGCCGCCGGCAAGCAACCAGCGAAAGCCTGCCGGCGGCAATATCGGCCAAGAGTGGGTCCAGGGCAAGCAGGATCATCCAGCCCATCACGATGTAGATCACCATGGGCACGACACGCTTGCCATCTCGCTGCACCGCATCCAGTACGATGCCGACCAACGCCAGGGTCCAGGTCGCACCAAAAAGCCACCATCCGACGCTATGGCGTAGTGTAACCAACGCAAAGGGCGTGTAAGTACCGGCGATCAAGAGATAGATCGCCTGATAGTCCAGAATTTTGAAGACCGTCTTCGACCGACCCTTCAAGCTGTGGTAGAGGGTGGAGATCGAATACAACAGGAGCAGCGTAAAGCCGTAGATGGTGAAGCTAACCACCTTCCATGGATCGCCGTCGAAAGAGCCGACCACGATCAGGCACACCGAAGCGACCGCCGCCAGTACAGCACCTACCAGGTGGCTGATGCTGTTAAACCTCTCTCCTCGGTACATGGCTGGACCTCCCACTCATCCCTCCGCATGCCAAACGGCGGAAGGTGAATCAGCACGGATCAACTTCGCATACTGCAACCGTTGATTGCAGACCTGCTTGAACCCCACGGCGAGGTCGCAAGATCAGCCATCGATCACCATCATTCAACGCCCTGCCCGCTTCTTGCCCTAAAGCGGAACCCTTCCGGGTCCGCCAATTGACCGAATTGAATCCACGCCCATGTCTGGCGCACGCGCGTCAGTCGTCGAGCAGCGACACCTGATACTTTTCGATAACCACCTGGCGCTTTTTGTACAGGCGCCCGAGCGCCCGTTTGAAGTTCGCCTTGCTGGCCTTGAACGTCTTATAGATCAGCTCTGGCGGACTCTTGTCGGTTATCTTCGAGCTGCCGCCGTGCTTTCGAAGGTGATCGAGGATCTGTTCTTCCAACTGATCGCGCGCTTCATCCGACGATCGCTGTAACGCCAGATCGATCTTTCCATCAGCCCGAATGGCCTTGATAAAGCCCCGCAGCTGCTGTCCAAACTTCAGATCCTGAAAGACATCGGATTTGAAGATAAGGCCCAGGTGCGAGTTGTTGATAATCGCCTTGTAGCCGAGAGATGTACGCGAGGCGATCATCAGGCGCACCGGCTCACCCGGCTCGAACCCGCGGCCATCTTCGCTCAGGTGATGACTGTACTTTGTGGTTGCGGCAATCCGGTTGGTTTGCGCATCGAGATACAGGTACACCACGTAGGATCGCCCGGAATTCATCTCCCAGGCCTGTTCACCAAACGGCACCAGCAGGTCCTTGTTCAAGCCCCAGTCCATGAAGGTGCCAACATCGTTTTGTTGTTTCACCTTGAGATAGGCCGCTTCGCCCACCATGGCCTTGGGCTTTTCTCGCGTCGCGATCAGTCGGTCATCCGAATCCGCATAGACGAATACATGCAGCCAGTCGCCCTGCTCGCAGTCCTCCGGCACATCCCGTTTGGGCAGCAGGATCTCACCGAAGTCGCGCCCGTCGAGATAAACGCCAAAGCTGACCGCCTTGGTAACCCGCATGCGATTCATTCGGCCGACATAGATCATGAGTCAAACCCGCTTATGTCCCGTTGCTCCAGGGTATCGCCGCACCATAACAACCCCTGCACCATAGCAAATCCTTTTTTTCAACAAACGGCGTGCGCAGGAAAGGCGGAGGCATGATCCCGCCGGTTTGGGTTGCCGGGGATTCAGAATCCACCGCCCGTGCGAAAACCACCGCCACCACCGCCTCTGCCGCCGAATCCACCGCGGCCAATCTTGCCGACGATATCGCCGAGGTCACCCAGCCCGCCGCTCCACACACTCCCGCGCCCGAACCCGCCCGAGCCGAAACGCGGATCGGATTGCCTTGGACTGTAGCGCTGATGCTCTTTCAGCACTTTCCACAGCATATTGCTGTCGAGCAGGCCCGCTACGAACTGGCCGAGCAGCACAGGGATGATTGAATCGCTGGTGAAGACCGAGCCTGCCCGGTCGTAGCGCTTGCGCTTGAACTCGCCCCGCAGGGTCTCAAGCTCATGCAGGCGCGCACGATGCTTTTCCAGCAGGCCGCGCAGGTCGGCGACGGTATGCTCCAGGCGGCGCTGCTCGGATTCGTGTTCGAGCAGACGGCTGACGACAAGATCGTCTTCGGGATAGGGCGTCTGGTATGCCTCGGAACGCAGCTCGGATACCTCGGTGCGTTGAAATTCGGCGGCAAGGTAAGCGATCGCCTGACGGGTATGCGGATCATCGCCCGAGGCGAAGGCCGCTCGATCGTGGAGCAGGTCCTGATAATTCGCCTCGGCAGCCTCGATATGCGCATCGATCTGATCGAGCACGCGCTGTTCATCGGCAACACGCTTTTCCAGGGCCGGGATGCCCTCATCGATACGCGCCGCCTCGTCCAGGGCCTTCAGCTTGACGAACTCCTCGTCGGCCAAGCCTGTCAGGTGGTCGGCGTGCTCACGCAGCCGCCGCGGGATCTCATTCAGCCGCGCGTAGTTGACCCGCGCATCTGCGTAGCCGATCAACCGCGCAACCTTGTCATCCAGCCAGCGGATCAGGCCACCGGACTGGTAGCCCGGTTGAGCGTACTCCCTCTCCCACAGGTACATGAACAGCCGATCCCTTTTATAGGCGGCACCTTTCTCCCCCAACTCTTCCTGGCTTCGGCCGGCCTTCTCGGACGCATGCATCGCCCGGCGTTCGGCCTGCTCGGCCTGCTCGCGCTGAACACGGTAATCAGAATCATGATCGAGCCGCTGCTGTATCCTGGCCTCCGCCTGGTCGACCACGCCAATCGCACCATCCAGCTGTGCGGCCTGGTGTTTGCGCTCGGCATCATGTTGCTCGCGCTGTCGTTCCGCGTCGCGAATCGATTTTGCCAAACCGACCAACGCCTCATCCCGTTGCGCCAGCAATGCAACCGCCTGGCGGTCGGCATGATCAAGCTGCAATCCCAACTGCTCGTCGTCCAGACGATCGAGCCTCACCGCGGCCAGTTCGCGCAGCACCTGCAGGCGGGTCTTCTGCTCGGCCACCAGCAGATTGGTGGCATCACGGATCTGCCCCTCCACGTTATCGATCTGGGTATGCGCCTGGGTAAGCGTCTGGTCGATCGACCCCAACGCCTGACGTCCTGAGATCATCTGATACACCTCACCAACGGGTAATCGCTCCGCCGCTCGTCGGGAAGTCATAGCGTGGCAGCAGGTAGCCGCGCTGCTTCGCACCAAAACGGTCTCGCTCGATAATACCGTCGTCCTGCTTGTCGCGTTTCACCGCGTTAAACGTTGCCTCGTCGACCCGCAAACCCCAGATGTCGACCGACTCGGTCTCGCCAGTCTCTTCGTTTTCCACCACCACCGACAGGTTCTCGCCGGACGACGAAATAGCCTCCACCACGATGTAGTAGTTGCGTGCTTTCTCGTTTACGTCCGGTATGCGCCAGACGCCAGACGACTGGCCCGGACGGTTCACGATCCGAATCACGTAGTCGAGCCCGAGCATCGCTTTGGTTGTATCGATCTGGTCAACAGCCGAACGGGCCTGATCAGGATCTTCGTTGGCCAGTGCCGTGACACCGGCTTCATGCAGGCGTTGCAGGCTTGCACGGGCATGATCCGACTTTGCCAGCGCGACGGCCTGCTCATAGCTGCTGGATAGCGTTTCCGGCAACGCCTTGTCCGGGGCGATGAAGGCAAAATAATTGACCGAAGCGGCCACGACGGCAGCGGCGAAACCACCGCCGAGCCATTTGCCCCAGCGACCGCGGCTCACATAGAACAGGGCCAGGCGCCGGGCCAAACCTGCAGCTGCCGGCTTATAGGTGAATCGATCCTCGCGCAGGGCGGCAACGCCCTGCTCGACAACATGATCCGGCACATCGATACCCTGCTGGGCGTAGATTCGCTTCAGACGCTGCTTGAGATCCGCTTCGCGACCAACCTCGTCCAGCTCACGGCTCACCAGGCGATCGCGGCGCCGCAGGGTGTCGACGACATCCATCGCCAGCATGACGTCGTCCAGCGGTGGTCTTGCGATGGCCGATCCGGCACTCCCGGTCATCGTTGTCTCGCTCATGCCTTGAGCTCAAGCGACAGCCCTTTGCCCTCTTCGGCCAGTCGTGCCAGTTGGCGCTTGCCGTCTTCCACGGCTTCACGGATTTCATTGGCGTTCCGAGTCGACAAGATGCGCATCTCGGCAATGATCTCATGTGATCGGGTTTGCCAGTTCACCACGGAATCGACCAGTTTCTTGACCGATTCGGCCCGAATGGTCGGACCATAACCGGCCCTCACCGCCGCCTCCTGCACCTTGCCGCCGATCTCAGCGAGGTCTTCGAGTGACTTGCTCACCCCGTCCTTCATCGCCTCGATGGTCTGCGTCCCTTCGTGCAGGCCAAACATGCCGGTGAAGGACGCCGAGAGCGCCGTGAGAACAACCTCATTGGTACCGAAGAACATGACCGCCTGCGCGTACACTCGCTCTTTCGCCGTCGTGGTCTGCAACAGGCGCGCCATGACCACCTCGGAGGTGTTGTAACTGACCGTCAGGTTGTCGGACAGATCCTTGGCAATCTGGTAGCGCTTGTCATCGTTCTGCAGCGCCCTCACCTTCTCATCGCGCGCCATTTCCAGGCGGGCGCGTTCGGCCGCATCATCCCCGGCATACGCCTCCACCGTCTGCATCGCCGCGGCGAGCGCCTGCTTCGCGGTCTCCATATTCGATTCGGCGGTCTTCAGCACTTCGAGTGCCAGCACCTCGGATTCTTTCAGCGCACCGCGAAAATCCTGGTAGGCCTCGAGGATACGGTTCTCGCGCTGGATCTGATCGTTGGTCGATGCGGTGACATCCAGATAGGTTTCCCTGATCTTGTCAAAGCGACTGGCAATATCACCCCGCGTCGCCTTCATCCAGACATTACTGATGCGCTCGAAGGTATCGAGGTGCCCATCGTCGATCTGTTCCACCATCTTCTTGGCATCGTCGCGGATGCTGTTGAACGCGTCGGTAATCGCCTCGTAGCGTTCCCCGATCTCCATCGCCTGGACCTGTTCGCGCACCACGTCATTGAACAGCGAGGCCTTGTCCAGGGTGCGGGCGATGGCGGCAATACGTGCCTCATCAAGATCGGATATCAGGTTGAGCAGCACGATGATTGGCGCCTCCTGGCCGCCAGCATCATTGGGGACCAGGCCCATGTCGTGCAGCGCGTTCATCGCCTTGTCGAGATATTGCATCGGGGTGGACTGGGTATTCATGGGTGTTCCTCTCAGACACGATTTCGGTGGTTTCGCCGTGTCCCCGGCGTTACTGGTTCTTTTTGTCAATGTACTCCAGATCGTGCGCCTGGTTTTTGCCTATCGTAGGCGCTTCGACCCGAAAATGGGATAGCTGCAAGGCCGCGCTGCCATCGTTGGTTCAATCGGGTTGTTTTGCCTCGGCAAGGATCTCATCCAGATAATCCAGTCGCCGCAGCGAGACCGCAATCTTCTCTTCCAGGTCGTAATCACGCTCTCCGCCCAACATGTGCAGCATATCTTCGAAAAAAAACACGTAGAAGCTGTCGATGAAGCGGATCTGCCGTTGGTTATCCATGACCAGGTTATCCAGCCCGTACAGGTCGATCACCCGCGGGTTCGGCCCCTTGCGCCATTCTCTCGCCAGATCCACGAATCGGCGCAACTGATCATAGGCGATCGGGTAGTCGCTCAACAGACCGACCGCTTCCTCGCGGTTCATCGGGTTGGCGATGTTGAACCAGATGTTGACTGCACGCGCCACCACGAAGAGATTCGGCTGGTTTTCAATACACGAGATCACGAACAGCGCCTCGGGCACGATCTCCCCCAACTGCTCGCGTAAAAATCGGTACTGGCGGGCAAGAATGTGGGCATCCGACGAATGGTGACAGTCCCGCGGATACTTGATCACGAACTCGACATAGGTTTCGTCCGGGCTTACATCGTCGTCCCGTCGGGTACTGCGCCAAACCTGGCAATGATTCCCAGTGGAGGACACCAGTGCCGCCCGTCGACCACTCGGCAGCAGGCAATCAATTTTTAGCGCCGGCCGGTCGTCTTCCCGGCCATGCGCCCCCTGTTCTTTGCCGTTCATTCGCTCTGTCCCCCAGCGCCACGCGCAAAACCAGGGTAGGCACGCATGAACTGATCCAGGCCCTGCCGGACAAACGTCTGCGCTTTCCACGGGCGATCGCTGAGCAGATCGCTACTCGCCGCGCAGATCACGTAGGTTTGCGCGGTGACAGGCTGGTTGGCGAGCATGACATCCACCGCCTCCCGGCGGTACAGATCGCCCTCGAACTCATCCAGACGCAGCAACTGGGTGTGAGAAACGGACAGGTACAACAGACCGGCAACGCTCTCGCCCTTCCAGGGGAGGATCGCCGGATAGACCTCGCCGCGCACCAGGCGGCGTCGAAAACCGGGCAGTACCGCTTCCACGCCGCTACCCGCATAACCGCAAACCGCATGCATCACGGAAGGCACCATCAGGGTGCCGTAAACGAAAAGATCCAAAGATCGAAACCTCGACTGCGGTACGAACGACAGCACCATCATGCCACGGAAGAACGGGGCAGCTGAAGTGTTCAGGATAAGGGCGGGCGACTCGACATCAGGGTGGAAAGTGCCGACGAGCGAAACTCGCGACGATAGAGCACATAGACCACCAGAGCCGTGGCCGCTATGAACAGCCAGGGACTGACCAACCAGGCCAGCACCGCCAATGCGAAGTAGTAGGAACGGATACCGAAATTGAAGTGGTGCGCGGCCATCGAGACAACCCGCGCCGCCCGTTCGGAGGTCTGCCTGACCTCCTCTTTGGAGATCTCGTCCCGATGCGGATCGGGAGCCGCACCGATCAGCACCGCGGCAAACCCCACCTGGCGCAGGCTCCAGGTGAACTTGAAGAAGGCATAGACGAAGATAACGATCAGCAGAAAGATCTTTGCCTCCCATTGCAGCCGGGACTGATCCCCGGCGAGTGGAAGATCTGCAAAAAGAGTGATCGCGCGGTCGACATAGCCGAGCAGGGTCAGCACCCCGGCGAGAATGATCAGCGCGCTGGAGGCGAAAAACGATACGTTACGTTCCAGCGTGCTGATTGCCGACATATCGGACATTCGATTGTCGCGATACATCATCTGCATCATCCATTCGCGACGGTACATATGCATCACGCTGGCCAGGCAGACATCTGTGGCCGAACGGCGTTTCGCATACCGCGTATACCCCATCCAGCAGGCGAGAAACCAGCCCAGCGCGAGGCCGTCGATAACGACCTGCGGAATACTCACGACACCCACGCTGGACCAGCCAATCAGTCGAGATCGTCGATATTGGTCGGCATATGACGTGGATCCAGCTCATTCGGGTCGAGCACTTCCTCGCGCCCGTGCGCGACTGCCAGCTTGTACGGCAGCTTGCATTGCATGGTCGCCATCGCTTCGAGAAATGCCTCGGCGGGTGGCGTGAGGAACTTGCCACGTCGGGTCACCGCACCATAGGTACGACGCGGGAAGTAGTCTTCCAGCGGGATAACCGCGAGCTTCTCTTTACCGGTCAGGCAGATCTCGTTGACGATCGAGATGCCCAGGCCCTGCTCAACATAGCGCTTGATGACCTCCCAGCCACCAGCCTCGAGCACGACGCTGTAAGGCACGCCATGCTGCTCGAATACCAGATCCACTGTGCGCCAGTGATTGAGCTGGCGCGGTGGCAGGATCAGACCATACGGGCTGATATCTTCGAGCGTCACCTTGGTGTTGCGCGCCAGGGGGTGATTGAGCGGCACGATCAGAACCTGTTCAAAAGCAAACAGCGGCTTGTACACCAGGTCGTCCTGCCCATCCACCATCGGCCCAACCGCAAAATCCGCGGCATCGGAACGCAACTTCGCCAAGCCGTCGCGACCGGTCTCGTTGAGCAGCTTGATATGGATCCCCGGGTGGCGTTCCTTGAAGCAGGACACGAATTCGGGGAGCAGGTAAAGGATAGTGGATTCACCGGCGACGATGGTCAGTTCACCGCTGTCCAGGCGACCGCTCTTGCTGGCGAACGTCTGGGCGAGATTGTCGATACCCTCGAGCAGAGGCTTGGCGATCTCGTATAACAACTCCCCATCCGGGGTTATTCGGATCTGCGGGCCATGTCGTTCAAAAACAATGACCTCGAGCTCTCGTTCGAGTGCCTTGATCTGCAGTGAAATGGTTGGCTGGGTCAGAAAAAGCTTTTCGGCCGCTCGCGAAATGTTCTTGGTCTCGACCGTCTTGCAGAAAGCGCGCAGCTGTTTGAGCCGGTTCTGTTTATAACTCGGGGGGGAAATACTCATAAAAACACTCCATCCTCTGTTCGCATCCATTCCCGCTTTCGAGTTACGACTGGCTCTTCGGCCAACGCGGAATTGTGAACACTTTCTCGTCGAAATTTTCCGTGAGACCGCAATTGCGGAATCCACAGAGTTTGCCGTTCCTGTTCATACCCTAGCCAAATGTCCCCATTCAGCCAGTTTTCAATCCAAGAACCCAACCAAAGTGATGCAGTGTCGCGACCGTCCTTGATGCGACGAAAAAATAGGCGCCCGGAGAGGGCGCCAAAACATAAGCAGAGGGGGCAGATTCCTCTGCCAGGAGGGTTCTTTTGTTATGGTGCCTTTGCCTTTTAGTGGCTGGTAAACAAACCGCCGTTTACCGGGATGTTGGCACCCGTGGTGTAGCCATTGGCCTCACTGGCCAGCCAGGCTACGGTGTCTGCGATCTCTTCCGGCTTGCCCATGCGACGCATTGGCACGCTGTTGATGATCGACTTCAGGACTTCTTCAGGCATGGCCTCGGTCATCGCGGTAGCGATGTATCCCGGGGAAACCGTGTTCACGGTGATGCCCTTGGCAGCGGTTTCAAGGGCGACAGCCATGGTGAAACCATGCATGCCGGCCTTCGCCGCCGAGTAGTTCGCCTGACCAAACTGACCGCGCTGACCATTCACCGATGCGATGTTGACGATACGGCCCCAGCCGCGCTCCAACATGCCGTTGATGACGTGACGCGTCATGTTGAACGCACTGTCCAGGTTGGTCGACATGACCGCCTTCCAGTTCGCTTCCGACATTTTCTTCAGAGTGCCGTCCCGCGTGATGCCGGCACAGTTGACCAGGATGTCTACGGAGCCGAATTCTTCGACCGTCTCGTTGACAGCCCGTTCACAATCTTCAAAATTCGATACATCCACGGCAGCAAGCGCAATCGAGAAGCCCTGATTCTGCATCTCTTTCTGCCAGGCTTCCGCCGCCTCTTTTTCTGGTGGGAAGTAACCCGCTACAACCTGGGTGCCACGACTGGCCAGCTCACGACAAACTGCCGAGCCGATTCCACCATTTCCTCCGGTTACAAAGGCAACACGTTTGGTCATTCCAAATCTCCGTCTTCGTTCTTGTGATTCAGTCTACGGCGATCCGCAGAAGGGTCGAGGTCGGCACTGCGGTGCCGACCTCTTCACCTGCCATTATGCAGCTTTATTGGCAGCCATCTCGCCAGCTTTCTCAACACTCTCGCTGGTGTACTTCACAGCTTCTTCAACCAGACCGGTCAGCTCGTCACGAACCGAGGTCATCATCTCGGTGGTCTCGCGGACGTTACCCATGAACTTCTCGTTGCAGCCTTTGACCAACTCGCTCTGGGCAGCCAGGGCGTCTTTGTAGTCCTTGGCAGTGCTCAGCACTTCGTACTGCTTGGCGCTGGACTCGAGGCAATCGTTGAGGATTGCAGCCTGCTTGGTGGCCATCGTTTCGAAGGTGCGCATGTTGATTTCTGCAAGACGCTTGGCCGATGCATACATGTTTTCGTTGAACTCGTTTACCATTTCCAGGATTTCGTTTTGCATGACAGGTTCTCCCCAGTCGTAAGTTAAAGTAAATTGTTGCGGTGCAGCAATGTTGCAATGCACAATATCGGTCCTGCCGATCAGTTGTCAACCCCTAAGGCGAAAAAAAATGGTGCAATGCAGCATTTTTTCGTTAAGCCACTGACTTAAAAGGTTAAACCTATGCCACTCCCCCCTCCCGAAGAGCGCCAGCTGGTGCACACGCGGCAAATGGTATGCCGCGGTTATCGGCGTACAGATGGTCTCTGGGACATCGAAGGCAGCCTGATCGATACCCGCACAGAAGAAATGGAGACCTACGGCCGCGGCAAGATCCCGCCCGGCGAGCATCTGCATGAGATGTGGCTGCGCATGACGGTCGATTGCGATCTCGCCGTCAAGGCCATCGAGGCGAAGACAGTTCATGCGCCCTACCCGATCTGCCCGAACTTCCCCGACCGTTTCGGCAAGCTCGTTGGGGAAAAGATCGAACCGGGCTGGACAGCAAAGGTCAGGCTGTTGCTGGGCGGCCGCTGGGGCTGCACCCACCTTGTCGAGCTGCTGGGCCCATTGGCCACTACCGCAGTACAGACCGTTTATGCCTGGCGCGGCGAGACCGGTGATCACATCGACGATACGGTGGCGCCACCTACCGATTTCATCAACACCTGTCATTCACTGGCTGAGGGCAGTGAAGTCGTCGAACGCCTGTGGCCCAAGGCGCTCGGGGACAAGGGCCCGAAAACCTGACCCATTAGACGGCGCCTGAAGTACGGTTCAAACTCGAAGCATGAACCGAGCGCATTCGAGGCACTTGCCGTGAAACAGGGTTTCATCGCCGTCGAGACACACCGGGATCGACCTGGAATCGTTCGCCTTCTGGCCAACGACACTATTGCCGAGCCGGACAATGCGGATGCCGGGCAACCGCGGATCCGTTACATCGCCCGCTTCAATGATATCGAGGCCGGGCTGATGCACTGCCACGAGGTCATAAAACGCCGTCTCATCGACCTCGACAACCATCTCTACCGGGTACCGCTGGAACGGGCCATTGCAGCAATCGAATCGGTCGAGCTGAAGCACCGGCGGACCTATCTCGACCCGTCGTTGGACACATCGCAGGACAGCGAAATCCACAGGCAGATCGAGCGGATACAAAACATCCGGCTGCTGTGGGACCGCTTCTTCACCATGATGGGTTACCTCGGTATCGGGCTCCTGCTGTTCAATGCCTTGTTTCTTACTGTCTGATGCCTTGGCAAAACCCGGCCGCATCAATCGGGCTGCCTTCGCTCCGGCTGTCGGGCGACCGTCAGTAGTGCTCGCAGCTCCTGTTTCCAGGCGTCGTCGAGTGCCTCGGAATACCAGGCCGATACGTCAACCGGCGGTGGCAACTCCCCGCACAACCAGTCCTGCAGCCGGTCAGCGAGTGCCGAGGCGCTGTCCTGTGTGTAGCGATAAATGAGCGGATACTGCTCCGGGTAGCACAGTGCATCGGGCACCAGGGGGCGCGCGCCGGCACTGCTCGCCTCGAGCATGGCCAGCCCCTGAAACTCATGCCGGGCGGTGCTGACCGCTATCGCACAGCTGCCGAGCACCTGCCGGTAGGTCTGCGCATCGGCCTTTTCATCGAAAAGGATGCAGTAGGCAAAATCCTGCCGCAATTGCCGCAGTGCCTCCGGCACGGTGTTTGGCCGGGAACCGAGCAGGGCCAGCCGGAAGTCGACATCGCGACCAGCGAGCAGTTGCAGGGCCTCTTCAAAAACCTGCGGCGCCTTGTCGTACTCCCAGCGATGATTCCACAGGATCAGATTGCGCTGTCTTTCCCCGGCTGGGTCAACCGGCCGGATCGGCACGGCGCACAAGCCCATCCGCTGCGCCAGGCGCTCAGCCACACCGGACGGCAGGTGATCCGGCATCCTGTGCAACAGCGCCGACACCCCATCAAGAAACGAATCCCGGTTATAGGCCGAATTGAACAGCACGCGCTGTGCAGCGAGTGCGCCGTACAGCTGAACCATCTGCGGTTCGATGCTCGCAATCTGGCGGGAACTGCGTGGATAGGCGAACTGGTTCTCGTGAAAATACAACAACGACGGCACCCGGCCGAGCCGCGGGTGCAATCCCTTCAGGGTTGCCAGGTCGACCATTGATGTCGCGACAATCGCATCCGGCCGCGATGCCGGCAATGCGTCCAGCCAGCTCAGCGGATTGCCACGTATACGCCAGGCGAAATGCCTTCCCGGCAACTCGAAGCGACGCCACTTCAGCCACGATTGACTGTCTACCAGCCAGTCGGCCCAGGCCGCGTGACTGTCTGCCCGGTAGGCCGAGAATAGCCACACCTCCGGCACGTCACCTGTATCACGCATTGCTGCTCAACCATTTACCCATCCGCATTCCGGTGCCTCTGTTTGGGTCCATAATACTAAGTGAGACAACAGCGCCGGGAATCCCTCGGGAAGCAGCGTCGATTCGGTTGCGCGCAATCCAGGGAACGTCCCGCGACAGGAGGCTCGATGTTGACGCTCAGCTTACGACCGACCCAATTGTCTGGCGCACTGATCGCCATTGCCCTGGTCTGCGCGCCGGTTGCGGCTGTGTCCTGGGAGCGAGAGGCGCATCTCCTCTGGCAGGAGGTCGAACTGCAGATATTCCGGTTACGCAACGAGCTGGGATTCGACAAGCTGTCCGGGCCAGTCCGCAAATCCCTCCTCGAAACACCCAGGCACCGCTTCGTACCCGAATCGCAACGCAGCAATGCCTACCGCAACAGGCCCCTGCCGATCGGTCACGGGCAGACCATCTCACAACCCCTGATCGTTGCAGCCATGACCGAGATGCTGGCGATCAATCCTGGCGACAAGGTCTTCGAACTGGGCACCGGATCGGGATACCAGGCCGCGGTCCTTGATGCGCTGGGCGCCGAGGTCTTCAGCGTCGAGATTGTCAGCGCACTGGGCGAACGCGCACGTGAAACCCTCGACGCGCTGGGTCACGACGGCGTCGAAACGCGCATCGGCGACGGCTATGACGGCTGGCCCGGGCAGGCGCCGTTCGACGCCATAATTGTGACTGCCGCCAGTGATCACATCCCGCCACCACTGCTGCGCCAACTCAAACCCGGTGGCCGCCTGCTGATCCCCATAGGTAACCGCTACCTTACGCAAAAGCTTGTCCTGGTCACGCGCACGCCCGAAGGCAAAATCCGGACCCGGGAGATCATCCCGGTGACCTTCGTGCCCCTGACCGGCGAACGCTAGTGCCACCATGAGTGCCGCGCCGCGCCAGCCGACCATACCGCTTGGCGCGGTTGCGCTGATCTCGGCATCGACCCTGGCCTACGAGGTACTGCTCACCCGCATCTTTGCGATCGTACACTGGCATCATCTTGTCGCCACCGTGATCAGCCTGGGACTGCTCGGCTACGGGGCCAGCGGGACCTTCCTTGCGCTGTTCGGCCAACGGCTGCAGCGCCACCTCGCCGCAGCGTTCGTTGCCAACGCCCTCGTGTTTGCCGTTACCACGGTGGCGTGTACCCGGATTGCACAGGTCTTGCCGTTTGATCCCCAGGCGCTGGCCTGGGACGGTGACCAGATCCTGCTGCTCGCCGCGACGTTTTCCCTGCTCGCCGTGCCTTTCTTCGCCGCCGCTAACTGCATAGGCCTGGTATTTTCGGCCTTCCGCGACCAGATCCCTAAGATCTATGGCATGGACCTCATGGGTGCCGGCCTGGGCACCGTGGCGCTAGCCCTCGCGCTGATCGTATTGCATCCAACCCAGGTGCTCGGTGCGATATCGATCATGGGGCTTGCCGTCGCGGTGTTGGCATCCCTGCAATTGGTCTGGCGGCCGCGCCTGGTCGCAACCCTGGCTGCCACGCTTGTCGTCGCCATCCAATGGTTCGACCCGGCAACCATCCGGCCTGCGGCATACAAGGATATGGCGCGCGCGATGACAGTGACCGGTGCCTTCATCGATTACGAACGCAGCGGTATCACCGGGGTGCTGAATGTCATCGAGAATCGCAAGGTACCGGCCCGCCATGCGCCCGCACTCAGCCTGCACAGCATGGTGCAACCGGCCCATCAGCTGGATGTGTTTGTCGACGGCAATAGCCACGGCGTCATCAGCGATTTCAGTGACGTATCGAAGGGACGAGCGTTTCTCACGAACCTGCTGTCCGCCCTACCCTATACACTGCTCGATCGACCGGAGGTGGCCGTACTGCGCGCCGGGACTGGCCTGCATGTACAGCAGGCACTGACCATGGGTGCCAGGGCGGTCAGCGCCGTCGAAGCCAACCCGCTGTTGCACGACGCCAGTTGCACGAGGTACGCCGCACTGGCCGGGACACAATGTGACCCCGCAGTGACCAACTGGGTGGTCCAGACCCCGCGCGGCTTTGTTGCCAACCAAACCGGTCGCTACGACCTGATCACCCTGAAGGCCGATAGCGATATTGGCGGATTGAACGCGCTCGATATCGACTTCGCCCTCACGCGGGAGGCCTTTCTCAGTTATCTCGCGCTTCTGCAGCCGGACGGTCTGCTCGCAATCGAGGGCACCACGCGACTGCCGCCGGGCACCTCCGTGCACCTGACCCGAACCGCGCAGGCCGCGTTGCGCGAGCGCGGTGTCACCGATCCGCCGCGGCAACTGGCCGTGCTGCGTGGCTGGCAGCGCTTTCTGCTACTGGTTGCCGAGCGACCACTGAACGAACAGCAGGTCGGGCGCATTCGTAACTTTGCCGACGATGGCGGATTCGATCTCGTCTGGCTACCGGGCATGCGGCCGGGCGAAGCCAACCGTTACCAGGTACTTCAGACCGCGCAGTATCACGACGCAATCAGGCAACTCTTCGCTGCAGCGGCGGGATCTGGTGATCACAATGCCGCCCTGCCGTCGGATGATCGGCCATTCCCCTATCGCCACACCGATTGGCCGACACTCTGGCGCACCCTGCGACATGGCACGGCAGAGCAGCGCACCCACCTGGACAGTGCCCTGCTGGTCGCCACCCTGACCGTCGCGATTGCCATCGTCTTCAGCGTGCTGTTGATCGTAATACCCCTGTTCGCGCAACCACGCACGGCACGGCCGCAAGGCCGGAGGCCGGTATCCAGACTTCGGATACTGATCTACTTTGCCGCAATCGGCCTGGCATTCCTGTTCATCGAACTGGCCTGGATTCAGCGACTGGAGTTGTTCCTGGGACACCCGCTCTACGCAACCACCATTGTCCTGTCGGCCTTTCTGCTTTTTGCCGGCGCCGGCAGTGCCTGGGCGCAGAAGACCCAAGCCACGTCATCCGCCCGGGTACTGGCTGCATCCACCGGCGTGATCCTGCTATTCGGCCTGGGTTATGTCCTGTTTCTGCCCGGACTGCTTGGCGCCGTGTCGTTTCTGCCCTTGGCCATCAGGATTGTCATCACGATCGCCCTCGTCGGTCCGCTCGCGTTTGCGATGGGCATGCCCTTTTCCATCGGCCTGCGACGTCTGGGCGGGATCACCCCAGCCCTCATCCCGTGGGCCTGGGGCATCAACGGCTGTGCCTCGGTGATCAGCGCGGCAGGCGCGCCACTGGTTGCTCTCGAGCTGGGTTTCAGTGGCCTGTTGCTGATCGCCCTGCTCGCCTACCTCATGGCGGCCCTGGCGTATCCGCGCAACCCACCAGCCAGCAGCCATTGATCCTGGGCATAAACCCGGGCGAAAACCGGCCCCACAAGCCCTCCCCTGGCACAGCTTCACAACACCCATTCGCTATACTCAAGATGAGCGGGAGTCTCGCACCACCACTAAAAGGAGGGAATCGTCATGAACCTACCGTTGGATACCCCAATCGTCAGCACACAAGCCGTTCGCGAATCGCCATTGGGCCTCGACCTGAGCGATGCGCAATGCCGGCTCCTGGCCGAGGTAAGCAGCGTCATTTGCCTGGACGTGGGCGCCCCGCTGTTGGAAGAGGGACACTGCGATGACACGCTGTATGTCGTGTCCAGCGGGAGCCTCGAGGTCATCAAGCCGACTGGCGGTGGCGAGTTCGTCACCCTGCAATTACTGCATGCCGGTGATATGGCCGGGATTCTTGGATTCGTCGATGGCGTAACCCACAGCGCAGGGATTCGGGCGCTTACCCATTGCGAACTGATCGCGCTGCAGCGCGGCGCGCTGGAGGAACTGACCGGGCGCGATCCCGTACTGGTCTACCAGGTGATGCGCGCCGTGGTACGTGCAGCTCACCGGATTCTGACCCGGATGAACGCGCAGTATGTCGAGATGAGCAACTACATCAACAAGCAGCATGGTCGCTACTGACGGGAGCAGGATTCAGGATTGGCCGCGGTTGCGGCGCATTCAGGCCTTGGTCTCATCGTAACGGCTGAGAATTCGCCGAACGTATTCGCGCGTCTCGCTATAGGGCGGAACGCCACCATGCCGCTCGACCGCACCCTCACCGGCGTTGTAGCCGGCCAGGGCCAGCTTCAGATCACCATCGAAGCGTTTCAGCAACCAGCTGAGGTAGGCCATTCCGCCGCGCAGATTCTGCATCGGCTCGAAAGGATCGCTTACACCGAAACGCCGGGCCGTGGCGGGAATCAGCTGCATCAGGCCGAGTGCGCCTTTTTTCGAACGTGCACGCGGATTGAAGTTTGATTCGGCGCGGACCACTTCCAGCACGAAGTAAGGGTCGAGACCGAAACGCGGGGCCAGTTCGTAGATCGCGAGCGCCGTCGAGATGCGCCGCGGGGACGACAGTTGCAGATCCCGCCCACCACTGCCGACACAGGCGGGCGCCGCCGGTTTCACCGAATCCAGCCGCGCCATCAGCTTTGGTGGCGCGATCTCGCCGAGTTCAGCGGCGCGCTCGAACCAGGCCACGGCAAGCGCGTCATCGTTGACCACGCCGCGCCCCTGCAGATACAGCCAGCCAAGCTCGAATGCCGCCGGCCCGTGTCCCTGCTGAGCGGCTGCGCACAGGTAAACCAGGGCACGTTCCGGATCGCGGCTTACACCCTCACCGTGCAAATACTGCAGACCCTTGTTGGTCAGGCCGGCGCCGTCGGACGCCGCGTGCACGGAAAAGCCGACGACACACAACAGGACAGAAAGCAGCAATTTCGCCATGGTCTGGGCACTACACAGCCGTCTTGTTTTTGAAGCACGCATGACGGGATCCAAGCAATATCCGCACCGTTCCCGGCTTTCCTATAAAAAACAGTGGCTTGAGACGCAACGGATCGGCCGCCCGCGATTCGGTGTAAAGAATCGTGACATTCACGCCGGCCCTGCGACCCGGGATCGTCGCCTCGGGCGCCTGTCGCCAGACTCCGCAAGAGGCCCCAGGGCATGGTTAAATGACGCCAGGAGATCCCAAACCCCGGCTACCCAGGCAGAACCGCATGCCTATGCGATGGCTCAGCTTCCTGCTGCAAACCGACCAGCGCTACCTGCGCGTCAGCTCCCTGTTTCTGCGCCTTCTGGCCTTGATCTACCTGGCCGCGTTTATTTCTGCGGCGCTGGAAATCACCGGCTTGGTCGGCGAACAGGGCATCCTGCCCGCCGGAGACTACCTTGACCGCCTCCGGCAAAACCTCGGTGACTTCGGCTGGCTGCGCCTGCCGACTCTGTTCTGGATCGATCACAGTGACGCCAGCCTGCTGGCCGCGGCCTACACCGGCTGCTTTTTCGCGGTCATGCTGCTCATCGGCTGGCAGCCGCTGCTCTCGACGGTGGCACTGTTCGTCCTCTACCTGTCGCTGTTTCGCGTCGGCCAGATTTTCTTCAATTTCCAATGGGACTACCTGCTTCTGGAGGCCGGGTTCCTCGCGATCTTTCTCACCGTGGGCCCCAATCGGCTTCTGGTCTTTCTTTTCCACTGGCTACTGTTCCGCCTGCGGTTTCTGTCCGGCCTGTCGAAGATCCTCAGCGAGGACCCCTCATGGAACGGCCTGACGACTCTGAAGTACTACTTCGAAACCCAGCCCTTGCCGCACATGGGAAGCTGGTATGCCCATCAGCTACCGGAATGGCTGCTCAAGACCGGTACCGGATTCACCCTGTTTGTCGAGCTGATAGTGCCATTCTTTATCTTTCTGCCGCGGCCGTTTCGGATCTTTGCCGCGCTGGCGACGATAGCGATCCAGTTGCTGATCATCGCCACCAGCAACCACAACTTCATCAATCTGCTGACCATCGCTCTCTGCCTGTTTCTGCTCGACGACAGAGCGCTCAGGGCCATACCCGAATGGCTCAGCGGCCGCATGAAGGACGCTGCCGGCAGACCGGTACGCCGACTGCTGTTGCTCCCGGTCGCCGGCGCACTACTGTTTAGCAGCGCTGTGGCAAGTTACGAATTCGCTACCGATCAGCAGGGGGCGACCGAACTGCATCTGCTGACCCGGTACGCACGTGGCTGGGGCCAGGGTAACGTCTACCACATCTTTCCCAACATGCAGACGGAGCGCCAAGAACTGCAGATCGAGGGCAGCCGGGATGGGATCACCTGGCAGGCCTACCGCTTCAGGTACAAGCCCAACAGCCGTGCGGATCGCCCCCTGTTCATCGTCCCCTTGCATCCGCGGCTGGACTGGATGATGTGGTTCGTCCCCACCCAGGGCCCCGCAATGCGACCCTGGTTCGAAGGATTCATGTGGCGCCTGCACAAGGGCTCGCCGAGCGTGACCGCACTGCTCGACCACAATCCCTTTGCGCAAGAACCGCCGCGCTACCTGCGCGTCCTGGCCTACCGCTACCGCTTCACCACGCCATCGGAGCGCGCGGAGACCAACGACATCTGGCACGCCGAGTACCTTGGCGAGTTTCCCCGGGTGCCGCCACGCCGACCATGAACCGAATTGCCGCGCACTTATCGCCGGAAAAAACCCTGTCGACGCAGGATGTCCTGCATGTGCTCGCGCTTCTTACCCTGCATGGCCGATGCTGCCGCTGTTGACCAGTCGCCCAACCGACTGTTCGCGCCGCGCGCCGCATAGTAAGCCGCCATCTGCGCGTCGTAGGTTGCCATTTGTGCCGTGCTTGCGTCGCTGTAGCGGTCCTGTTTGAGGACGATATCGACCGGCATGCGCGGCTTGACCTCGTTCGATTCGTCCGGCCAGCCCAGACACATGGCAAAAACCGGCATCACCTGAAACGGCAATGCCAGGCACTCGATCACCGTATCGGGATCATTGCGGATACCACCGATATAGACGCCGCCAAGCCCCTGCGACTCGGCGGCCAGCAGAACATTTTGCGCCATCAATGCAACATCGACCACGGCAGCCAGGGCATGCTCGCTGAAGCCTTCCAGCGCGCCCATCCCCGCACGCTGACAAGCGACATCGAGCCGCCGCAGGTCGGCACAGAACACCAGGAACTCGGCCGCCTGCTCGATCCAGGCTTGCCCCCCGGCCGCCCCGGCGATCAATGCTCGGTTCTGCCGGTCGCTGACGCGGATCACCGAATAGGCCTGGATAAAACTGGAACTGGCCGCAGCCTGTCCACAACGGATCAGATCCTCCAGCTGACCCGCATCGAGTGGCCGATCGAGAAAACGCCTTACCGAGCGGTGACTGAGTTGCAGCTGTTGGGTCGCTGAGAGTGGCATGTTAGCCTCGCCTTTTGATAATTGATCGGGATATCAGATGCCGAGGCATTCTTCTCCCGGGAAAATATCCCTGGGGATTGCGTTGAAGCTCAAGGCTGGCACAACTGGGCATCCACACTATCCTTAGGCCGAACTGCAGTGAAAAATACCAGGGGCAAAACGACACCTGGGCAGTGGTCGGCGCGAACCAGACAATAACCGGATCGCCGACAAACCGCATGGCCTTCCCCCACCGCTCCCCCGTTCGTGACGCGCGAACCCGGTCGGGCGATAGGTTCGGGCCGTAACAACGATCAGGAGGATGGCTTAATGATAAAAACCAGCAAGGTGGCCGTTGTCGCCGCTTTCGTCAGCACCCTGGCGGTCGGCGAGATTCACGCAGCGACCGAGTGGAATGTGTCGCTATGGGGTAAGCGTCGCGCGTTTACCGAGAATGTCGAGAAGCTCGCTGAGCTGGTCGCGGCCAAGACCAACGGCGATTTCACGCTCAATATTTCCTATGGCGGATTGTCGAAATCGAAAGAAAACCTCGATGGCATCTCCTTCGGCGCGTTCGAAATGGCCCAGTTCTGTTCCTTCTACCACACCGCAAAGAACCCGACGATCACGGTCACCGAACTTCCGTTTTCGCGCGACGTCTCGCTGGCGCGGGTTACCGAGATCTACAAGGCGGTGCATGAACACCCGATCGTCAAGAAAGACCTCGCGCGCTGGAACGCCACCCTGCTGATGCCAACCCCAATGCCGCAATACAACATTGTGAGCAAGACGGATCCGCTCACCGACCTCGCCGACTTCAAGGGCATGCGGGTACGTGGACCCGGCGGCATCATGGGTGTACTCGGCAAACTTGGTGCGGTCAAAACCGGCGTACCCTACTCAGAGGTCCGTCCAGCGATGGACTCAGGCGTGATCGATGCGGCAGCGTTCGCACCACACGCCCACCTGGCCACCAAGTCCTACAAGGTCGGCAAATGGGCAACGACCAACCTTAACCTGGGCTCGGCCAACTGCCCGGTTGTGGTCAATACCGATGCGCTGAATGCGCTGAATCCGGCACATCGTGAGGCACTGCTCGGTTCGGTTGACGAGGCGCTGGCCTACTACGTCAAGAACTACGACGAAAACACCACGGCGAAAGTACCAGGCGGCCATCGAGGAAGAGGGGCTCACGCAGGTCACCTTCACTGCCGCGCAGACCGCCGAGCTGAACAAGCTGGCGGACTCGGTGAGGCAGGAATGGGTTGCGAACAACAGCAAGGACTTCGACGCCCAGGCCCTGTTTGACTTCACCGCCGGTCTGTTTGCCGAATAGTGCGACATGCGCTGACCCCGGCTGCCGCGACTGCGTCAGCCGGGGTGAGCCTTTTCAACCGCGGCGGCCCGGTCCTATGACGTTGCCAATTGCACGGCGCGATGCCCCGTTCGAGGTTTACCATGTCGGGTAACGCCACCGTTCTTGATGACGACTCGAAACTCAGTCGTATCGATCGTCTGTTCTTCCGCTTCGAGGCTTTTCTCAACCTGGTCGGTGGTATCGCGATTTTTCTGCTGGTCCTGCTGGCAACCACCAATGTACTCGGGCGCTGGCTGTTTTCCCTCCCGGTCGATGGCTATATCGACTGGGTTGAGCAGGCCATGGCCTTCATTGCGTTTCTCGGTATCGCCTACACCAAGCGGATGGGCGGCCATATCCGCATGGATATCGTAGTCAGCCACCTGCATGGCCGCATGCTGTGGTTCAGCGAGCTGATATCCGTGGTCCTGATGCTGGCCATCACCATGATCCTGGTGTA
>CAVRBK010000004.1:0-19786 GCA_963719025.1 uncultured Gammaproteobacteria bacterium | reverse complement strand
CACCATTCGCCGTTTCTCACAACACCAACTACAAGCTGCAAAAAGACCTGACCATTTACGCCATCGGCAACGAGACGCGCACGACCCTCGACCGAGAATATCTGCACCAGGATCCCAACCTGAATCATGCCGCATCTGTGGCGGTGGTGCTCACCCGGCTGGCCCGGTCGGAAAAGCTCACCCCCATCGAGACCATGAAGCTGGCCGCCGGGGAGGTGGCCGGAGAAAAGAGCATCAAGACCCTTGCGGAGGTCATCGACACGCTCAATCAGAACCCGGACATCACCAAGCGATTCGGCCAGAAGGGATTGGGGCAGCGGAACCTGGGCCGGGCCATCCAGCTGCTCAACGAAAGTTCGGAAACCAACGAGGGTCGGTGCATGTTCGCCTACGATATCTTCAAAGCCCTGGAGCGGATTATTCTTGATTATGTGACGCGACGCCAACGACCGTGCCAAGTACCTGGAGGACCTGAAGACCGCCAAGGGGCTCTATCGGGAGCGGATCATGACGGAGATGTTCAACGCCTACATGGACGAACCCCTGGCCATCCGCAAGGATGTGATGAGTTACGTGAACATGATTATCGGCATCGATGCTGAAAACCTGGGGCCGGACAAGATGTGGAAGTACAAAGATCCCCAGAGCGGAGAACTGAGAGCCTTGAAGATAGATGAACGCTACATCAACAGCGTGGAAGATCGCCTGGGACTGAAGACGACCGAGCAGCGCGAGACCTTCCGGACCTCCATTCGCAAGATATACGGCCAGAAGATTTCAGTGGATCCGGACTACGATTTCATGGACAATCTGGAACTGGTTAAGGCGGTCACCGATGTGCGGCTGAAATCGGATATCGCCGGTGCCGGCAGCCTCATCGGCGCCCTGGCCAACCGGACCAACGAGGAGAACCAGAAACTATACGACCGCATGGTCGACACCATGCTCAACAAGCTGGGGTACTGCCAGACCTGTGCACAGAAGACCATTGAATATTTCTGCACGCAGGAGGATGAGAATTAAATGATCATCCACAAACGGCATCTTTCGGCCCAGGCCGGCGTTCTCGCTCGTCTGAAATCCTCGACGTAGCGATGCTACGCCTGCGGTTTCAAACTCGCTGCGGCCTTGGCCTGAACCAAAATCTACCATTTGTGGACGATCATTGCATCAATATTTTTCAAGTCTAAAAACCAGTTGGGATAAAAACATCTATGAATCGGACAGAATATGCGCACCGATCTAAAGAAAATATATGCTGAATTAAAAAAGTCCGGTCTGACACCGGAGCAGGAAGAGAAGATCCTCCTGGAGCTCAACGACGACCATACCCACGATATGCCGATCATCGGTGGAAACATTGCCGTGATCACCACCGATGAAGGCGAGATCCGACTGCTCAACCTGTATGACTACCACGATCTGATGATCCTGCAGGCCATGGCCCAACCCAAGGGCTCCTATGTCAGCCATATCCGCTCCATCGACGAACTGCTGGAAAAGGACCGCCAGCGGGAAAAGGACGGCTTTCCCCGTAAAATCCGGGTGGGCAAGATGATCAAGCCCGGCAAGGCCGGCAAGGGCAAGGTGGTGGTGGTGCCCACCACCGTGGAAGAAAAGTTCATCCACGACCCCAACTTTGCCGAACAGGAAGAGGGTCAAGGAGAGGGCGGCAGCGGCGACGGTGAAGAGGGCGAAGTCATCGGCGAACAGCCGGTGCGGGATCCGGACCAAGCCGGTGCCGGGGGACAGGGTGAAGGAGAAGGCGGCCAGCACGAAATGGAGTCCTCCGCCTACGACCTGGGAAAGATTCTCACCGAACAGTTTGAACTGCCCAATCTGCAAGACAAGGGCAAGAAGCGCTCACTGACCCGTTATACCTACGACATGACCGACCGGAACCGCGGTTTCGGCCAGGTGCTGGACAAAAAAGCCACCCTGAGGCAGATCATCGAGACCAACATCCACCTGGGCAACATGCCGGACCTGGACGACATCGACCCGTCCCGGTTCATGATCTCCCCCAAAGACAAGATATACCGGATTCTGTCCAACGAAAAGGATTTCGAATCCCAGGCGGTGGTCTTCTTTCTTCGGGACTACTCCGGCTCCATGGCCGGAAAAGCCACCGAACTGGTGGTCACCCAGCATGTGCTGATCTACAGCTGGCTGATCTATCAGTACGCCAACCAGGTGGAGTCCCGATTTATCCTCCATGACACCGAAGCCAAGGAGGTTGAGGATTTTTATACCTACTACAACTCCCGGGTGGCCGGCGGCACCCAGGTATTTTCTGCATACGAGATGGTCAACCGGATCGTGAAAGCGGAAAATCTGGCCGCGGACTACAATATCTACGTCTTTCACGGCACCGACGGCGACGACTGGGACACCGAAGGGAAAGAAGCTATCCCGGCCCTGAAGGAGATGCTGGGCTATGCCAGCCGGGTGGGCGTGACCATCGCCGAGCATACCAGCAGTTCCCAAAACAACACGGAAGTGGAAAAGTACCTGAAAAAATCAGGGCTGCTTGAGGAATTCCCCAAGCTCGTCCGACTGGACGTGATCAGTGAAAGCACTGACGAGCCCCGGCTGATAGAGGGCATCAAACGGCTGATCTCGTAAATCGAGGGCGGAAACGGCAAAGCCAATGGAACTGATCGACCAGCATACCAAAACGATCATGGAGGGCTGCAAGGAGCGGGCCCGTGACGCCGGTCTGCGTTTCGAGGACGAAACCCTGGAATACATCGTCACCAACCGGGACCTTATCGAGCTCTCTCCCAAGGTGATGATCCCCACCCTCTACGATTACTGGGTGCACGATGTGGAGGTGCTCAAGGAGAAGGGCAAGTACGAACTATACCCGGGCAATCCCTACGAAACGGTCATCAACACCCGGCCGGCCATCTCCTTTTACAACGACAACAACCCCGACTGGCTCAACGTGATGATCTTCTATCACGTGCTGGGCCACATCGATTTCTTCCAGAACAACCTCTATTTCCGACACACCTGGGACTACGATTTTACCGGCCAGGCCCTTGTCGGACAAGCGGGCCATCGCCCGGCTTGCGCTCCGAACAGGGGCGCTGGGTGGACTACGTCATCGAGTTCACCCGCGGCATCGACAACCTGGTCGGCTATCACGGACTCTTGTCCAAGATCTTTTCAACGACCGGATTCCGGCATTTCTGGGAAGTGGACTACTATTTCGACGTCTTCCTGCAGGACATCGCCAAAGCCAATATCAGTCAATTACGTCAAGGAAATGGAGCGCTACAACACCATGCCTGCAGGAAGATCCGGTAATGGGGGAACAAGGTTTCTTCTCGAGGATCGACCAGCTTCATCCGGAATTTGGCAATGTTCGAAAAGTATCAGGAAACGAAAAGCCGAAAAGCCCCATGACCTGATGGAATTCATCATGGAGAATTCCAAGATGCTTCGCCGGGAAGAGAACCAGTGGATGAAGACGGTGATGCAGATCGTGCGCAAGACCTCGCTGTATTTCCAGCCCCAGATCCGCACCAAGATCATGAACGAGGGATGGGCCAGCTACTGGCACGAAACCCTTTTCATGCGCGACGACCGCATCGAGGGCCACGAGGTGGATTTCGCCCGGGTCAACGCCGCGGTGACGGCCATGCCCCGGGTGGGGTTGAATCCCTACGCCCTGGGCATGCGCCTGTTCTATTTTATCGAGGAACTGGCCGAACAAGGGAAGATCTCCCGGGAGTACCAGCATATGGCCGACGCCGGACGGCGGAAAGGCTACGACGCCAAAACCGGAAAAGGGGAATGATTTTATTTTTAAGGTGCGAGAAAATTTTTCGGACTTCACCTTTATCCATAATTTTGTGGACCAGGACTTCGTTACCGCCAATAAGCTCTTCGTTGCCGGTAAGCGGTTGAACCAACAAAAAATGGTCTGGGAGTATTACGTGAAAAGTCGGAGTGCCGACGATTACCGGGTGCGCGGCCGGCCAATGCCGATGTTCGAACGGCCTCGACACCTGCCGAAAAATCCTTGCACGCCGACTGACCAATCCTCTCGAGCTTCATCACCCCAACCCAACACCTCATGCACCCTGACCGGCTGGGTGCGCCCCTTTAGCACGAAACTCCCCAGGTAACGCGTCACCACATCGTCGACACCCGCGATGGTCTGCTCTGACACCAGCAACCGTGTGCCCAGTTCCTTGCTGAGTTGCTCGAGTCGCGAGGCCGTGTTGACGATGTCGCCCACCGCCCGCTGCTCGAAGTGATCGGCGGCGCCGACGCTGGCCAGGGTCATGGCGCCGCAGTGCAGACCGATCCGCGTCGGCAATCGGGCACCGTGGGTATTGCTGTCGTTCCAGGCTTCGACGGCCTGCTGGATATCCGTGAGCGCGCGACAGGCAGCCGTTCGAATGGCCAGGTCGTCCTGACGTGAGGCCCAGAACGCCAACACCGAGTCGCCTTTTATGTCCGATACCTCGCCGCCGTGGTCGCGTATCGGCCGAATCAAGACCTCCAGGTAGTCATTGATCAGGTCGACCAACTGATTGGAGGGCATTTTCTCGGCAATCGCTGTGTATCCCTGCGCGTCCGTCATCAGGCAGACGCCAAACACGGTCCGCCGATCCTCCAGCGGGTGGAAACCCTCCTGCACCAGCCGATCGACGGTGGCCTGCGGCAGATAGTGGCCGAAGGTGTCGCGGATGCGGCTGAGGTCCGCGCGCGCCTGGCGATGCTGCCACAGCGTGGCCGCAAACAACATCAACGGCGCCTGCAACACCAGTGGCGTGAATAGCGGGATCCAGGTCAGCTGCACCGTGAACAGGTGCACCGCGGCATACAGGTAGGCAGCAGCCAGGACAGCGGTCAAGAGCATCGCATGCAGCGGTCGCAGCAACCACGCGATCATACCGATCAGCAGCCCCCAGAGGATGACGGTCAGTGCCACACCCGCTGTATCCAGTGGCCTGATACTGGTCTGGTCGCGCAGGTTGGCGAAACCTGTCGCCAGGATCTCTGTGCCGCTCAGATCCAGACCGCTGAGCGAATCTGAATAGACCGTTCGAAAATGATCCTGCAGATGCCACTGCACCGGGCTCGATACACCAACGAAGACCGCCTTGCCGGCAAACCGATCCCTGCCCTCCTGCGTTGCCAGCATCTGTAGTGCCCTGGCGTACGAGATCGTCTCCACCGTCTGCGGCGGTCCGTAGAAGTTGATGTAACGGCTGAGCGACGAGTGCAAGACGTTCAGCACCGCGTCGAGCGAACCGGTGCGCATTGGCAAAGAATCATTCGGCGAGGTCAACTCCGGAGCCTGGCGCAACAGGCTCGCCAGCGCAGCCGCAGCCTCCGCCGGGGCCTGTCTGCTGACCAACCCGAGCAGACCTGGCGCCGGTGATGCAGTGGTCTGCTCACCGGTCCGCGCGGACAGGCGCTGATACTCGGGTTCGGCATACAGCAGCAGGGCCACGAGGGGCAGCGATGCGGCACTCCCGGCGTTTTGATCGAAGGTCCAAAACTGGCTCACCCGGTCCGGGACCTTGGACAAGGTGAATGGCCCGCTGCCCGCCGCTGCGGCGGCCAGTTTCGGCGCCGGCAGCAGACGCCGCTGCAGCGTGACCGGGATCTCCCGATCCGCATGGCTCACCATTCCCGGTTGGTCTTTGGCCAGAAATTCGAGCAGGGCGACATTGCCCGCCTCGTTCATCGCCCGGGTCAACGCCTCGTCCTCGGCCTCGCGCGGCTGGCGAAACAGCAAGTCGAAGGTGACGACCCGCGCACCGGCGGCCGTTAGTCCCTCGAGCAGGCGCGTATGCAGGCCACGCGGCCAACGGGTGGTGTCATAGGGCACACCCAGTTCATCGGATGCGGACTTGTCGATCGCGACGATTACCACATCGCCCGGGGCGTTCAACGGCCCGCGAAGCTGGAACAGCCAATCCAGGCCGAAGCGTTCTTCGGCCTGCTGCCCGGAGGGCGACAGCACCCAAAGGGTCGTGATCAGCCCGCTGCCGATAGCGAAAAGCAATGCCTTGGGCAGTCGTTTCTTTGGCCAGAAGCCCGCCATTCTCGTCCCATTCGAGACGCTCGGTTCCGGCCGATCTGGCCGAGCTGCCGGCGCCAGGCAATGGCCACATCATAGCGCTACTCCATGCGGACTGCCGATGGCATCCCGGATCAGTCGCAATCGGAATCTTCGTAGTAAGCGCCGTCTGCTACCGGATACCTGGTGCGGATAAACATCATCGAACCGATCCGATCGAACTGCAGGTCCATCGCCTTATCGACCTCGGCGATCATGACACCGTCGTAGATGGTAATCCGGCCGGCACTCTCCCTATCGCGCAATCCGGGTGACGGCTTGTGCAGTTGCTTCAGATTCCAGCTGTCTGCGGCCTCTGCGGCCAATGAATCCTGGAAAAGCAGATTGGCGGCAATGCCGGCGAAAATGATAAGCAGCGCGGCTGCGTCCTTGATTTTCATTGGACTACTCTCCATTCACGCTTGGATTGAATCGTCGGATGCTCAGCGGCCTTGTGCACCCGGGTTGATAACAAGTCTAAGAATGGAGGGGCCGACGGTCTGGGTAAAAGTCAGCTAGGGATAGGTGAAAAATTCACATAACCAGCGGGCTTCAGGTCACCACTTGGCGGGTAGCCGGCGATGCAGGATATAGCGCTTCCCTTCGGCGCTGAGGTAGCCGCCCAACTTCAGATCCTTGAGGATCTTGCTGACCATTTCCCGCGATGCGCCGACCCGGTCCGCAATCTGCTGGTGGGTAAATTTCGGCGTGATTGTCTGACCACCCTCTTCGACGGCACTCTCGCTGAGTATTTTGGCGATACGGCCGTAGACGTCGAGCAGCGCAAAGTCCGTGACCGATTCGGTCAGGGCCTGCACCTGCCGGGCCAGCGCCCGAACCAGGTTGAACGCGATATTCGGGTGATCCTCAAGACACTGTGCGAAGGAACGCTTGGCGAGCACCAGAAACTCGCTGTCCTCCACGGTCATCACGGATGCGGTACGGGGCATCTCGGCCAATAGCGCCAGTTCACCGAGCACCCCGCCCGGGCCCTGCTGGCGCAGCACGATCTCTTTGCCCTTGTCGTCGGCGACATAGACCTTGGCCTCGCCGTCGAGCAGGATGTACAAGGCATTCGCGTCATCACCATGCTCGATGATCACGGTGTTCTTGCGGTAACGCTTGATGGCCCCGTGTTTCTCGATCGCAGCGAGTTCCTCGTCATTAAGACCCTCGAAAAGGTAAACCTGGTTCAGCATAGTGAAACTCTCTGCGCGCAATTCATCTATCCAAGGATAGCGAATTAACGGCTACAGGGAGATATCCGTCGCGACCGGCAATATGGCGGGTGGATCAGAAGTGGCGCGAGATCATTCGTTTGCCCATACCGCTGGCGATATTCAAGATCAGCCGGCTCGAGGTTCGCGGCATGTATCTGGCCAGATTCTGGAGGTCCGTCCAACGCAGGGTGAGCACCTCGGTGTTTTCGAGCGCAACGACATCAGCAGTGCGTCCGGTATCAGCCGCCAGCCCGATCTCACCAAACACGTCGCCAACCCCCATTGTATTAAGGATCTCCAGCTCACCGTCGGCGCCGGCGCGCTGTGCCCGCGCCCGCCCGGCCAGAATCACGAAAAGCTCGTGCGACTCGTCACCCTGACGCACGATCTTCTCGCTGGCCTCGAAAACCCTTCGGCTGCTCATGGCGATAAGCTTGCGCACCTGAAGCGGTCGCATGTCATGGAACAATACACAGTTCTCCGTGAGCGTGGACTTCAGCTGCACGCCGAGCACGTCCCATAAGGTAACCAAATGAACATAGCTCAACAGGATCGGCGTGACGACGAAGGTTGCCACCAGCGCAAGTACGAACACGAGTGCCGCCAGCAGCCCAAAGTGAACGACCGGTGGAAAACTCGATAGCGCGAGTACGCCAAAGCCCAGGGAGAGGGCGACCGAAGTCGACATAATCGGCCTCGCCTCCTCTTCCATCGTCGCCAGGATGGCGTCTTCCGAGCTCGGTTGGCGCGCTATCTCCTGGTGATAACGCATCAAAAAATGGATGGTGTCGTCAACACAGATGCCCACTGCGATTGCTGCCACCATGGCGGTTCCGGTGCTCAGTGGGAGGCCGGAAAACCCCATTACACCGAACAGGATTATGATCGGCAGCAGGTTGGGGACCACCGCCAGCGCACCGGCCTTGGGGTTGACGAAGACCACCGTCACAATCAGGAATATGGTCGCGACGATCAGCATCAGCGACTTTGCCTGTCCGGCAGCCAACGCGTCGCCCGCGCGCTGGTTCAGGATCGACTCCCCAGTCACCGTAACCTGCAACCCTGGGTCAATGTGCTGCGCGACAAAACCCTCGATGCCGGCAAGCGCCTGCTTGAGCGCGTGCGACGAAGTGATGTTGTGCCGCACCGTAATCCGGGTCTCGCTCAGGTCGTCGCTGACATAGGCTCTGCGATATTCGGCATCCATGAACAACAGAAACTCGCGCACTACCGCATCGTGCTCCGGCAGATAGTGTTCGCCCGGCGACAGCCCCTCCATCACGCGGTTGACCTCTTTCAACAGGTCATTGAACGACAGTGTCTTGTCGAAGTGGCCTGTATGGTCGAGGAAGCGCTGCAGCTTTTCGATCTCCTGCAGATAGCGAAGCCGTTCAAAGGTTCCCTCAATCCCACTGCTCAGCAGCACGTCGAAAGACTGTATCCCGGCCAATTCCCGATGTAGCCGTTGAGCCTGTTCGATCACCTCCGATCCGTCCGGCAAGTAGTCCATGATGTTGTTGTTCACCCGCAGCTTGAGAGCGCCAAGCAGGGCGCCGGCAAGCAACAGCAGGGTGACAAGGAGAATCAGCAGGCGACGCCGGAATGCCAGTCGGTAAAGCCAGCGCGCGATCCGCTTATATAAATCGACACTACCGGACTCCCGCACCGGCAAGGAGCAGGAATCGCGCAATGCCAGCACGGCAGGCACCATCAGCGTGGTAATAACGAAATTGAACAGCAGCCCGCTGGAGGCCACCAGACCAAAATCCCGCAAGAGTCGGATATCGTTCAGGGTGATTGCCAGGAACCCCATGAACGTAGTGGCGAACGTGAGCAAGACGGCCAATCCGGTACCGGCCGCCATCGCGTCGATCGCCGGCCGGTTGCCCAAGCCTTCTCCCCTGCGCGCACAATATGCAGACAGCAGATGCACATCCTCGGTGGATCCGACCACCACCAGTAGCAACGGCACTACCGATGTCATCACATTGAGCGATATGTCGATCAGGACCATGAAGGCCAAGGTCCAGATCACGCTCGCCACGGCGGTGAGCAGTGGTACGACGACACCCTCCCAACGGCCGAGTGCAAACAGAAGAGCGAGCAGCAGGGCCACCAGCGACAACGGCAGGATCATCGCCTGATCATTGACGATATGTGCCGAGATGGACGCGCTCACATGTGCCTGCCCAAGCGCAAACACCTCATCGACCTGGGCCCGCAACGGTCCAATTGCCGCCTCGATCGCCTGAACCACGGAATGCTCGCCGCCCACCCCGTCCTTCAGCCTGACATTGACCGCCATGGTCCGACCGTCTACCGACAACAGGTTTCGAGCGACAAAGGGGTTCGCCAGTGCGGCACTCTTGACGGCCGCTACCGCTTGGGGCGTAGTTGGAATTGGCTCGAGATAAGGCGCGAATTCGACTAATTCGTCGTCGCTCAGCCGACCCTGCTGCACGCTGAACAGGCTGTCCACAGCCTCGACGAAAGGGAGACCGCCCAACTCATCGACAAGCGATCGGACGGCAGCAAGGGATTTTGGTGTAAACAGGTCGTCATCGTGGACAAATACGATAACGGCATCGCTTGAGCCGAAAGTGCGCAGGGACTCCTGATAGACCTGACCGTCCGCGCCACCCTCGACCATCATCGAGTCGGTCGAGATGCGCACGTCCAGCCGCGGCAGCAAAAGGACCGCAAAACCAGTGATAGCGAGCAGTGCCACCAACACCCAGCGCGCTCTGGCCGCCGCAAAACTTATGAGCCATTCCATGCCATTGTCCCGTCAATGCGGGCCGAGTCAGCTTAGAGGACACCCTTGGTCCATGCCGGGAACGCAACATTCCCCGCAGCGTCAATCCGGCCCTCGGCATTCACATGCCAAGCATAGCGAGTCGGCTAATCTGACGCCACGCATTGTTAGGGTGCCGCCAAGCTGCGACGGAAAGCGTCCACATTAAGACTCTGCCGGCGTGAGACGCTCAATGCACGGTCCCCACGCCCCCCTTGGGTCACCGGACTCTGCGGTCAGGTACTGGCGGCCTGATTCGAGCTGACGAGTTGCTTCCCCTGCTCGGCGATCGTGCGCAGCGCGGCTTCGGCAAATACGCCCCGGCCAAGCACCCGAATCGCAACGATCAGTGCCAACAGTGCTTTGGCGGTGGACTCGGGGTCGAGTCCTTTCGGGATATCGCCGCGGGCCTGGCCAACCTCAATGCTGCGGCGGAAAAACCCTTCGATCTCCCTGACGCCATTGGTGACGATGGCGTTCACTTCTTCGTCGTGGGCATTGATCTGCAGGGCGGTGTTAAACAGGAAACAGCCCTTGTGATCGCGATCAGCTACCGTCCTCTCGACGATGCTATCGAAGAATGTGTCGATGGCCTTTTTTGGATCATCCAGGGCCTCCAGGCCTGCAAGCATGGCCAGACGGTCCTGGTCGTACTTATTCAGCGCCTTGACGAACAGCTGTTGCTTGCCCCCAAAGGCGTTGTACAGGCTGCCCCGGTTCAATCCCGTCCCTGCAAGCAAGTCGGCGATGGAGGTGGGCTCGAACCCTTTCTCCCAGAACACCTGCATCGCATTCTCGATCGCAGTGTTCTCGTCAAATGACTTTTCCCAGGGCATTTCCGGCGTATCTCTTGTTCGTCGCAATACCTTATTATTACCACGATTAGACCGTTCGTTTCAAACAAAGCGGGGACGCCCTGTCATCCCGGAATCCGTGAAAATTCCTGTAAAACAGGCATTTCAAAGTCTTATATCACGATCGATCGGTCTGGATATCTCGCGGAAGGAACACCCAACGATTGCCCTGAAAAAAATATTGATCGATCGGTTTAAACAAGAATAGTCTATATCACACGGTACAAACCAATCGCGCCACCCAGATCAATCCCACATGACGGAGAGACCCAATGACTGAATTTACCCTGCACAAGGTGATGTCGAACTACACCAACCATTTTGCCAACACGCCGGTTGACGCACCGTTCGTGAAGTTCCATTGGCAAAAGGCCGCCTGAGTCGGTTTACACGGCGTCGGTCTGCGCCCCCTGCCCTTCGCGTCGCCGTGATTGGCTGTGCGAGGTGAAGCGGACTGTCTGGCCGAAGATTTTTTGGCCATGCCGAGTTGGTAGAGCAGACGCCACCGAGTGGATGCTGCCTCGGGGACGCAGGTCATTTTTGAGCAAACAAGGTGAGCAGCATGTCAGCAACACTCGCATTCGATGTATACGGAACACTGATTGACACCCACGGCGTTGTGATCAGACTGCGCGAGTTCGTCGGCGCACAGGCCGAGGAGTTCTCGCGGGTCTGGCGGGAAAAACAACTGGAATATTCCTTCCGCCGCGGCCTGATGCGCCGCTACGCCACTTTCGCCGTATGCACCAGCCAGGCGCTCGATTACACCGACGCGGCTCTCGGCACGGGGCTCGATGCGGACCAGAAAACGGCTCTCCTCGACGCCTACCGCAGCCTGCCGGCGTTTGACGATGTGCAAGCTTCGCTGGTGGCATTGAAAGCCGATGGGCACTCGCTGTATGCGTTTTCCAACGGCACGGCCGATGCCGTCGCCACATTGCTCGAGGCCGCCGACATCCGTGGCCTGTTCGATGGCGTAGTCAGCGTCGATGATCGACAGACGTTCAAACCGAATCCCGACGTCTATGAGCACCTGTTGAATGCAACATCGGCATCGGCCGGCAATGCCTGGCTGGTATCCAGCAATCCGTTCGATGTGATCGGTGCTGTCTCTTACGGTCTGCGCAGCGCCTGGGTGCAGCGCTCGGACAAATCGATCTTCGATCCCTGGGGCATCGACCCTACGGTCACGATCACGAGTCTTGGCGAACTGGGCGCGTCACTTTCAGCGTCCCCCCTGCCGGGGGGATAGGGCCAGCGACCCGTCCAACCGGCAGCGGACCGGCCCAACGCCTGTACTGGCCGTGGTGGCGACCTTTGTGGCACAACGTCTACGATGTGCCCGGCCAATCTGGCAGACTGAGCGCCTTTGCATGAGCGACCTTGAATGAAACTGATGGCTATCGACAAGCGTCGTTACCGCAGGCATCTCAACCGGGTGTTCGCGGGGATCGCGGTAGCGCTGGCGGTATTCGCGATCGGGATCTCGACAATACTGATTGCAGTATTCAGCACGCCGGAGGCGCCACATTTCTGGTTCAACCTCGCCGGTGTCGTCATTGCCGCGGCGCTGGTGGCCGCATTACTGCAGAGGCTGCGCTCACATCCTTTCATGCAGGAGGTAGTGTATGTGTGGGACCTGAAGCAGGTGCTCAACCGGATCTATCGCCGGGAACGCAAGCTGCAGGCGGCCGTCGAGGCTGGCGATGCCGACGCGCTGACCGTCATGAATTTCTTCTACCGCGGCTCAAAACAGTTGTATGAACTGGACGACAACCTGGTGACCATCGAAGAACTCGTCGACAAGATTCGTCGCCACGACAAACGCCTCGCCGAGGCCGGCCTGACGACTGACACGGATCGCTTCGATCCCGTCATGCTGGACAAGCCGAACTGAATATTTTCCCTGGCCCCTCCACCCGCTGGCGCATCCGCGATAGAGTTGCCAGCAGATCTGCCCCCCCCCGGAAAGGAGTGCGTTATGCCGCCAAGACGATTGCCTGTGCTGTTCCTGTTGTCCCTGATTGCTTTCACCGGTCAGGCAGTGGCCTATGGTGGGTCTGCGGAGACGGCAAAAATGCCGTTACAGACCGGCACGGTTCTCGAGACCATGGACGGCGGTGGCTACACCTACATGAAGCTGGAGCGGAACGGGCGGATGCTGTGGATTGCCGTGCGTCAAGCCAACGTGGCGATCGGCGACAAGGTGGAATACGCCGAACAGATGCGCATGCCGAACTTCACCAGCAAGACCCTCAACAAGACCTTCGACGAGATCGTGTTTGCCCGACTGGGTGGAGAACAGGCCACGGCCAGTGCGCCCGCAATCCAGCCGGTTGCCGAGATCGCAGTGGGCGACCAGCCGATCGAAAAGGCCCCTGGTGGCTACACCATCGCCGAGGTGTTTGCGAACAGGGAGGCGCTCAAGGGCAAGCTGGTCAAGGTGCGCGGCCGTGTCGTCAAGGTTTCCCAGGCGATCATGTACAAGAACTGGGTCCACCTGAAAGACGGCAGCGGCGAGAACGGTCGCGACAAGATCGTGTTCCGCTCCGAAGACCAGCTCGCACAGGTCGGCAGCGTTGTCACCGCCGAGGGGCGCCTGGAAACAGAACAGGACTTCGGCTACGGCTACCGCTACGAGGTGTTGGTCGAGGACGCCTCGTTCACCGATTGAATTCACAACCCACTTCGGTCGCTCGGGTCAACCAGGTTAACGACAGGTCCGCAAGAACGCAGCGGACTTCTGATCTCGATAAACTGCAATCAGGCAGCACTTTTTCATCAGATACGGAATCGTGCCACCATGCCTTCGAGACTGCCGGCGATCTTCGAAAGGTTGTCGCTGCTGGCAGCCGAACAATGTGCACTCTCCGCGGTCTTTCCAATGGTGTCATTAACCGTGATCACACTCCGATTGATCTCATCTGTGACTGAATTCTGCTGTCCGGCAGCGGTTGCAATCTGCGTATTCATATCACTGATCGTTTTGACAGCCTCGGCGATTTTGTCCAGTGCGGCCCCTGCGGCAGCCGCCTGAGTTACCGTTTCCCGCGCCTTTGCGCTGCCCTGCTGCATCATCGCTACGGCGTTGCGTGAACCATTTTGCAGACGTTCGATCATGTTCTGGATCTCTTCGGTCGAAGCCTGTGTGCGGGATGCGAGTGTCCGCACTTCGTCTGCAACCACCGCAAAACCACGACCCTGCTCACCAGCGCGGGCAGCCTCGATAGCCGCGTTGAGGGCCAGCAAGTTCGTCTGCTCTGAGATGCCCCGAATCACGTCCAGAACACTGCCTATCGTATCGCTGTCATTCTCGACCGCGTTGATCACAGCGCTGGCCTTTCCAATCTCTTCAGACAGCAAATCGATTGCCTGGATGGTGGAACTGACAATCTGGCGACCTTCATCAGCCCGATTGTCTGCCTCCTGCGCCGCAACCGCAGCGCCTCCGGCGTTTTCCGCGACGTCCTGCACCGTCGCCACCATCTCATCCATGGCAGCGGCGACCCCGGCACTCCCCTCGCGCAGTTCGTCAGACTGATTCATCAAACGCGCGGCAGACTCACGCACACTGTTGGCTTCCCCGGATAATCTGCCGACGTCGGTGACGATATTTCCAACCATCTGCTGCAGGTGGGCGATAAAGTCGTTCACTGCAAAGCAGAGCCCACTGATCTCATCGTTGTTGGGCACCGGCAGCCGGCGGGTGAGATCCCCGTCTCCCTGCGCCAACCCTTTGATGATGCCCGTGGTTGCGATTAAAGGTGCGATCACCAGCTTGCGGAAGAGGATATAGGCGACCCCACTGATCAGGACCAGGACGCCCAATACGCAGGCAGCCATGATGAACATGAACAGGCGCATAGACTCCGACGAATGCTGCTCTATTTTCTTTACAGCATCGGTTATGCGGGTCTCGCTGGTACTCAGGTTCTGATTCATACCCGACTTGCTCATACCCAGCAGCACTGATCCGAGCACCTCGCCATCGGACACGATCTCGTAGCGTTTTTCGATGATTTGCGACACGTCCGCCGGCTTCTGATAGTCGGTCATCGGTTCGCCATCAGGCTTCAGGTAGGCGGCATAGCCAACATCCCGGTCTTTGGTGGCATATTCCTGATAGCTCTTCAGCGCGGTGAAATCATAGGAGAGCATCAGGTCGGGCGCAGTCTTGGACATGAACAAACCCAGGATGCGCGCTTTGGACTCTAACGCAGACAGCTGATTGTCTGCGGCACTCTGCTGCTCCAACTTCAGGGCCAAGCGCGAAAGCTGCAATTGTTCCTGGGTGGTCTGTTGGACCGCTTGCATGAGCAGCAAGGCGCCGATTAGCAGAGTCACGATGGTGCTGATCAGAATGGGCACGATGAATTTGCCATTCAGCATCAGTTTCTTCGTTAGGTATTGCATGTCAGTACCATCTGCCTTTTCAGTGAGAAAGTTCCGGATGCGTCGACAGGCCTACAGGTCTTCGCCGGTAACGTACTTAACGATCTCACGCACCTTTCCAAAATCCGCGTCGCTGGCTGGAACGAAATTGGTGACCTTGGCGGCCTTCAATACCGCCGGGTCGTTGGCCTTGAGCCCTGTCATTACGGCTTCAATCTTGGCGGCCTTTTCGGCGGGCATGTCGCCCTTGACTGCCCAGGGCAGTTGAATGAATCTGTCGCTGGTTGCCAGGATGGCCATCTCGGACACGTCGATATTTTTTCTGACAACGCCCACCTTAAGGATGACATCGCCGGAACCGGCGGCCGTTGCGCCTTTGTTGAACACGCCAATCACCGCGCTGGGCGGATTCTTGGCAAACTTCACCGTATAGTCATCGTCCGCCTCCAGACCGGCCGCCTTCAGGATCGCAGTGACTGCGATATAGCTGCCCATCGCCTTTTTACCGCCACCGAACAGGATGGTCTTGCCCTTCAAGTCGGCGACGCTGTTAATGCCGCTGTCCTTACGCACCGACAGTGCTCCAGCGATCTCGCTGGAGCCAAATTCCTCGTTGACCGCAATCACCTTGTAACCCTGTTCTTTCCGGCTGAGCAGGTAGTGATACTGGTTGTAATGCACCAGATCGTATTCTTGATTCGCGGCGCCCTGCCAGAACGACTGGAAGTCCTTGGCGACCACCAGTTTCACCGGTTCGCCGAGTTCCTGACTGAGCTTCTCAGCCAAGGGCTTGAACAACTTGTGGGTGACCGCGGCCGGGCGACGCGGAAATACACCCATGGTGATGTCGGCCAGCGCAACGCTCGAACCCATCAGGGTTATCACGGCGCCAGTGATCGCAATCAGCGTGCGTCGGTACATATCTTGTGCCTCTTCGGAGATCTGCTTCGCATGTCGTGTCTCTCTATGTCGGCGGAGATGCGGGATCTTTAAGCGCTACCGGGAAGCACCCGGGAAAAGGCATGGCTGGCGACGTTTCCGCCGACAGCCCCCGGTATCCGTCATGACGCCCTCAGGCCGCCTCTTTCCAGGCACCCGCCAGAGCGGCCTCATCGCAAAAATCAGCGAAGTCGCGTGGCGCCCGACCCAGCGCCCGCTGGACACCATCGCCCACCGAGGCGTTACGCCCATCCAGGGTTTCGCGGCAGATGCCGGTAAGGACGTCGGCAATGAGATCGCCGCCGATGATTTTCATGGATGCGTGAAAATCGTCGAAAGAGATCGGCTGGTAACGCACCGGCCTTCCAACCGCCGTGGAAAGCAATGCCGCCGTTTCGGCAAAGCTGAGGAGTCGCGGCCCGGTAACCTCGTACAGTTGCCCCGCATGACCGTCTTCGGTCAGCGCGGCCACCGCGACGTCGGCGATATCATCGGCATCGACGATCGGCTCGCGGACATCCGCCGCCGGCAGCGCAACCACACCCGCCAGGGCCGGCTCTCGCAGGTAGCCCTCGCTGAAGTTCTGCGCGAACCAGGCGGCCCGCACCAGGGTGTACTCGAGCCCGGACTGCCGCACGATCTCCTCGCAGCGCTGCGCATGGTGCTCACCCCGCCCCGACAGCAGGACGAGGCGCTTGACGCCTGCCGCCGCTGCGAACTTCGTCAGCGCCTCGATCTTTTGCGCCGCGCCGGGGTAGGCGAGATCCGGAAAGTACGAAATGTAGGCCGCCTGGACGCCGGCGAGCGCCGCCGGCCAGGTGTCCGGCTTCTCCCAGTCGAACGGCGTCGGCGAGCGACGCGATCCATGACGCACGGCGTGGCCCCGGGCCGACAGCTTTTGCGCGATTCGACGGCCGGTCTTGCCGGTGGAACCGATAACGAGAATAGCGTCGTTTTGCATGGTATTTCCTCACGTAGGTTTGAACGTGTGTTAAGCCTAGGCGCCAGAAACCGGATGAACCATGCCATTTTGTCGCCATCAATATGCAGATCGTCTATCCTTTCGGTTATTGAATTCTCCAGGCCGAACGAGCGAGCTGATGGCAAAACCCGAATCCCGTACTGCCGGAGTCCGCCGACCCGCTCGGCGAAACCCTGCACATGCTGCGCCTGACCGGGACGCTCTATTGCCGTGGGGAGTTCACCGCGCCCTTCGCCATCGAGATTCCCGAACTCGAGGGCGTGATGACGTTTCTGGTTGTCACCGCGGGGCGCTGCTGGCTCCAGGTGGCCGGCGCGGAGCCACGGTTGCTTGAGCAAGGCAACCTGGCGCTTATCCCGCATGGTGTGCCACACATCATCAGCAGTGATCCGAAGGTGCCCGCCGAGCCGCTGTTCGATCTTCCGATCGAGAAGATCAGCGATCGCTATGAAAGCATGCGGCACGGCGGCGGCGGGGCGCTGACACGCACGATGTATGGCGTCGTGCGCTTTGACGACGTCGCAGCGCAACACCTGTTGCGACTCCTGCCCCAGGTCATCTACATCGATGGCTGGCACGACGACGCCGGAGGCTGGCTGCAAAGCACGCTGCGCTTCATCGCCAGCGAGGCGGCCGCGCTCAAGCCGGGCGGCGAAACCGTCATTACCCGCCTTGCCGACGTGGTGGTGATTCAGGCGATCCGTTCCTGGCTGGACACCTCCCCCGATGCGGATCAAGGCTGGCTGGCGGCATTGCGTGAACCGCAGATCGGACGGGCCCTCGCACTGATCCATCGCAGCCCCGCCCAGGACTGGACGGTGGAATCGCTATCCGGCGCGGTTGCGATGTCGCGTTCCGCCTTCTCGGCAAGATTCACGGCGCTGGTCGGTGTCTCGCCCGGCCGTTACCTGACCGATTGGCGCATGCAGGTCGCGCGAACACGCCTGCTGGACTCCAGCGATCCGGTTTCAACGATAGCCGGCGAACTCGGCTACCAATCGGAGGCCGCTTTTTCGCCGTGCATTCAAGAGAACCTTCGATGCCTCTCCAGGGAGCGTCCGGCGAAAAGCGCAACAGCTCGCACCATGACCGACCCTCGTTACAGGGTCAGCGGCATGCCACAGCTCGGTCGCGAACTCGCGCAACTGAATCAGCGGAAACCGCCCTGTCGGAATCGAGGACAACATGCCACGGCGAATGGACAAGACAATCCTGGTCGTCGGTGCCAGCGGGGCGACCGGACGGCTGCTGGTCGAGCAACTGCTCGACAACGGTGCGAATGTCCGAGTGGTTGTGCGCTCAGCCGACGGGATACCCGAGCCGTTACGCACTCACCCACGCCTTTCAATCACGCAGGCAAGCCTGCTGGAACTCGGCGCCGACGAACTCAGGCAGCTGATCAGCGGCTGCGATGCGGTAGCCTCATGCCTGGGACACAACCTGAGCCTCAAGGGCATCTTTGGTCCGCCCTACCGACTGGTCACCGAGGCCACCCGGCGGCTGTCCGCTGCGCTCAAGACACACCAGCGCGAACGGCCGGCCCGGTTCGTGCTGATGAATACCACCGGCAACCGCAACCGGGATCTCGATGAACCGGTAGGCCCCGGTCAGAGACTGGTAATCGGCCTGCTGCGCCTGCTGATACCCCCGCACGCCGACAACGAGGCCGCTGCCGACTTCCTGCGCGCGAGCATCGGTCACAACGACAGCGGGCTGGAATGGTGCGTGGTCCGTCCTGATACCCTGATCGATGAGCCCGGGGTGACTGAGTACGATGTGCATCCCTCCCCTATCCGCAGCGCGATCTTTGACCCGGGCAAGACCAGCCGGAGAAACGTCGCGCACTTTATGGCTGACCTGGTCAGCAACGACGAGACCTGGGGCCGATGGCAGGGCCAGATGCCGGTCATCTATAACAAGACCTAGACGGCGTCCAGCCCGTCAACCGGGCTGGCATGTCTGGATAACGGCGAAGCCCGGTTTCAGCGTGTTCGTCGGCAATGCTCAGGCTGACTCGGGAACCGTGAGCCCCGATCCCCCCGCCTCTTTCGGCAGATCCCTGAACTTCGGCAGCCCATCGGCGATGGCCTGCACGGTCTCCTGGTAGTGCACGTGGAACACCGGCTCGAAATTGAAATCACCGATCACGGCGGCTGGCACATCGATGAGTCCCATCGCCGGATGCTCGGTATACAGGTGGCCACCACAGACGGTGCACCATTTGCGTTTGCTGACGACGGTCTCATCGTCGCTGCCGGGATTTTTGTCGAACCCGGCGATCTTGTCCGCGCCCTGGGTCACCTTCAGCGATTCGGGCTTCCACAGGGTGAATGCACTGACCGGTCCGGCGGACCAGTGCCGGCAGGAATCACAGTGACAGTAGGCCATTAACTCGGGTGCACCGGTCAGGGTGAATTTGACGCTGCCACAGAAACAGCCGGCGTCGTGCTGGTTTTCTTTACTCATGTCTGATCTCCTGTTTTGTCATGTCGTCTTGAAACCTGGTCGTCATTCCCTAGC
>CAVRBK010000003.1:0-37722 GCA_963719025.1 uncultured Gammaproteobacteria bacterium | reverse complement strand
CGCATCCAGAGGAACTCGCAACGCACCAGTTGATCGCGTTCAGGGAACAGACAACGATTCAGTTGCTGGGGCGTGATGGCCTAACCGGGCAGTTCAATCCGCGTCTGGCCGGGTGCCGGCTGATCGTCGATGACGGTTTGAGCCAGAAGATTGCGACAATCGCCGGGGCGGGCATTTCGATGAACGCACTGTGGAGTGTTCACCGCGAGATTGGCGATGGTTCGCTGGTCCATGTCCTGCCTGACTACAAGGTCGACGACGCGGCAGCCCTGTGGCTTGTCTACCCGAAGTCGAACGTACTGACCGCGAAAGTCAGGATCTTCATCGATTTTCTGTTGGAGAAGATCGGCAGCTCTCCGGTCTGGGTCAATGCCTGATCGCGACCGCGGCCAGGTCGTGCCGACGCAACGCCCGTGACATTTTTTCAGCCCCGGAACTGCTCGAGATCGTGCATTCTGCGGAAAAAAGTTCTTACTCAGAGCGAATGCGCGCATAGATCCGGTCTTTCAACTCGGCGCGCTCATATTTCATTTTCTCTAACGCCTCGTCAGTGACGGGCTGTCCCAGTTCTTCCAGCTTCCTGACCTCGTTGTCGAGTTGGTTGTGATGCTTGATGGTTGCCGCAAAATCAGGGTCGGCTGCGGACAAGTCTTTGATGCGTTGACGAAACTCAGGAAATTCCGCCTCTATTTCGTGATGTTCACCCTGCATGCTGTTCTCCGAAAAACGGGTTGTTGTGCTGGTAAAGGTAGCCCCATTGTTCGCAGCCAGCCTGCAAATTGCTCCAGTACCGGGGGTGATCGTGCCGGCTATGGGTCGCTCGGCATCTTGCGTCGGTTCGAGTCGATCAGGCGATGGGCCCGCTGGACAGAGACGGCCGCTGCCGTAGCGAGTGACCTTGCCGAAGGCCTCCGTCGATATGGAGACGGAGACCTTGCGGAAATGTCATGCAACTGCGGATGGTCGGTCGGCTCAGCCGCCCCGGTCATCCTCATCGGTGGCCGCGAAGGGCACGTGCAGATTGGGATGATCGATCGGCACGTCAATGTACGCCTTGCGGGTTTCCTCGCTGGCGAAAAAGATGGTCAGATTGCCGTCCACCAGAGACGGATGACCCTTGGTGTCCTTGATGTGTTCGCCGGTCATGGGATCGGTGGTGTCGACGCGAAACTCCGGTTCGTGCAATCGCTGGCTCTGCAGCCGATCGCGCGGCAGTGCGTCCGTCGCTACCCAGTTGGCATACTCGAATTTGATCGTGGACGGTGTGCGGGAAAACGATGTCTTCAACATGACGAATCTCTCCTGATCATCACCTGCCGCTTGTAAGAAGTCGCGTTATGCGACATTCCCTGCGGAAGCTGTATCCGTCGTCCCAACAGGCTGTGCCGGGCGCCGAATGGGGCGATGCTTGAAAAATCACCGTAGGCCTTTACCTGGCGGATAGCTCATCAGAATAAGTTATCAGGAGGAAGGGCTTTCACCGCGACCGTCGCGGGAGTAATCGGCCTGCAAAGGCGCTATGCAGCTGCATTCAGCAGACCAGAGCATGGCCAAAGTGCGTGGCGGGCGGTGCATCAATACCTGCGGACTGCATGGGGGATATCGCTCTTGACCGTTGAGCAGATGGTGCCTGTCCGCCGCTATCCGGCGCCTGTTTGGTTTGCGCGCGAGACTTCCGGGGCCGACGAGTCAGGCTAAAGCGCTAGGGCATCGGGTGTAACAGGCGCATGATGGTATGTGACGAAGCGACGATTCGCGCGCGTTATGACTGCGCAACAACGGAAGACTCGATCCGAGTGCTTGATCCGAGTGCTTGCTCTATCACGCGCATCCGCTGAAGTTCCCCCGAGGGTTTGCGCCCGAGACGCAGATCCCTTTCTGCCTTCGTCGGGAGTGTGCACCAATGAAATTGGCCTTTCCAAATCCGAGCCGCAGTTTCGACGAAAGCGAGAATCGCGTCCGCTTCTGGGGTTACGACCGTTCGATCGAGGTTTCCTTTTTCGTTGAAACGGCGGCCCTCAAGCGGCTCTGTCCCGGTGTGGGATCACCCGAGACCGGATTCGTCGAGGCATTTGATGAGGCGCGGAGCCGGATTCATGAGGTTGCAAATGATGTCTATGGCCGTGGCAAGGGCGCCCATGCCTACGTTTTATCGGTAGCAGATTTTTAGAATGTTGGGCTCAGCGCGGGGCAGGCAGATCCGGGCATTGCCTCTGGAGACGATGTCACTCCTGCCACCAGCGACACGCCTTGGGCGGCCCGGCGTACGCTGCGCATAGGGATTCGGTTTTTGCACCTGACGATTGACCTGTCGGCCTGCGCGGGATCGCAGTTGGCCGATCGTCGAATGGCAGGAAGAACGACTTGAGGGCGACAGGGAAGATGGGTAAATCGAATCTGTTCAGACATTGGCGCCGGATCGCAAGAGCGCCTGGTGAGTCCGCGTCCTGGCGCAGGCAGCGCACAGGGGCCGTCTTTCAACGACGAGCCGCCGCTGCGGGCAGAGTTGTTCAGCAGCGATCAGATGGAGCAGCACGGCAAGCGCCTCGCCTACCGCCCACCGATTGCTGCCGGGGCAGAGTGCCTGACCAGCTGCTCTCGAGGCTGGCCGCGAACGCGGACGTGCTGACCCGGACCTGCGACCAGTTGACCAAGGCGGTTGTCGCCCGGCACCGCATTACGCCCGCCGCGGAATGGCTGCTCGACAACTACTATCTTGTCGAAGAACAGATCCGCACAGCGAGGCGACACCTGCCCAGGGGCTACAGTCGGGAACTGCCAGGGCTGTCCGACGGCGCTTCCGCCGGGTTGCCGCGCGTCTATGACATCGCCCTGGAGACCATCGCCCACGGTGACGGACGGGTCGACCCCGATAGTCTCAGCCGCTTCGTCGCCGCCTACCAGACAGTCACCCCGCTGCGACTCGGCGAGTTATGGGCCATTCCGATCATGCTGCGCCTCGCGCTGATCGAGAATCTGCGACGCGTCGCGGCGCGTATTGCCGCCGGCAGCACCGACCGTGATCTGGCTGTCACCTGGGCGGACAAGCTGACGGAGACCGCCCGCCGGGATCCGAAGAGCCTGATCCTGGTGATCGCCGACATGGCGCGGTCGCATCCGCCCATGACCACGCCGTTCGTATCGGAACTGACGCGCCGCCTGCAGGGACAGGGACCGGCCCTGGCCTTTCCCTTGACCTGGATCGAACAGCGTCTGGCCGAGTCGGGTCTGAGCATCGAACAGCTGGTGCGGTCGGGTAACCGGGAGCAGGCTGCCGACCAGGTCTCCATCAGCAACAGCATCGGCAGTCTGCGCCTGCTCGGAAAGATGGATTGGCGCGAGTTCGTCGAGAGTATGAGCCTGGTCGAAGCAGACCCTGGGCACGAGACCCGGGTGGGGCCTATGCCGCGATGGATTTTGCCAGCCGTGACCGCTACCGCCACGTGATCGAGGAGGTCGCGAAGGCCAGCGGGCTGGCGGAGGAGGCGGTGGCGAACCACGCCATCGCGTTGGCGACAGCCGGTGTGGCCACGGTATGGCGCCGACGACAGAAGGTCGCACGTGGGCTACTACCTGATCGATCGTGGCCGGGTCGAGCTGGAGAAGCGTCGCGCACGCTGCGCCTGGCGGCGGCTGCAGCGGTGCGGCGCGTGGCGAGCCGATCGCCGCTGCTGTTGTATCTGGGGGCGATCACGCTGATCTCCGTACTCCTGACCACGGGCCTGCTGGCAGCGGCGCGCACGGACGGTGCCGCCGATTGGGCACTTCTGCCGCTGGGCGTCGTCGCGCTGCTGGTCACCAGCCAGCTCGCGGTGGCGCTGGTGAACGGCCTGGTGACTGCTGCTGGCGTCACCCCATCCACTGCCGCGCATGGACTTTTCCACGGGCATTCCTGCGCAATCGCGGACCCTGGTGGTAGTCCCGAGCATGCTCACCGGTCCGCGCGACGTCGAGAGCCTGGTCGAGGCACTCGAAGTCAGGTTTTTGGCCAATCGCGATAGCCAACCTGCACTTCGGGCTGTTGACCGACTTCGCCGACGCGGCCGAGGAAGCGCTGGCTACGCGATGCACCGTTGCTGGAGCTGGCGCAGGAGCGAATCGAGGCCCTGAACGCGCAATACGCGGATGGCGACAATGATGTCTTCTTCCTGTTCCATCGCCCGCGCCGCTGGAACCCGCACGACCGCATCTGGATGGGCTACGAGCGCAAGCGCGGCAAGCTGGCCGACCTGAACCTGCTGTTGCGCGAGGGCAAGCACGACGGCTTTTCTCTTGTGGTCGGAGTCGACCGCGATATTGGCCGATGTGAAATACGTGATCACCCTGGACACGGATACGCAGCTGCCACGTGATGCCGCGCGCCAGTTTGTCGCGACCATGGCGCACCCGCTGAATCGCCCGGTCTACGACGCGGCGCTGCAGCGTGTCCGTGTGGGCTACGGCATCCTGCAGCCGCGTGTCAGCGTGAGCCTGCCCGGCAGCAGTCAGTCACGCTATGCGCGCCTGCACGGTGGTGAGCCGGGCATCGACCCGTATACGCGCGCTGTCTCCGACGTCTACCAGGACGCGTTCCAGGAAGGCTCGTTCATCGGCAAGGGCATCTATGATGTCGATGCGTTCGAGCAGTCGTTGAAGGGACGTTTCCCCGACAACCGGATCCTCAGCCATGACCTTCTGGAAGGCTGCTATGCGCGCGCCGGACTGTTGAGCGACGTGCAGTTGTACGAGGAGTACCCGGCCCGTTACGGCGCCGATGTAAAACGGCGCATCGCTGGATCCGCGGTGATTGGCAACTCGCCGGCTGGCTATTGCCGCGGGCACCCGGTCCCGGTGGGCGGCGCTTGGACAATCCGCTCTCGGCGTTGTCGCGCTGGAAGCTGTTCGACAATCTGCGCCGCAGCCTGGTACCGGCGGCGTTGACCTTGCTGTTGCTGCTGGGCTGGACGGTGTTTTCATCGCCCTGGTTCTGGACCCTGGTGGTGCTCGGCGTTTTGCTGATTCCCCCGCTGCTGGCCACCCTGCCGGATGTGTTGCGCAAACCGGGCGACATGCGGCTGGGCCAGCATTTTGCCGCCGTGGCCAGTGCCGCCGGTCAGCGTGCCATCCAGGCCGTGTTTTTCCTGGTGACGCTGCCGCATGAGGCGTTCTACAGCATGGACGCGATCCTGCGCACGCTTGTGCGCCTGCTGGTGACGCAGCAACGCCTGCTGGAATGGACCCCGTCCGGCAACGTCCAGGGAAGGCACGCGCGCAACGACCTCGCAGCCTCTTCCGCGACATGGGATTTGCCCCCGTGCTGGCCATTGGCACGGCCATCTTTTTGCTGGCGACCAATCCGGCCGCGCTTATCGTGGCCGGTCCGTTTCTCGCCCTGTGGCTTGCGTCACCTGCCATCACCTGGTGGATCAGTCTGCCGCTGGCCGATCGCGAAGCACGGCTGACAACCGAGCAGACCCGTTTTCTTGCCAGGATCGCGCGCAAGACCTGGGCGTTTTTCGATACCTTCGTCGGTCCGGAAGACCATTGGTTGCCGCCGGACAACTACCAGGAGGACCGCGATGCCAGCGTTGGCCCATCGCACCTCACCGACCAACATGGGGCTGGCATTGCTCGCCAATCTGTCCGCCTACGACTTCGGCTACATCCCGGCCGGGCAACTGGTCGAACGCACGGCCCATACCTTTGACACGATGGCGGGGCTGGAGCGTCACCGGGGTCACTTCTACAACTGGTACGACACGCAAACGCTGCAGCCGCTGCACCCGATATACGTCTCGACGGTCGACAGCGGCAACCTGGCGGGCCATCTGTTGACCCTGCGCCCGGGCCTGACTGCGCTGCTCGATCGCCCGATCCTTGAGCCACGCTGGCTGGATGGCCTGCGCGACACCCTGGAGATACTGGCGGAGGAGGCGGGCGATGCCGCCTCGGCCAGGCTGATTGAATTCCGCGACACCCTTGAGGCCGGGCGCAAAGTGCGGCCTGCGACGCTTTCGGCGGCGCAGTGCCTGCTGGACCAACTGACGCGGTCCGCCGAGGCGCTTGCGCGTTGATCTGGGTGCCGACCCGGAGAGCCAGGCTGGCTGGTGGGCAGCGGCGCTTGCACGGCAATGCCTGGCCGCTCGCGACGAGCTGCGCTTTCTCGCGCCGTGGACAGCAGACCGTTGAGGAATCCGACGGCCTCGACGGCCTGCCCGCGATCGACGCGATCCCGACGCTGCGCGCGCTGGCCGGGTTGGATGTGGCGCTATCGACCGCGCTTGCCGATCGGGCCGAAGCGGATACAACGTCGGCGCAGGCGGTGTGGTTGGCCGAACTGCGCCGGCAGATCGAGCTCGGCAGCGAACGCGCCCAGGCCCGGATCGCGGCCATCCAGGGCCTGGCCCTTCAGGCTGGCGAATTCGCCGACATGGAGTATGGCTTCCTGTACGACAGGCAATCACGCCTGCTCAGTATCGGCTACAACGTCGACGAGCGGCGCCGCGACGCGAGTTACTACGACCTGCTGGCCTCGGAGGCCCGCTTGAGTGTTTTCGTCGCCATCGCCCAGGGGCAGTTGCCGCAGGAGAGCTGGTTTGCGCTCGGGCGCCTGCTGACCAGCGCCGGCGGTCAGCCGATCCTGCTCTCCTGGAGTGGCTCGATGTTCGAGTACCTGATGCCGCAACTGGTGATGCCGAACTACGAGCACACGCTGCTGGATCAGACCGCCAAGGCGGCGGTGGCGCGTCAGATCCAGTACGGCCAGCAGCGCGACGTGCCCTGGGGGATGTCCGAGTCCGGCTACAACACGATGGACGTACATCTCAACTACCAGTACCGCGCGTTTGGCGTGCCCGGCCTGGGGCTGAAGCGCGGGCTGGTCGATGACCTGGTGGTTGCGCCCTATGCCTCGGCACTGGCCCTGATGGTGACGCCGGAGGCGGCCTGTCTCAACCTGCAACGCCTTTCTGCCGCCGGGGCGGAAGGGCAGTTCGGCTTTCACGAAGCGATCGACTACACGCCGGCACGCCAGCGTCGCGGCGAATCGCATGCGCTGTTGCGCTCCTACATGGCCCATCACCAGGGCATGAGCCTGCTCGCCCTGGCCTGGCTGCTGCTCGACCGTCCGATGCAGAAGCGTTTCGCATCCGACCCGCTGTTGCAGGCGACGCTGCTGTTGTTGCAGGAGCGGATACCCAGGTCCTCCGCCTTATATGTCCACAGTGCCGAAGTCAGCGCCATCGAGTCGGGCGCGCACAGCCCGCAGATACCGATACGCGTGCTGAGCAGTCCCGATACGCCGATCCCCGAGGTGCAGCTGCTGTCCAATGGCCGCTATCACGTGATGCTCACCAATGCCGGTGGCGGCTACAGCCGCTGGAACGATCTGGCCGTGACGCGCTGGCGCGAAGACGCTACCCGCGATCCCTGGGGTACCTTCTGCTACCTGCGCGATGTATCCATCGAGGGCGAGAGCAGCTCGGCCTGGAACACGGCACATCAACCCACTTTGCAGCGCGGGGAGGGTTATGAAGCGATCTTCTCGGAAGGCCGTGCGGAATATCGTCGTCGCGATGGCGATTACGATACCCATACCGAAATCGTCGTGTCTCCGGAAGACGACATCGAACTGCGCCGCGTGCGCATCACCAATCTTGCCGCCGCACGCCGCACGATCGAGGTCACGAGTTACGCGGAGGTGGTGCTGGCGCCCGCTGCGGCAGACGCGCTGCATCCGGCGTTCAGCAATCTGTTCGTGCAAACCGAGATTGTCGAAACGCACCGGGCGATTCTGTGTACGCGCCGCCCCCGCTCGCGCGACGAGCCGGTGCCCTGGATGTTTCACCTGATGTCGGTGCACGACGCGCAGGTCGGTGAGTTTGCCTATGAGACCGACCGTGAGCGCTTCATCGGCCGGGGCCGCAGCGTCGCAGCGCCGCGGGCGATGGATGCCGGCGTGGCGCTGTCCGCCAGCCAGGGCTCGGTGCTGGACCCGGTGGCGGCGATCCGCAGTCAGATCACGCTTGAGCCGGATCAGTCGGTCAGCGTGGACCTGGTTTACGGCGTCGGCGACAGCCGCGACGCGGTCCTGGGCCTGATCGAAAAGTACCGGGATCAGCGCCTCGCCGACCGCGTCTTCGAGTTGGCCTGGACCCACGCGCAGGTGGTGCTGCGCCAGATCAACGCATCGGAAGCCGATGCGCAACTGTATGGGCGCCTGGCCAACTCGGTGATTTTCGCCAATGCTGCGCTGCGCGCCGAAACCAGCGTTCTCATGCGTAACCGGCGCGGACAATCCGGGCTATGGGGCTATGCCATATCGGGTGACCTGCCCATCGTCCTGTTGCGCATCGGTGACCTGGTCAATATCGAACTGGTGCGCCAGCTGATCCAGGCCCATGCCTACTGGCGCCTGAAGGGACTGGCGGTGGACCTGGTGATCTGGAACGAGGATCGTGCCGGTTACCGGCAGGTGCTGCAGGACCAGATCCTGGGGCTGGTCGCCGTGGGCCTGGAGGCCCAGGTGATAGACCGTCCGGGCGGCATCTTCGTGCGCTCGGCAGAGCAGATCTCCGAGGAAGACCGAACGCTGTTCCAGACGGTTGCCCGCGTCGTCCTCAGCGATAGCCGGGGGACCCTGGCGGAACAGATCGACCGCGCCGGTCGGCCGCGTGCGCGCGTGCCGCGCCTGGTTCCCGTTCGGCCCCGCCAGACAGATGTGCCCGCCGAGTTCGAACCGCCGCCGCGAGATCTGATCCTGTCCAATGGCGTCGGCGGCTTCACCCCGGACGGGCGTGAGTATGTCATCACCACAACGCCGGACCGGACCACGCCCGCGCCCTGGGTGAACGTCCTGGCCAATTCCCAGTTCGGCAGCGTTATCTCGGAGAGCGGCCAGGCCTACACCTGGGGCGAGAACGCCCACGAGTTCCGACTCACCCCCTGGCACAACGACCCGGTATCCGATGCCAGTGGCGAGGCCTTTTATCTGCGCGACGAGGAGAGCGGCCAGTTCTGGTCGCCCACGCCTTTACCCAGACGCGGCGCGACGCCATACGTCAGCCGGCACGGCTTTGGTTACAGCGTGTTCGAACATACCGAAGAGTGGCATCCAATCCGAGTTGTGGGTCTATGTGGCGCAGGACGCGGCGGTCAAGTTTTCCGTGCTCAAAGTGCGCAACCTGTCCGGTCGGCCGCGCCGGCTTTCCGCGACCGGCTATGTGGAATGGGTGCTGGGCGATCTGAGGCCGAAGTCGGCCATGCATGTGACCAGCGAAGTCGACCCCTACAGCGGTGCGATCTATGCGCGTAACCGCTACAACACCGAGTTTCCCGACCGGGTCGCCTTCTTCGACGTGGATGATACGAGCCGGACCGTCAGCTGCGACCGCGCTGAATTCATTGGCCGCAACGGCAGCCTGGAGCATCCGGCGGCGATGATGCGTACCCACCTGTCAGGGCGTCTGGGCGGCGGTCTGGACCCCTGTGCCGCGATCCAGGTGGGCTTTGATCTGGCGGACGGGCAGCAACGCGAGATCACCTTCCGGCTCGGCGCTGGGCGGGATCCCGGGCGGCGACGATGCCCATCAGCTGGTGCATCGAATGCGTGGCGCCGATGCCGCGCGGCGGGCCCTGGAGGCGGTCTGGCAGTACTGGAACCACACCCTCGGCGCGGTGCAGGTCGAGACGCCCGACCAGTCGCTGAATGTGCTGGCCAACGGCTGGCTGCTGTACCAGACTCTGGCCTGCCGGCTTTGGGCGCGCAGCGGCTACTACCAGTCGGGTGGCGCCTTCGGTTTTCGCGACCAGTTGCAGGACGCGATGGCGCTGGTGCACAGCGAGCCGCGCCTGCTGCGCGCCCAACTGCTGTTGTGCGCAGGCCGCCAGTTCCCGGAAGGGGATGTCCAGCACTGGTGGCATCCGCCCTCCGGCCGGGGTGTGCGCACGCATTGTTCCGATGACTACCTGTGGCTGCCGCTGGCAACCTGTCGCTATGTGCTCAGCACCGGCGACACCGGTGTGCTGGATGAACCCCTTGCCTTCCTGGACGGGCGCCCGCTCGATCCGGAGGACGAATCCTATTACGACCTGCCCGGTAGATCCGAGGCCACGGCGACGCTGTACCAGCACTGTGTGCAGGCCATCCGGCACGGCCTTGTGTTTGGCGAACATGGCCTGCCGCTGATCGGCTCCGGCGACTGGAACGACGGCATGAACCGGGTCGGCATCCGGGGCAAGGGAGAAAGCGTGTGGCTGGGTTTCTTCCTGTACGAGGTGTTGCGCCAGTTCGCCGTGCTTGCGCGCCGGCACGGCGATGAAGATTTCGCCGAGATCTGTGTGGTCGAAGGCAAGCGCCTGGGCGAAAGTCTGGAACAGCACGGCTGGGATGGCGCCTGGTATCGTCGCGCCTGGTTCGATGACGGCACACCGCTGGGGTCGGCGGGCAACAGCGAATGCCGGATCGACTCGATCTCACAGAGCTGGGCCGTGCTGTCCGGGGCTGGCGATGCCGATCGCGTACGCATGGCGATGGATGCGGTGGATGAACATCTGGTGCGCCGTGAGCATGCCCTCATCCAGTTGCTCGATCCGCCTTTCGACCAGTCGGACATGGATCCCGGCTACATCAAGGGCTACGTGCCGGGCGTGCGCGAGAACGGCGGCCAGTACACCCATGGCGCCATCTGGGCGGCCATGGCGTTCGCGGCCCTGGGCGACAACAGGCGGGCCTGGGAACTGACAACCATGATCAACCCGGCCAACCATTCCAAATCACAGGAGGCCAGCGCGACCTACAAGGTGGAACCCTATGTGATGGCGGCCGACGTCTACGCGGTCGCGCCCCACACCGGGCGCGGCGGCTGGACCTGGTACACGGGCTCGGCAGGTTGGATGTACCGGCTGATCCTCGAGTCGCTGCTCGGCCTGCGGCTGGAAACGGACAGGCTGCATATCGCCCCCTGTCTGCCGGCGCATTGGGACGGGTTGAAAATCCACTACCGTTACCGCGAGACGGTCTATCACATCGCCATCGCGCAAACCCAGGCGGGCGAGGGTGAAAACAGCGGCGTGGTGAGCGTGACGGTCGATGGGATCGAGCAGGAGGGCAAGGCGATTGCCCTGGTTGATGATCAACGGGAACACGCCGTCGTGGTGGCTATGCGTGCAGACGTGCAAGGTTGATCGTTCAGCCACAATACATTGCGATACGGTCGTCTGTGCCGTTGTCCCACCCTGCAGTGCCCTGTGTCGGCGCATCAATTCTCGACGCGAATCACCACGCGGTCCGGTTGCTCCAGGTCATAGCTCCATGCATACGCGTGATTGTTCCCCGGCTTGCGGCATAGCAGGCGGTATCCCACCGGTGTGCCGTTTTTCAGCTGCAACAGTCCGAGGTTGGCATGGCCATTGACAAAATGGTCGTCGTCTTCGCGTGGTCGCAGGTAGGGTGATGTCTCCCGGTTGAAGGCCTGCATCGTCGATGTGTTTTGCAGCACCTTCAAACCCAGGCGGCCGATGCCCCCAGGATGATTGCACAGGGCACTGCTGGTGAGCTGTGTCACCCGGACCGTGCCAGCAGAGTCGCTGGTGCGCATAACCTCCCGTCGGTTGAAGGCATAGTGCACGTCACCCGAAAAAATCAGGCAGTGCGGTGTGTGCAGTTTACGCAAGGCTTCGAGTAACTGGTGGAACGAATCGGTATTGCCGATCCAGGTCTCGGAATCGATCTTGGCGGCGGACTTCCTGTCGAATTTCAGCTGGATCAGTTCGATTGCCTTGAAGCCATAGACCGGGGTGGGTGAAACGAGAATGAGGCTTTGTGTCGCCTCGTCTTCGGCGCCTGGGCCAGACAGCTTCGAGAGTGTTCTGCCGAGCCGTTTCAGACCGGCGGAATCGATCAGTGCGGCCGTGCCGTCACCGGAAAAATCGCGCTGAGACCGGGTATCCAGCACCGCGACTGGTGGATTGCAGGCCAGTTCGTAGCCCCAGTCCTTGCGCTCCAGCAGACCGCGCTCAAACGCTTGACCGTTGTTCATGCTTTTCGTCTGCAGGAAGTCGGTCCATTGCCGGCGCTCGGACGTGGTGAATCCTCGGGGATCGTTTCCCCAGCCCTGGCAGGCCCAGTAGGCGGCCAGGGCATTCGCCTGTATTCGACGACTCATCGGATTGGTCAGCAGTCGATCGCGATTGTGCTCGTTCAGATTCCAGTCATCCGTCACCTCGTGGTCGTCGAAGATCATCAGTGTGGGGACATTCGCCATCAGGCGCCGTGCCTGCCAGCTGTTGTCGAGGAATTCATCGACGGTGTGGGTCTCCTGCCTGTAGCGGCTTTTCCCGACGACCCGTTTCTCAATTGTCTTGCCTTGCTGGCCCTTTTTGCCGGGCGCCCGAACCCGGATACGCTTGATCCGGGCATCGATGTCTTTGAATTCAGGTATACGCAGCGAGACCCCACCCCATACCGCCAGATACATCGCCATGAATTCGCCAAACGTCAGCAGGTGGTTGCCTTTTTCGCCAGAACTGAATCCGGTTTCCTCTGCATCCAGCAGGTCTTCTCGCCCGCACAGCTCGATGTCAGCGGGAATCAACGCTGTGCCTTCTGTGCTTGGGAGACATTCCTTCCAGCCTGTCAGTTCCTCTGCCTTCTCGATCAACGCCGGCAGCAGGGCAGGGGAAACATCGTCGGCATAAATCTGGTCGCCCGTCAGAATCAGCAGGGAGGGGCGCCGCCCGATCTGCTTGCATGTCTCCTGCAACAGGGCATCTGCACTGCGCATCTGGTCATATTGTGGCTTGCTGCCGTGCGTGGCATGTGGCTTGCGACACGACCCTTGCAACACGTTGGCGTGGATCGACGGGATGAAAAAACTCGGTAGCACTTCATCCGCGTATACCAGCGCGCGCCGGCCCGTGGTCAATCCGTGATCAGCCAGGCCCTCGCCGTCTATCTCAACGTCATAGTAGAGCTTGCTGTCCAGCGGAAACTGACCGGCATTGGCACGCAGGCGTAACAGGTATACGAACAGGTGGTCGCCACAGGCCGCCGGCTGGCGAGAGCTTTCCACGCATGCCGACAGCGACTTGCCCTCGGGGGTGCGTCGGATCTCGGCGCCGATCGTCCCTGCGCGCTCATGCAATACCAGCCAGATACAGACTTGATCAGGCTCGGTTCGTCGTAATGCCGGCCCGCCGATTATGCTCATAGATACCCACCCCATCCTTAGTTCGGAGACGCGTTCACCTGGGACGTCAGCCAGGCCAAGTGTTGCACTGTTAGAACATACTCTAGTCGCACCGCAGAACGACACGATGGGTTCCTGGGGGCTGGTCCACCTTCAGGTTATTCGAAAGCCGTCCCAGGCTTGCGCTGTTCCATGCGCGGCCCTGGGGCAACTGAATGCGCCATCATCCGACCTGACTGTTGTCAGTGCCGCGGGCCGCCGCTGTCGAGATAGCCGTTCTCGAACCGGGCCTCGCGCGGTAGATCGGTTCCCAGCACGATCGTTCTGTTGACGATGCTGGCCGCGATCGCGGTCTGATAGGCGGCGCGAAGATGGGTTGCCAGGTAGGGGTCGCTGGCTTCCACCCGGTCTGCCTGCTGCGACAGACCGGCAAGCGACAGGTCGGGATTCAGCCCGGTATCGGCAAAAATCGTCGCGGTATCGAAATCGGAGACCAGTTTGTTTGAATCGAGGAAGGGTGCGTTGAACTGCTTCTTCGGTGTGGCGGCGAAGTCGGAACCCAAGCGGGCGTTATACGAACGGCGCATCAGGACCTTGTCGCGCAGGCCATTCACCATCAATTTGTCCGGCAGGGTGGCGACGAAAGTGCGCAGCTTGTTCGACAGAAACGGGGTACGTCCCTCCAGCGTATTCGCCATTTCCATGCGATCTCCCACCCAGTTGAGGATCAGCGTCGGCAGGTGGGTGCGGGCAAAATAGTTCTGCCACAGCAGGAGTGAATTGCGCGGGTTTTCGCGCTCACCGGACAGGTGCTCGAGGCCGGCGTAGAACCAGCTTTGCACCGATAGCGCCTGCGCCTGCAACCAGGCGTGGCCGGCGGTCTCGCCCAGCACGGCAGACGTTATGGCGCTGACCTGGCCGAACAGGGGATGGGGCACGCCGAGGACCTGCAGGCTGTCGACGAAATCCTGGCCGGTACCTGCGGCGCTGGACCCGGCGAGCCACGGATTCTTCACATGCGCGGCAAACCGGGAGACATAGAGCCTGTCCCTGGATGTCGTTCCCAGCGGCTGGCGTTGCAGCAGGCGGCTGATGTCATCGATCGTGTTCGCCTCGCCGCGTCCGCGAATCGCATACTTCCACCAGTTTGCGTAGCGATAGCTCGGGTAGCCGCACAGCAACTCATCGGCGCCGTCGCCGGTCAGCACACCTTTGACATACTGCCGCGTGAACAGGCTCAGCCACCACTTGGCCGCGCCGTTGGTGAATGGCTGGACCAGTTCGCTGTTGTGCACGGCGAGCGGGTATGAATAGTTCAGGGCTGCGTTGTCGATATTCACCACGTGCGGATCGAAGCCGGCGTGCCTGGCGAATCTCATGGCCTCGTCTGTTTCGTCGTAACCGGCCTGCGAGAAGCCGACAGTGAACGATTTCATGGGCTTTTCCGGACCCATCAGGTGGCTGAGTTCGTGGGCAACGACCTTTGAGTCGACTCCACCACTGAGATAAACGCCGAGTTCGACATCGCTGAGCAGGCGATCGGATACCGATGCATTGACCAGCCCGGCGAATTGATCTTCGGCGTCGCCGACGTCACCTGTCCCCGCAACGGCGGTTCGCACCGCTTCGGCAGCGGTCTGCAGTTCACATGCCAGTTCTTCGCCGCGCCGCCGGCCCTGCAAAAGGCCGCCCGGCGGGACCTGTATGACATGATCAAACGGCGTGCGGATCGGCTCAAACAGTCCGACGAACTGCCGTAGCAGGCCGTCGCGGTTCCACGTCTTGTCGGACGCAAGACCCTTGATCTCGCTGGAGAACTCTATCCGCGAACAGGTGAAGTCATAGCTGTGCTGGAATACCGCGAATGCCTGCGTATCGGTCCGGTCGCAGTACAGAAAAAGCGGTTTGACGCCGAACCTGTCGCGGTGGGCGAGCAGCATGTCACCATCGATCGAACTGATGACGAAGGCATACTCGCCTTCCAGACGCTCGAAAAAGGCTTCGCCGAATGCTTTCCAGCCTTCGATGATGGTTTCGGTGTCGCTGCGTGTCTTGAACGCGATGCCCGATTGAGCGGCGATCTCGTTCCGCAGTGCCAGGTGGTTGTACACCTCGCCATTGAACACGATGACGTGTTTGCCGTCGCTGCTGAGCATTGGCTGCACGCCCGATTCGACATCCTGAAACGCCAGTCGGTAGTGACTCAGCCAGATCTTCGACAATAACAATTCGCGGTGATCTGTGTCGCCGCGATGCGCTACCCTGTCGGCGGCCCGACGAAATCCGTCGATACCCTGTGGATGTTGATCCCGATAGGATTCGTTGCAAAAGAAAATGCCGGAGAAACCACACATTAGAAGTGAGACGCAGACCGCTGTTGGAGGTCGTGATTCTAACAGATCAGGGATGCGTGCTTTATCGGCAGTCACCTGGGCAGGGCCCGGAAACAACAAACCCCGGCTGAAAGCCGGGGCCTGTTATTGATCTGAGCCCAGTCATTGACGGGGCATACATTGGGCTTTCATCCCGCTCCGGTTGTGACGCCTTTACCGGAGGAGCCTCCTGGTGTCTGGACCGAGTGGCAGAAGTGCAGCGCTGCCCCCTGATGCAAGAGGACCCTGCGTCTGGGTCGGCTCAGCCGCAGTTGCCAGCGACTCCAGTCGCCAACTGAGTGAGTCAGCCATGGTGGCTCGACGCAAGCAGGACCGTCTCCGCGATTCCCCGGGAGTTTATTTCGTATCCTTGGTTCCCGTTGAGAAGCCCATGCTCTTGGACATGGCCTCCCAGAACGAAGATTGCAATGAATCCATCGACTTGAATTGATCATTGGTGGGCATGAACAGTTTCATCAACTGCGTCGGATCGTTGGTGTCGATGGCCTCCAACGTCTTCTCGCGGATCTTCTCGATGATCTCCTGCTGCATGGGTTCGATATCGGGCAAACCCAGCATGGTCCGCATTTCCTGCGGCGTGGCATCGATCTCTATTGTTACCTTCATTGAAGCACCTGTTGATTGCGTATGAACTGAAACGGCAGGCGCTTCGGAACGCCCGCCGGTTTAGACTTCGGCCACGCCGTTTATCAGTCGGCCCTGGCCATCACGAAGGCACCTGGTGCCGGTTCTATCTCTGGATAAGCCTCGCTGCCGGTCTTTGCGGGTGCGGGTATCTGCTTTCCACCCTGGTCCTTGAGCCACTGATCCCAATTGCTCCACCAGCTGCCCGGAACGCTCTCGGCTGTTTCCAGCCAGTGATCGGCTCCTTGCCCGAGTTCGCCGTCTACCCAGTGGTTTCGCTTGTTCTTGCTTACGGGGTTGATGACGCCCGCAACATGACCGCTCGCTGCAAGGACGAACCGCATATCACCCTTGAGCAACTCGGTCGATTTGAAAGTGGTTTTCCAGGGCGCGATGTGATCGTCGATCGTCGACAGGCAATACACCGGGCAGTCAATCTTCCCGAGGTCGACCGGGACGCCGCACAACTCGATACCGCCCGGTTTCACGAGATTGTTCTCAAGGTACATGTTGCGCAGGTACCAGGTGAACATGGCCGATGTCATGTTGGTGGAATCGCTGTTCCAGTAAAGGATATCGAAGGGCGGCGGTGTCTTGCCTTTCTGGTAGTTGTTTATCACGTAGTTCCAGATCAGGTCGTTTGCGCGCAGCATGGAGAAGGTCGTGGACAGTTGCTTGCCTGGCATCACGCCGCCTTCCGCCAGCCGGTGCTCGTGCTGGTTGACCTGTGATTCGTCGATGAACACACCCAGTTCACCCGGGTCGGAGAAGTCGAGCAGCGTGGTGAAGAAGGTGGCCGTTGCGAATGGCTTTTTGCGCTTGGCGGCCAGTACCGCGATCGTGGTCGCCAGCAGTGTTCCGCCGATGCACCAGGAGACGCCATTGATCTTTTTCGCACCGGTTATTTTTTTCACGGTGTCGATGGCCGGGATCGTTCCCTCGTCAAGATAATCATCCCAGGTCTTGTCGCCAAGCGCCTCGTCGGGATTACGCCACGAAATGATGAACACGTTGTTACCCTGTTCGAGGCAATAACGAACGAAAGAATTGTGTTCCGACAGGTCGAGGATGTAGTACTTGTTGATGCACGGGGGGACGATCAGAATCGGGTGCTCGTTGACTGTTTCTGTCATCGGCTTGAAGTGAACCAGCTGGATGAGTTCGTTCTGGAACACCACCGAGCCGGGCGTGGTGGCGATATTTTCACCCAGTTTGAAAGCGGATTCGTCGGTCAGGCTGATGCGGCCCTTGTCCATGTCCTGCATCAGGTTCTCGAGACCCTTGGTCAGGTTCTGCCCGTTGGTATCGATCGTCTCCTTGAGTACTTCAGGATTGGTCAGGGCGAAATTGGCCGGTGACATCGCGTCGATGAACTGACGGGTATAAAAATCGCACTTGGCCTTGGTGGCTGTATCCAGCGTCGAATCCGTCACCATGTTGTTCAACCAGCGCGAGCTCAGCAGATAGGACTGTTTCAGGTAATTGTGGAGCGGGCTTTCGCCCCATTCGTCGGCTGAGAAGCGGCGGTCACCGGGTGCGGGCTGAACCACCGGCGTGGCCCCGGGATTGAACATGCTCATCCACAGGTTGAACTGGTCCTGGTAAAAACCTGTGACGGTCTTGTACCAATCCTCCGGGCTCTCCATTGCTCGCGTAATGATGGTGTTCCAGGAGTTGGTGAACTGGGCGGCCATCTCCTGCGACTCGGCAATGGAGAAGTCTCTGATCAGGTTGTGCCCCTTGGTGGAGTATTTCTTGAATATCTCCTGTGGATTGGTTTCGTTCATTATGGGCTCCTAAGGTGTTTTTGCTTGCGCGGCGACAGGTGATTTTCTGAAAGTATAAATGGCATGCATCGATAAAGTCTCCGGCGTGCGGTCAGGAAAACGCAATGGAGTTCATATTAAAATTCTAATGATCGTTTTCCCCCGGCAATGGCTAGACCAGTCGATCACAACCGGCTTCGCTTGAAAGGCTAATCGTATCCGCACCAAGCGATTTCCCGCGGCCGTGAATCCGGGCACTTGCAGGGGCCATGAAGATTGCAGCGATCGCTATGAGCGACGCAGCTCAATCGACAAGCTGATGCTTCAGAGCATAACGCGCCAGTTCGACATCGCCCTTGATGCCCAGCTTGGTTCTCAAGCGATCCCGGTAGGTAAAAATCGTCTTTTCGCTCAACGTCAGTTCGGCGGCGATAGCCTTCACACCCATCCCGCCTGCGATCAGTTGCAGGACCTGTATCTCGCGGTTTGACAATTGCTCGTGGAGTGGCAGTTCCGACGGTGCATTGAGGCTGTTGGCGAGTTGATCGGCGACCGCTGCCGAGATGTACCGGCGGCCATCCAGCACGGTGTGCACCGCGGACAGCAGTTCGGTTGCGACCATCTGCTTGTTGACGTACCCGCGCGCCCCGTTCTTCAGCACACGGACCGCGTATTCCTGTTCCGGCGCCATGCTCAACACCAGAACCGGGTAGTCGATCTTTCGTGACGCGAGTGCGGAGAGTACGTCCAGACCGCTGCGCCCCGGCATGTTGATGTCGAGGATCATCAGGTCGCAGCTGTTATGCGTGGCACAGGCGATCGTCTCGGCTGCCGTTCCGGTCTCGAGAAACGTCACATCCTCAAACTCTTCGCTAAGCAGTTGTTTGAGGCCCCTGCGGACAACCTCATGGTCATCGGCCAACAGTATTTTCATGGCAGTCTCAGTATGGCCCGCGTTCCGCCCCGGGAAGTCCGTTCAAAATCCACGTCGCCGCCGAGTTGGCCGGCCCGCTCCATGATCCCGGTCAGTCCCAGCGAGTCCGGTGACACGACATCGACGAAAGAGATCCCCTTGCCGTTGTCGATGACTTCCAATGTCAGGAGCCCTTCTTCTTCGCACAATTCCACCCACACGGCCGTTGCACCGGCATGACGTACGACGTTGGTCAGCAACTCCTGTAGAATCCGAAACACTGCCGTCGAGCGATCAGGGTCGATGCCGGGCAGATCGCCCGGTACCTTTATAGAACAATCGATGCCCGAACGCTCCTGAAAGCGTTTGGTTTCAAATTCGAGCGCTGCGCCCAGGCCGAGGTTATCCAGCACACTCGGTCGCAGCTCGCTGGTGATCTCCTGCACGGTGCTGATCATCCCGTCGGTCTGCGAGGCGGCCTCGGAAAGTTTGTTCTGGATGGTTTCTCTCAGGTCGGCGTCGGCAATATTTTCGGCCCGCCTCGATGTCCAGGCCAGGTCCATCGACAGCGCGGTCAGCAATTGGCCGAGGCCGTCGTGCACCTCCCTTGAGAGCCTTGTCCGTTCCTCTTCGCGCACCGCCTGCAGTTTCGCCGTCAGTGCGTGCAGCCGCGATTCTGATTTGCGTAGTGCCAGTTCTGCGATTTTTCGTTCCGTGATGTCCTGTGCCGTTCCGACGAGCGAGCTACGTTGGCTCTGGGAATCAGTCTGGACTCTTCCACGTAGATCGATCCAGCAGGCCTTGCCGTCCGGGTCCGTCAGTATGCGGTGTTCGAGCTCGAACGGCTGGTCGACGCGGAAGGAATTGTCGAGGGCCTGCCTTAACAGCCTGGCTTCGTCGGAAGGCAGACGTCTGATCAGTTCCGCGATGGGATAAGCGGGGCGATCGAGATGCGCGAAGCGCTGGAACTCCTCAGACACACTGAACAATGTGCTGGAAGGATCGTAATGCCAGGTGCCAATACGGCCGGCAGATTGTGCGACCCGCAGTCGCTCCTGGTTATCCCGCAGCTCCCGTTCGACGTGTATCTGTTCCGTGATAATCCGGCCTTCGGGGATGATCATCATCACGCGGCCGAATTCATCCAGCATGGGCTTCAGCGAAAAGTCGATTGTCTCCACCTGGTCTGCGCCCTGGATGTCGACCGTATAGCGTACGAACTCACCCTGCGCCGCCTGTCTGATCGCATCCTGCAGTTGTCTGACCCGACGTTTGTCACCGGCCCACCAGCGCGCTTCCCAGAAGGGCCTGCCAATGGCGTCTACCGGATCGATGCCCGCGAAGGAGAGGGCAGAGTCGTTGGCCTCGACCAGGGTCCCGTCCGGCGACATCAGGCCAATGAACTGGAAGGTTGCATTGAAAATGGCGCGAAATCGCTGCTCGCTGTCGCGCAGTGCCGACTCGGCCAGGTTCCTCGATGTAACGTCCATCAGCGTACCGATAAGCCGCCGGGCCATGCCATCGGGTGACCGCTCGAAAACGGCATCCCAGGAACGCAACCAACGCCATTCCCCCTGCGTTGTCCGGAAACGAAACTCGATTACGATGACCGCGTCTTCGGTTGTCGTGCGCACCTCGCCAAAATGCTGCCTGAGCCGGTCCCGATCCTCTGGATGGGCGTTGTCTATCAGGCGATCAACCGCCATGTTCGTCGCCTCGTCTCGCGGCCAGTCGAGCAGGTCGGCAAACCTAGCATTGATCAGCTCGAAGCGGTTCCGATCGAGATCGATGATGTAGATACCGGTCGGTGATGCATCAAGCACCTTGCTGATGAACGCCTCTTTCTCGCGCAGCTCGTCTTCGACCGCCTTCAGATGTGTGATGTCGCGGGCAATGCCGAAGACCCCTTTTACCTCACCGTCAATCAACAACGGCCCCTTGGTGGTGAGGTAGGGGATTTCCTGCCCGTTTACGATGATTGCCTCCTGCAAGACCTCCGTCTCCGCCCGCGTCATTACCCGCAGGTCATCATGCCGGATACGGTCAACCACTTCGCCGGGAAACAGCTCGCTGTCCTTCGAACCCAGTAGCCGCTCTCTGGGCATGTTCATCAGCTGGCAGGTTGCGGCATTGGCCATCAGGTAGCCGCCGGCCTTGTCTTTCACGAAGATCGCATCCGCACTGCCCTCGGTGAGTGCGACCAGCATCGAATTCAAGGCCTTGTTCTGGCGTTGTGCCGCCTCCCGGTGCGTAATGTCCTGGAGCGTCCCTATGACACGGCTGATCCTCCCTGAATCGCTATCGATTGCGCGCTCGATGCGTTGATGAAGAACGCGGGTGCCGTGTTCCGGATGTTCGATACGGAACTCCATGTCGCTGGCACCGTCGGGATCGGCGAACTCGGCATGGGCCTGCATGAGCCGCGCCCGGTCGGCCGCATGGGCGCGCACGACGATTGCATCCAGTGAGGCGGATGCCGACGCAGGATCGTAACCCAGTATCCGGTAACACTCGTCTGACCAGTTGGTCTCCTGCGAGGCTATCTCGATGTCAAAGCTGCCGATGTTTGCGATGCGTTGGGAATGTGCCAGTAGCTGCTCGACACGCCGCAGTTCACGTTCCATCTGCAGCTCTTTCCTGATGCTGTCGATTTCCTTTTCCTGTTCGCCCAGTTTTACAAGCATCTGTTCGATGTGCCTGTCATACAGCTGGCTGACCAGGTCGTGTCGACTGATGACACCGACGATCAGCTGCTTGCTGTCTGTGACGACCAGTCGTCGGACGCGCAGGTCACGCATCCGCTGAGTCGCCTCTATCAGCAGGGTGGTCGACGTAACGGAATGTACCGGGTGACTCATGACCTGGCGGATCGGGATGCCTGCTATATCGGGCCGGGTCTGCAACAGGGCGACGACGTCCCGCCCTGTGAATACGCCGATCGCCTTCGCCTCGGATTCGATCACGACGCTGGAGATCTTCTCCCGGGCCATCAGCCTGACGGCATCGCCGACTGTGGCGTCTTCCGGCAGCGTCACGACACTTTGCGTCATGACCGCACCCACAACCTTCAGCTGGATCAGGAACTGAAGCGTGAGGTGATCGAGGAAATCGGTTTCCGATGCGATGCCGGCGAGTTGTCCTGCCTCGTTCACGACGACCAGGTGGCGGGTCTTGGCGTCCGACAGATGGCGATAGGCATCGCGGTATTCTGAACTCGAAATCGCCGTCACCAGGTTGCGATTCATTACTTCGCCGACGAGTGTGTCGGCCGGATCGCGATTACCTAGCGCGATTGCCACGATATCCCACTCAGTGAGCATGCCCACGGGCGTGTCGCCCGAACAAACGACCAGCGAACTCTTGTCGATCTGCCGCAGACGCAGCAAGGCGTCGCTCAGCGGTTGCTCAGGTGATACGGTCTCCACCGGTGTCGACATGATGTCGGCCAGCCGAAGCGTTTGGGGATCATTCAAGGCGCGATGAGTCTCTGTTTAAAGTGTTGCGACAACGCTGTCGGGCAATTCTGTCGACCAATGGTGTTTTTAATCAAGGGCTGGCAGTGGGAATTGTCTCAGGGCGATAGGATCCGGGCTCCAGGTCTGTAAGAGGCATTCTTACAATGCCTGCAGAGTCCCTCCACTCATACTTGCCGGCGAAGGTCGCTAAAATGTTCCTGAATTCATAAGGCTACCGGTGTCTTCCGGTGTGTCTGTGATCGCCACTCTTGGGGGGGTGGTGAAGCCTGCTTGGAGGAGAGAAGGCGATGGGAAAGGAACAAACGGTAGCAGCCAGGGTATATGAGAACGAAAACACCCCTGTTGAAGACATTCTTGCGTACGCGCAGGAACGGCGCGCCAGGTTCGAGAGTTCCCGTCAGGAATCGGCTCGGTCGCCTGCGAAGCGAGCTGTTCGAGCAGGAACGACTAAATAGATTGGCATGTGAGCCAACGACTTTGAGCCGGAGGTCGCCTTTGTGGCGGCCACGTCTCGAAGGCGGTCGTTCAATCCTGCGGTTGGAATACTTGTGCAGCGAGGAGGGGCTGCGTGCTGGCTGGGCGGTCAAAGGGGTATAGGCAGCAGTCTTGTATCTGGCGGGAATTCAGTACTCTTTTTGTAATCATGAAAAGCACCGGCGTCACTCTGGTCAAGGGATTTGCGCGACATCTCGCGTGCCCGGCGTCTGAGTCGGGCACGCCTGTCCAACCTTCGTCGGAACCTGGAATAAGCCCCTGGCAGGCGGTCAGGAGAAAGCCGCTTGGGGATGCCCAACAAGGTGCAGCCCCGGGTGGCCATGAGGGCGTCAGGTGAGCGTGCGGCGAACTGCGTCGCGCCAGCCGCTGATCAGCTGTTGGCGCGTGTCGGCCTGCAGTACCGGTTCGAAACAGCGATCCAATTGCCACGATGCGGCAAACCCCTGTTCGTCCGGCCAGACGCCGGCATGCATGCCGGCGAGCCACGCCGCACCCAGCGCGGTTGTTTCCAGCACCTGGGGGCGATGCACCGGCCGATCGAGGATGTCGGCCAGGCGCTGCATGGTCCAATCGGATGCGACCATGCCGCCATCGACGCGCAACGGCGCATCGGATAAACCCGCGTAGTCGGCCGCCATGGCCTCCAGCAAATCGAGGGTCTGGTAACAGACAGATTCGAGCGTCGCCCTGGCGATCTCGTTGGGGCCGGTGCCGCGCGTGATACCGAACAGGGCGCCGCGCGCGTTGCGCATCCCAGTGCGGTGCGCCCAGGCCGACGAAGGCGGGCACCAGGTAGACGTGCTGATTGGGGTCGGCCTGGGCGGCCATCGGGCCCGATTGCGCCGCGTTGTCGAGAATCTTCAGGCCGTCGCGCAGCCATTGCACAGCGGCGCCGGCGACGAAAATGGAACCCTCCAGGGCGTAGGTCGTTTTGCCGCGCAGACGATAGCCGATCGTGCTGACCAGGCGGTTTTGTGAATGCACCAGTTCGTCGCCGGTGTTGAGCACGGCGAAGCAGCCGGTGCCATAGGTCGATTTGATCGTGCCGCGTTCGAAACAGGCCTGTCCGATCAGTGCAGCCTGCTGATCGCCGGCGATGCCGCGGATCGGGATCGCCGCGCCGAACAGCGCCGGTGTCGTCTGCGCCGAAATCGTCGGCGCAGTCTTTCACCTCGGGCAGCAACGACGCGGGTACGTCGAGCGCTCTTGAGCAGCTCGTCGTCCCAGGCGTTGTCGCGGATATTGTAGAGCAGGGTGCGCGAGGCATTGCTGGCGTCGGTGACATGCGAGGCGCCGTCGGTGAGCCGCCACAGCAGGAAGCAGTCGACGGTGCCAAAGGCCAGCTTGCCTGCCGCGGCGCGGGCGCGGGCGCCCGGCACGTTGTCCAGCAGCCAGGCGATCTTGGTGCCCGCGAAATAGGGGTCGAGCAGCAGGCCGGTCTTTTCGCTGAACAGGGGCTCCAGGCCGTCTGCCTTGAGTCGTTCACACATCGGCGCGGTTCGGCGATCCTGCCAGACGATGGCGCGATGAATCGGCTTGCCGGTTTCGCGGTCCCAGATCAGCGTGGTCTCGCGTTGATTGGTGATGCCGATCGCCGCGATGTCAGCGGCCGATACGCCGGCCTTGTCCATGGCCTCGCGCACTGTGGCGACGGTGGTGTTCCAGATGTCTTCCGGTTCATGTTCGACCCAGCCGGAATCCGGGAAATGCTGTTCAAACTCCTGCTGGCCCGTTGCCAGGTTGCGGAAGTTCGTGTCGAACACGATAGCCCGCGAGCTGGTTGTGCCCTGGTCGATAGCGATCACGTAGTCCTTCATGGCTGAGCAACACCCTCCCGGGTTTCAAACCCACTTCCAGATGGCCGCCGCCAATGCGAGCGAGATGACCATCGGCCAAATCAACGGCATGCCGAAAAAGAACAGCCAGAGTATATTCACGTAGGCCGCGGACAGTAGTGAAATGAACAGGCGGTCGCCGCGCGTGGTGCGCAATCCCAGGATGCCGTCGCGGACATTGCCGCCGGGGTGCCTGATCTCCCATACGGTCATCAGTATCAACAGGGAGGCGATGATGCCGAAGAAGGTGGCGGTCTGCCACGTCCAGGCCATCCACGAGAGACCCATGCTCAGACCCTCCCCAGGGCGAAGCCCTTGGCGATGTAGTTGCGCACGAAGAAGATCACGATCGCGCCGGGGATCATGGTCAGTGTTCCGGCGGCGGCCAGCAGTCCCAACTCGTAACCGGACGAACTCGCGGTGCGCGTCATTACCGCGGCGATCGGCTTGGCCTCCACCGAGGTGAGGGTTTTGGCCAGCAGCAGTTCAACCCACGAGAACATGAAGCAGAAGAAGGCGGCGACACCGATGCCCGCGACGATCGTCGGCAGGAATATCTTGGTGAAGAACTTCCAGAACGGGTAGCCATCGATATAGGCGGTCTCATCCAGTTCCTTGGGTACGCCAGACATGAAGCCCTCCAGGATCCACACCGCCAGGGGGATATTGAACAGGCAATGGGCCAGCGCCACGGCGATGTAGGTATCGAACAGGTTCATGGCCGAATAGAGCTGGAAAAAGGGCAGCGCGAATACGGCGGCCGGTGCCATGCGGTTGGTCAGCAGCCAGAAGAACAGATGCTTGTCGCCGAGGAAGCGGTAGCGCGAGAACGCGTAGGCGGCCGGAAGCGCCACGCTCACCGAGATCACCGTGTTGATGCACACGTAGATCAGCGAATTGATGTAGCCGCTGTACCAGGTCGGATCGGTGAAGATCGCCCGGTAGTTGTCCAGCGTGAACTCGTGTGGGAACAGGCTGAATGTTCCGAGGATCTCGTTGGTGGTCTTGAACGACATGTTCAGCAGCCAGTAGATCGGCAGCATCAGGAACACGATGTAGAGGAACGGCACGATCCATTTGAAACGTGATGTGCGCCTGGTGGACATCAGTTTTCCTCCCCGCGGGTCATAACCGTGTAGAAGATCCAGGAGAACAGCAGGATGATCAGGAAGTAGATCAGGCTCATCGCCGCGGCCGGACCGAGGTCGAACTGACCCAGCGCGATCTTCACCAGGTCCAGCGACAGCAGTGTCGTGGAATTGCCTGGCCCCCCGCCGGTGAGCACGAACGGCTCGGTGTAGATGTTGAAGCTGTCCATGAAGCGCAGCAGCACGGCGATGGTCAGCACGTGCTTGATCTTGGGCAGCTGGATATAGCGGAACACCGCCCAGGAACTCGCACCGTCGATGCGCGCCGCCTGGTAATAGGCGTCCGGGATGGAACTCAGGCCGGCATAGGACAGCAGTACGACCAGTGAGGTCCAGTGCCAGACATCCATCGCGATCAGCGTCGCCCAGGCCGCAAAGGGCTGGCGGGTGAAGTTGTAGTCGATACCCATGCTGTTCAGCGTCTTGCCGAGCAGGCCGATGTCGGGCAGGGCGAAGATGTTCCACATGGCGCCGACCACGTTCCATGGGATCAGCAGCGGCATGGACATCAGTACCAGGCACACCGAGGCCCAGAAGCCCTTGCGCGGCATGGCCAGCGCGATGGCCACGCCCAGCGGGACCTCGATGGCGAGGATGATGAAGGTGAAGCGCAGCTGGCGCAGTAGCGCGTCGTGGAAGCGTTCGGACGACAGAACCTCCTCGAACCACTTCATGCCCTCGAAGAAGAACAGGTTGTCGCCGAAGGTCTCCTGTACCGAGTAATTCACCACCGTCATCAGCGGGATGACCGCATTGAAGGCGACCAGGACCACAACCGGGGCGACCAGGAGCCAGGCCTTCTGATTGGTTGTTTTTGCAGTCATTGATCAGGTTCTCACTCGACGATCCAGCTATCGGCATAGATCTGTGTGTAGGCGGGATCAAAGCGGACAGCGGCCTTGCCTTCGGGCACCGGCATACCCGCTGGCACCAGTACGCGTACCGTGTGGCCGGCGAAGTCGGTCTGGACGATCAGGTTACGGCCGGTGTCGCGCACGCTGACGATGTCGACGGGCAGGCCGTCAGCGGCGTCGACGAAGGTGATGAACTCGGGTCGTATGCCCAGTTCGAGGGTTGCCCCGGCCTTCGGTTGCGTGATCGGTCGCGTGATATCGATCGGGTGTCCGGACACCCGGGCGCCGCCGTCGGCCAGTTCGCAGGGCATCAGGTTCATGCCGGGGGAGCCGATGAAATGGCCGACGAAGGTGTGACGCGGGCGTTCGAACAGTTCTACCGGCGAGCCTTGCTGTACCACCCAGCCCTGGTGCATGACGACGACCTTGTCGGCGAAGGTAAGCGCCTCGGTCTGGTCGTGCGTGACGTAGATCATCGTCGTCCCGACGCGCTGGTGCAGTTCCTTGAGCTTGGAACGCAGCCGCCATTTCAGGTGCGGGTCGATCACGGTCAGTGGCTCGTCGAACATGATCACGTTGACGTCTTCGCGCACCAGGCCACGCCCCAGGGAGATCTTCTGCTTGCCGTCGGCGGTCAGGCCGGCAGCCTTCTTCTTCAGCATCTCCGTGAGGTCGGTCATCTCCGCGATGGCGCGCACGCGCTCATCGATCCGGCGCTCGGGAACGCCACGGTTGCGTAGCGGAAAGGCCAGGTTGTCGTACACGCTCATCGTGTCGTAGACCACCGGGAACTGGAATACCTGTGCGATCTGCCGCTCCTCCGGGGACCGGTCGTTGACCGCCACGCCGTCGAACAGGATGCGGCCTTCGGAGGGCTCGAGCAGGCCCGAGATAATGTTCAGCAAGGTGGTCTTGCCGCAGCCCGAGGGGCCGAGCAGCGCATAGGCGCCGCCGTCGTCCCATACCAGGTCCACCTGTTTCAAGGCGTAGTCGCTATCCTGCGAGGGATTGGGCAGGTAGCTGTGGCGCAGGCCTTGCAGATCGATTCGAGCCATAGGTTCAGTCAACCATGGTGGCGACCAGGTCGCCTTCCGTCGAGAACAGCATCGAGTGGTCGACGTCGATGTGGAAACACGCGGTCTCGCCAACGTCGAAGGCGTGCACACCCTGCGCGAGGGAGACCCAGGGCTCGCCCTGCAGGTCGAAATGCACCATGGATTCGGAGCCGGAGATCTCGGCCACATGCACCTTGCCCTCGACGAACGCGCCCTCGGCGCCATGGCCCCTGGCCGGCTGCACGTGATGTGGTCGCACCCCGAAATCGTAGGGGCCGTCGTTCAAGGGCAGGTAGACGCCGCCGACCTGCCAGCTGGTGCCATCGGCCAGTTGGAACTCCTTACCTTGCTTGGTTACCCGGATGGTATTCATGGGCGGGTCGGAGAGCACGCTGGCGGTCAGCCTGTTCACCGGGTGGCGGTAGATGTCGCCGGTGGGCCCGAACTGGGTGATGCGGCCCTCATGCATGGCGGCAGTGTGGCCGCCCAACAGCATCGCCTCGGCGGGCTCGGTGGTGGCATAGACGACGGTGCGTTCGCGTGCGGCAAACAGGCGGGGGAGCTCTTCGCGCAGCTCCTCGCGCAGCTTGTAGTCGAGGTTGGCCAGCGGCTCGTCCAGCAGCACCAGGTCGGAGTCCTTGACCAGGGCACGCGCCATCGCGCAGCGTTGCTGCTGGCCACCGGACAACTCGATCGGCTTGCGTTTCAGGAACTCTTTCAGGCGCAGCAGTTCGGCCACCGACTCGACCCGTTTTGTGATCTCGGCACGGCTGTGTCCGGCGAGTTTCAGCGGCGAGGCGATGTTGTCGAACACGTTGATGTTCGGGTAGTTGATGAACTGCTGGTACACCATGGAGACGTTGCGCTTTTGCACCGCCACGCCGGTGACATTCGCGCCCTTGAACCAGATCTCACCCGCAGTCGGTTGAATCAGTCCGGCCATCAGGCGCATCAGGGTGGTCTTGCCGGCCAGCGTTGTACCCAACAGGATGTTGAACTCGCTGGGTTCCAGCTCAATCGTGGTGTCGTGGATGTGGGTCTGCCCATCCACGCACAGTGAAACGTTCTTCAATGAAAGGGACATGCCAAGTTTCTCTCGGTGTCTCGATTCAGTTTTTGATCGGCGACCCATGGACGCTGGTCGGTCAGTGTCCATGGGTGGCGGATCGTTGTTGTCCTGCCTGGTGAGTGACCGGGCACATGACGTGCCCGGTCGGTCTCGGTTCAATCGCCTCAGTTGGACCAGCGCTTGATCAGCTCTTCATACACGATGGTCTCGCCCTGCGGCTTTTCGTTCGCCAGCTTGGCCTTGGCGCCGCCCTTGCCGAGCCAGTCGGCGGGCGACTTCTCGTCGTTCAGGCGCGGTCCACAACCACCGTAGACCTTGGCCTTCTCGTCGGCCTTCTGCATGCGTGACATGACCTGGTCCATCTCGCCGGCCAGGCGATCCATGGCCTGCTGCGGGGTGAAGGCGCCGGAGTTCACGTCACCGATGTTCTGCCACCAGAGCTGTGCCAGCTTCGGGTAGTCCGGCACGTTGACCCCGGTGGGTGACCACAGCACGCGGTCGGGTGAGCGATAGAACTCCACCAGGCCACCCAGCTTGGGTGCACGCTCGGTGAACGATGCGTGATTGATCGAGGAGTCACGGATGAAGGTCAGGCCGACATGCGACTTCTTCACGTCAACAGTCTTGGAGACGACGAACTGGGCATACAGCCAGGCGGCCTTGCGGCGATCGACCGGGGTCGACTTGAACAGCGTCCACGAGCCGGCGTCCTGGTAACCGAGTTTCTGGCCTTTTTCCCAGTACGGGCCATGCGGCGAGGGGGCCATGCGCCACAGCGGCTGGCCGCTGTCGTCGACCGTGTTGTTGCCCTCGGACTTGGGTGCGACCATCGACGCGGTGAAGGCGGTGTACCAGAAGATCTGCTGTGCCACGTTACCCTGCGACAGTGCCGGCAGTGACTGGTAGAAGTCATAGTCCGCGGCGCCTGGCGGTGCGTACTTGCGCAGCCACTCGTCCCACTTGCGGATGGCATAGACCGCGGCCGGTCCGTTGGTGCCACCGCCGCGGGTCACAGAGGCGCCCGCCGGGTTACAGGACCCCGCTTCCATCCGAATGCCCCACTCGTCGATCGGTACACCGTTGGGCAGGCCCTTGGAACCGGCGCCGGCCATCGACAGCCATGCGTCGGTCATGCGCCAGCCGAGATCGGGTGCGCGCTTGCCGTAGTCCATGTGACCGTAGACGCGAACGCCGTCGATCTCTTTCACGTCCTCGGAAAAGAAGCTGGCGATATCCTCGTAGGCGGACCAGTTGGCCGGTACGCCCAGCTCGTAGCCGTACTTATCCTTAAAACGCTTCTTCAGGTCGGGGCGGTCGAACCAGTCCTTTCTGAACCAGTAAAGGTTGGCGAACTGCTGATCGGGGAGCTGGTAGAGCTTGCCGTCGGGACCGGTCGTGAAAGACTTGCCGATAAAGTCATCCACGTCCAGGTTCGGATTGGTCGCGTCCTTGCCTTCGCCGGCCATCCAGTCGCTCAGGTTCACCGCCAGTTGCAGGCGCGAGTGGGTGCCGATCAGGTCGGAATCATTGATATAGGCATCGTACAGATTGCGCTTGGTCTGCATCTGGGTCTGCACGGCCTGCACGACCTCGCCTTCGCCGAGGAGTTGGTGGTTCACCTTGATACCGGTGATCTCCTCGAAGGCCTTGGTCAGGGTCTTCGACTCGTATTCGTGGGTCGGGATGGTCTCGGACAGCACGTTGACCTCCATCCCTTTGAACGGAGCGGCCGCCTTGGCGAACCATTCCATTTCCTTCATCTGTTCTTCCTTGGAAAGGACAGAGGGCTGAAACTCATTGTCGATCCATTTCTTGGCCGCGGCCATGTCGGCGTGGGCCATACCGGCCAGCGCGGCCGATGTCGCCAGCACCAGCGCGGCGACCATCTTTCGGTTACTGGGCATGGGGTCTCTCCTCTCGGGGTGGTTGTTTATGATTTAGCTGCACGGGCAATGTATGCGAAAAAAAACGAATTTCAAAAGAAAAATTGCGAATTAGTTATTCACGGAATACGAATCTTTTACTATTCATATAAAGCAAAATGCAGGCGTCCGCCCAACAAGTGTAGTACAAAAAAATCTGTGAATAAGAGCCTTAGGGAAGTACCGTGGGCCTTCGCAGGATTGCTGGCAATCGAGGGTTTTCGATTTTCGTTATCAAATACTTCTTTGCAAAACGAAAGCAACACGAAATAATACGAACTGTGTAGCGCGGCCGGGTGAGAAGCGGGATATGCAGGCACTGAGCCCACGACAGACCGAGATCGTCAAGCTGGCGCGGGGCGCGGGGCGGGTGGCTGTGGACGACCTGGTGGCGCGTTTCGAGGTCACACCGCAGACGATCCGCAAGGACCTGAATGAGCTGTGCGACCTGGGGGTGCTGCAACGGTTTCACGGCGGAGCCATGTTCGCTGCCGGCGTGGCCAACGTCGGATACGAAAGCCGTCGCAATACCTCCTCCGCGGCCAAGCGCGTGATCGGCGAGCGTGCTGCGCAACTGATTCCCAATAACTGCTCCCTGTTCGTCAATATCGGTACCACGACCGAAGAGGTGGCGCGTGCGCTTGGCGGCCATCAGGGCCTGATGGTGATCACCAACAACCTCAACGTCGCCCAGCTGTTGCGGGGACACGCCCATATCGAGGTGATCGTGGCCGGTGGCGTGTTGCGGCATGCCGACGGCGGCATCGTGGGCGAGGCGGCGGTCGACTTCATTCGTCAGTTCAAGGTCGATTTTGCGGTCATGGGCGTCTCGGGCATTGATGTCGATGGTTCGCTGCTGGACTACGATTTCCGTGAGGTAAGCGTGTCGCGGGCCATCATGGGCGCCAGCCGGCGTACCATCCTGGTCGCCGATGCGATGAAATTCTCACGTTCCGCGCCGGTGCGTATCGGCCATATCGCCGACGTCGATTTCCTTGTCACCGATCAGTTGCCCGAGCCCGAACTCGTGCGCATCTGTGGCGAAAACAATGTCACCGTCGAGCTTGCGCTGGGCGAGGGCGAGGAGCGGAAAGCATGAACATGACCATCAATGGTGAATCGCTGTCGCGGCAGGCATCCCTCGAGCGGCTGAAGCAGACCGGTTCCTTCGACCTGCTCGTGGTGGGCGGTGGCGCGACCGGGCTGGGTGTTGCGCTCGATGCCGCCACGCGCGGCTTGTCGGTTGCGCTGGTGGAGCGCGATGACTTCGCCAAGGGTACGTCTTCGCGCGCCACCAAGCTGGTGCATGGCGGCGTCCGGTATCTTGCCCAGGGCAACCTCAAACTGGTCAGACAGGCACTGCGTGAGCGCAAGGCAGTGCTGCAGAATGCGCCGCACCTGGCCCAGCCACTGCCTTTTCTGATGCCCGAGTTCGGGCTCAAGGGTCGCCTCTGGGACCGCTTGTTTTACGGAACCGGGTTGACCTTGTACGACCTGTTGGCAGGCAAGGCCGGCCTGGGGCGTACCCGGTTTCTCAATCGAAAGGAAACGATCGGCCGCATGCCGGGTGTTCAGGCGCACGACCTTGTCGGCTCCGTGCAGTACTGGGACGGTCAATTCGACGACGCGCGGATGGCGGTGGCGCTGGCCCGTACTGCGGCAGCCCATGGCGCCGTGGTGCTGAACTATTGCCCTGTCGCGGCGCTACTGCATGTCGATGGCAAGATCAGTGGCGCTGCGGTCACCGATGCGGAATCGGGCGAGCGCATCGATGTGCATGCCGGCTGTGTGGTCAACGCCACAGGGGTATGGGCGGACGACCTGCGGCGCATGGACGTGGACCCGGGCAGTCACATGGTTTCCCCCAGCCAGGGCATCCACCTGGTTGTGGATCGTGATTTTCTGCCCGGCGATCATGCCCTGCTGGTACCCAAGACCGATGACGGCCGTGTCATGTTCGCTGTGCCCTGGCTGGGCAAGGTGCTCCTCGGTACGACGGACACACCGCGGGATTCGATCGAGTCAGAGCCCACGCCCCTGGCGGACGAGGTGGATTTCATCCTGGGTGAGGCCGCCAAGTATCTTGCGCGCGCGCCGCTGGCAAAAGATGTGCGTTCGATCTGGGGCGGGGTAAGGCCACTGGTCCAGCCACCGGAGTCCGACGCGGTCAACACCAAGGACATCTCGCGCGAGCATCTGATCGTGGTGGACAAGTCCGGCCTGGTAACCGTGACCGGCGGGAAATGGACCACCTATCGGGCCATGGCGGAGGACGTCGTCGATCGTTGCCGCAAGGCAGGGTTGCTCGACGCGAGTGAACCCTGCCGGACAATCGATCTGCCATTGATCGGTGCGCCACAGGCAGCGGACCACAAGCTGTGCGATCCTCCGGGTGCGCACCTGTACGGTACCGAGGCCACACTGCTCGACGAGTTGCCGGGTCACCAGCACGAACTGGGCATGGGCCTGACCGAGGCGATGGTGCGCTTTGCCGTTCGCAACGAGGCGGCACGGACGGTGGAAGACGTACTGGCCCGTCGCTCACGCATTCTGTTCCTGGATGCAGAGATGGCCGCCGGGTTGGCGGAAGAGGTCGCTGCGATCATTGCCGAGGAACTCGGCCGAGGGGTTGAGGACGTGGCCGGGTTCAAGACACTGGCCCTGCGTTATCGCACAGTGCCTGGATAAATCAGTAGCGAGCGGACAGCGCCAGTACTGCGTCCCGGATGTTGCGCAAATCCAGGTGGTTGAAATCAGCCGGCCAAGGTGGTGACGGCGGGAGAGTAGTCAGTGCCCCAGGGTTTGGTGGGTATATGCCGGGTCGTTGAAAACCGGCAGCCATCCCGTCCGCGCCCTTGGTGTTAATCTCGCTTCATCATGCCTGCCGCACGAACGAACCCGGATGCCCCGGCGCCTGAATCATTCTCCGTAGGGGACTGCCGCGTTTTTCCGTCCGAAAACCTGGTGCGCTGTGACGGACAGCCGGTTCAGCTCGAGCCCAAGGCCATGGCCTTGCTGGTGTACCTGGCGCGGCATGCGGGCAGCACCATCAGCCGGGAGCAATTGTTTGCAGCCGTCTGGCCGGACGTTATCGTCAGCGACGACACCCTCACCCAGGCCGTCACCAAACTGCGCAAGGCCTTTCGCGATGATGCGAAAAACCCCCGTTACATCCAGACCGTGCCGAAGGCCGGTTATCGATTGACCGCACCTGTCCGTTTTGCATCGGATGACGCAACAGTGCCGCGAGCCGGCAATAAGCGCAGGCTTCAGTGGGGCTTGATGGCGGCGCTGGTGCTTGTGGTCAGCGTAGCTGTGTTATTCATCATGACCGACCGGTCTGCACGGGACGTGCCGGAGAGGAGGTTGTCCGCACCGGCAAACCCTGACGAGCTACCGACCTTGACGGTAGAGCCATTCAATCTGCTCGGCGAGGACAGGTCCCAGGTCTACCTGGCGCAGGGTCTCACCCATGACCTGATCACCGACCTCTCGAAACTCTCCGGCCTCCTGGTGATCAGCTCGCGCTCCATCATGGGTCAGACGCTGGAACCCGCCGCGGTTGATCCTGCCGGTTACCGGGTGCAGGGCGAGGTGCAGCGGATCGACCGGGAACTGCGCGTACATGTGCACCTGTCCGACGCCCGGACCGGACGACAGATCTGGTCGGAACGCTATCGACGCCCGGTCGACAAACTGTTTCAGCTGCAGGAGGCGATCAGCCGCCAGATTGTCGCCAGCCTGTCGATCAAGGTGAACGAGGAGGAAATGCGCCGGCTCGCCCATCGGTATACCGTCAACGTGCAGGCGTACGAGCTGTTTCTGCAGGGTCAATCCCTGTTGCTGGCGCGCCAGCGGCAGGACAACGAACGGGCGGCGCAACTGTTTCGCCAGGCGATCGATCTGGATCCCTCCTTTGCCCGTGCCTATGGCGGCCTGGCGTTGAGTTTTGCCGCGGATTTTCGCAACCAGTGGGCAGCGGACGAAACGGTCGCCCTGCAACGCGCACAGGCCATGGCCCGCACGGCGCTGGAGATCGATCCGGAGATTCCCGAGGTGTATTGGGTGCTGGCCTACGTGAGTGCCCAGCGGCGACAACATGACCAGGCCATCGGCCTGTTGAGCAAGGCGATCTCGATCGACCAGTCTTTTGCCGACGCCTATGCCCTGATGGGAGGCATCAAAACCTACATCGGCCAGCCCGCCGAGTCGCTTGGCCTGGTGCGCTCGGCCATCAGGCTCAATCCGGACGCCGGTTACCTCTATCACCTGTTGTTGGGACGCGCCTATTTCTTTCTCGATGATATGGAACAGGCGACGATCAACCTGCGGGAAGCCCTGGATCGCAATGCCACCAACCTGGAGGCGCGCGTGTACCTGGCGGCAGTGCTGGAATCCAGCGGTGAGCATGATGCGGCCCTGTGGGAGCGGGAGGAGATTCTTGCGCTCGATGCGGAGTTCCGGGCCGGGGAGTGGCTGCGGACCTACCCGATGTCCGATGCCGCGCAGTCGGAACGCCTGCTGAAGGCGCTCACAATACTCCATTAGCCTCGAACAGCCCGAGGCATGCGCCTGCGTGCCGCCGGGAATGGCCGCTTTTGGCGTGACGGCTGGTCGCCTGGCTGTCTCGTAAGTAACTCTATCCATTAGATAAAACGTTTCTTCGTGTTTTCTTCGTCGGTCCTTCGGGACGCGCGGCGCCTGTCCCGTTAAACCTGCTACCAGGCAAGCGCCTACAAAGCCGGGAGATGTCCGGTGACGGCGCTTTCGCCGGTCCGGGCGAGAGGGTTCTCGCCGTGGGCAGCAGATAAGGGCATCTCGAATAATCCTGGGTGAGCAAATTTGGCGACAGAATTCGGTCTGGCAAGGCGAAGGCCGCACGTAATAGCGGGCTATTGCGAAGGTCTTCAACGCAGCAAGCGCGGATTATGTCGTTCAAGGTGCCATCCATGGATTGTTAGAGGTGCCCATCAGTCGATGAGGATTTCAATATGAGCAAGTTAGCCGTAGTGCAGGCCCCACCCGTGGTGCTGGACCGCGACGCCACGCTAAAGATGGCGGTCCGCTACGTGGATGAGGCGGTCGCCGCCGGTGCGACCATGGTGGTGTTTCCGGAGGCCTATGTGTGCGGCTATCCGTCGTGGATCTGGCGCCTCAGGCCGGGTGCCGACTGGGGCCTCAGTGAACGGCTGCACGCCCGCTTGCTCGACCAGGCGGTGAATATCGACCGGGGAGACCTGGAACCCCTGTGCGAGGCCGCACGTCGCCACCAGGTAAGCGTGCTGTGTGGCATGAACGAGCGCGACGGTGCCCCGGGTCGTGCCACCCTCTACAACACCTACGTGGTGATCGGTGCGGATGGCGAGATCCTCAATCGGCACCGCAAGCTCATGCCGACCAACCCCGAGCGCATGGTCTGGGGCTTTGGTGACGGTTCGAGCCTGAATGTCGTCGATACCCCCTGCGGGCGTGCCGGTACGCTGATCTGCTGGGAAAACTTCATGCCGCTGGCGCGCTACGCCCTGTATGCGCAGGGCATCGAACTGTATGTCGCGCCGACCTACGACAGTGGTGACGACTGGATCGGGTCCCTGCGGCATATTGCCCGCGAGGCCGGCTGCTGGGTGGTCGGTAGCGGCAACCTGCTGCGTGGCAGCGATATGCCGATCGACTATCGACGGCGTGGAGGCACTGTTCACGGATCCGGAGGAATGGGTGAACCCGGGGGACTCGGTGGTGATAGCACCGGGTGGCGAGCTGGTTGCCGGGCCGTTGCGCAATGAACAGGGCCTGCTGTTTGCCGATATCGATCTCGAGCGGGTCAGCACCGCCCGGCGCACTCTGGATATCGTCGGTCACTACGCGCGCCCGGACCTGTTCCAACTGCAGGTCAACCGCCAGCCGCAGAGTCCGGTGGTGTTCAAGTGAACGGCGGCGACGGTTCACGGATCGGCCGGCGCCAGTTCAACCGCTGGTTGCTGGCAGGCCTGGCCGCGGCGGCGTGTCCACTGACGACCCGTGGTCGGGAGGCCGGCCCGACGCGACTGAGGGTCGCCGCCGTGCAGATGACGCCAAAACTCGCCGACGCCCAGGCCAACCTGGCACAGGCGGAACGGCTTGTTCGAGACGCCCAGGCGTTGCAGGCACAGTGGATCATCCTGCCGGAGATGTTCACCACCGCTGCGGCCTTTCATCCGGAAATGCTCAACGGGATACAGCCGCTCGATGGTCCCGCCGCGCAGATGATGGTGCGGCTGAGCCGCCAGGGTAACAGCGTGATCGGCGGCTCGTTTCTCGCCAGCCGCGACGGCGAGGTCTACAACAGTTTCCTGCTGGTGTTTCCGGACGGACGGATCCTGCGTCACGACAAGGACCAGCCGACTTACTGGGAGAATTGTTTCTATCGCGGTGGCAGCGATGACGGGGTGCTGTCCACGCCGATCGGCGAGGTCGGTTCCGCGCTGTGCTGGGAGTTGATCCGTTCCCGCACCATGCAGCGTCTGCACGGACGGGTAAGCCTGATGCTGGCCGGGTCATGCTGGTGGACCTTGAGCGACGACGTGGATGCCGACAATCCCCTGCGCAGGGCCAACCTGACGATGCTGCAGCAGGCGCCGGTGCGTTGCGCGCAGATGCTCGGTGTGCCGGTGGTGCATGCCTCGCATGCGGGATCGTTCGACGGTTTCTTCAGTCCCGATCTGGCCGATGTGCCCTATCAATCGACCTACCTCGGTGAGGCCATGGTGGTCGATGCCGATGGCAGCGTGCTGGCACGCCGGGGCGCCGCCGAGGGGGCGGGCCTGGCCGTCGCCGACATCGTCGTACCGCCACGGCCGATGCCTTCACGCGATATCCCGGAGGCCTTCTGGATGCCCGGCGAGATGCCCGAACCGTGGAAGGCGTCGTGGCAGCGCTGGCTGGCATCGGGTGCCGATTACTACGCGACCGTCACCCGGCCCTACCTGCAGACGGGACAGGTCAATGAATACATCCCGCCATACATGCG
>CAVRBK010000002.1:0-22628 GCA_963719025.1 uncultured Gammaproteobacteria bacterium | reverse complement strand
CCTCGAGCGCGCCAAGCAACAGTGCAACGGTGCTGTTCCATTACGAGGCGCTGCGAATCTATACCCGCATGCTTGAGGTGCCAGGCAGACACCCACGAGTGCGCATCCTTTACCTCGTTTTCGGGCTCTTCATCCTCCATATCACCGAGATCGTTATTTTCGCAATGGCCTTCTGGGCACTGATTGCGATTGGTTATGGCGAACTCCATGGCCTGCAGAGTCAACAGTTCTATTCCTTCTTCTACTATTCTGCGGTGGTTTATACGACATTGGGATTTGGCGACGTTATCCCACTCGGCCCGGCCAAGATTCTGACAGCCATGGAAGCGCTTATCGGGCTGGGTTTTATTACCTGGTCCGCATCTTTCACCTTCCTGGAAATGCAACGCTACTGGCGAGATGATTCGCGTGGCCGCACCACGTATCGGCGAAAGTAAGGCTGGCGTTTTTTCGAATCGGCCTTTCTTGTTTGGTCGCCTCAGCCATCGCAATGCCATGCCGTGTCTGCCTACACTGCCGAGGCGACAGCGAGGGTGCGCAGCTCGGCGTGACCGGGTTTTCGGTTTACCACACATCTGCTCTCTTGCCGGCCCGTGGTGCCGTCTTCACGGTCATCTGCCCGCCACGATAGGCGTTGCGGTCTGCTGTGCAGGGCCCCCATGGATGAATTAGTATGCTGCCAGATCGAGCCCGTCAGAAGGCGTGGTTTGACTGCCGTGATCGCGTCGGCTGCAGGGGTGTCCGGCGGCGAGATCCGCCCTTCGAGAGGGATGCCCCATAATTCAGGAAGAATGAAAGATGAGTAAGGAAACCGGTGTTTCGAAGTATGTGCTGATGTTTGCTGTTGTCTATGCGGCCACTATTGCTGCCGTGTCGGTTGTCTTTTCGATGTTGGGTGATTCGGGCGGCTCAGCGGCGCCCTTTGTCGCCCTGATCGCCGCCGCTGCGATGGTCGGCGGCAGGTTCGTCAAGGACGAAAAGCGTGTTCCCGACAACACGGAAAGATCCCGCCTGATCTGGCTTTCGCTTTTCACCGCCATTGTGGTTTCATCCGGGTTGACCGCTGCCTACCTGGTCTATGCGATGGGTGCGGAGGGTGTTGGCCAGGTGTTCGAGCAGGTCAGCCGGCTGGGCCCGCTGGTCATTGCGGTGGTGATCGGGATCATGTTCCTGATGCACTACCTGGCACTCTGGTTTGCCTATGGGTGGTTGACCAGAAAGCAGTATGCGGCGGTACTTAAAAAGGCATAGTCGCGTCCGGCAGAGGTGTCCTGCAACTGGGGACGCCTCTGTCGGACTGTGCACATAGCAGGCGATGCAAACGTTGGCTGTCGGATAATCGCCGTATCAGATGCCGCTTCAAACCCTGGAAGCTGTAACAGCAGTATGCGCAAAAAAGGCAAGATTTCATCCTGGAATGACGACAAGGGATTCGGCTTCATTGCACCCGAGGAAGGCGGCAGGCGTTTGTTTGTGCATATCAAGGCGTTTCGCAACCGCGGCCGTCGCCCGGAGATCGGTGCGTCGGTGACCTATACACTTTCGACCGATGCGCAGGGCCGGCCATGTGCGGCGGGCGCGGCAATGCCGGGTGATACGGCAACACGGCCGCGCCGAAAGAAGCGGGGACTTGCATCCATCGTGATGGCGCTGGTTTTTCTGGCGATCGTCGCTGCCTTTGTCGTCGATGCGCAGTTGCCGCACGCCATTCTGCTCATATACCTGGCCGCCAGCCTGGTCACGTTTGTCACCTATGCGTTCGATAAATCAGCCGCCAGGAAGGGCGCCTGGCGTACCAAGGAAAGCACCCTGCACCTGCTCGCGGTGGCTGGCGGATGGCCCGGTGCACTGATCGCGCAGCAGACCCTGCGCCACAAATCCAAAAAGGCGTCGTTTCGCCTAGTGTTCTGGACGATGGCGCTGCTGAACTGTACGGCCTTTACATGGCTGTTGACGCCCGGCGGTGCCAAAATGCTGGAAACGGCGCTGTCGGCAATAAGCTGACGGACGGACGGACGGGCGCTGCAGCGCGATTTGGGCGCGGCGGAGTCGGGCAGGCATCCGCGGAAGCAACACGCTGGCGGGAGACTGGGTCGTGAGTGAGTTCGTCGACAATCTCAAAGAGGTGTTCGTGCTGTTCGGCAGCATCCGCGCGCGGCGTATGTTTGGTGGATATGGCCTGTTTCACGACGACCTGATGTTCGGCCTGGTTGCCGATGACGTGCTGTTCCTGAAGGCCGATGATGCATCGGCAGGCTATTTCAGGGATCGCGGCCTGGGGCAGTTCGAGTATGCCAAGCAGGACAAGGTCATGAAGATGTCGTACTACATGGCCCCGGAAGAGATCTTCGATGATCCGGACGAGGCGAAGGTCTGGGCGACCCGTGCCTTCGAGGCGGCGCTGCGGGCGAGAAAGCCGGGCCGGCGTTCGAAGCGCTGAGGCGTATTCAGCGGCACCGTTTGTGCGGGAGGAGAAAGGAGCCTATGCAACCACGTATCAGCATGATTACCCTCGGTGTGCGCGATCTCGCGCTGTCGATCGCGTTTTACGAGAAAGGCCTGGGCTTTCCGCGCATGGAATCGCCGCCCTCGGTCGCGTTCTTCACCCTGAACGGGACATGGCTGGGGTTGTATGGCCGCGATGCCCTGGCCGGGGATGCAAACGTCGCGGCGGACGGGCAGGGTTTCGAGTCATTCACTCTGGCGCACAATGTGGGTTCCGAGGCCGAGGTCGATGCCGTTGTGGCGCAGGCGGTGGCGGCGGGGGCAACCCTGGCCAAACCGCCGCAGAAGGTATTCTGGGGCGGATACAGCGGTTATTTCAAGGATCCGGACGGGCATCTCTGGGAGATCGCGCACAATCCCTTTGTCTGGATCGGTCCACCGGACAACGAGGCCCCAGCCACATAACGATTCGTCGATGCCGACGTAACAGCCGGCAATGGCGGTTATGGCGCCGACGGGGCTGGGTTCAGCCTGTCGAACACAGGGTGGATCAACTGCCTCGCCATTGCTCTCTGACGATGTCCACACCTTGTCGCGACACTATTGAAAACGTCATATCTGCATTGCACTCGGCCCTGCGCCTGCTACAACTATAAGTTCAAGCATAAAAAAGCGTGGTCAACACGCTGTGTCACCCGTTAGGAGGATTCCATGCAGCGAGCCCTGCATATCGACCCGGTCAAGTGTACCGGTTGCCTGCAGTGCGAGATGGCCTGTTCGTACGAGAACGAGGGCATCTTCAATCCGGCCAAATCGCGCATCAAGGTGTTCACCTTCCACGAAGAAGGGCGCTTCGCGCCCTACACCTGCACCCAGTGCGCCGAGGCCTGGTGCCTGCAGGCCTGCCCGGTCGACGCGATCCAGCTCGATGCCGACCACCGGCGCCAAGGTGGTCGTCGAGTCGCGTTGCGTCGGCTGCAAGGTGTGCACCATCGCCTGTCCGTTCGGCACCGTGAACTACAACGCGGCCAGCGGCAAGGTGATCAAGTGCGACCTGTGCGGCGGCGATCCGGCCTGCGCCAAGGCCTGCCCGACCGAGGCGATCACCTACGTCGACGCCGACTGGACCGGGCTGGACAGGATGCGCGCGTGCGCCGGCGCAGAGCCTGGCCGGCACGGCCTGAGCAGGGGGAGAACGATCATGGCGTGGACCAGAAAAATCCTGCGCGTCGACCTCGCCAAGGGCACCTGCACCGCAGAACCGCTCAACATGGAATGGGCGAACGAGTATCTCGGCCAGCGCGGCCTGGCGACCAAGTACCTGGTCGAGGAGATCGACCCGAAGTGCGATCCGCTGGGGCCGGACAACAAGCTGATCATGGCCACCGGCCCGCTGACCGGCACCATGGCCTCGACCGGCGGGCGCTACTCGGTGATCACCAAGAGCCCGCTGACCGGGCTGGTCGCCTGCTCGAACTCCGGTGGCTTCATCGGCGCCGAGATGAAGAACGCCGGCTGGGACATGATCATCTTCGAGGGCAAGTCGCCCGAGCCGGTCTACCTGTACGTCGAGGACGACAAGGCCGAGCTGCGCGCCGCCGCCGACCTGTGGGGCAAGTCGGTCTGGGAGACCGACGAGATGCTGCACAAGACGCACCAGGACCCGCTGCTGCGCATCGCCTGTATCGGCCGGGCGGCCGAGGCCGGCTGCCTGTACGCGGCGGTCGTCAACGACCTGCACCGTGCCGCCGGGCGCTCCGGCGTCGGCACGGTGATGGCCTCGAAGAACCTCAAGGCGGTCGCCGTGCGCGGCACCCTGGGCGTGGGCAACATCGACGATCCGAAGGCCTTCATGGAGGCGGTCAACGCCGGCAAGGCAGGTGCTGGCCGACAATGCGGTCACCGGCCAGGGCCTGCCGACCTACGGCACCCAGGTGCTGATGAACGTGATCAACGACATGGGCGCGATGCCGACCCGCAACATGCGCGAGGTGCAGTTCGAGGGCGCCGAGAACATCTCCGGCGAGGCCATGCACGAGCCGCGCGCCAGCGACGGCAAGCCCAACCTGACCACCAACGCCGGCTGCTTCGGCTGCACCATCGCCTGCGGCCGCATCTCGACCATCGACAAGGGCCACTTCAGCGTCGAGAACAAGCCCGAGTACTGGGGCAACTCCGGCGGCCTGGAGTACGAGGCGGCCTGGGCGCTGGGCTCGGACACCGGGATCGACGACCTCGATGCGCTCACCTACGTGAACTTCCTGTGCAACGAGGACGGCATCGACCCGATCTCGTTCGGCGCGACCGTCGCGGCGGCGATGGAGCTGTTCGAGGATGGGGCCATCACCACGGAGCAGACCGGCGGCATCGAGCTGAAGTTCGGCGGCACGCGGCGCTGGTCAAGATGGCCGAGCTGACCGCGCACGGCGAGGGCTTCGGCAAGGACATCGGCCTGGGTTCGAAGCGCCTGTGCGAGAAGTACGGCATCCCGGAGCTGTCGATGACGGTCAAGGGCCAGGAGTTCCCGGCCTACGATCCGCGCGGCATCCAGGGCATGGGCCTGGCCTATGCCACGTCCAACCGCGGCGCCTGTCACCTGCGCGGCTACACCGTGGCGTCCGAGGTGCTCGGCATCCCGGTCAAGACCGACCCGCTGGTCACCGAGGGCAAGGCCGAACTGGTCAAGGCGTTCCAGGACGCGACCGCGGCGGTCGACTCGGCCGGGCTGTGCGTGTTCACCACCTTCGCCTGGAGCATGGAGAACATCGCGCCGCAGGTCGACGCGGCCTGCGAGGGCGACTGGAGCGTCGACCGCATGCTCGAGGTCGGCGAGCGCATCTGGAACCTGGAGCGCGACTTCAACATGCGTGCCGGCATGACCGCCGACCAGGACACCCTGCCGAAGCGCCTGCTCAAGGATGCGGCCAATGTCGGCCCGGCGCAAGGGCCGGGTCAACGATCTCGACAAGATGCTGCCGGAGTACTACGAGCTGCGCGGCTGGACCGCTGACGGGCAGATCACCCCCGAGACGCGCTCGCGTTTCGGGATCTGACCCTGAGCTGAGGGCCACCGCGGCGTTCGATGCCCGCGGTGGCCATTCTTCGCGGAGAGACTAGGCATGCAGCACCTGATTATCGGCGCCGGTCCGGCCGGCGTGAACGCCGCCGAATCGCTGCGCAAGCTCGACCCCGATGCCGGCATCCGGATCGTCGGCGACGAACCCGAACCGCCGTATTCGCGCATGGCGATCCCCTACCTGCTGATGAAGAACATCGAAGAAGAGGGTACCTACCTGCGCACCAAGGCCGATCACTTCCAGGCGATGGGTATCGAGGTGATGCAGGCGCAGGTGACACGGATCGATCCGGCCGCGCACCAGGTAACGTTGGACAACGGCGATACCCTGTCATACGACCGTCTGCTGATCGCGACCGGATCCTCTCCGGCGTCGCCGCCTCTGCCGGGCATCGACGGGCCGAACGTGAGCAGTTGCTGGACCCTGGACGATGCCCGCCGCATCCAGGCGCGGGCCGACTCCGGCAGCTCGGTGGCGCTGATCGGTGCCGGTTTCATCGGCAGTATCATCCTCGAGGCCCTGGGCATGCGCGGCGTCGAGCTGACGGTGATCGAACAGGGCGAGCGCATGGTGCCGCGCATGATGGGGCCGGCCGCCGGTGGCCTGCTCAAGCGCTGGTGCGAGGACAAGGGTGTGACCGTGCACACCGGCATAGGCGTCGAGGCGATCGATGCGACCGGTGTGCAGCTGGTCGATGGCACGCATGTCGAGGCCGACCTGGTGATCACCGCAACCGGGGTGCGTCCCAACATCGGCTTTCTCGACGGCAGTGGTATCAAGATCGACCAGGGCATCCTGATCGACCGGCAGTTCCGGACCAGTGCCGAGCACGTCTACGCGGCGGGCGACGTGGCACAGGGCCTGGACTTCTGCACCGGCGAGTACGCGGTGCACGCGATCCAGCCGACCGCCACCGATCACGGCCACCTGGCGGCATTGAATATGAGTGGCCATGCGGCCGAGTACGAGGGTTCGATGAACATGAACGTGCTCGACACGCTGGGCCTGCTGTCCTGCTCGTTTGGTCAGTGGCAGGGCGTCGAGGGTGGTGATCATGCCGAGCTGTATGCACCCGACGATTACCGCTACCTGTCGCTGCAGTTCGATGGCGACCGACTGATCGGCGCCAACGCGGTCGGCCTGTCGCAGCACGTCGGTGTGTTGCGTGGCCTGATCCAGCGCCGCACCCCGCTGGGGGCGTGGAAGGCGCGGCTGCAACGTGACCCGACGCGCCTGATGGAGGCCTACATGGCCACCACGCAGGTGATCTGAAGCCGTGTGGGTGCAACTCGAATTGTATGCCTCGTTGATGCAATACCTGCCGCCGGAGGCCGACCGGCACCGCTTTCGCACCCAGGTGCCCGAGGGCACCAGCGTGAATGCGTTTCTCGACCAGTACCGGGTGCCACGCGAAAAGGCCCACCTGGTGCTGCGCAATGGCGTCTTCCTGTATTGCGAGGAACGCGATGACGCACTGCTCAGCGAGGGTGACGTAATCGCCGTGTGGCCACCCGTCGCTGGCGGCTGAGCCCGATGCGATGCCGGTGATCCACCGCGAGATGGGTTATTCCGTCGCCGAGTTCAACCGCACCCTGCCACTGGCGATGCGCGACTGGCAGCTCAGCGGGGGGCCCCACGAGTGGGTGGTCGCCGATGCCGCCGGCAACCCGGTGGCATGCATAGCCATCGCGGCCCGGCCGGACCGCCGTATCGGCGCGCTCAGCCTGCCGGTGCTTGGCGTGTCGATCGATCTGCCGTCCTCAACCGAGCGTTCCGAGGCCTTCCTGCTGCGTTTCGATCGCGGCTTTCACAAGGGCGGCGGCTGATCGGCCTGGGGATGCCGCCGGTTAAAGAATCAGGCCGTTCGCCCGATGTCCTGGTGAACAGGCAGGGGCGGGATCGAAAGATGCGGATACGGTTGTGGTGTTTGGCAGGATTGCTCGGTTTCGCGCCACTGGCGTCCGCCGGAGGGGCCGCCTGTGTCATGGCCAAGTATCACGGCAGGACCCTCGACTACGCCCTTCACTACGGCAAGACGCATCCGGTCGAGGCGCAGGAAGCGGCCGAGGAAGAGCTGCGCGGTAAGGGCTTCGCAGACTATGACCGTCACCTCGACGTGCGCCATGCGCAGAACATGAGCAGCCTGGATCACGCCTACGTGATCGTGATTCGCAGTGAGTTCAAAGATACCCGGAACAAGGCGCGCTCGGCCATGGGCTGCGGCTTCAGCGCGCGTTCGTACAGCGATGCCGAACTCGAGGCGGTGCGTGACCTGCAGGCGTATTTCTGGGGCTGGAAGCCGGATCAGCATGGCTACCAGGTGACCCGCAAGTTTCAGTACTGAGCAGCGCCCTGGCGTATTTCAATGGCCCGGGTAAGGGTACTGTCCGGCTCGCTTCCCTAAACCTCTGTCTTATTGAGCATTCTCCTGTATTTTCAACAGGCCGATGGGCCATCATCGCCAATTGAGCGAGAGACTTTTGGTTGTTCGCACATTGATATTAGTCACAGCGAATATTAGAATGTTAGTCTGTATTCATAAAAGAACCTGAACAGGTCATAAAACAAGGGCTTAGGGTATGTTGGATCCCGTTCTGCACGATGACTCCGAGACAGGCAGGAAAGAGGTCAAGAACACGACCTGCTACATGTGTGCCTGCCGTTGCGGTATCCGCGTCACCCTGCGTGATGGCGAGGTTCGCTACATCGAGGGCAATCCTGATCACCCGCTGAACAAGGGGGTGATCTGCGCCAAGGGTGCCTCCGGCATCATGAAGCAGTACTCGCCGGCACGCCTGACCAAGCCCCTGATGCGCCGGGTCGGCGCGGCGCGCGGCGAGTCTGATTTCGAGGAGATCTCCTGGGATCAGGCGTTCAAGATCATGGAAGAGCGGCTGAGCAAGCTGCGCGCCGAAGATCCCAAGAAGTTCGCCCTGTTCACCGGGCGCGACCAGATGCAGGCCCTGACCGGCATGTTCGCCAAGCAGTTCGGCACGCCGAACTACGCGGCGCATGGCGGTTTCTGTTCGGTCAACATGGCCGCCGGCATGATCTACACCATCGGCGGCTCGTTCTGGGAGTTTGGTGGCCCCGACCTCGATCGCGCCAAGCTGTTCGTGATGATCGGCACCGCCGAAGACCACCACTCCAACCCGCTGAAGATCGCGATCGCGAAGTTCAAGCGTCGCGGTGGCCGCTTCATCTCGGTCAACCCGGTGCGCACCGGTTACTCGGCGATCGCCGATGAATGGGTGCCGATCAAGCCGGGCACCGACGGCGCGCTGATGCTGGCGATCACCCACGAGCTGATCAAGCAGGGTCTGTACGATCGCGACTTCCTGGTCGACTACACCAACGCCGCCGAGTTGATCAATCTGGATGCGGCATCGGATGACTACGGCATGTTCATCCGTACCGAGAAGCCGGTGGAAGAGGGTTGTTTCGATCCGCAGAACAAGCTGTGGTGGGATCGCAAGACCAACGGCCCGGTCGACGTGCGTTGCGAGGGCTGCGATCCGTTCCTGCTCGGCAGTTACGAGGTCGAAGGCAAGCCGGTCAAGACCGCGTTCCAGATGCTCAAGGAACGGGTCGAGGAATACACCCCCGAGTGGGCGGCCGGCATCACCGGTATCCCGGTCGAGACGATCAAGCGCCTGGCCCACGAGATGGGTGTGACCGCGCGCGACCAGAAGATCGAACTGCCGATCCAGTGGACCGATGTCTGGGGCCGCGATCACGACACCGTAAGCGGCAGCCCGGTGGCCTTCCATTCGATGCGTGGCCTGGCCGCGCACTCCAACGGTTTCCAGACCATCCGCGCACTCGCCGTGCTGATGACCCTGCTGGGTACGATCGACCGCCCGGGCGGCTTCCGTCACAAGGCGCCGTTCCCGCGTCCGATCCCGCCGTGCCCGAAGCCGCCGAACAGCCCCGACGGTGTGCAGCCGAACACCCCGCTCGACGGTATGCCGCTGGGCTGGCCGGCCGATCCGAACGACCTGTTCGTCGACGACGACGGCAAGCCGGTGCGCCTCGACAAGGCGTTCTCCTGGGAATACCCGTTGTCGGTGCACGGCCTGATGCACAACGTGATCACCAATGCATGGCGCGGCGATCCGTACAAGATCGACACCCTGCTGCTGTTCATGGCGAACATGGCCTGGAACTCGTCGATGAACACCGCCAAGGTGCGCGAGATGCTGGTCGACAAGGATGAGGACGGCGAATACAAGATCCCGTACATCATCGTCTGCGATGCCTTCCAGTCCGAGACCGTCGCGTTCGCCGACCTGGTGCTGCCGGATACCACCTATCTTGAGCGTCACGACGCCTTGTCCATGCTGGATCGGCCGATCTCCGAGTTCGACGGTCCCTGCGATTCGGTACGTGTGCCGGTGGTGGCGCCGAAAGGTGACTGCAAGCCGTTCCAGGATGTACTGATCGAGATCGGTACCCGTCTCGGCCTGCCGGCCTTCGTCACCGAAGATGGCACGCGCAAGTTTCGTGACTACCCGGATTTCGTCGTCAACTTCGAAACCTCACCGGGCTCGGGTATCGGCTTCCTGTCGGGCTGGCGCGGCAAGGGTGGCGAGAAGTTCCTCAAGGGCGAGCCGAACCCGCGCCAGTGGGAGATGTACGCCAAGAACAACTGCGTGTTCCATTACGTCTTGCCCAAGTCTTACCAGTACATGCGTAACTGGAACAAGGGTTACCTGGAGTGGGCGCGTGCCCATGGCATGACGCGCTATGCCGAGCCGATCAATGTGCACCTGTACTCCGAGGTGCTGCAGAAGTTTCGCCTGGCCGCGCAGGGCAAGCGTCCCGGCAAGCAGCCGCCGGCGCACCTGGCCAAGCGTGTCGAGACCTATTTCGATCCGCTGCCCTTCTATCATGAGACCCTCGAATCGGAGTTGATCGATACCCACGAGTACCCGCTGAATGCGCTCACCCAGCGTCCGATGGCGATGTACCACTCCTGGGACAGCCAGAATGCCTGGCTGCGGCAGATCCATACCCATAACTACCTGTTCCTCAGCCCCAAGGTGGGTGCGGCGAACGGTTTTGAAGACGGTGACTGGGTGTGGTGCGAGTCTCCGCACGGCAAGGTGCGCTGCATGGCGCGCTTCTCCGAATCGGTCGAGCCCGGCACGGTCTGGACCTGGAACGCGATCGGCAAGGCAGCGGGCGCCTGGGGACTGCATCCCAAGGCCAACGAGTCGCAGAAGGGCTTCCTGCTCAACCACATCATCGCCGAGGAACTGCCGCCCAGTGAGGCTGGCGATCACCTGTCCAACTCGGATCCGGTGACCGGCCAGGCGGCGTGGTTCGATGTGCGGGTGAAGGTCTACAAGGCCGACGACAGCGAACCCAATGCGACCTTCCCGCAGTTCCGTCCGCAACGACGTGTACCGGGGCAGGATGGCAAGCGCGGCAAGTGGCAGGCGTATTTCGCCGGCATGTTCCGCCGCAAGACGGGTATCGAGTGAAGAACACCTAAGGACGCAGAGAACGCGGAGGAGCGCAGGGCACGCAGGCATTTTCAACGAGTCGACGACGGCTGCGTGCGTTTCCTTGTGACCTTTGGGTCCAAAGAGAGAATTCGAAATGACACAACTCGCATTGGTAATTGATCTGAACGTCTGCGTGGGCTGTCACGCCTGCGTGACTTCGTGCAAGGAATGGAACACCTCCGGGTGGGCCGGTTCCATGGTCGACCAGCGGCCATACGACGCCGATCCGACCGGTACCTTCTTCAACCGCGTACAGACGTTCGAGGTTGGTGAGTTTCCGAACACCGAGACGGTGCACTTTCCGAAGAGCTGCCTGCACTGTGAAGAGCCGCCCTGCGTGCCGGTGTGCCCGACCGGGGCCTCTTACAAGCGTGAGGCCGACGGCGTGGTGCTGGTCGATTACGACAAATGCATCGGGTGCAAATATTGCTCCTGGGCCTGCCCCTACGGCGCTCGCGAGCTCGACGAGAAACAGAAGGTGATGAAGAAATGCACCCTGTGTATCGATCGGGTCACCGACCAGAGTCTGCCGGAAAGCGAACGCAAGCCGGCCTGTGTGCTGGCCTGTCCGACCAGTGCGCGGCTGTTCGGTGATGTGCATGATCCGAGTACCGAGGTGTCTATCGCGATTCACGAGAACGGCGGTTACCAGTTGATGCCGGAGTGGGGTACCCAACCGGCCAACCATTATCTGCCACGTCGCAAAACCCGTATTCAGATCTTCGACGACGAACTTGAGCGCGCGGACAATCCGCTCAGCAAAGAGGCGCCGCTGCCGGCGGCCGAGGGCGATACCCTCGACGACGTGTCGTTCTGATCAATGGTCATGGGCCTGGAGTAAGTTATGCATCCTGCATTTTCCGTAATCTTTCTGACCACGCTGATCGGCGCAGGGCAGGGCCTGTTCATGGCGCTGGTGACCGGTCAGGTGTATTCGCTGGCCAACCTGCTCGAACCGCAGGACAGTGTCACTTTTTATGCCATGGGCAGCTTCGTGGCGATGGTGCTGCTGCTGCTCGGCCTCGTTGCCGCGGTATTTCACCTCGGTAAGCCGAGTTACTTTCTTACCCGCGCCTGGCGTGGCGTCACCCAGTGGCGCACCTCGTGGCTGTCGCGCGAACTGATCGCACTGCCGGCCTTCATGGGACTGGTGTTTTTCTACGGCCTCGCGCACTACCTCGAATTGACCGAGCCGATGTTCGTCATCAAGGGACAGATCCCGGTCGATCCCAGTCTGCTGCTTGGCGTGATAGGTGCGGTGACGTCGTTGGTCCTGTATGTGAGTACGGCGATGATCTATGCCAGCGTACGTTTCCTGCAGGAATGGCACAGCCCGTTGACCGTGGCCAATTTCATCCTGTTCGGCCTGGCCTCCGGCTTTACCCTGGCCGCCGCGTTTTCTGCCTGGACCCAGGTGCACCTGGTCGGGTTCTTCGGCGCCTGGGCAGTGTCGTTCACCGTGCTGGCGGCGATCACGCGCGGCTTCGCGATCTATCGCAACGGCCGGATCAAGCACAAATCGACGTTGCGCAGCGCCATCGGTGTTCGCCATACCAACATCAAGCAGAAATCCATGGGCTTCATGGGTGGCTCGTTCAACACGCGCGAGTTTTTCCATGGCAAGAGCGACATTGTCCTCCGCCTGATCAAGGCGTTTTTCATGATTACGGTGTTCCTGGTGCCGGTCGCCCTGCTGGGGGCCTCGAATGCGCTGGAGTCGACCTACCTGCCGATCCTCGCCTTCGCGGTGCAGTACATCGGTCTGCTGGCCGAGCGCTGGTACTTCTTCGCCGAGGCCAAGCATCCGCAGAACCTGTACTACCAGTCCATCGCCTAGCCCCAGGCCGGCTTTCGCGCGTGTCTGAACGACACGCGCCATCTTGAGTCGTCGGGTCTATCGCTCGGCCAGACCGGCCCGGCTGTGCACGAGGGCGCGCCCCGGTTTCCCCGCCGTTGCCTGATCCGCTGTCCATGCTTTCCCAAGGGGCGCCAGTCGAGCGTCCCGCCTGCATGCTGATGTCAGGTTAGAATCGCGTCTCAATACCTCCCATAGCCGCGAGAGAAACTGTCGCATGCGCCTGATCGAGATCATCGCCGATGCCGGTTACAGCGATACGCTTGCCGGTATCGCAGACCATCACGAGGTCACCGACTACTGGTGGGGCGCCCAGGCCGAGGATGGGCGACGCGCCTTCCGCATGCTGGTCAACGATGCGGCACGTCAACCGGTTATGGATGCACTGCAGCATATTCTAGGCAGCAGCGAAGACGCGCGGATCGTGGTGCTTCCGGTCGACACGGTTTTGCCACGCGAACAGGAAGACGGTGCGAAGGAGACACAGGCCACCCGCGAGGAGCTGTACAGCCAGATCGAGAAGGGCGCACGGATCGACAGCAACTACCTGCTGCTGGCCTTTCTTTCGACCGTGGTCGCGGCGATCGGCCTGATCGAGGACAACATCGCGGTGGTGATCGGTGCGATGGTGATCGCCCCATTGCTGGGGCCGATTATTGCACTGGCGTTTGGGTCATCGCTGGGAGACCCGAAGCTGGTGTGGTCGGCATTCAGGACGGCGATCAGCGGGCTTGGCCTGGCATTCCTGGTGTCATTGATGATCGGTATCCTGTGGCCGGTGGATATTGGCCGCGGCGAGATGTTGATTGCCAGTGCCGAGATCCTGTCGCGCACCGATGTCGGCCTCGACGGTGTGGCGCTGGCGCTGGCCTCTGGGGCGGCGGCGGTATTGTCGCTGACCACCGGGCTTTCGACCACGCTGGTCGGTGTCATGGTGGCGGTGGCCCTGCTGCCCCCGACCGCGACCCTGGGGATGTTGCTCGGAGCCGGTCATCACCAGCTGGCACTGGGCGCCATGCTGTTGCTGGCGGTCAATGTCGTCTGCGTGATCGTTGCCGCCAAGATTGTCTTTATCTTCAAAGGGGTGGCACCCCGCACCTGGCACGAGCGGGAGAAGGCACGGCAGTCGACGACCTTTTACAACGTCATCTGGATGGGCTTGCTGTTGCTGTTGGTTGCTATTGTGCTGCTTCGCAGTCGCGCACTTTATTGATTACCGCCATATCCCGGTTTTCGCCCGGGTGGCGAATTGCGACATAATCCCAGCCTGACTTCTGCCCACGGTTATTCGCCATGAAAGTCCCTGAGTTGCTTGCCCCTGCCGGTACCCTGCGCAATATGCGCTACGCCTATGCCTACGGTGCGGATGCGGTGTACGCCGGCATGCCGCGTTACAGCCTGCGGGTGCGCAACAACGATTTTCTCGAGGACAACCTGCGTATCGGGATCGACGAGGCGCGTCGCCTCGGCAAGCAGTTCTTCGTCGCAACCAACGTGATGCCGCATGGCGCGAAGCTGAAGACCTTCGTCGACGACATCGCGCCGGTGATCGAGATGCGCCCGGACGCGCTGATCATGGCCGATCCGGGCCTGATCATGCTGGTGCGCGAGCGCTGGCCGGAGATGCCGATACATCTGTCGGTACAGGCCAATACGGTCAACGCCGCCGGGGTGAAATTCTGGCAGTCGGTGGGGCTTAGCCGGGTGATCCTGTCGCGCGAGTTGTCGCTCGACGAGGTCGCGGAGATCCGCCAGGCCTGTCCGGACATGGAGATCGAGGTGTTCGTCCACGGCGCGCTGTGCATTGCCTATTCCGGTCGCTGCCTGTTGTCCGGTTATTTCAATCATCGCGATGCGAACCAGGGAACCTGTACCAATTCCTGTCGCTGGGACTACAAGATCGCGCGCGAGGATCTGGATGCCGTGGCCGAGGTGCCGGTATCCGAGATCAAGCGCCACCCGAAGGCCGACGAGGTCTACTACCTCGAAGAGCGTGGTCGGCCGGGCGAGTTCATGCCGATCTTCGAGGACGAGCACGGCACCTACATCATGAACTCGCGTGATCTGCGCGCGGTGGAACATGTGCAGCGCCTGGCCGAGATCGGTATCGACTGCCTGAAGATCGAGGGGCGAACCAAATCACACTACTACACCGCGCGCACCACGCAGGTGTATCGGCAGGCGATCGACAACGCGGTGTCGGGCAGGCCGTTCGACCCTGGACTGCTGTCCGAGCTGGAGAACCTCTCGAACCGCGGTTACACCGATGGATTCTTCCAGCGCCACGAAAGCGACGAGATGCAGAGCTATCGACAGGGTGCATCCAGCAGTACCCGCTCCCAGTTCGTGGCCGAGGTGACCGGGAGGGATCCGGCGACCGGACTGTCGCAGTTGCTGGTCAAGAACAAGTTCCGCGTCGGCGACGAGATGGAACTCGTGTCTCCGCGGGGTAACGCGCGCTTCCGTCTCGAGGCCATGCGGGATAAACACGGTGAACCGCTGGACGAGGCACCCGGGGGGGGCTGGGAGGTTCAGGTGCAGCTGCCCGAAGGTGTCGATCCGATGGCCCTGCTGACGCGGTTTATCGCCTGACGGGGCGTTGGGCGCCCGCCGGCCAGCTGAAGATCACTGCCCGGCGGTCGGGTCTCGTCCGTAAAACCCGTGAGGTCTGCTCAGTCGAACTGCCTGCTCCAGCTGATCTCCAGTTCGTGCTGGTCCATGTGCACGTCGCCGGTCTGGCTGCCGGTGAAATTCGGATTCTTGCCCGAGATCGTCTCCTTGAACGCCCGCGTGTAGGCCAGTGAGATCGCGTCCGCGCTGTCCAGCCGATAGGTCATGCCGAGACTCGCGTGGGTGCGCACGGTGGCGGGGGCGAGTACGTTGAACAGCGCCTCGCCGTTGTCGAACAACTGGCTGGCATGGCTGATGCCGGCGCGCAGGGTCAGTTTCGGACTGTACTCCCACTGGGCGCCGATCTTGATGATGTCGATATCGTTCCAACCGAAGCCGAGCCCCTTGTCCGAACCGAGGAAGGTGCCGGGGGCGAGAACCGTATCGTTGGGGTTGCTGATCGACTTGACGTCGCCATAGAAGATCCGTTGCCAGTCGACGACCAGAGTGAGGTCGGGCCGTACCTTGAAGCTCAGGCCCAGCGCGATGGTCGGTGGCACATCGAAATCACCCTGCTCGGCAAACAACCCTTCGTACTTGTCGAATGGCTGCATGTACAGACGCGACTGTGCGGACGCACCAACCGAAAGACGATCGGTGATCTCACCCAGCCAGCCGATCCTCAGGCCGTAGCCCCAGGAATAGTCATAGCCGTTGTTGGTTACTCTGTTTTGGTGGGTGGACAATCGCTGAAAGGGCTCGAGGCCTTCTGCCTTGAAACGCTGCACGGCCACGATCGGCATGATTCCGAGCGAATGCCGCTCGGCGATCTTCACCGCGTAGGGCACGCCGACGAACAGTTGTGCAAAGTCGATGCCGGTCGGGCTCGACGCGATGTTGCTGCCGAAGTTGAAATTGCGCCAGACATCGGTGCCGTATTCGGTATTCATGCCGCCGTTGGCACCGAGCAGGACACCGATACTGCTGTTCGCGTCCAGCTGGTGGTTCCAGCCGGCGTGGGGGATCAGGAAGATATCGTTGGCACTGTCGTAGGTGCCGGGCGGCACGCTCCCCGCTGGTGGTGGCCCGGCGTTGTTGTCGGCGGTGAAACCACGATCCGGGGCGAAGAGCGCGGCGCCAACGTCGAAGCGGTCACCCAGGTGCACCATGCCGGCGGGGTTGGTCGCACCCGCGAGGGTATCCTGGGGCAGGGCGACGCCGGCTCCCGCCAGTCCCTTGTTCGCGGTGCCGAATCCGGTTGGCGAATACCCGTTGGTGGCGTGAGCGGGTGCAAAGGACAGCGCTAACGCTGTCGCCAGGAATAGGAGCTTGGTAGTGCGCGTTGCCATGGGGAACCCTCTGTCGATGTCTTTAGTTATTTTGAATCGCCGAACAGGGTAGGGGTTTTCGGTTTTTAGTCAATCGTTTAAGCGCGCTGTTCGGGGGGCGGCCTGCTGCGGCGTATTTTTGACGTTGTGCTGTCGGCGTTGGCGAACCGCCTGTGCCGATCAGGTATCGGCGTTGCCCGCGAGCATGCGTCCAAACGCCTCGCGCACCGCGTCGGATTGGGTCGGGTCGCGCAGCGCCTGGCGTACATCGCCGGCCAGTTCGGGCAGGCTGAGCAGGTCGCTGACGCAATGGGTGAAGGCGTCCTGTCCATGGTCGTTACCGGCCAGGCGCTCGAGGTACCGGTTGAGCAGATCACCCTGCCGTAACAGTTCCCAGGTCCGCCCGGAGAGGGCCGCGAGGATCTCGATGCTGCTGGCGCTGCCGTGCTCGAGCACACGGCCGAACAGCGCAGTCGTGCGGTCGTCGCCAAGGTCGCCGGAAAAGGCGCGGATCAGGGCGGCCAGCAGGCTGATGTCGGTTTCTTCGGTGCTCAGGGCCTGGTCCAGTCGGTCGCGCAGTGCGTCCGCCAGGTTGGCAGACAGGCGGCGGCTTTCCAGGCAATGGCACAGCGCTACCAGTGGCTCTTTGGGTAACCGGCTGATCGCCGTGCTGAGCGGTTCGTCGGCGTGACGACAGGCGACGTCGGCAATGCCCTGGTAACCGACGAACGACCACTGGTCCCAGCCGGGGGTGCCGCGGAAATAGTCGAGCGCGTGGGCGTAATAGCGCGACGCGGGCCGGTCAAGCTCGACGCTGAGCAGGGCGTGGAACAGGGCCATGCGGTCGTCTCGCGGGCTGAAGGCGTAGGGATTGTCCTGCAGGAAGAACTGTGGGTCGGCGCCGCTTGAGCGAGCCTGCGCCGATTCCAGCAGGCGCTTGAGCAGGTAGTCGCGTTCGGCCTGTACCAGCAGGCCCTGCTCGTCGAGGTCGAGGCGGAGAAACCAGATGACCGGTTCGTCTGCGGGTTCCTCGGCGAGTTGGACCAGGCCGAACCAGGCCTTGCGCTGCATTGGCAGCGGGTAGGGCTGGCGTGCCTTCTCGAAGCCTATAAAGGTTTCCCGACCCAGGCGACTGACCCGGCGGCCGAGGTCGTAGGCGTGCACGCGCGCGCCGGTTTTTTCAAGAAATTCAAACAGTGTGTCGTACTCGGGCACGGCGGATCGGTCCTCGGCGGCGGGTTACTTTATCCAGTCGACCAGGTGGTTTTCCAGCTCGTCGGCATCGTCCTCACAGATGGTCCGGTTGCACATGCGCTGGCCGGCCTGGACAACGCTCTGCGGATCACCGCTGATCAATGGATGCCACGAGGGCAGGTCCTTGCCCTCGGCGAGCAGGCGGTAGGCGCAGCTCTGCGGAAGCCAGTAAGGGTCCTCGAGGACGGCTGGCGTGATGGTGACGCAGTCGAGCACGCGGGCGGAGCGGTTGGGGTAGTCGGTGCAGCGTCCGGTGGCGGTGTTGAGCAGGCGGCAATGCACATTGGTGAAGTGCACCTCCTGGGTGTCTTCGTCCTCGAGGCGGTACAGGCAGCATTTGGCGCAGCCGTCGCACAGGGATTCCCATTCCTCGGGGGTCATTTCCTTGAGAGATTTGTGTTTCCAGAAGGGATATTTGCTTGTCTGCATGGGCTATTTGTGCATCGTCACGGGGTAAATAAGAAAGTGATTATGCACAGGCAGGGTGTGCGGTGGAAAATTTGGCCCAGTTGCCGCTGCTTTAGCAGGTCCTACTTTAGTAAGGCTTTGTAATGTTTTGATAAATATAGCGAAAAAGGCTTTTGGTTACTTTTTGGTCAATCTGATGACCCCTACGTTACCATGCGGTCTGTGCGTCAATCTCTCCATGTTGTTAACAGAGTTTTCCACAGGGAATGTGGAAAAAACATCAGTTCAGATTGCGGCCCTGGCGAGTCAGCAGGGTGTCGATCTGGGCGATGAGCAGGATGATGCCTTGCGTGCCCGGATTATCATCGCCATAGGTCTCTTCGGCCATGGCCTGCACCGCGCATTGGCCCGGTAGCGGCAACTGCTGGGTGACCAGTTCCTGCAGTTTCGGCACAAAGATCCACTGCAGCCATTGATCGAAGGCCAGGGTGTCGATGGCGAACGGTTGGGTGCTCTGCAGGGCGGCAGGGGCCGGGGGGTGCTCCTCCCAGCGGCCCTGCAGGCGCATTTCCCGCTCCAGCATCCTTAACAGGTCGACCAAGCGATCGCGCACGCCTTACCCCGGTTTCCAATTCGCTCGGGTTATCCTTGCACGCGTTCTGATCGAGTGCCACCGTGGACGCCCCGCGATGCTGCCGCCTGACTTTCACGCGGCGCGCGCGCGGCTGACGGGTGTCAGTCAAACGGTTTCTGCCTTTGTCGAGGATGGGAAGTGAGTACGGATCCCGCTGCAATCAGCGAACCCGAGGTCCAGTTGATCGAGCGTTTTGCCGACGCGGTCTGGATGGAACGCGGGCTATCGGTCAATACCCTCAGCTCGTATCAATCAGATCTCAGGCATTGCGCGCGCTGGCTGCAGTCCAACGACCATCACCCGCTGCTCGAGGCACGGCGCAACGAGTTGCTGGCCTACCTGGCCGCGGCCGTTGACCAGGGGGTGCGGCCGCGCACCAGCGCCCGTCGTCTGTCCACATTGCGCCAGTTTTACCAGTGGGCCCTGCGCGAGAACCTGACGGCGCGCGATCCGACCGCGCAGATCGAGGCACCGCGGCTCGGCCGACCGTTGCCGAAGTCGCTGAGCGAGAACGAGGTGGATGCCCTGCTCGATGCCCCGTTGCTGGATACCGCGGAAGGGCTGCGAGATCGCGCGATGCTCGAGGTGTTGTACGCCACCGGCCTGCGGGTTTCGGAGCTGATCAGCCTGCAGCCCGATCAGCTCAGCCTGGCCCAGGGACTGGTGCGGGTGATTGGCAAAGGCGGCAAGGAACGTCTGGTGCCGCTTGGTGACGAGGCGGTGCGCTGGGTTGGAAAATTCGTTGCGCAAGCCCGTCCCGAGCTTTTGTCGGGGCGACCGAGCGAGGCCCTGTTCCCGACCCGGCGGGGCGGGGCGATGACCCGCCAGGCCTTCTGGTACCTTATAAAAAAGCATGCGCGGGCTGCCGGGATCACCCAGGCCCTGTCACCGCACACCGTCAGGCATGCCTTTGCGACCCATCTGGTGAATCACGGCGCCGACCTGCGGGTGGTGCAGTTGTTGCTCGGACACAGCTCGCTGTCGACCACGCAGATCTATACCCATGTGGCGCGCGAACGCCTGCAGTCGTTGCACCAGCGACACCATCCGCGCGGTTGATCCGGGGATGACGGCGTTGGCGCTGGGATGACGAATTGAAGCCTCAAGTACCCCGGTACCTCCGCCGATGAGCGCGTTAGCGCCGATTTGGGCGCAACTCCCAATGGGTGCTGTGATAGCCTTGCGCGGTCACGTTTTGGAGTTGTTTGATGCCGTCGTTTGATGTTGTTTCCGAGGTCGATATGCAGGAAGTCCGCAATGCGACCGATCAGGCCACCCGCGAGGTCGGCACACGATTTGATTTCAAGGGCACCGACGTTGAGTTCTCGCTTGAGGGTTCAGCCGTGCTGCTGAGCGCCGAGTCGGAGTTCCAGTTGCAGCAGATGATGGATATTCTGCAGAAGAAACTGGTCAAACGTTCGGTCGATATCGGCTGTCTGGATATTGCCGATGCGGAGATCTCGCTCAACCGGGCACGCCAGACGGTCACCATCCGGCAGGGTGTGGACACCGATATCGCACGTCGCATCGTCAAGGACATCAAGGCCAGCAAGATCAAGGTGCAGGCCCAGATTCAGGGTGACCAGGTTCGGGTCAGCGGCAAGAGCCGCAATGACCTGCAAAGCGTGATCGCGTTGCTTCGCAAGGCGGATTTCGGCCTGCCGCTGCAGTACATCAATTTTCGGGATTAAACCGCATATCATGAAAAAACTTATCGTCGTATTCTGTTCGCTGGTGCTGCTCGCCGGCGCTGCCTCCGCCGAGTCGGTCGATGTCGACCAACCCACTGAACAGAAGATCCGTAACTCGCTGCGCGTGTTGTTGCCGGGCCTGCTGCCGGACACCATCCGCACCACGCCGATCGACAATCTGTACGAGCTTACCTTCGACAGCCGTGTGGTGTACGTCACCGCGGATGGTCGCTACCTGTTCCAGGGCAAGCTGATCGACCTGGAGACACGGGTCGAGATCACCGATGAACGTCTGTCCGAACTGAAAATGGCCGCGATAGCAAAGATCGGCGAAGACCAGATGGTGATCTACGGTGCCGACGATGCGAAGCACACGGTCACGGTGTTTACCGATATCGACTGCGGTTTCTGCCGCCGCATGCACCAGGAGATGGACCAGTACAACAAGCAGGATATCCGTATCCGCTACCTGTTCTATCCACGCGCCGGGATCGAGAGTGATTCTTACGACAAGGCGGTATCGGTATGGTGTGCCGATGATCGCAAGGCGGCGATGGATATGGCCAAGGCCGGCAAGGACGTGCCTGCGCGCAAGTGTGAAAACCCGGTCGCCACGCACCATGCGCTGGGTCAGTCGATGCGCCTGAGCGGTACGCCCGCGCTGGTGCTCGAAGATGGCGAGGTCGTGCCCGGCTATGTGCCGGCAGACAAGCTGCGTCGTGCCCTCGATCAGCGGTTTGACAAACCCGGCAGCTGAGCCAATGCGCCTGGGTGGTTATACCGCGTTATAAAGGCTTGATCAGGGGACGCTGAGACCGACCATGACCGTGCACACGCTGGAACTGGCGACGCGTTCGCACGTCGGGCTGGTGCGTTCCTGCAACCAGGACATGCTGGCGGTCGAGTCCGAACTCGGTGTCGTGGTCCTGGCGGACGGTATGGGCGGGCACCGAGCGGGCGAGGTGGCGAGCAGGATAGCGGTTGATGCCGCGCTGGCCGACCTCACCGCGGCCCAGGGTGAACCCGAGGCCGACACCATGGCCAGTCTGCTACGCGTGGGGCATGCGGTGGAGGTGGCCAACAAGGCCCTGCTGGATGCGTGCGGCAGGCGTCCCGAACTCAGCGGCATGGGGACGACCGTCGTCATCGCCGCATTTCGCAACAGGCGGGTGTATTTTGCCCATGTCGGTGACTCGCGCCTGTACCGGATCCGCTTCGGTCGCATGCGTCGGCTCACCCGCGATCACTCCCTGATTCAACGCATGATCGATGACGGCGTGTTTCTCAATCGCAGCGAGGCACGTGAGGCCGGGATCCGCGACAACGTACTTACCCGCAGCCTCGGCATGCAACGCCAGGCCGATGTCGATGTCAGTGATGCCCCGCTCGAACAGGGCGATACCTTTTTGATCTGTAGCGACGGCCTGCATGGCCTGATTTCGGACAGCGAGATCGCGCGGATCCTGCGCGATCCCGAGGGCGAGATCGAGGCGCAGGCGCAGGCGCTGCTGGATGCCGCGCTGGCGGCCGGTGGTACGGACAATGTCAGCCTTGTCCTGGCCCGCCCGGTGCTTGCCTGAGTAGCAATTCGGGCGTCGGCCGGCCTTCCTCAGCGCTCCAGCAACGGTAGTTTGTCCGGTTTGCCATCCCAGTCGGCCGCGTCCGCCGGCGGGTCTTTCTGCTGGGTGATCACCGGCCAGGTGGTGCACAGTTCGGCGTTCAGGGCGATGAAGGCCTGCTGATCCGCCGGCACATCGTCTTCGGCGAAGATCGCCTCGGCCGGACATTCGGGCTCGCACAGGGCGCAGTCGATACA
>CAVRBK010000001.1:0-9315 GCA_963719025.1 uncultured Gammaproteobacteria bacterium | reverse complement strand
GATCGATTGATCTCTGGAAAATTCGTTAAAATTCATTGACCTATGTGGCGCTGCGTTGCTGATTTCCTGCGTTTATAGGTGTATTTGAATATTCGGGGACTCCTTCCTTGCCCCGCTTTGCGTGACTAGGTCAGAATAGCCGACCTTTTTTAGGCCGGTGGGCTGAGGATTCGTCGGAGGCAGACCGGCGACCTCTCGACGGTGAAATCGGAACCAGAGCAGCTGGGCCTGTTTACCGAGCTCCGCCAGATCGAATCATTTCGTCCCCGGTCAGTCGATCCGGCGGGTGGAGATTTCTTAGTCTTTGACAGGAGGGACTCATGTCCTCACGCAGAGAACTCGCCAACGCCGTGCGTGCGTTGAGTATGGACGCCGTTCAGAAAGCCAATTCCGGACATCCCGGCGCCCCGATGGGTATGGCGGATATCGCCGAAGTGCTGTGGAACGACCACATGCAGCACAACCCGACCAACCCGAACTGGGCCGATCGTGACCGTTTCGTGTTGTCGAATGGCCATGGCTCCATGCTCATTTACTCTCTCCTGCATCTGACCGGCTACGACCTCAGCCTCGATGATCTGAAGAACTTCCGCCAGCTGCACTCCAAGACCCCGGGTCACCCGGAGTACGGTTACGCGCCCGGCGTCGAGACCACCACCGGTCCGCTGGGTCAGGGCATCACCAATGCCGTCGGCATGGCGATCGCCGAGCGCGCGCTGGCCGCCGAGTTCAACAAGGACGGCCACACCGTGGTCGACCACAACACCTATGTGTTCCTTGGTGACGGCTGCCTGATGGAAGGCATCTCGCACGAGGCCTGCTCGCTGGCCGGTACCCTCGGCCTGGGCAAGCTGATCTGCTTCTGGGACGACAATGGCATCTCGATCGACGGTCACGTCGAAGGCTGGTTCTTGGACGATACGCCGAAGCGTTTCGAATCCTACGGCTGGCACGTGATCGCCGACGTCGATGGGCATGATTCCGCTGCCATCGCCAAGGCACTCGAATTCGCCAAGGCGATGACCGACAAGCCAACCATGATCTGCTGCAAGACCACCATCGGCTTCGGTTCGCCGAACAAGGCCGGCAGCCACGCCTGTCACGGCGCGCCGCTGGGCGACGAAGAGATCAATCTGACCAAGGCCGCGCTGGGTTGGGACCATGGTCCCTTCGAAGTGCCGGCCGACGTCTACGCCGGCTGGGATGCGAAGGACAAGGGCGCTGCCGCCGAGGCCGCCTGGAACGAAAAGTTTGCTGCCTACGCAGCCGCCCATCCGGAACTGGCCGCGGAATTCACGCGTCGCATGGCGGGTGAACTGCCGGCCGACTGGTCGAGCAAGGCCGATGCCTTCGTCGCCCAGTGCAACGAAGAGGCGAAGTCGCCGGCCACCCGTCAGGCCTCGCTGGCGTCGATCGAAGCCTACTGCCGCGGCGCTGCCCGAGTTGTTCGGTGGCTCGGCCGACCTGGGATGCTCCAACCTGACCGAGTGGTCGGGTTACAAGCCGATGCGTGCGGCTACAGCCGGCAGCCAACTACATCAACTACGGTGTGCGTGAGTTCGGCATGTCCGCGATGATGAACGGCATCGCACTGCACGGCGGCTTCATCCCGTTCGGTGCGACCTTCCTGATGTTCTCGGAGTATGCCCGCAACGCCCTGCGCATGGCCGCCCTGATGAAGATCCAGTCGATCTTCGTCTATACCCACGACTCGATCGGCCTGGGTGAAGACGGCCCGACCCACCAGGCGGTCGAGCAGATCCCGACCCTGCGCCTGATCCCGCGCATGGATGTCTGGCGTCCGTGTGACACCGTCGAGACCGCCATCGCATGGCGTAGCCGCGGTCGAAAAGCAGCGACGGCCCGACCTGCCTGATCTTTTCGCGCCAGGGCCTGCCGTTCCAGGCGCGTGACGCCGCGCAGATCGCCGACGTCGACCGCGGCGGCTACGTGCTGCGTGACTGCGACGGCACGCCCGGACGTGATCGTGATCGCGACCGGTTCCGAGGTCGGCATCGCCGTCGAGGCCGCCGAGGCCAGCAACAAGAAGGTGCGCGTCGTCTCGATGCCGTGCACCAGCGTGTTCGACGCACAGGATGCGGCCTACAAGGAATCGGTCCTGCCGGCTGCCGTCACCGCCCGCGTCGCTGTCGAAGCGGCTGTCACCGATGGCTGGTGGAAGTACGTTGGCACCAACGGCAAGGTCATCGGCATCGACACCTTCGGCGAATCGGCACCGGCCGGCGAGCTGTTCAAGCTGTTCGGCTTCACCGCTGACAACGTCGGCAAGGCGATCGACGAGGTCGCCGCCTAAGCAGACCCATTCAGGCGGCCGGTGCCGCATTGCGCACCGGCCGCCTCGTTGTTCAAGCATTTCCATCAAGTGGAAAAGGCTCTGAGGAGAATCTCAATATGACTATCAAAGTAGGCATCAACGGCTTCGGTCGCATCGGCCGCATGGCATTCCGCGCAATCGCACAGGATTTCTCCAGCGACATCGAAGTCGTCGGTATCAACGACCTGCTCGACGCCGACTACCTGGCATACATGCTCAAGTACGACTCGGTACACGGTAACTTCAAGGGCGACATCGCTGTCGACGGCAACAACCTGGTCGTCAACGGCAAGACCATCCGCCTGACCGCCGAGCGTGATCCGGCCAACCTGGCCTGGGGTGACATCAACGCCGATCTGGTCCTCGAGTGCACCGGCTTCTTCCTGACCGAAGAGACCTGCCAGAAGCACATCGACGCTGGCGCCAAGAAGGTTGTCATGTCGGCACCGTCGAAGGACGGCACGCCGATGTTCGTCTACGGCGTCAACCACGAGACCTACGCCGGTCAGGCCATCATCTCGGCCGCTTCCTGCACCACCAACTGCCTGGCGCCGGTTGCCAAGGTCCTGAACGACAACTGGGGCATCAAGCGTGGCCTGATGACCACCGTTCACGCCGCAACCGCCACCCAGAAGACGGTTGACGGCCCGTCGATGAAAGACTGGCGCGGCGGCCGCGGCATCCTGGAGAACATCATCCCGTCCTCGACCGGTGCTGCCAAGGCGGTTGGCGTTGTGCTGCCGGAACTGAACGGCAAGCTGACCGGTATGGCGTTCCGCGTGCCGACCTCCGACGTCTCGGTCGTCGACCTGACCGTCGAGCTGGAAAAGGAAGCCGATCGTACGACGAGATCTGCGCCGCCATGAAGGCCGCTTCGCAGGCCCCGGGCATCGGTGAGACCCTGGCCTACACCGACGAGAAAGTGGTTGCGACCGATTTCCGCGGTAACAGCAACTCGTCGATCTTCGACTCAGAGGCCGGTATCGCGCTGGACAAGACCTTCGTCAAGGTCGTGTCCTGGTACGACAACGAGTACGGCTACACCTGCAACATGCTGCGTTTCGCCAAGCACGTCGCCGGTTGATAGCAGCGCTTTGATTCGCGGCCGGTGCGTTCCTGGCCGCGGATTCTGGTTGTTCGCTAAACCGCTGGTGCAAGCCGGTGGTTTACCAAACAGCCTCGAAATTATCTGATATTCAAGGAGTTGATCATGGCTTTCATCAAGCTGACCGATCTCGATCTCGCCGGCAAGCGCGTACTGATCCGCGCCGACCTGAACGTGCCGGTCAAAGACGGCAAAGTCACCTCTGACGCGCGCATCACCGCGTCGATGCCGACCGTTGAGCACTGCATGAAGGCCGGCGCCAAGGTCATGGTGATGTCGCACCGCGGCCGCCCGGAAGAGGGCAAGGTCGACGAAGAGAACTCGATGGCACCGATCGCCGCCGACATGTCGGCCAAGCTGGGCAAGGCGGTGCGCCTGGTCAAGGACTACATCGACGGTGGCTTCGACGTCGCCGACGGCGAGGTCGTCCTGCTCGAAAACGTGCGCTTCAACGCCGGCGAGAAGAAGGACGACGAGGCGCTGTCCAAGAAGTATGCAGCCCTGTGCGATGTGTTCGTGATGGACGCCTTCGGCACCGCGCACCGTGCCCAGGCCTCGACCCACGGCGTCGGCAAGTTCGCGCCGATCGCCTGTGCCGGCCTGTTGTTGTCCGACGAACTGGACAGCCTGGCCAAGGCGCTGGCCGAGCCGGCCCGCCCGATGGTCGCGATCGTCGGCGGCTCGAAGGTCTCGACCAAGCTGACCGTGCTCGAGGCGCTGTCCGAGAAGGTCGACCAGCTGGTGGTCGGTGGCGGTATCGCCAATACCTTCCTCAAGGCCATGGGCAACAATGTCGGCAAGTCGCTGTGCGAAGACGACCTGGTCGATACCGCCAAGGCGCTGATCGAAAAGATGAAGGCGCGCGGCGCCAATATCCCGATCGCCACCGACGTGGTGTGCGGCAAGGAATTCAGCGAGACCGCCGAGGCGACGCTGAAGGCCGCTGGCGACGTCGAAGACGATGACATGATCTTCGATATCGGCCCGGATTCGGCCAAAGAACTGGCCGATATCATCAGCAAGGCCGGTACGATCGTGTGGAACGGCCCGGTCGGTGTGTTCGAGTTCGACCAGTTCGGCGAAGGCACCAAGACCGTGTCCATGGCGATTGCCAATGCGCCGGGCTTCAGTCTCGCCGGTGGCGGCGACACCATCGCGGCGATCCAGAAGTACGATATCTACGACAAGGTGTCGTACATTTCGACCGCGGGTGGTGCCTTCCTCGAGTATCTCGAGGGCAAGACCCTGCCGGCAGTGGCGATGCTCGAAGAGGCAGCCAAAAAGTAGAGGATCGTTTGCGTTTATCGAAACGGATCCAAGGGTATCCCCAGGGATGCCGCCGCTGTCGCCGGATTTTCCGCCCGGCAGCGCAGGAAGCCTGAACATTGTTCGCGGTTTCCGGGTCTGACAGCCCCAGGGGTGGGGCTGTCAGATTAAACGAGTAAAACGAGCGGGACGGCGATAGATCGTCCTGCAAGAAGGGCAGATGCTAAGACGCACAAAGATCGTAGCTACACTGGGTCCGGCGACTGACGACCCAAAGGTGCTCGACGAGGTCATCGCGGCCGGCGTTGACGTTGTTCGACTGAACATGTCGCACGGCACGCACGAAGATCATGAGCGTCGGGCCGACTGGGTGCGCAACCGTGCACGTGCCAGTGGGCGCCAGGTGGGTGTGCTGATCGATCTGCAGGGGCCAAAGATCCGCTGTGGTAAGTTCGTTGACGGGAAAATTGAACTCGCCCCTGACGATCGCTTTATTCTCGACACCGCGTGGGATGTCGGAGAAGGGCAACCAGGAGCGCGTCGGCGTTACCTATCCGACCCTGCATGAAGAGGTCGCGCGCGGCGACACCCTGCTGCTCAATGATGGCCATATCGTGCTTTGGATCGACGAGGTTCAGGGTACCGAGGTGCGCTGCAAGGTCGTCGTTGGTGGTCCGCTGTCGAACAACAAGGGCATCAACAAGCAGGGTGGTGGACTGTCCGCGCCCGCGCTGACCGAAAAGGACAAGGAAGACATCCTGTTTGCCGCGCGCATGGAGGCCGACTATGTCGCCGTTTCCTTCGTCCGCTCGGCCGATGATGTGCATATCACCCGTGAGCTGTTGCGCGAGGCCGGCGGTCATGGTGGCATCGTTTCGAAGATCGAGCGTGCCGAGGCACTCGACTGCATCGAAGAGATCGTCGATGCGTCCGACGTGATCATGGTGGCGCGCGGTGATCTCGGGGTCGAGATCGGTGACGCGGAACTGCCTGCGGCACAGAAGCACCTGATCAGTACCGCGCGTTCGATGAACTGCGTGGTGATCACCGCGACCCAGATGATGGAATCGATGATCCAGAACCCGATCCCGACCCGGGCCGAGGTGTTCGATGTCGCCAACGCGGTCATCGATGGTACCGATGCGGTCATGCTGTCGGGCGAGTCAGCGGCTGGCAAGTACCCGGCCAAGGCGGTCGAGGCGATGGATCGGGTCTGCAAAGAGGCCGAGAAGCAGTCGCAGACCCGCCAGTCCGACCATCGCCTGCATTCGGTGTTCGGCCTGATCGACGAGGCGATCGCCATGTCGGCCATGTATACCGGCAACCACCTGGGTGTGACGGCGATCGCCGCGTTGACGGAATCCGGATCGACCACGCAAGTGGATGTCGCGTATTTCGTCCGGTATTCCGATCTACGCCTTGACGGGGCAGGTGGCCACGCGTAGAAAAGTGACCCTGTTCAGGGGGGTGTATCCCGTCAGTTTCGACCTCGAGCCCGGCATCGATTCGCGTCAGGCCAATATCGAGGTCATCGAAGAACTTCAACGTCGCGGCGCGGTGCGCGATGACGATCTGGTCATCATCACCAAGGGTGACCTCAACGGCGTCTCGGGCGGCACCAACGTGATGAAAATCGTGCGCGTTGGCGAACATGTCCCGACCGACGGTGACTTTAATTTTGACTAAGACTTCTCAGACAAGGAGCAGACAATGGCACTGATTTCCCTGCGTCAAATGCTGGATCACGCCGCCGAGCACGGCTACGGCGTTCCCGCTTTCAACGTCAACAACCTCGAGCAGATGCGCGCCATCATGGAAGCGGCTGACGAGACCGATTCACCCGGTTATCGTGCAGGCCTCGGCCGGTGCACGCAGCTATGCCGGTGCGCCGTTCCTGCGTCACCTGATCCTGGCGGCGATCGAAGAGTTTCCGCACATCCCGGTGTGTATGCACCAGGACCACGGCACCTCGCCGGCGATCTGCCAGCGTTCGATCCAGCTGGGCTTCAGCTCGGTGATGATGGACGGCTCGCTGGGTGAAGATGGCAAGACCCCGGCCACCTACGAGTACAACGTCGACGTGACCCGTCGCACCGTCGAGATGGCCCATGCCTGTGGCGTGTCCGTCGAAGGTGAGCTGGGTTGCCTGGGTTCGCTGGAAACCGGCATGGCCGGTGAAGAAGACGGTATCGGTGCCGAAGGTGTGCTGGATCACAGCCAGCTGCTGACCGATCCGGAAGAGGCCGCGGACTTCGTCAAGAAGACCGGTGTCGATGCCCTGGCTATCGCCATCGGTACCTCGCACGGCGCCTACAAGTTCACCCGTCCACCGACCGGTGACATCCTGGCGATCGATCGCATCAAAGAGATCCATGCGCGCATCCCGAACACCCACCTGGTCATGCACGGTTCCTCCTCGGTGCCGCAGGACTGGCTGGCGATCATCAACGAGTACGGTGGCGACATGGGCCAGACCTATGGCGTGCCGGTCGAGGAGATCATGGAGGGCATCAAGCACGGCGTGCGCAAGGTCAACATCGATACCGATCTGCGTATGGCGTCTACCGGCGCGGTGCGCAAGCACCTGGCAGAGAACAAGTCGAACTTCGATCCGCGCAAGTTCCTGGCGGCGGCAACGGCCGGCATGAAGCAGATCTGCAAAGATCGTTACGAGTCTTTCGGTACTGCCGGCAATGCCTCCAAGATCACGGCGCTGAGCCTGGATGCGATGACCGACCGTTACCTGTCAGGTGAGCTTGACCCCAAGGTCAACTGAGCTTCGCTGCATGGGTGACAATGGGGGGCGCTTAGGCGCCCCCTTTTTCATTGTGTCGGAGTATTCCTGACAGTGCGGTTAAAGGACAGCGCTCTTCCTGCGCTACATTGTTTAATGTGGCCAGCGCACAACAGGGCGCCTATGCTGCGCATTGTCCCAGCTGACACAGGTATAGGGCGACGCGTCGCTGATCATCGAATTCATGGAAACCCGCGTCTATTCTGCTCAACGAACGCTTGCCAACCCGGCCGGCTTTGTCACGGATATGCTGCGCGATCTGGTCAATGGCCGGGAACTCGCCTGGCGCCTGTTCCTGCGAGATCTCAAGGCACAGTTCCGCCAGTCCTACCTGGGCTATGCGTGGCTGTTTCTGCCCGCCATCGTTTCTACCGTCATCTGGTTTTTCCTCAACGACCGTGGCGTACTGGCGATCGCCGATACCGGGGTCCCGTATCCGGTGTTCGTACTGAGCGGCCTGTTGCTGTGGGAGGCCTTTGTCGGTGCGCTGAACGCGCCGATAAACGGGGTCAGCCAGTCGGCCTCGATGCTGGTCAAGGTCAATTTTCCACGCGAATCCCTGCTGCTTGCCGCGATGCTGCGGGTGCTGTTCGAGGTGTGCGTACGCTTCCTGATCCTGGTTCCGGTGCTGATCTGGTATGACATCGCGGTGACCTCGTCGCTGCTGCTGGCCCCCTTCCTGGTGTTCGGGCTGATTGCCCTGGGCTTCACGATGGGCACCCTGCTGACCCCGCTCGGTATCCTGTATCACGATGTCGGCCGCCTCATCTCGACGATCGCGACACTCTGGTTCTTCCTGACCCCGGTGGTGTACCCGCCGCCACAGGAATGGCCGGCCTCTGTCGTGGTCGACTGGAACCCGGTCAGCCCGTTCTTGATTTCCGCACGACAGGCGCTGTTGGGACAATCCTTCACCCATTTCGACCAGGTGCTGTGGATCGGTCTGGCGACGACCTTCGCCGGATTGCTGGCATGGGTCCTGTACCGCCTGGCGATGCCGCACCTGATCAGCCGGATGGGGAACTGACTCATGGGTGAGGTACTGGTCCGCGCCACGGGTCTGAGCAAGAAGTACTGCCGCGATCTCAAGGCCTCACTGTGGTACGGCGTGCAGGATATAGCCTGGGAACTGTTCGGGCGCTCGGCACGTGACAGCGATCTGCGCCGCAAGGAGTTCTGGGCACTCAGGGATCTGGATTTCGAACTGCGCCGCGGTCAGTGCCTGGGGCTGATCGGCCCTAATGGCGCGGGCAAGAGCACCCTGCTGAAGATGATCAACGGCCTGTTGAAGCCGGACAGCGGGCAGCTGAGCGTCAGTGGCCGGGTCGGTGGTCTGATCGAACTTGGTGCGGGTTTCCACCCAACCCTGACCGGGCGGGAAAACGTCTACGTGAACGGCGCGGTGATGGGCCTGGGGCGGCGCGAGGTCGACGCGAAGCTGGAACAGATCCTGGCCTTTGCCGACATCGGCGACGCCGTCGACGCCCCCGTGCGCAGTTACAGCAGCGGCATGCGGGTCCGCCTGGGATTCGCGGTTGCGGCCCACCTGCAGACCGACGTGTTGTTGATCGATGAGGTGCTTGCGGTTGGCGATGCCGGGTTTCGCGCCAAGTGCTATGACGTTATCAATGCCCTGATGGAGGAAAGAGCAGTTATTTTTGTCAGCCACAACATGGCGCAGGTCAGTCGTCTCGCCACCGAACTGCTGCTCCTCGATGGAGAGAACTCGCAGACGTTCGATCAACCCGCTTTGGGAATAGAGCGTTATCTGGATTTGAACTGCAGTCTGTCAACGAGTGGGGGTATGCGCCATGA